>NZ_AP024895.1:3021570-3625884 GCF_024347055.1 Vibrio porteresiae DSM 19223
TGTTTCACTTTTAACCCTTATTTTCTGCTGAGTTATCTTTATAAACACCGCGTTTATAAGACCAAATAATCAATCCCAAGCCAATAACAATCATCGGAATGGAGAGTATTTGTCCCATAGAGATGACACCATCAAACAGCCCTAACTGAGGATCTGGCTGACGGAAAAACTCAATGAAGCTGCGGAATATACCATAAAGCACCAAAAAGAGACCAGACACTGAGCCAAGTGGGCGAGAACGGCGAACAAACACGTTCAAGACCAACAGCATCACTACCCCTTCCAGCAGAAACTCATACAGTTGTGAAGGATGGCGAGGAATTGGACCACCACCTGGGAAAATCATCGCCCAAGGCACATCTGTTTGACGTCCCCAAAGTTCACCATTGATGAAGTTACCCATACGACCAGCACCTAAGCCAAATGGCACAAGTGGCGCAACAAAGTCGGCAATACTGAAGAATGATCGATTGTGTTTACGCCCATACCAGAACATGGCTGTAATCACACCAAGCAAACCACCATGGAAAGACATACCGCCAGTCCACACTTCAAAAAGATACAGTGGGTTATCTAAAAACAGACCAAGGTTATAGAACAACACATACCCAATGCGTCCACCGATAACCACACCTAAAAATCCGGCAAATAACAAATCGGAGACTTGTTCACGAGTCCAACCGCTACCTGGTTTATCAGCGCGGCGATTAGCCAGCCATAAAGCGAACATGAATCCCACGAGATACATGAGTCCGTACCAACGCACCGATACAGGGCCAATAGAAAAGATCACAGGATCGAAATCAGGAAAATGGAAATAGTCTTGCGACATAAATGAAGCTCTCTTTTGTTAGTCTGTATCCATTATTGCATCATCATGGTGGATGCAACACACATCAGAAATAGGGAAAACACTCTCTTTAGCACTGCTGACGGCAAACGTACTGCCAATTTAGCCCCAAACTTTGTGGTCAGTATTGAGGTACATGAGATCGCGACCAAGGCTGGCAGATAGACATAACCAACACTGTATTTAGGAAGACCTTCCACGTTAATACCGTGCAGAATAAATCCCACCATGCCTGAAATCGCAATACCAAAGCCACAGACCGCCGAACATCCCACAGCTTTACGCATTTCTACACCATGTTTGTTCAGAAATGGAACCGATAGAGAACCGCCCCCAATCCCTGCCAAACTGGAAAGAATACCGATACCGCTTCCCCAGATGGCCGTTATCCAAGCATTTGGCATAGGTTGGTAGGTCTCGATACGGATAGAACGGTACATTTGTATCGCCAGTCCAAACACAATGACACCAAACACTTTAGGCAGATATTGGCTGGGAATCCACTCGGCAATCGTTGAGCCAAGAAAACCACCGATCAACACGCCAGGCATCAGCCATTTCACAATAAAGAAATCGACGTTACCTAACTTAAAGTGATTAAACGCAGAAGAAGCGGAAGTCACTATGATAGTGGCTAATGAGGTTGCCAATGCCAAATGCATGACAATATTCGAAGAAATATCGGCATAAGGGAGTAAAAACAGCAGTGAAGGAACAACCACCAGCCCACCACCTATGCCTAATAAACCAGCAAGCACACCAACACATGACCCTAACACCAACATTAGAGCCATCAATTCTATATTCACATTCTGTTCCTATTTTTTGCCAGCGCGGACAAAGCCTGAGAAGCCTTTTTCCTCAAAATGCGCCAGCATCATATTATAAATATCTTTACCATAGGATTGCAGAAGTGCTTGCTGCGCCAATTTTTTCAGATCATTGAGATCTGAATTACGTAGCAAGTATTTGATCCTCGCCACGTTGGACGTATTCATACTTAATGACGTAAATCCGAGCCCAGCTAGCAACAACGCTCCCATAGGATCACCCGCTAATTCACCACACACACAAGCAGGTATGCCATTGTCATGACAGATCTGCTTAATTTGATTGAGCGCCATGATAACGGAAGGATGCATAGAGTCATAGACATCAGATACACGTGTATTGTTTCTATCTACTGCCAATAAATATTGTGTCAAATCGTTAGTACCAACTGAAACAAAATCGATCTTACTTGCAATACGAGGCAGCAAATAAAGCATTGAAGGAACTTCAAGCATGATGCCAACCGGTGGCATTATCACTCGAGGGTCAGCCAACGCCGCATCTTGATAGGCTTGCTGCAAAAGACCTAACGCATCATCCAACTCTTTCGCGTTAGAGATCATTGGCAACATAATAGCTAAGTTATGATGTTCAGCCCCCGCTTTTAACATCGAACGTAGCTGAATTAAAAAGATATCTGGATGGTCAAGAGTAAAGCGAATACCGCGCCATCCTAAAAATGGATTGTCTTCTTCAATTGGCAAATAAGGCAGTGGCTTATCACCACCAACATCCAATGTACGCATCACCACACGTTTATCGGGATACGCCCCCATTACCGTTTTATACAGCTGCACCTGCTCTTCTTCCGAAGGGAAACGGTGCTGCATAAGGAAGGATATTTCAGTGCGATAAAGGCCAATTCCATCAACGCCTTGGTTAATCGCAACCGAGGTTTCCCCAGTTAATCCGGCGTTGAGAAGCAATTCGATGCGCTGTCCATCTTGAGTAAAAGCAGGCTCTGAAACCGTTTCATTGACCATATTGGCCAATTCACGCTCTTCGTTAGCTAACGCTTTGTATTCTCGCAGTACCTGACGATTAGGCGTGATGAACAGTTTGCCACTGTAGCCATCCACAATCCCGCGTTTACCGTTGATATCTTTTAGGTTTAGCTTGATACCAACAATCGCAGGAATACCGAGAGCGCGCGACAAAATAGCCGCGTGGGAGTTTGCCGCCCCTTCTAACGAGACAACAGCCAACAATTTATCTTTTGGTAACGTCGCTAGCAAAGAAGCGGTGAGCTCTCGCACCACTAAGATGATCGGCTTTTCAATGTTCTGTTGATCGTGCTCGGTATTGTAGAGGAAGTAGAGCAGACGCTGCCCCAATTCACGAATGTCTTGCGCCCTCTCACGCAGATAGACATCAGACATACGAGCAAAACGGTTCGAATAAGCTTCAACAACTTGACGCAAAGCCCAATCTGCACGATCCCCTTTTTGCACTTGTTCTTTGAGATCCTTTCGTAACATAGGATCATTAAGTAAGTGCGTGAACAAGTCGAAGATCGCCAGTGCCTCTTTATGAATCTCACTGTCGAGCTTTTTACGCATCTTGCGAAAGTCCGCTAACGCACTTTCAATCGCTAGCGTTAACCACTCTTGCTCACGTTGAACATCCAACGTCGATGCTGGGTATACTTCTGATAATTGGGGCTGAGTATCATCCCACCAAAACTCACCAATCGCGACACCAGAAGAAGCAGCAATACCACTGACCGTTCTCTGTTTCGATAATAACCATTGGCCTTGAGTTTGTGCGTGAGTAACAATCACCGCGAGCTGGGCTGCGAGGGTAACAAGGAAGGAGACTTCCATTTCACTAAACAAGCGCGGTTTTTTCTGCTGGACAACCAGCACACCCAACACCTGTTTACGATGGATTATGGGTGTTCCAAGGAAGGAATTGTAAACTTCCTCCCCTAACTCTTTAAAATATTTAAAATTAGGATGCTTTGATGCTTCAGCAACGTTTAACGGCTCGGCTGATCGCTTCACTAACCCCACCAAGCCCTCATCAAAGCCGATATGAATTTTATCGCCTTTAAACTTCAGACCTTGGGTTGCCATCAACTCGAGTCGTTGTTGTTCTTCGTTGGCTAGATAGACAGTACAGCAATCTGTACCCATAGCTTCGCATATCTGCTTAACAAAAGTGTCCAATGCCAAATACACATCTTCGACCTTCGAAACCTGTTCAACTATGTCCCTTAGCTGAGAAAGCATCTCTTTCGTCTATCCTCTTCGGTTCTTACGCTTGCCTTTTACTTTTCGTTCTCTAAAAGGCATCGCCAACGACGCAAATTCTTTCATTGCTCGACGATAAACATCGCGCTTAAAAGAAACAACTTGACGTACTGGGTACCAATAACTCACCCACCGCCAACCATCAAATTCAGGGGCATTACCGCGTTGCATGTTAATCTTTGATTCATCACATTCAAGACACAGTAAAAACCATTTCTGTTTTTGTCCAATACAGACAGGTTGAGAATCCCAACGCACAAGACGTTTTGGCAACTTATAGCGTAACCAATGCCGACTTGTCGCTATGATTTTCACATCTTTTTTAGTCAGACCCACTTCTTCGTAAAGCTCACGGAACATTGCTTGTTCTGGAGTCTCACCTTCGTCAATTCCTCCTTGCGGGAATTGCCATGAGTGCTGCCCGTATCGTTTCGCCCAGAATACCTGACCATGGTTGTTACATATCACGATACCGACGTTAAGTCGGTAACCATCGCCATCTATCACTGGCAAACCTCTAGCAAATTCTTAATTACGGTGATTTTTCCACATATCCCCAGCCGGAGCAAACTAACTAATGTGATAAACACGATATTTATGTACGAGAAGGCGAAAAATGTTCGTTTTTTCATCCTTGGTTAACTTATCAACAACAGAATGAGATGCAGAGCACATTTATTCACGTTTTCTGTGAATAAGTTTGTGTAGAAGCCGATTATTCGTTCAAAAAGCCAACAAAGCGAACAAAAAAGATCCTATTAGACCAGTGAAAGAATTAAAATAAAATACATTGAAAACATAAAGTTAAATAACAAAAATCACTAGGTAAATTTTTCTGGATAAAAAAGGATCATTTAAAAATAAAAATCGAACAAAGATCCACCATTACTTAGGTTATCCACATCACTCTCACGTATCACTGGGCAAAACCCAGTAATCATGGCCAAAAATCCTCCTGCCACTCCTGTTTATCCATACATACTCACCTTATCGTCGCAAAAATCAGTGCATTATTTGTGGATAACTTTTATTGGCGATCCCATTTATTCTGCAAAAAAATGGTGTAGGATCTTTTGCCACGTTATTGAGCAGGTCGCTATGAAAACAGAACCACAATCAGAACAAGAATTACTTGAACGAGCTCGCGCGATCGCAGGGATGAGTTTTGCCGATTTGGCTCATGAAGCGCAGATGACGGTTCCTAGGGATCTTCGTCGTGATAAAGGCTGGGTTGGTCAACTCCTTGAATGGCACCTTGGTGCCACGGCGGGCAGTAAACCGCAGCAAGACTTTGCTGATTTAGGTATTGAACTGAAAAGCATCCCTATTGGCTATAACGGTCAACCACTGGAAACCACCTTTGTGTGTGTGGCTCCATTAACCGGTGTCTATGGACTGACATGGGAACAAAGCCATGTACGCAATAAGCTTTCTCGGGTTTTATGGGTTCCGGTGGAAGGAGAACGAGATATTCCTTTGGAAGATCGTCGTGTCGGCATGCCACTGATTTGGAGTCCTTCAGCGGAAGAAGAAGCAGAGCTGAAAGCCGATTGGGAAGAGCTAATGGAGATGATCGTACTTGGTAAATTTGCGCAGATCACAGCAAAACATGGCGAAGTACTGCAGCTACGTCCTAAAGCGGCCAATGGAAAAGTGCTGACTGAAGCCTATGGCGCGAGTGGTAAACCCATTCGCACACTGCCGCGCGGTTTTTACTTACGCACTCAATTTACTGCTCGAATTTTGCAGCGTCACTATGCTTGATCATCACGGTGCTAATGCTTACAGCAGAGAAACTGCCCCCTCCATTTCCCAAGGGAGTCAGTCATTGGTAAGGGGTAGCTCCATATCACTATAATGCATACGTCCGGCCGTACCGCACTCTTCATACGGCGTAAATAAGCGCAAACAGGCATGACTTACGCCTTGTTTGATCAAATGCTGTTTCGCTTCATCGATCGATTGAAAATGCATAACTCCCTGTTCATTGCGCAATGGCTCCATCCTATGACGGCATTCAACCGCGATGGAGTATTGGGATAAATCGGCACCACCTAAGATATACACTTTGGGCTGATGATCTTGATCGGTATGGTGCAACCATTGATGGAATTGATGTTGATCCATCTTAACCTCCGTGTGCATTACTGGTCGGTCATCAGTACGTTCTTGCCAAACTACAGGTCAACAGACTTTAAACTTAGAGTGATTCCTACATAAGAAACTCTGAGTATTTTCAAGTCACTATCGACGTTTTCTTAAGGACAGCGTACAGTCTATAAAGGTGTCTCAGAACAACCTACTAAGAAACACATATATCCAAAGTAGTTGATGAGTGCGTAAAGAGGCAATAACTCCATAGGTTAAGACATAGGTCTCTTGAATCGATTCGCTATCTTCACTCTCAATCACTAGGATAACGGCCCTAAAAGCAAGGAAGAGCTATGCAATACACTAGACTGGCTAATTCGTCTTTAGAGATCAGTAAATTGTGTCTTGGCACCATGACTTATGGTGAACAAAACACACAAGCAGATGCGTTTCAACAATTGGATTACGCCCTTGAGCGAGGCATCAATTTCATTGATACCGCTGAAATGTATCCAGTGCCACCTAAGACAGAGACTCAAGGAAAAACCGAAGAATTTATTGGCAACTGGTTAGAAAAATCAGGGAAGCGAGAAAAGATCATTCTGGCTACTAAGGTTTCTGGCCCAAGCCGAATTAACCATATTCGTGAAAATATGGCGTTAGACCATCGCAACATTCATCAGGCAGTTGATGATAGCTTGCGTCGGCTGAAAACGGATTATATCGACCTGTATCAAGTTCACTGGCCACAACGTAATACCAATATGTTTGGTCAACTGAACTACCCAGATCAGGAAGAAAAAAGTGCGGTGAGTTTGATTGAAACTCTGGAAGCACTTAACGACATCGTCAAGATGGGGAAAGTGCGTTATATCGGGGTCTCCAATGAAACACCTTGGGGCTTGATGTCCTACCTGCGCTTAGCCGATAAGCACGATTTACCCAAAGTGGTATCGATTCAAAACCCATACAATCTTCTCAATCGTACTTACGAAATTGGCTTATCTGAAATCAGTCATTATGAAGGTATTCAATTACTTGCCTACTCACCAATGGCGTTTGGTATCTTGAGCGGTAAATATCTCAATGGCGCGAAACCGCACGGAGCTCGCTGCTCTTTGTTTGAACGCTTTCAGCGCTATTTTACCCCTCAAGGAATTAAAGCAACCGAGGCTTATGTCAACCTCGCCAAGGAGTTTGGTATCGATCCGGCACAAATGGCGCTGGCGTTTGTTAACCAACGTCCATTTGTGGGGTCAAACATCATTGGTGCCACTACGATGGACCAATTGAAAAGCAATATCGACAGTTTAGAGATCACACTGAGTGATGAGTTACTGGCTCGTATCAATGAGATCGCCACTGTCTACTCAAATCCATGCCCTTAGTTAAGGGCGTTCAAGGGGGAAAGCATCGCTTTCCCCCATTTGTATTACGTCGGTATTCGCGACGTTAACACCCGGCGAAGATGACGAACACGGCGTTGAGCGATGATGGCATCAGGTAAAGTGCATTCACCAATAACTCGACCATCTGGTTCTAAACCAATATCTTTCAATAGATGGGCATTATCCCAAGGAACGTCGTAACGAACACGGCGAATTTGGCGTCGCCAACGGCGCTCTTCTCTTTTGATATCAGCACGAACAAACAGAACGGCCAAAGTAAGGTAAAGTGATTGTTGCATGATTTTCTCCAGCAAAATGGATAGCTGAGGAAAAAGACAATACAGATAGGAAACTGGAATAGATCGATCCCATAACAGACTGCCTTTTCCGCAGCCTATTAAAGGATACGGACAATTTATTTCTTGGGTTTGCTCGCGCTAACGGTGAGATCAAATCGATCCACGGTTAAATTTTGGCGATCAGACGCATTGATATGAGTTACGTTCATAAGTTTCATAATGCGCCTCCAAGCAAATAAAAAAGTCCAAATAGAAGTAAATTCAGTGAGTTAAGCTCACGGTTAAATGATAACCTCCAGTGATTATTATTCAACCAAAAAAGTGAACTAATTCAAAAAACAATTGATTAGGCTGATAAATGCTAAAAAATACAGGCCATAAAAGAGTATATGACCTGTGTTTCATTAACTATTCAGCAATTATCACTAGATAAGTGTCTCTTTCACAGAGAACAATCAAGATGTGTAGTGTGTATCTGAGATTAGATTATGTTTGTTAAGCAAACGATACATGGTTGCACGGGAGATCCCCAGCTCTTTGGCAGCCAACGATACTTGCCCAGAGTTAGATTCTAGTACCAAAAGCAACGCATCACGTTCAGAACGCTCACGAATCGTTTTCAAGCTACGCTTGCCATCAATCCGTTTAGGTAAGTCTAAATCCCCTTCTTGCAGCATTACACTGTCTGACATCAGTACCACGCGCTTCACTTGGTTCATGAGTTCACGAATATTACCTGGCCAGTAATAACGGGTTAAAGCACGTACAGCATCTTCAGAAAAACTGCGAGCTTGAGCGTTGTACTCTTTTGAATAAACTTGCAAGAAATGGGTCGCTAACGGCGCAATGTCAGCGGCACGCTCTTTCAAACTAGGGACGTTGATACGCAATACGTTGATATAATGGTAAAGCTCATCGTTAAAATCGCCATCGATCAGCGCTTTTTCAATGTCTGATGAGTTAGCCGCCAAAATTCGCACATTCACTTCTTTCGTACCATTTGGCGTTTCAACCGTACCCTCTTGCAAAAAACGCAGTAAATTCAATTGCTGCTGCTTAGGGAGAGTCAAAATGTCATTCAGTAGAATCGTACCGCCATTGGCTTGAATCGGCAGAATCGTTTCGATGCTATCGTTATCAATACCAAAGAGCTCTTGTTCAATACGCTGCTCAGACATGGCGCGGCAGTTCACAGAGAGAAACGGTTTTTGGTTACGTGATGACGTTTTGTGGATTGCTCGCGCTACAGTCTCTTTGCCAGATCCACTTTCACCGTAGATTAAGATGCTCACATCAGTTGGGCCAATGCGCTTAATTTGATCACGCAGACGCTTCACTGCTGTCGACTCGCCTAACAGCCCCATATCCCCAACAGAACCAAAACTTGGCCACACTTTCTTCTCAAGCTTAAGCATACCTAGTTGGTGACCAATGGTGCTAAGCAGTTGAGCATCAGGAATCGGCGCAGTAAAGAAGTCGATACAGAAGTTCACAATAAATTGGCAAATGGTATCTGAGCCCAATTGAGCTTCTCGAATAAACGCCAACCAACGAACTTGCTTATGGCTGCTCACTAAGTTAGCAATACCATTCAAACTGAACTCGTCTTGGCTCAAATCCACAATGCCTATGCAGGGACCGCTCTCATTAAATAAAGAATCCGCTTTACGCAAGTCCGAACACAGTTTACAGTTCCAACCTGCTTGCTCTAATACAGACAACCACGGCTCGTAAGTTCCCCCTACGAGGATTAACGAACCTGGCGCTGAATCCATTCGAAATTGTGTCCCCATGTATCCGTTCCTTTTCTAAACTTAAAATGGCTGTGTCACTTTTGGCACTAAATCTCTATGTCGTTACAATAACGAGACTTTCCCCATTAATCTGTCTCACATTTAAGACTAGAAGTAATTAACCCTTTTTGCCACATGGAAACAAGAAACTTTTTGCCTAAGTTTCGTGCTGTTGCACAACAAAAAAGCCGCCTATAACGGCGGCTTTTGTTAAACAAGGCGATCTATTAGTTTGCTGGACGCATTGCTGGGAACAGGATTACGTCACGAATCGTGTGCGAGTTAGTAAACAACATCGCTAGACGGTCGATACCGATACCTTGACCCGCTGTTGGTGGTAGACCATGTTCTAGTGCAGTGATGTAGTCTGCATCGTAGAACATTGCTTCGTCATCACCCGCATCTTTAGCCGCAACTTGTGCTTTAAAGCGTGCATCTTGGTCTTCTGCATCGTTCAACTCAGAGAAGCCGTTTGCTACTTCACGACCACCGATAAAGAACTCGAAACGGTCAGTGAAGAATGGGTTGTCATCGCTACGACGAGCCAATGGAGAAATGTCTGCTGGGTAGCCTGTGATGAACGTTGGTTGCATCAATTGTGGTTCAGCAGTTTCACCAAAGGTTTCTTCAAGAAGCTGACCGCAAGTCCAGAAAGATTCTACTTCCACACCCACAGATTTCGCGATACGAACCATTAGGTCACGGTCTTGTACGCTTTCGTCTGTTAGAGCTTGGATATCAGCATGATCTGGGTTGTATTTTTTGATCGCATCCAACATGGTCATACGAGCATATTGACCGCCAAATTCAACCACGTCATCGCCGTAAGGAAGTGAAGTGGTACCTAGAACTTCCATCGCAACAGTGCTTAGCATTTCTTCAGTTAAGTCCATTAGGTCTTTGTAATCTGAGTATGCTTGGTAGAATTCCATCATAGTGAATTCTGGGTTGTGACGAGGAGAAAGACCTTCGTTACGGAAGTTACGGTTGATTTCAAATACGCGATCAAAACCACCAACAACCAAACGTTTTAGGTAAAGCTCAGGAGCGATACGCAGGTACATTTCAAGATCCAATGCATTGTGATGCGTCACGAACGGACGAGCACTTGCACCACCAGGGATAGAATGCATCATTGGAGTTTCAACTTCTAAGTAGCCTTTTGATGTCATGAATTGACGAATCGCAGCAACCAGTTTTGAACGAATGATAAATGCATTGCGTGAATCTTCGTTTACGATCAAGTCAACATAACGTTGACGGTAGCGCATCTCTTGGTCAGTCAAACCGTGGAATTTTTCTGGTAGCGGACGAAGTGCTTTAGTCAGCAATTCATACTCTTCCATGTTCACGTAAAGGTCGCCTTTACCTGATTTATGCAGCGCGCCTTTCACACCGATGATGTCACCGATATCTAGACCTAGGTATTTGTCTTTAAGCTCTTTTTGCACTTCTTTGGCTGCGTATGCTTGGATACGACCGCTTGTTTCTTGCAGAACAATGAAAGGACCACGTTTCGCCATGACACGACCAGCGATCGCAACAATGTGGTTCAACTCTTCTAGTTCTTCTTTCGTCTTTTCACCGAACTCTTTTTGAAGGTCGCCAGCTAGGCTGTCACGACGAAAGTCATTTGGGTGACCATTCGCTTTTGAATCCTTACGGATGTGCTCTAGCTTGCTACGACGTTCTGCAATCAGTTTGTTTTCTTCGTGCGCGAGTTGATCTTCGCTTTTTTCGTTTTGAACAGCATCAGTCATTTTGCATGTATCCTGTTAATTGGTCGGTGAAAGCTTAAAGGCCTGATTTAAGGCTTGCTTCGATGAATTTGTCTAGGTCACCGTCGAGAACCGCTTGAGTATTACGGTTTTCTACGCCGGTACGTAAATCTTTGATACGGGAGTCATCCAATACATAAGAACGGATTTGGCTACCCCAGCCGATGTCTGATTTCGCATCTTCATTGGCTTGCTTTTCTGCATTTTGCTTTTGCAATTCATATTCAAACAATTTTGCACGAAGCTGCTTCATTGCCTGATCTTTGTTCTTATGTTGTGAACGATCGTTCTGACATTGAACCACGATATTGGTTGGCAAGTGGGTAATACGAACCGCTGATTCAGTGGTGTTAACGTGCTGACCACCGGCACCAGATGCGCGGTATACGTCGATACGCAGATCGGCAGGGTTAATATCCACTTGGATGTTGTCGTCAACTTCAGGGTATACGAATGCCGATGCAAATGAAGTATGGCGACGACCGCCTGAGTCGAACGGAGATTTACGAACAAGACGGTGTACACCAGTCTCTGTGCGTAACCAACCATAAGCGTATTCACCAGATACACGGATCGTTGCCGATTTCAGACCAGCGACTTCGCCTTCTGACACTTCGATCACTTCTGTTTTGAAACCTTTTGCTTCAGCCCAACGAAGGTACATGCGCAATAGCATTGAAGTCCAGTCTTGAGCTTCAGTACCACCAGAACCGGCTTGAAGGTCTAAGTAACAATCTGAACTATCGTGGTCACCGGAGAACATACGGCGGAACTCAAGCTTCGCCAGTTTGCTTTCTAACTCATCCAACTCTGGACCAATTTCATCGAATGTCTCTTGGTCTTCAGCTTCAACAGCCAATTCCAATAAACCTTCAACATCATCGACACCCTGATCCAGTTCACGGATAGTGTTTACGATAGCTTCAAGTGCAGAACGTTCTTTACCTAGAGCTTGAGCTCGTTCAGGTTCATTCCACACATCAGGTTGTTCTAGTTCTGCATTGACTTCTTCAAGACGCTCTTTTTTGGCGTCGTAGTCAAAGATACCCCCTCAGGATGTTCGTGCGCTCAGACACATCCTGAATACGGTGTTTAATAGGATTGATTTCAAACATTTTGGCTTAATAGTTATGAATAGAATTTAACCGAAGAATTCTACTGAAAAATAGCTGCAAGATACAGGAAAAAATCGTCGAAATTGCCTTATATGGTCAAGAGCGATCTCCAATAGAGGCTTTACTAGAAAGAGTCTCTACATCAAACAAACAGCAATGGCTCAATACCACCAGCGCATGTTTATTCAACTCCTTATTTCGTCTAAAAAAGAAAAGGCAGTGATCACTCACTGCCTTTGCATCTAACTCAACCGAATTTATGCGGCTTCTTGTTCTAACTGAGCTTCGCTATTACGACCAACGAAGAACATGATAAACAGAGTAGCAAGAGTGGGTAGAACCCATCCCATACCATCGCTAAACAGTGGTAAGAAGTTAAAGAATGAAACATCTAGACCCACAATTTTCGCAGCGTCTAACAGAGCAAAGAACAAAGACACTAGAAGAACAACACGGTAAGACAATCTTGGACTTGGCAATCTATTGCGCACAAAGGCCAAAATAACCAAAGCAATCGCCACTGGGTACAGTGCAAACAGCACTGGAACTGACAGTGAAATCAGCTGAGATAAACCAACATTAGCCACCACTGCACAGATAACACCAATGATAACCACCCATTGACGATAGGTCACACCAGTAATCCCACTAAAGTAATCAGAGACAGATGAAAGTAGGCCAATAGCCGTAGTCAAACATGCCAAAGTTACAATGATAGAAAGAACCAACTGTCCATAGCTACCAAACAACGCTTGGATATACAGGCTTAAGATGGTACCGCCGTTGTCTGAACCCGCTGCAATCGATGAGCTGGTTGCACCCAAGTAGAACAGAGAGATATAGACAAATGCCAAACCAGCAGCAGCAATAAATGCAGCGCTAATCAGATATTTTGTTGTTGCTTTCTCTTCCGTAATGCCTTTGCTACGTAAGCCTTCAACCACCAAGATACCGAACATCAGAGATGCGAATGTATCCATCGTGTTGTAGCCCTCGAAAAAGCCAGTGGTAAATGGTGCTACCGCATACGCTTTCTGTGCTGCCATGATATCGCCCTGAGGAGAAACGAATACCGCAATAGCCAAAATGGCTAAGCATAGAAATAGTACTGGTGTTAGCAACTTACCAATCATGTCGATCAATCGACCACGCGACCATGAGAAAAACATCGCGATAGCAAAGAAAACGACTGAGAAGATAGCCAAAGTCACGCTGCTAGGCGCGTGAATTAGAGGCTTAACCGCCATCTCATACGCCACCAACCCTGTACGAGGAGCGGCGAACGCTGGACCAATGATAATAAAGATCAATGACGCCATAATGGTCGACACTTTCTTCGGCAAATCTTTAGTCAAATGCTCCCAACTACCACCGGCTAACGCAACGGCGATGATACCAGAGAGAGGAAGACCTACGGCTGTCAAAAGGAAACCACCCATGGATGGCAAAAGATTTTGGCCTGCAAGCTGTCCTGCCAAAGGTGGAAAAATGATATTACCTGCGCCCAAAAAGAACGCGAAAAGCATAAAACCAAGAGCGATAATATCTGTTAATTTTAAACGCTGATTCACAGATAATCCTTAATTAATTATGTGTTGGATGTTGTGTGCAGATGGAGGTCTGATACATTCCCGCCACCCATCTAAGGTCAGAATAATGAACAAATCGTTAATTTTTCGCAAGCCTAAAGAAAAAAACACTAGATTAATTTACAAGTAGAGCAAATAAGCAGTTATTTAATCTGGTTTAGTAGTAAAAAATTAGAATTATACTCTATAAAACAGCGTACATATCTGAACCAAAAATAGAACAAACCACTATACATTTGATCAACATTAGAGAAATTTACTCCAATCAACCAAAAACCCAATATTTCACCTAAATTAAGAAAATGAAGAAAAAAGACTTTAAATTCAAGCAATTCACCATTAAAAACGGTGGTAATATCGGTATGCCGGTAAGCACGGATGGTGTCATGCTGGGCGCTTGGGCGTTTCAACAACCGCCATCGACCATTCTAGACATAGGGACTGGATCAGGATTACTGGCATTAATATGCGCACAGCGTTTTCCCAACGCTCTGATTCAAGCCATTGATATAGATAACAATGCTTATTTAACCGCCACTGAAAATGCACTTTCATCTCCATGGTCTGCGCGTCTGCAGATTAGCCAGAAGAATGTGCTGGAATATCACTTAGACCATCGTTTTGATGCTGTTATTTGCAACCCACCCTATTTTACCTCCGGGGAAGCCTCTCAAGATGCCTCACGAGCCATCGCGCGTCATACGAATAGTCTCGATCACAAGGCGCTTATTACTCAATTGAATTCACTATTAACCCCAGATGGTGTCGCAGCTTTTGTCCTCCCCATCACTGAGGGGGAAGCATTTATTAAGCTTGCTGAGCAGCAAGGTTGGTCTCTTACCCGGCGCTGTGATGTCCGAACCACCTTACGTAAACAACCAACTCGGTTATTATTTGAATTAAAACAGGGGAAAATGACACCTCATTTTGAAACACTCACGATCAATGCAGAACAAGGCTACAGCGAACAATTTATTGCCCTTACCCATGAGTTTTATCTTAAGATGTAGAAATTAAGATATGATCTGGCCATTGATCCCACTATAATGTGCGACCTATTTTTTGACTGAATTATCCATACCTGTGGAGACAACACTGTGATCAAAACCTTTGCTGACCTTGAACTGGACCAAAATATTGTCGAGGCCATTGAAGAGCTAGGCTTTACCCGCCCAACTCAAATTCAGGCTGACGCGATACCTCAAGCCCTGGATGGCAGAGATGTGTTGGCGTCCGCTCCAACGGGAACGGGTAAAACTGCTGCTTTTGCTATTCCGGCACTGCAATACTTACAAGATTTTCCTCGTAAGAAAGCTGGTCCTGCACGTATCCTCATTTTGACGCCAACTCGTGAACTTGCTATGCAAGTGGCAGATCAAACCCGCGCACTGGGTAAAAACTCTCGTCTGAATGTCATTACCATCACCGGTGGCGTTCAATATCAAGAACATGCTGATATCCTTGCGCAAACTCAAGATATCGTGGTTGCTACTCCTGGGCGTCTGCTGGAATACATCGATGCCGAACGTTTCGACTGTCGTGCTATTGAATGGCTGATTCTTGATGAAGCAGACCGTATGCTCGATATGGGCTTTGGTCCTGTTGTTGACCGCTTATCTGCTGAATGTCGCTGGCGTAAACAAACCCTTCTGTTCTCTGCGACGTTGGAAGGTAAAGGTGTAGAAGGCTTCACCGAAGATCTACTAAAAGATCCTGTCGAAGTGAGTGCTGAACCATCACGTCGTGAACGTAAAAAGATCTCTCAGTGGTACCACCGTGCAGATACGCTAGAACATAAAAATGAATTGCTGAAGAAGATCCTGACAGAGCAATCAGAAAAGGCGATCGTGTTCGTTAAAACCCGTGAGCGCCTTGCTGAACTACGTACTGAATTGGAACGCGCTCAAATCGTCTGCGCATGGATTCAAGGTGAAATGCCTCAAGACCGTCGTAACAATGCGATCAGTCGTTTCCGTAGTGGTGAAGTCAATGTGCTGTTAGCGACCGACGTTGCTGCTCGCGGTATTGATATCCCAGATGTTAGCCATGTGATTAACTACGACATGCCTCGCAGTGCCGATGTGTATCTACACCGTATTGGCCGTACTGCTCGTGCCGGTAAGAAAGGTTCAGCAATCTCGTTAGTAGAAGCACATGACCAACCAATGATTGAGCGTGTAAGTCGCTACGTTGATGAAGAGATCAAAGAACGCTACATCAAAGACATGCGCCCACAACACAAAAAGCCTGTGTTTAAGAAGAAAAAGAAAAAAGAAGCCGACAAGAAAACAACGGCTAAAAAAAGCGCCAAAAAGAAAAAATAATGTCTTAAGTGTTGCTGGCAACCAAACAGCATAAAATACACAGATAAAAAACCGCTGCACTGCAGCGGTTTTTATTTGGGTTAAATCATTAACTCAAATTAGTGTTCACGGGTCGCACGGAAATCGACTTCAGGGAAACGCTCTTTCGCTAGATTCAAGTTCACCATCGTTGGCGCGATATACGCAAGGTTATCACCACCATCGAGAGCAAGGTGCGCTTGGTTCTTACGTTGGAACTCGTCGAATTTCTTCACATCTGCACATTCAACCCAACGGGCAGTTGCAACGTTGACGGCTTCATAAATCGCTTCAACGTTATATTCTGATTTCAAACGCGCAACAACCACATCAAACTGCAGCACACCGACCGCACCAACGATCAAATCGTTGTTTTGCAATGGACGGAATACCTGTACCGCACCTTCTTCAGAAAGTTGTACCAAGCCTTTCAGCAATTGCTTTTGCTTCAATGGATCACGCAGACGAATACGACGGAACAATTCAGGTGCGAAGTTTGGAATACCCGCAAACTTCAAGCTCTCACCTTGAGTGAACGTATCACCAATTTGGATCGTACCGTGGTTATGCAGACCGATAATATCACCCGCATACGCTTCTTCCGCACGTGAACGGTCACCCGCCATGAAGGTTACCGCATCAGAAATACTTACGGTTTTACCAGTACGAACATGGTTCATCTTCATACCTTGTTTATAGGTACCAGATACCACGCGCATAAACGCAATACGGTCACGGTGTTTCGGGTCCATGTTGGCTTGGATCTTAAACACGAAACCAGAGAAGTTTTCTTCTGTTGCTTCAACGACGCGTTCGTTAGCATGACGCGCTTTTGGCGCAGGAGCCCATTCAGTTAAACCATCAAGCATATGGTCTACACCAAAGTTACCTAATGCCGTACCGAAGAAGACCGGCGTTAATTCACCCTTAAGGAATAGCTCGCGATCAAACTCGTTTGATGCACCAACCACCAGCTCCAACTCTTCACGAAGTTGCGCAGCAAGATCATCACCCACAGCTTTGTCTAGATCTGGGTTATCCAGGCCTTTAACAATGCGTACTTCTTGGATCGTGTGACCTTGACCAGTTGAATAAAGAACCGTTTCATCACGATGGATGTGATACACACCTTTAAACTCTTTACCACAGCCAATCGGCCAAGTAATTGGAGCACACAGGATATTCAGTTCATTTTCAACTTCATCCAATAGCTCCATTGGATCACGAATATCACGGTCCAATTTGTTCATAAAGGTAATGATCGGCGTGTCACGCAGACGGGTAACTTCCATCAGTTTACGCGTACGATCTTCAACACCTTTTGCCGCATCGATAACCATTAGACATGAGTCCACCGCCGTTAGAGTACGGTAAGTATCTTCCGAGAAGTCTTCGTGTCCCGGAGTATCTAACAAGTTAACCAATGCATCTTGATATGGGAATTGCATTACAGAAGTGGTAACCGAGATACCACGTTCTTTTTCCATCTCCATCCAGTCAGATTTTGCATGCTGACTCGCACCACGGCCTTTTACTGAACCCGCAACTTGGATAGCGTGTCCGAACAACAACACTTTTTCTGTGATGGTGGTTTTACCCGCATCCGGGTGGGAGATGATCGCGAAAGTACGACGCTTCGATACTTCGCTCGCAAATGGACTATTCGTCATGAGAAACCAGTCTTCTTAATTACCTAAAAGGACACTTCCAAACAGCATCCTTGGCTATTCGGTTCAAATTTGGTCGGTATTCTCGCCTATTATCACGCTTGGGGCAACTTAAAGGCTGAAATGTATTTTCACTGTGTCTTTTCATCTGCCAAATCAGGGATTTTGAACTATACCTTTAAGACGTTGAAATGGATCTTTGAGTCTATGGTCGAAATAAAACCCAGCCAATCCATCGCTTTCAAGCAAGCAATTACCGTGTTCATTGTCTCTATGTTGCTTGGAATGGCCTTTAGCATTAACTACACACTGATCGATCTTCATCAAGAACAAAATCGTCTTGAGGAACACTATCGTTTTCAATTAATGCAAAGTTATACCAATGCGAGCCAAGCCGCCTATCGACTCAATCCTATTTTGGCAGAACAAGTGGTCTCAAGCTTGATGAATGACCCGGCTATTTATCATGTACAAATCCTGGATGACTTCAACGAAGTTCTGTTTAAAAAAGACAAGCCCATCCCGCCGCAAAGTCAATTCGTTGAATTGGTATCTCGCTACATTACGCCAACTGAGACCACTTTCTCGACAAGCCTACACCAACCCAACTCATCCACAATTGTTGGGTACTTACTTTTTTCGGTCAACACCAGCGAATTAGCCCAAAGCTTTATTACCAAACATGCCAACATGTTGATTTTGGATCTGCTTAGAACCTGCTTGCTGACGTTCATTTTGTTGATCTTTTTCTACTACAAGCTCTCTTTACCTCTGATTCGCTTAATCCGTTGGGTTCGCTCACTGCAAGACAAACAGCACAGCTCTCCAGAGGCATTATTTCATCACAACAATGAGTTACGAGAACTTGCCGGAACGTTTCATCAGCTTTGGCAAGAAAGAGAAAATGCAGAAGGTAAGCTCAATAAACTCGCCTATTACGATACTTTAACGGGGCTAAATAACCGCAGCATGTTAATGAAAATGCTGCATGTGAACATTAAAAAAAGCTTACAAAGCAATACCAAAGGTGCTTTGTTATATTTGGATATGGACAGGTTCAAAACGATAAATGATTCGTTGGGACACACCATTGGTGACAAATTGCTGATAGCCGTTGCCAACCGTATCGAAGAGTGGGCTCACTACAATTATGTGATTGCTCGGGTTGGAGGGGATGAATTTGCCGTGCTTATTCCTACTTACCATGAGAACGAAATTGAAGAAGTCGCACAACAACTACTCGATACGTTATCTGCCCCTTATATTGTTGATACTCACCAACTCTATTGCAGCAGCAGTATCGGCATTGCGCTTTTCCCCGGAGAAAATAACGCCAACATTGACGTATTAAGACAAGCGGATACAGCACTGTACCGAGCAAAAGTTCATGGGCGAAATACTTACCAGTTTTACCAACCTGAAATGCAATCGCAAATCGAGAGTTTCCTCAACACCGAAAAAGGATTGCATGAAGCACTCGCCTTAAATCAATTGGAGTTGTACTACCAACCACAGGTCAACGATAAACATGAAATTGTTGGTGCAGAGGCGCTTATCCGTTGGAATCATCCAACCAAAGGATTAATTCCTCCAGGACTGTTTATGCCGATCGCAGAAGAGACTGGGCAGATCTTACCTATTGGACACTGGATCATTGAAACCGCATTTGAACATTATGCTAAATGGCAAGATCAAGGTTTGCTACCCAAAAGTTTTCAACGGTTAGCCATTAACATCAGTCCACTTCAATTTGCTCAAGATAGTTTTGTTGAACAAATTGATCACGCTTTGAAAGAGCGTGGCATTTCAGGTCAATCGATCGAGTTAGAGATAACAGAAAACCTCTTGCTAGAAAACGTTGAGGTGGCGAGACAAAAGATGGCACAGCTTAAAAAATACAACCTGCATCTTTCTATCGATGACTTCGGTACGGGGTACTCTTCATTGCGCTACCTAAAACATCTAGACGTCGATGTGCTTAAAATTGATCGATCTTTTGTCACTCAATTGCACAAAGATGAAAGTGACCAAGCGATTGTAGACACCATTTTAATGATCGCTAAACGCCTTAATTTGCAAGTCATCGCAGAAGGTGTAGAAAACGAGAGCGAACTGAATGCCTTGAAAAAGATGGGATGCAAACAATTCCAAGGCTACTTATTTGATAAGCCACTTAACGAAGCTGAGCTACTGAACCGCTTTAAAAACGCACCTTATCAACGTGTGGGACTGCACATTGTCGACACTCATTCAGGCAGGAACATATAACTCATAATGAGCGCATCCTCACTACCTTTCGCCGTTGGGTAGTAATTAATGCGTCGATCAATCTCATGAAAACCGAGATCGTCATAGAGAGAAATAGCGCGGTGGTTACTTTCACGCACTTCTAACCAAGCACTCTCAGCATTCGCTTTCTCACAAAGCTCTATAAAATAATTTGCTAGCGCTCTACCGTAACCTTTGCCTTGCTGCGTCGGATCAATCGCAATATTCAATAACGATACTTCCCCAACAATATTTTGCGCGTAAAAATAGCCAACAACCTTTTCATCCACCAGCATGACACTGTGCAATTGTCCACGACTCTTCAAGTCGTAAATCATCGATTGTTTCCAAGGGTGAGAATGAGCGATTTGCTCGATAGCCCAAACAGCATCGAGATGGCGCTCAGAAAGAGCGGCAAAAGTGACTGACATAAAACGATTAATCCTCGTAGGAACAAATCTGCTGCCACAATGCTCGACGTTGTTGATTATTCCCGTCAATATCACGCAAATGTGGAGAAACCAATTGTTTATGAACTGGAGTGGGCATGGGTTCACAGCCAGCAAACCAAAGCCATTCAAGATTAGAAAGATCAAACTGCGTCAGTTGAGCAAGAAGAATAAAGCAAGTTTCAGTATTGGCAACGTGAAAACTGCTGATCACTCGCTCAAACATTGCGACTTCAGTTGCTGTAGGATACTCGTCACTCACCAAAACCAAACGGCACGCCGTCGGCAGTTGACTTAGTGATGGCTGATAACCTTGCAGCCTCTCGGCGTGCACCAATTCCCAGCTTTGAATCCCCATTTCCTGAAGATACGATACATGTGACGTTGACATAGAGTTGATCTGATATTGTCGAAAGCTCAATGCTAACAAAGAAGCACTAGCAGACTCAAGCATCGAGCTTTCTCTTGGCGTGATTAGACAGTCAAAGCATAACTCTGAAATTCAGTGCTGCACTCAACTAAACCCGTAGGTGTACCCTCTTCGGTTTCCCAAAGAGTAAAAATTTGGCATTGATTACCGGCCATCGTCAAGGCAGAGTTAGACTCAAAACCAAGTGAAGTCCAAAACTCTGGTTTTCCAGCGGAAATACATCCTGGGTAACCAAGGTCAGAGAGAGAATCTAAGCCTTCACGAATCAGCTGTGAACCAATTCCTTGATGGCGGTATGGCTTACTCACGCAAACCGGAAAAATACCTTGCCAATTCGTCTCTTCACCCGCGATGGTTAATGGCGTAAACATCGCATGCCCAATCACTTCACCTTCATCAGTACAAGCGACCAAAGACAACGTCAGATGACCATTTTCGCGCAGTGACATCACCAAATCAGCTTCCGCTTCTGTGGCAAACACCGATTTTAATAATCGGTCAATTAACAGAATGTCCGCAGGTGCTTCAGTTCGAATAAGCATGAACAACCTCATTATTAGATCGTGCTATAGGCACAGAGAGGCCTTTATGCACAAATTCAGCTAATTGTTGAAGTAAAATCTGCATCGGTTTAGGTAATTGTTCCAAATCGATGCTGTCCATCAAATTTTTCACTTCCAAACCAAGCTCAGTATCGCCTTCAATCAGTAAACGACGCTGAAAGAACAGAGTATCTGGATCTTCTTTGCGTCCGGCTATCAATACTAAATCATTCAGGTTGCCACTGAAACGAACATCTTCAGTCACTTCTTTATTGGCGACTAATAATCGGTCGTTTTGATAGCTAATAAACCAATGCAGATTCATATCGCGAATTTCAACTTTAAGCCACTTATCCGTTAAAAAGGCGAAATCACCGTCATCAATCGCTTCACGAAAGACCATTAACATACTGTCAAGTAAGGCTTTTTTTTGAACAAATTGCGGAATAAAGTGTACCGGAGATCGCAAAATTGACGCTGCATTTTGCACTAATTGAGAACGTATCTTGTTAATCACGAGCATTATCCGTACTGTAGAACAAATAAGGCTCATATTAGAGTAACTCTTGACCATAATTTCTGTTATGTATCAAAAAATCGGCGTCTAATCTGGTCCTAATTGACATTGATAACGCAAAGTTATAGTTAATAAGCTCAAGATTATGTAACATCGTATGAATTGCATTTGGGGAAGTTGGTAGTATTTTCATGCCTGCGCAAACATTATCAGACAATCTGCAGCATTGGTTTGCGAAGTTAACCGCTAATCGCACGTTTTTCTTTGCTATTTTGGATAGAGAGCACCGTTATGTGATGGTGAATGAACGCTATTCAGAATTGGCACAGATGCAACAAAGTGAATTAGTGGGAATGAACGATCAAACCATACTTGGCGAGCATTACTACCGATACTTAAAACCGTTTTACGAACGGGCCTTTCAGGGCGATAGCCAAGAAAACGAGATAGAATTTGAGCATCAAGGCATCAGATTAAGTTTTCTTTTTTCTTTATCGCCGATTGTACAGAATGGACAGATTAGCCACGTTATTTTTCAAGCCATCGATACCTCCGAAAAACACCTGTTACTGCACTCCTTAGACGAATCAGAACAAAAGTTTCTAACGTTATCTACCTTGCTCCAAGATGGACTATTGCTGGTTGAAAACAACACTATTCTCTCAGCTAACCCAGCAGCAGCTCGCCTACTTGGTTTTGAAGATCAAAGTGAATTACTGGGTGAAGAGTTTTCTGTTTTATTTGTTGATAGTCAAACTCATGTAGGTATGTCTCCTGGCTTTATCGAGCAGTTGTCAAGTTCTCCTCTTATTTGCCAAACCAGTACTCGCTGTGGTTTTGAACGCCTATTATCTCTCAATACTGCTTGGACACCCATGTGGGGGCATCATTCTCACTTAGTCCTCATGCAAGAGTACTTACCAACGCCAAGTGAGCCAGTACCAACGTCAATTAACAGTCTCGATATCCATTTAGATCCATTAACTGGACTGTATAACCGTTTAGGCTTTACCAAACGAGTTGATCAATTAATCAAAACCTCAACTCCATTAACCATGCTCTACTTAGACGTTGATAACTTTAAAAATATCAACGATTCACTTGGTCATCATGTGGGTGACAAAGTGATTAGAGAAATTGCAGCTCGTTTAAAACGAATTTTGCCGCCTCATGCCATTCTTGGTCATTTAGGTGCCGATGAATTTGCGATTGTTTGGCCGAATCCCGATCACCATCGAGCAGCAGAAATGCTCTCCGATCGCATTATTGCTTTGATTAACCAGCCATTCGATCTGCATCATTTTACTAAGCGTCTTTCTTGCTCGATTGGTAGTGTTCGTTATCCAGAAAATGGACAAAATGCGCGCGTCTTGCTGCAGAATGCCGATACTGCCATGTACGAGGCCAAAGAGCGTGGGCGTAACCGACTGATCATTTACGATGATCAAATGAATAAAGAAGCCCGAGCAAGATTATGGCTTGAGATCGAACTGCAAAAAGCGCTACAACAAAATGGCTTAGAAGTTTGGTATCAACCTAAAGTAAACGCTAGAGATTTCAGTATTAATGGCGCTGAAGCTTTAGTAAGGTGGAAACATCCTGTTGAAGGCTATATTAGCCCTGCATCATTTATCCCCGTAGCGGAAAAGTCTGGCTTAATTGAACATTTAGGTCGCGTGGTCATTCGTGAAGTATTTACCACGGTAAAACGCTGGCAACAACAAGGCATACTGCCTGGAAGAGTGGCTATAAACTTATCACCAGAACAATTTGGTAATCGTCAATTACTGGATTATTTGGAAAAGCAGTTAAGAGTCACAGGACTTGATCCAAGTTGTATTACCTTTGAGCTTACTGAGACAGCAGTAATGAGCAACAGTGAAAATACTCTGCAAATGCTCAATGCGATAAAAAAACTGGGGTTCAGTCTTTCTATCGATGACTTTGGTACCGGTTACTCTTCATTGGCCTACTTAGCCCGTTTCCCTTTAGATGAGCTTAAAATTGATCGCGGCTTTATCAATGATATTGATACCCTGCCAAAACAAGTGACCGTGATTGAAAACATCATTAATTTGGGTAAATCATTAAACATGACCGTAGTTGCAGAAGGCGTTGAAACTCAACAGCAAGCTGCGTTACTGTCGAATCTGCACTGTAATACGATTCAAGGATTTCATTTCTATCGTCCACAACCGAAACAAGAGGTCGAAGAACTGTTTGTAAAAAACTGCCGTCACAGAAAAGGAAACGGTGAACTTTAGAATGAACTAAACCTAATTTACATCAAATCCTCTACGCAATTTTGTTCATAAAATACCACGACTTATTAGACACAATAGTAATTGAGCCATGGAACTTTTATGTCCGGCGGGAAATCTTCCTGCCCTGAAAACGGCGATCGATTGTGGAGCGGATGCCGTCTATATCGGTTTTAAAGATGACACGAACGCACGCCATTTTGCTGGTCTTAACTTTGCAGGCAAAAAACTCGATAAAGCCGTAGAATACGTTAAAGATCACGGGAAAAAGCTGCATGTTGCGATCAATACCTTTGCCCATCCTGATGGTTTTGAACGCTGGACCAACGCCATTGACCAAGCAGCACAACTCGGTATTGACGCACTGATTGTTGCCGATATCGCTTTGTTAGACTATATCAGTGAACGCTACCCTCATATTGATATCCACCTTTCGGTACAAGCGTCTGCAACCAATAGTAAAGCCATCGAGTTTTATAAAAATAATTTCAATATCAAACGCGTAGTGCTCCCCCGCGTTCTCTCTATCCATCAAGTGCGCCAACTTTCCAACTCAATTCCTAGTGATGTCGAGTTAGAGGTCTTTGCTTTTGGCAGTCTATGCATCATGTCAGAGGGTCGCTGTTATCTCTCTTCTTACTTGACTGGAGAATCTCCCAATACTGTTGGCGCTTGCTCTCCTGCTAAATACGTTCGTTGGCAAGAAACATCATCAGGCTTGGAATCACGCTTAAATGAAGTATTGATCGACCACTACTCCCATGGGGAAAATGCCGGCTATCCAACCCTGTGCAAAGGCCGTTTTATCGCTGAATTAGACGGTCAAACCAAGCGCTACCATGCCCTTGAAGAGCCGACTAGCCTTAATACTCTATCCATGCTGCCGGAGCTGTTTGCCGCCAATATTGCCTCGGTAAAAATTGAAGGCCGCCAACGCAGTCCAGCCTACGTAGAACAAGTGACCAAAACTTGGCGAGCAGCGATCGACCACTACCTCGCAGCACCTGACCAATATCGAGTAGCCCCAGCATGGGATGCCACTTTGGCTAACGTCTCTGAAGGTACTCAAACCACTCTCGGTGCCTATCACCGCAAATGGCAATAATTCGCTTGGAGAACAACATGCGTTACGCACTTGGTCCACTACTCTACTTTTGGCCTAAACAAGACGTGGTAGAGTTTTATCAACAAGCACGAGATAGCTCAGCCGATATTGTCTATTTAGGAGAAACGGTCTGCTCTAAGCGTCGTGAAATGAAGTACGGTGATTGGTTTGAATTGGCAAAAATGTTAGCCCAATCGGGAAAGCAAGTCGTGCTTTCAACCATGGCGCTGCTAGAGTCTCCCAGTGAAATCAATGTGATGAAGAAATACATCGACAATGGTGATTTTGCTATCGAAGCCAATGATGTCTCTGCGATTCAACTGGCAGCAGAACAACATGTTCCATTTATCGTAGGCCCAGCCATTAACGCCTACAACGCCCGCGCATTGAAAATACTGCTTAAACAGGGCATGACACGCTGGTGTATGCCAGTAGAGCTTTCTAGAGAGTGGCTGGTAAAAACCTTAGATCAATGTGATGAACTGGGAATTAGGGGCCAATTTGAAATAGAAGCGTTTGGTCACGGCTATTTACCTTTGGCCTATTCAGCACGTTGCTTTACAGCAAGAGCAGAAAACCGCGCTAAAGATGAATGCGAAACCTGTTGTATTAAATATCCAACAGGGATTATGGTCGACAGCCAAGAAGGCCAACGAGTGTTTAACCTTAACGGCATCCAAACTCAATCTGGTTACTGTTATAACCTAATTAACGATCTTAAACAGATGCATGATCTGGTCGATGTGGTTCGCTTGAGTCCTTTGGGCAAAGTCACATTTGATCATCTACAAGCTTTTCGCTCCAATGAAAATGGCGAGCACCGAATTCATCTCGATCAACGTGAGTGCAATGGTTACTGGCACCAGATTCCTGGATTAGAAGTTCAGCTATAACTAAGGGGAGCAATTTTGCTCCCCTTAGGCTATCTACGGCACTCGGTTGGATAAACTGAACGACTTAATGGTATTTCTCTGCGCACTTCCCACCACAGCATTATCGCCACTACCACACTTAGTGTGATATTCGAAAGTGGGAAAGCGAGCCACACACCATCTAAGCCAAACCAACGTGGCAAAAGAAACAGAAATGGCAGTTGTACAGAAATATTACCAACGGTAATAAACATTGCCTTACGACTGTGCCCCAATGCTTGGAAGTAGGCGCCTGCCACCACCAAAAATCCATCAAAGAACAGGGCAAAGAGATGCAAGTGGATGGCCTCCTCTGCACATTGGATCAATGCATTATCGTCACTGTTGAAGATACCAATAATCGCCGTTGGGAAAAGATTCACGACAGCCACAAAAACGATACCTCCGAGCACCACAATCGACATTGAAAGACGTAGCAAGGTACGAATCGCTTGATAATTTTTTGCGCCATAGTTGAACGACGCAAGTGGCTGCATACCGTTAGCAATCCCTTCTACCGTTAAGTAATACACAGTGATGATGTATCCCAAGATAGCGTAAGCGCCAATACTGACCGAACTCCCATAATACGCTAATTGACTATTATGAAACGCAACCGTCGTGGCACTATAGATATACATGAAGAAGCTCGAGAGCCCAATCAGAACCATCTTAGGTAAATATTGCCATTCCACTTTTAAACATTGGCGAGTAAGACGCAATGTTGCTCGATTAGAAAAGAAATAACGCCCGCCGCCAAGTGTGACCACCATTTGCGACAGTAAGGTCGCTAGTGCCGCACCTTGCAACTGCCATCCCATTACAGCAATAAATAGGTAATCAAAAACGATATTGGTAACCGCACCACTCATCATCAAAATAGTGGCTAAATTCGGGCTATTATCGTTACGTAACAAAAATGGAGTAGCTATAGAACCAAGGGTAAACACACAGCCTACCGTCAATACATCCAAATATTGGCGCGCCAATACCATGCCACCATTATCAGCGCCTTGCCACGCCAGAAAATAAGGCGCACCAAAATAGATAATGACCGCAATGACAGGGGCAACACAGACGAGCGTAATAAGCCCCGTCGCTAGTATGCGCTTAGCACTGTCCCAATCCCCCTCTCCTTGTTTAATCGAGGAGAGAGCACCAGTACCTACCCCTAGTAACATGCCCAACCCAAGCACTGTGGCAATCACAGGCCAAGCTAGGTTGATGCCAGCCAATCCATCGGCTCCCATGTAATGACCAATAAAAATGCCATCAACCACTTGGTATAAACCGTTGACGAGCATCGCTGCCACTGTAGGAATGGTATAACGTAGAAATTGACGATAGACAGGCATAACATCACCGCTCAAGTAGTTAGGCAAGCTAACCACTTGACCTATATTAACTTAATGATTTGTGTAGCAGGGTATCCAAGAAGATAGCTTCTTCATCGGTCAAACGATCGGTCATTTCTAATGCCATTAGAGCATAGACCTTACTTTCATTAGACAAATGTTTTTCCGCTTCTTCGGTTAACTCAAATCGAACAGATCGTGCGTCTTCATGACATAAAATTCGACGAATCATACCGCGACCTTCTAGGCGTTTTACCATAGAAGACGCAGAGGGTTTCGTCACTTCCATTTTTTTGGCTAGATCGGTTAGACGAATCGGCTCACCAGCACTCTGGATCGCTTTAAGATAGTCATACTCGTTAAAACTTAAATGAGAAATTGGATCTTCTTTCCCATGTTTTCGCCAAACTTTGGCAGAAAATCTCTCTAATTGTTCTAAGTTCATTGCCAAACTCATAAGAGCCTCAAATGGTTAGCTTACCTAACTAATTAGTTCAATAATCAGGCGCTAATTATCAAAAAGGCGACTCTAACGAGTCGCCTTTCAATAGTCAATCACTTACTAAAATTATACTTTATCTTCTGTTTCTGCAGCCTGCTTCGCAGCTTTTTCAGCTGCAAGCTGCTCATCTCGTACCTGCTTGAAAATACGTTCTAATTCCAAAAAGGCATAGCGATGCTCAACGTACTCGTACACATTCATCGAGATAGCAAGTTTATAAAGTGAAAGCGCATGGGCTAATTCGCCCTGCATTTGATAACGCTTACCCAGATAGAAATAGGTTTCAGTTAAACGCTGCGCGAGTAACTGATTATCATGGGTATGTTCTAAAATTAGGGTAAAGGCTTGCTGTTCAGAAATTTCATCTAACATCAGAGCAACGATTGTCCAGCCCCATACATCATTATGAGCGCTGTAGCTGGTTAAGAGCTGCTGCTTCGCCTGAATCGGTTCAATATCGTACTGGATGATATAAGTCCATAATGCGTTAAATGGGTCACCTGGGGTCTTATCATCTAATGTTTTCATGTCCTCTAAAGCAAGTTCAGGACGCTCGCCATAATAGAGGGCAACGGCACGATTACGCAGTGCGTACACGTCGTCAGGATTCATTTCTAACGCGGTATCAAATGATTCATAAGCCGCATCATGTTGATCGACGCCAGTGTAGTAAACACCAAGCAAATTAAACACATCTGGTTGCTTTGGATCGATGGCTAGTGATTGAGAAAAATCGAGACGAGCCAAATCTTGTAACCCAACACTGTCATAAGCGTTACCACGATCATTTAGCATTTTGGTTCGCACTTTATCGCTCAGATCTTGTCGTTGCAACAATTGAGTCAACCGAGCAATTTGCACTTCTTGTTGTACTGAATTTTGCAAAGGAACCGCCATAGGTGGATAAATCCAATGCGCCTCTTGTGCGCCTTTTGATACACACCCTGCCAATAACATTACTGCTAGGCTAGTCGATACGGTACGAAACCATTTCACAGATACATACTCCTGTTATCCGGTGGAGAATTATGCTTAGGTAGACTTCACCTTCTACCTTATTGTCCCAATAGTAAAAAAGGGAGCGTAAACGCTCCCTTTATAACATGCTTTAGAATAGAAATGTGAAATTACAGTTCTAATCTAGTCGACAATTATTCAGCTTGGTTGTCTGCTGAATCAGCAACAGTCTCTTCTTCGGTTTTCTCTACCGCTTCTTTCATACTTAGACGAATACGGTTTTGACGGTCGATTTCAAGAACTTTTACTTTCACTTCCTGACCTTCAGTTAGGTAGTCAGATACTTTCTCTACGCGTTTGTCAGCGATTTGAGAGATGTGTACTAGACCATCTTTACCAGGAAGAACGGTAACGAACGCACCGAAATCAGCAAGGCGAGCAACTTTACCAGTGTAGATTTTACCTACTTCAACTTCAGCAGTGATAGCTTCGATACGAGCGATCGCATCTTTCGCTTGAGCACTGTCTGTCGCTGCAATCTTGATTGTGCCGTCTTCTTCAATTTCGATAGTTGTGCCAGTTTCTTCAGTCAATTGACGGATAACTGCACCACCTTTACCAATAACGTCTTTGATCTTGTCTGTGCTGATCTTCATCGTGTAGATGCGTGGAGCAAATTCAGAGATCTCTTCACGAGCACCAGAGATAGCTTGATCCATAACAGAAAGGATGTGCATACGAGCACCTTTCGCTTGGTTCAATGCAATTTGCATGATCTCTTTAGTAATACCTTCGATCTTGATGTCCATTTGTAGTGCAGTTACACCTGTTGATGTACCAGCTACTTTAAAGTCCATATCGCCAAGGTGGTCTTCATCACCTAGGATATCAGACAGAACAACAAAACCTTCTTCTTCTTTAACAAGACCCATTGCGATACCCGCAACAGAGGCTTTGATTGGCACACCAGCATCCATAAGCGCTAGAGATGAACCACATACAGAAGCCATTGATGAAGAACCGTTAGATTCAGTGATTTCTGATACAACACGTACAGTGTATGGGAATTCATCAATTGAAGGCATTACCGCTGCAATACCACGTTTTGCTAGACGACCATGGCCGATTTCACGACGTTTTGGTGAACCAACAAAACCAGTTTCACCTACACAGTATGGAGGGAAGTTGTAGTGCAGTAGGAAGTAATCTTTCTTCTCACCTGTTAGCTCATCAATGATTTGAGCATCACGTTGAGTACCTAGAGTTGCAGTCACTAGAGCCTGAGTTTCACCACGAGTGAACAGTGCGCTACCGTGAGTACGTGGAAGAACGCCAGTACGTACATCAAGTGCACGAACCATGTCTTTCTCACGACCATCGATACGTTTTTCACCAGCGATAATACGACCACGAACGACTTTCTTCTCTAGAGAACCAAGCATGTTCTTAATGGTGTTTTCATCAGTTGCTTCATTTTCTGCAACGATAGCAGCAACTACATCAGACTTGATGTGACCCACTTGCTCGTAACGAGCCATTTTGTCAGTGATTTGGTACGCTTCTACGAAACGAGCTTCTGCCAATTCAGCAATCTTAGCTTTAAGAGCTGAGTCTTCTACTGGAGCAACCCATTCCCATGCTGGAGTCGCAACTTCAGCAGCGAATTCGTTGATCGCTTTGATAACGTTTTGTTGTTGGTCGTGACCAAAAACAACGGCAGAAAGCATCTCTTCTTCAGATAGGATATCTGCTTCAGATTCAACCATAAGAACTGCACTTTCAGTACCCGCAACTACTAGATCTAGACGAGAAGTTTGCAGTTCAGTTTGGCTTGGGTTTAGTACTAGCTGACCATCGATATGACCAACACGTGCCGCACCGATAGGACCATTGAATGGAATACCAGAAATCGCTAGAGCAGCAGAAGTACCGATCATAGTAACGATATCAGGTTGAACGTCTGGGTTTACAGAAACAACAGTTGCAATAACTTGCACTTCGTTAGTAAAACCATCAGGGAAAAGTGGGCGGATTGGACGGTCGATAAGACGTGCAATCAGAGTTTCGCCTTCAGAAGGACGACCTTCGCGCTTAAAGAAGCCACCAGGGATTTTACCGGCTGCGTAAGTACGCTCTTGGTAGTTTACAGTTAGAGGGAAGAAATCTTGACCTTCAACCGCTTCTTTTTTACCAACAACAGAAACGAATACAGCTGTATCATCCATTGTTGCCATTACCGCTGCAGTCGCTTGACGCGCCATTACACCGGTTTCTAGAGTAACGGTATGATTACCGTACTGGAAAGTCTTAACTACTGGTTTTTCAAACATGAGTGTTCCTTTTTCTAAACCTTACGATTTAGTTTTAAATTAATCACTCAGAGCATCACTAATCGCGACTAGTGAAAGAAGACGCAGTTCACGCTAAACGCATACAAACAGCATCTGCTTTGAATAGCCGCGACCACTTGGTCGACTAAGGTGACAGTAATGCAGTGAGTCTTTTACATTCAACAAATTCTTCTGCTGAATGGCGGGTAGTATAAACTACTTAACTGAAAATTTGCCAAATTTAGATAACAAAAAAGGGGCATAAAGCCCCTTTTTCAAACAAACTGATCTTAGCGACGTAGCTCTAGACGTTTGATTAGGTCTTGGTAGCGTCCTAGATCTTTACCTTTAAGGTAATCTAGAAGTTTACGACGACGAGAAACCATACGTAGAAGACCACGACGGCTGTGGTGATCGCCTTTGTGTGCTTTGAAGTGATCTTGTAGGTGGTTGATAGAAGCAGTTAGTAGTGCTACTTGTACTTCTGGTGAACCTGTGTCAGCTTCGCCACGTGCGTATTCAGCAACGATTGCTGCTTTAGTTTCTGCATTCAGAGACATAATTCTCTCCTAAGAGTTAAGTTTATATTTGTGCCAGCCAATCTCTGATTCAGCCGACACGAGGAACGCGAATTATAGAGAATAAAAGGTAGTCCGACAAGAACTATCCTCTCATGTAAAGAGACATTTTTACGCCTCTTGCTCTCCATAAACCACTAAACGTTTTGGAGCAACGCGACCATCAGCATCGATTTCGCCTACACCAAGGAATAAACGCTCAGCACCGCCAGTCATTCGCACTTGCCCTTGCGCTGGTACTCCAGATACTTGCACTGCCTGTCCATGCTGAACTAAGTCGACCAATTCAGAAATCAGGTTAACTTCAGGAAGATTTTGTACTGCGGTATCCATTGGCAACAACAGCGGATCCAATAGTTCTTTAGGTTCAATCTCTTGTTGCTGAGCTTGTTCTAACAGAGCATTTAGCTGCTCTAACGTCACCATGCGCTCGTAAGGGTAGTTTGCCACGCCAGTACGACGTAGATAGATAACGTGCGCGCCGCAGCCAAGCATTTCGCCCAAATCGTCAACGATAGTTCGAATGTAAGTTCCTTTAGAGCAGTGAACTTCCATCTCAACTTCATCGCCCTCAAAACGCAGTAGTTGAATATCGTAAACCGTAATTTTGCGAGCTTCACGTGGCACATCAATACCTTCGCGAGCATATTCGTATAACGGACGACCTTGATACTTGAGTGCTGAGAACATTGATGGAACTTGATCCGTTTCGCCACGGAAAGTCTCAATTTTCTCAAGGAGAGTTTCCCTATCCACATTCACTGGACGAGTCTCAACGACTTCACCGTCAGAATCGGACGTATTGGTTCTCTCACCAAGCTTTGCGATCACTCGATACCGTTTATCCGAATCAAGCAGGAACTGCGAAAACTTGGTCGCTTCACCTAAACAAATAGGTAACATGCCGGTTGCCAGAGGATCAAGCGCACCAGTGTGTCCTGCTTTTTCAGCAAAATAGATGCGTTTTACTTTTTGCAGCGCATCATTTGAGGAGATACCCGTTGGTTTATCGAGTAAAACAACCCCATTGATTGCACGACCTTTACGTCGTCTTGCCATTACTCTTCGTCCTCACGACCAGATTCTTGTTGCTTACGTTTGTCATTGTTGACCACTTCAGTCACCAAGTTAGACATACGCATACCATCAACAAGAGTATTGTCATAGAAGAAACGAATTTCTGGAGTGAGGCGTAGACGGATACGCTTACCTAGCATCATACGAATATGAACTTCATGTTCGCGTAATGCGGTTAAGCAAGAATCTGGAGTTTGCTCACCCACACATAGGAAAGTCACAAACACTTTTGCGTAAGAAAGGTCACGAGACACTTCTACGTCGGAAATAGTAACCATGCCAAGACGTGAATCACGAACTTCACGTTGAAGGATCATGGCCAATTCTTTTTGTAATTGCTGAGCCACACGCTGTGTACGGCTAAATTCTTTTGGCATATCTTTTCTCACTTACAGAAAGAATGGGGGGTTGGTTAACCCAGCCCCCCATGGTGTATTCAACAACCTATTATTGCCTTTACGTGCAATTATGGTCGATTAGTCATCGATTGAACGTTGAACTTCGATAGTTTCGAATACTTCGATTTGGTCACCGACGCGAACATCATTATAGTTCTTAACGCCAACACCACATTCGTAGCCGTTCTTAACTTCTGAAACGTCATCTTTAAAGCGACGTAGAGATTCTAGTTCACCTTCAAAGATTACAACGTTGTCGCGTAGTACACGGATAGGAGCGTTACGTTTAATCAAACCTTCCGTTACCATACAACCTGCGATAGCACCCAGTTTAGGCGACTTGAACACGTCACGAACTTCAGCAAGACCAATGATCTCTTGTTTGAAGGTCGGAGCAAGCATACCGCTCATTGCTTGTTTCACTTCATCAATCAATTGGTAAATGATTGAGTAGTAACGTAGATCCAAGTTCTCAGCTTCAATTGCACGGCGAGCAGAAGCATCAGCACGTACGTTAAAGCCTACGATAATCGCGTTAGAAGCTGCCGCTAGAGATGCGTCAGTTTCAGTGATACCACCTACGCCAGAACCTACGATGTTAACTTTAACTTCGTCAGTTGACAGTTTACGTAGAGAATCTGAAATCGCTTCAACAGAGCCTTGAACGTCAGCTTTAAGAACGATGTTCAACTCAGCAACATCACCAGCAACCATGTTAGAGAACATGTTTTCTAGTTTCGCTTTTTGTTGACGAGCCAGTTTCACGTCACGGAACTTACCTTGACGGTAGTTAGCCACTTCGCGAGCTTTACGTTCGTCACGAACAACTGTTGCTTCATCACCTGCAGCAGGAACGCCAGAAAGACCTAAAATCTCAACTGGAATAGAAGGACCAGCTTCTACTACTTCGTCACCACGCTCATCAGTCATCGCACGTACACGGCCATATTCTTGACCACATAGAACGATATCGCCTTTGTGCAGAGTACCTGATTGAACCAATACTGTTGCTACTGGACCACGGCCTTTATCTAGACGTGATTCGATAACCACACCAGACGCCATACCTTCTCTAACCGCTGTTAGTTCAAGAACTTCAGCTTGAAGAAGAATCGCTTCTAGAAGTTGATCGATGTTAGTACCTTGTTTTGCAGAGATGTGAACAAAGATGTTCTCACCGCCCCACTCTTCAGGAATAACTTCGTAGTTAGCCAGTTCGTTCTTCACGTTATCTGGGTTAGCGCCTTCTTTATCGATCTTGTTCACTGCAACGATCAAAGGTACGCCAGCCGCTTTCGCGTGTTGAATCGCTTCAACAGTTTGTGGCATTACACCATCGTCTGCTGCTACAACAAGTACTACGATATCAGTCGCTTGAGCACCACGAGCACGCATTGCAGTAAATGCTGCGTGTCCAGGAGTATCCAAGAACGTAATCATACCGTTTGGTGTTTTCACATGGTATGCACCGATGTGCTGTGTGATACCACCAGCTTCGCCAGAAGCAACGTGCGTACGACGGATGTAGTCAAGTGTTGAGGTTTTACCATGGTCAACGTGACCCATGATAGTAACTACTGGAGCACGAGGAGAGGTGTCAGCAGATTCATCACGGTCAGAAAGCACTGCTTCTTCAAGCTCGTTTTCTTTACGTAGAATCACTTTGTGACCCATTTCTTCCGCTACAAGTTGCGCAGTTTCTTGGTCAATCACTTGGTTAATGGTCGCCATTGCGCCCATCTTAATCATCACTTTAATGACTTCTGTTGCTTTCACTGCCATTTTCGCAGCTAGCTCAGAAACCACAATCGTCTCACCAACAACAACATCAGACTTAGCTACAACAGCTGATTTATCAAAACCATGTTGCATTGAAGTCGGTTTAGTGATGCGACCTTTACGGTTTTTAGAGCGAGGACGTGAGTCACGCTCCTGACGATCGTCACGAGAAGACATTTTTCTCTTATTTGCCTTCGTGGAACGACGGGCACCTTCATCACGACGGTCTGCCTCATCTTCAGCTTCACGAGCATAACGTGAAGTCGTCACGTGGTAATCTGTATCTTCTTCCATATCACCCTTTTTCTCATCATCAGCAGACCAACGCTCTGCGTTTTTCTCAGCCAGTTTGCGTGTCTCAGTTAGCTGACGTTGGCTTTCTAATTCAGCCTTACGTTTCGCTTCCTCTTCCTGACGACGTTTTAACTCATCGGCTTCTTTACGCGCTGCTTCCTGCAAAGTTTTATCTTCTACGGAGCGCTCACGTTTCGCTTGGTCTTGTGCGTCACGTTTCGCTTTCTCTTCTGCGTCACGTTTCGCTTTTTCTACTGCTTCTCGCTTAGCCTTTTCTTCAGCTTCACGTTTTGCCTGTTCTTCGGCTTCACGTTTAGCTGCGTCTTCTGCTTCGCGTTTCGCTAGCTCTTCAGCTTCACGTCGTGCTGCTTCTTCAGCATCCGCTTGACGTTTAGCCTCGTCTTCAATGGTACTGCGCTTAACATACGTACGTTTTTTGCGCACTTCAACCTGAATATCTTTACTTTTACCACCACCCGCATTCACACTCAAAGTACTGCGTTTCTTGCGTTGTAGTGTAAGACGGGTTGGCTCATTGCCTTCCCCATCACTATTCCCAGTGCGTAAGAAGTTAAGCAATTGTTGCTTTTCACCTTCAGTGACGCTATCTGAGCTTGATTTAGGCATACCAGCCTCAGCAAGTTGTTCTAACAAGCGGTCAACTGGCGTACCAATTTCATCACTCAGTGCTTTAACTGTTTGTTGTGTCATGCCGCTTTCTCCCCTTGCCGAAATTATGCGTCTTCACCAAACCAGCAGATGTTACGGGCAGCCATAATTAACTCACCAGCACGCTCTTCGGTTAGACCCTCGATGCCTTCTAAATCGTCAATACCTTGGTCAGCAAGATCTTCCAGAGTTACTACACCTTTGGCAGCCAATTTAAAGGCTAATTCGCGCTCTAGACCTGCAAGATTCAATAGATCATCAGCAGGTTCAGCGCCGTCATTTGATTCTTCTTTTGCTAAAGCAATTGTCGTCAGAGCTTGTTTCGCACGAGTACGCAGCTCATCAACAAGATCTTCATCTAGACCATCGATATCCAGTAGTTCATTGACTGGTACGTAAGCCACTTCTTCTAGAGTAGAGAAACCCTCTTCCACCAATAGTTCAGCGAAATCTTGTTCAATATCTAGATATTTCATGAAGCTTTCAATTGCAGCCATCGATTCTTCTTGATGTTTTTTCTGCAGATCAGCGACTGTCATGACATTCAATTCCCAACCAGTTAGTTGAGAAGCTAGTCGTACGTTTTGACCATTACGGCCAATCGCTTGTGCTAGGTTGTCAGCTTCAACAGCGATATCCATTGAATGAGCGTCTTCATCAACGATGATAGATGCTACATCTGCAGGAGCCATAGCGTTGATCACAAATTGCGCTGGGTTATCATCCCAAAGCACGATATCGATACGCTCACCACCAAGCTCACCAGATACAGCTTGAACACGTGCACCACGCATACCAACACAAGCACCAACTGGGTCGATACGTTTGTCATTGGTTTTTACTGCAATTTTCGCACGAGAACCAGGATCACGTGCAGCACCTTTCAATTCAATTAGCTCTTCGCCAATTTCAGGAACTTCAACACGGAACAGTTCAGCCAACATTTCTGGTTTAGAACGTGTGATAAACAGTTGGAAACCGCGTGCTTCTGGTTTTACTGCGTAAAGCAGACCACGAACGCGGTCACCAGGGCGGAAGTTTTCACGAGGAAGTTGATCTTCACGAAGAATAACCGCTTCAGCGTTGCTACCAAGATCTAAGATAATGGTTTCACGGCTTACTTTTTTTACTACGCCCGTTACCAACTCACCTTCATTGTCGATGAATTGTTCAACGATTTGCGCACGTTCAGCTTCACGAACTTTTTGTACGATAACTTGTTTAGCCGTCTGGGTTGTAATACGGTCAAACGTTACAGATTCGATTTGATCTTCAATGTAGTCACCTAACTGCACTGACTCATCATCATATTGAGCTGCTTCTACAGAGATCTCTTTTGTTGGATTCTCAACATTCTCAACTACCAGCCAGCGACGGAAAGTTTCAAATTCGCCAGTTTTACGGTCGATAGCAACACGTACGTCAATTTCAATCTCGTACTTTTTCTTTGTTGATGTTGACAACGCGATTTCTAGCGCTTCAAAAATACGCTCACGAGGTACTGCTTTCTCGTTAGAAACCGCCTCAACAACCGCTAAAATTTCTTTACTCATTTTTATAGCCTCTAAGACTTAAAATTTAGGGATCAGGTTCGCTTTTGCAATATTGCTTAATGCAAAGTGTTCTAGTTGCCCATCAACAGTAATCGCAACGGTTTCTCCATCAACAGAGTCAATGACGCCTTTCCATTTACGACGGTTACCAACAGCCATTTTAAGAACAACGCTTACCTCGTGACCAATAAATTGCTCGTAGTGTGCTGCTTTAAATAGTGGCCTTTCTAAACCAGGAGATGACACTTCTAGGTTATAAACCACAGAAATAGGATCTTCTACATCCAGAACAGCGCTGACTTGATGACTTACTTCTGCACAGTCATCCACTGTAATGCCATTTTCATGGTCAATAAAAATACGTAATGTCGAATGCTGTCCTGCACGAACAAATTCTAAACCTACTAATTCGTATCCTGAAGCCTCGACTGGAGCTTCAAGCAATTCAGTAAGTTGTCTCTCTAAACCAGTCATTTCAACCACTCCAGAAACAAAAAAAGGGCATAGAGCCCAATTTAAATTCCAAGCAACCACCTGAATTTTTCAGTTGAAGAAATTCAGATAACAAAAAACCCCGATAAGCCGGGGTTTTTTGATGCTGGACCCTGATAAATTGAGAATTCCTTCTCAATTGCAGTGAGGTTAGCACTGCCAAACTTGCATCTAAATCTAAGAAGATTGGTTGCGGGGGCCGGATTTGAACCAACGACCTTCGGGTTATGAGCCCGACGAGCTACCAAGCTGCTCCACCCCGCGTCCGACTGAGTACGCATTATACGCATAACTCTGTGTTTTACAAGTTTGTAAACATGGTGCCGAGAGGGGGACTCGAACCCCCACACCGAAGCGCTAGCACCTCATGCTAGTGTGTCTACCAATTTCACCATCTCGGCTAAAACCTTGACTTATCTAAAATCAGATAAGTTATTGAGGAATTTCGTCGCTGCTTGATTTCTCAGCTGGAACTTCACTCGCAGACTGTGCTGCATTATCACTAGCTTTCTGTTCTACAGTTGTTTGACCTTGTGTTGGGTCAACCCACTTAGATTCAGTTTTGTGTGTAGATAGATTACCTAACACCAAGCTAGCAACTAAGAAAATAATCGCAAAAATTGCTGTCATTCGGGTAAGGAAGTTACCTGAGCCACTCGCGCCAAACACTGTGTTTGAAGCACCAGCACCGAATGAGGCTCCCATATCTGCGCCTTTACCTTGCTGTATCAACACTAGGCCAATGATACCAACCGCTGCCAACAGGTAAATCACAAGTAGAGCTGTAAACATAACATCCACCTATGTTCCAAATTGTTGAGCCAGCGCCATCCTAATCATCCGACTCGAACAAGGCTAGCGACCTCCCATTGGAAGGCGGAGCTAATACTAACGAAAGCCATTCCAACTGACAAGGGGAATTTCATAAAAAATCTATCACCCATGACTGAACGGTCAAAAAAAAGACAAAAGTAATAGTAAAACAGCTAATCACTGGATTCTTAACAACAAATTTTCATTAAGAATCCAGTTATAACAAGCTTTGAACATAAATCGCACTAGGTAAAAGCTACTCTAGTGCCAAGATCTCAGCAGCTTTCTTTTACAACATTAGCAATAGCAAGGGCCGAATTCTGAACTAACTCAGCGTCTTCGCCTTCAACCATAACGCGAATAAGAGGCTCAGTGCCTGACTTACGCAGCAACACTCGACCTTTTTCGCCTAGCTCACTTTCAACTTTAGCCACGGCAGCCAGTACTTCTGTTGCTTCTAGAGGGTTACCATTACCACTAAAACGCACATTTTCGAGTACTTGAGGATAGAGAGTCATGCCTTTAGATAACTCATGCAATGGCATATCGCTATCAACAATAGCAGTAAGAACACGCAATGCGGAAACAATCGCATCGCCAGTCGTTACGCTATCAAGCAGAATAATATGACCCGAATTCTCAGCGCCAATATTCCAGCCTTTTTCTAGCAGTTTTTCCATTACATAGCGGTCACCAACAGAAGCACGAACAAAAGGAATACCTAGCTGTTTAAGACCATTTTCCATACCAAGGTTAGTCATTAGTGTACCAACAACACCGCCTTTTAATGTGCCACGACGTAATGCATCGCGCGCAATAATATAGGCTAATTGGTCACCATCGACTTTATTGCCTTTGGCATCCACCATAATAAGACGGTCGCCGTCGCCATCGAACGCGAGACCTAAATCGGCATTTTCTGCAACAACACGCTGCTGAAGTGCACGGACATCAGTTGCCCCCACTTCATCGTTAATATTGACGCCATTAGGCTCAACACCCATTGAAATAACGTCAGCACCTAGCTCTTTAAAGACATTAGGAGCTATGTGATAAGTCGCGCCATGAGCACAGTCAACCACCAGTTTCAAACCATTGAGGCTTAAACGGTGCGGGAAGGTACTTTTACAAAACTCGATATAACGTCCAGCGGCGTCAACTAAACGAGAGGCTTTACCTAACTGAGAGGATTCAACGCACTCAATAGGCTTGTCCAGTTCAGCTTCAATCGCCAGCTCTACATCATCCGGTAACTTGGTCCCTTCGGAAGAGAAAAACTTAATGCCATTATCGTAATACGGGTTATGCGATGCAGAAATCACAATCCCCGCTTCCGCTCTTAACGTCTGCGTCAAATATGCAATTGCTGGTGTTGGCATTGGTCCAGTAAAAATAGCCTTTAGACCAGCGGCGGCAAGACCAGCTTCTAAAGCCGATTCCAGCATATAACCGGAGATACGAGTATCTTTACCAATAATCACTTTTTTCGAGCCCTGTTTTGCTAAGACTCGACCAGCTGCCCAACCTAATTTAAGTACGAAATCAGGGGTAATTGGGTATTCCCCTACTTTACCGCGTACACCATCGGTACCGAAATAGCGTCTTTCCTGAGACATATCTAGCCTTTAACCTCGTTGAAATTACTTAATGTCATCTGAACGATTTTCATCGCTTCTACTGTTTCTTCAAAATCATGGACTCGAATAATATGAGCCCCTTTACTGGCGGCAAGTGTGGCACACGCAACGCTTGCAACCATGCAGTCTGCTGGCTTTTTATCAAGTAATTTGAACAACATCGATTTACGTGACATCCCTGCGAGGATGGGTAATCCATATTGGTGAAATGACTCCAAATTAGCCAATAGTTTGTAGTTATCCTCGATCGACTTACCAAAGCCAAAACCTGGATCAACTATGATATTTTCCCGAAGGATACCAGCCTTTTCACAGGCAGCAATACGCTCAATCAAAAACTGGTGTACTTCAGACATGAGATCATCATATTGCGGGTTAACCTGCATCGTTTTTGGTTGCCCCTTCATATGCATAATGCATACAGGAACTTGAGCTTTAGCCACAACGTCAAGGGCACCAGGCTCTGTTAATGAGCGAATATCGTTGATAAGGTCAGCACCTGCTTCAAGCGCTTGCTTCATCACTTCGGCTTTGCTGGTATCGATAGAAATCCACACATCTTGATTGTGTTTGCGAATCTCTTGAACAATCGGCACCACCCGATGAAGTTCTTCCTCTAATGAAACTTCAGGGGCACCAGGTCTAGTAGATTCGCCACCAATATCAATAATCGTCACGCCTGCTTCTATCATCGCTAAAGCACGGCTTAATGCGGCTTCGAGCTGTGTGAAACGACCACCATCAGAAAAGGAATCAGGTGTGGTATTTAAGATCCCCATCACGTGCGGACGACTGAGTTCTAATGTTTTAAATGGCGTATGAATATTCATAATGATTAAAAAGCATTCCCTAAGATATAGAAAAACCCCGAACTAATCGGGGTTTTATTATTAATATTCAAACAGCTTATTCCGCGTTTGAATCTTTTTTATCCGTATCCGCCACCTGCTCTTGAGGCTTAGTTTCCTCTGGAGCTTTCTCCGGTTGAGACACTTCAGCTTTAGGCGTTTCAGAAGCAGCTTCTGATTCTTTCTTAGCAGAAGCATTAGCAACATGGTCTGCCCAGCCAGCAGGTTCACGAATATCTTCTTTACGAGCCATCAAATCATCAATTTGACCAGCATCAATGGTTTCATACTTCATCAACGCATCTTTCATTGCATGCATAATATCCATATTTTCCACTAGGATACGACGTGCACGTTCGTAGTTGCGGTCGATGATTTTACGTACTTCATCATCAATCAGTTTTGCTGTGTCATCAGACATATGTTTGGTTTGCGTTACGCTACGACCAAGGAAAACTTCCCCTTCATCTTCTGCGTACAGCATTGGACCAAGCTTGTCAGAAAAGCCCCACTGAGTCACCATCTTACGCGCAATATCAGTAGCACGTTCGATATCGTTTGACGCACCAGTCGACACCTTATCAACACCGTAAATCAACTCTTCTGCCAAACGACCACCATAAAGACTCGAAATCATAGACTCTAGGTTTTGTTTAGACATGCTGACACGATCTTGCTCTGGCAAGTACATAGTCACACCTAACGCACGACCACGTGGAATAATCGACACTTTGTACACAGGATCATGCTCTGGCACTAAACGTCCCACAATCGCGTGACCAGCTTCGTGATATGCAGTAGAAGCTTTGATTTCTTCCGACATCACCATCGAGCGACGTTCTGCACCCATCATGATTTTATCTTTTGCTAGCTCGAACTCAACCATAGATACGTTGCGTTTGTTGCCACGAGCAGCAAACAGCGCAGCTTCGTTGACCAAGTTAGCTAAGTCAGCACCAGAGAAACCTGGTGTACCACGAGCAATGAGTGATGGTTCAACATCACCGGCTAGCGGCACTTTACGCATGTGAACTTTCAGAATCTGCTCACGACCACGAACATCTGGAAGACCAACCACAACTTGACGGTCAAAACGACCAGGACGAAGCAGTGCTGGATCCAATACGTCAGGACGGTTGGTTGCCGCGATAACGATAATACCTTCGTTACCTTCAAAACCATCCATCTCAACCAGCATTTGGTTTAGCGTTTGTTCACGTTCATCGTGACCACCACCTACACCCGCGCCACGTTGACGACCTACAGCATCGATTTCATCGATGAAGATGATACATGGAGAAGCTTTTTTAGCTTGTTCGAACATGTCACGTACACGAGATGCACCCACACCAACGAACATTTCTACGAAATCTGAACCTGAGATAGTAAAGAAAGGTACTTTCGCTTCACCAGCAATCGCTTTAGCGAGCAATGTTTTACCAGTACCTGGAGGACCTACCATCAGAACACCCGTTGGAATTTTACCACCGAGCTTTTGGAAACGACTAGGATCACGAAGGTAATCAACCAGCTCCTTGACGTCTTCTTTTGCTTCGTCACAACCCGCAACATCAGCAAATGTGGTTTTGATCTGTTCCTCACTCATCATACGGGCTTTGCTTTTGCCAAAGGACATAGCCCCTTTGCCACCGCCGCCTTGCATTTGACGCATGAAGAAAATCCAAACACCAATCAACAGAATCATCGGGAACCATGAGATGAAGATAGTGCCAAGCAAGCTTTGCTCTTCAGGTGGTGTACCTTGAACTTTTACATTCTGATTGATCAAATCATCCAGAAGTTTCTGGTCGTAAACCGGCATATAGGTAACGTAACGAGTACTGCCTCCACGACGAGTAAAAGTAATCTCACTGTTATTGAACTGAGCTTCTTGTATTTGGCCTTGGCCAACTTCCTGTACAAATGTGGTGTAATCGATCGTTCTTCCGTTGTTGTCTCCAGGGCCGAAGCTCTGGAAAACCGACATTAAAACGACCGCAATTACTAACCAAAGAATTAAATTTTTTGCCATGTCACTCAAGGTGTCAGCCTCTCGATAACTAGTTGTAATTAAAGGTAGGGTACTACAGTTTTCAGACCGTAGCTATAGTGTTAATTTTCATCAATGCCAATTAATGGTTACCCTTTGTAACCTGTGGCAACGATGTACACTTCTCGAGAACGAGCCCTCGAAGAGTCGGGCTTGCGGATTTTTACCACTTTAAACATGTCGCGGACATCCTTGACATACTGATCAAAGCCTTCGCCCTGAAAGACCTTAACCACAAAACTACCATCGGGAGCAAGAACTTGTCGACACATATCCAACGCTAATTCAACAAGGTACATTGCTCTTGGCTGATCAACTGATAAGTTACCTGCCATATTAGGAGCCATGTCCGACATAACTACATCGACCATGTCTGGCTGAATTCGTTCCAAAAGAGCATTTAAAACCGACTCTTCACGAAAATCGCCCTGTAAAAAGGCAACGCCCGCAATGGAATCCATTGGTAAAATGTCACATGCAATGACTTGACCATCTTCGCCAACAACACCTGCAGCATACTGAGACCAACCACCAGGAGCAGCACCTAAGTCAACGACTGTCATGCCCGGTTTGATTAATCTATCTTTCTGCTGAATTTCTTCTATTTTGAAGATAGCACGCGAACGGTAACCTTTCTTCTTTGCTTCGTTTACGTACTTATCGTCAAAATGTTCTTTCAACCAGCGACCTGAGCTCGCTGAGTGCTTCTGTTTACTCATTCAATTCCTAGCTAAAAAGCATCTATCAAAGAAAGTATGGTAGAAAATATAGTCTTCGTTGATAGATGGCGTTAAAATGTCGGTTTTCAACCCTAATAGTAAATAAATTTGGTCGCGTAATGAACCTAAGCAACAAACAAAAGCAGCATTTAAAAGCACTAGCGCACAATCTGAAACCAGTCGTGCTGATGGGCGCTAACGGTTTAACCGAAGCTGTTTTAGCCGAAATTGAGATCGCGCTTGATTTCCACGAACTGATTAAAGTAAAAGTGGTATCAGAAGATCGCGACACCAAACAGCTTATCGTTGATGCTATTGTACGCGAGACTGGCGCAGAAAAAGTCCAAGTCATCGGTAAAGTGCTTGTTTTGTATCGTCAATCAGAACAGCGCAAAATTGAGCTACCGCGTAACTAGTATTATCGAAACGAAAATAAAAAAGGTCGCTTAGTGCGACCTTTTTCATTTTTCAGTATTAAATATACTGTACTTGATCGATTTCAAAGGCTTTATCGCCGCCAGGAGTGGAGATAATCACTTCGTCGCCTTCCATTTTACCCACCAAGCCACGTGCAATTGGAGAGCTGATAGAAATACGACCAGACTTAATGTCTGCTTCATTATCGCCAACAATCTGATAAGTTTTCTCTTCTTCAGTATCTACATCAACAACAGTGACTGTAGAACCAAAAATAACCTTACCAGTATTTTCCATTTTAGTGACATCAATCACTTGAGCTACCGACAATTTATATTCGATATCTCGAATTTGCGCTTCACAGATACCTTGTTCTTCTCGAGCAGCATGGTATTCAGCGTTTTCCTTTAAATCGCCTAGCTCACGCGCTTCAGCAATCGCTGCGGTAATCTGCGGGCGAAGTTTTAGAAGTCTCTCAAGTTCTTCACGCAGGATCTTCTCACCGCGTACAGTCATTGGAACTTTTTCCATATCTTACCTCTATGCCAAAGCTATCTTTGGACAAAACAAAACTACCCGACCCAACTGAGGGTTAGGTAGTGTTGATGAAACGTATTAGGGTTCAGTGTAAACAAAGTTTAAAACGAAATCATCCAAAATCCATCTTTCGTTATTAAAAACAGTTCTTAACGCACAGTAGAACAAGTGCTTAGACCCCATGTGATCTGGTGCACAAGAAAAATTCTGATAATTTCTGAAATTCGAGTGAAAAAATATAAAAAAATAATATTTCACTAGCACTGACATTACGTGTTAAAAACAAAATAAATCAATAAAAAACAATTGCTTGATATTTTTTATTTTATAATAAAACAGTGTTCATTTTTTGATTTTATATCATTTTACTAACGAAGCCGGAACTCCCATACGAAAATTGATTCACGAATTGCTCAAGTTGAGGCGTTAGGCAAAGGCTTAAGGAATTACAAGTGCTCGCCTTTAACATCGACATGGGTATTTGTTGGACGAATCTAACGTCTCAATCAACGTTTTTGTGGACAATAATTAGGACTGAACAAGATGAAAAAAACCATCATCGCTCTTGCTGTGGCAGCAGCAGCAGTGGCAACTGGCGCAAACGCAGCTGAAGTTTACAACGCAGACGGCACTTCTGTTGCTCTAGGCGGCCGTGTTGAAGCTCGTCTTCAACTTCAAGATGGCGAAGCAAACGATTTGACTCGTGCTCGTTTTAACTTCGTTGGTAAACAACAGGTAACTGATAACCTATACGGTCTAGCTAAATTCGAAACTGAATGGTCAAGCACTACTAGCGATGGCGAACCAGACGGCGACAGCGATGGCGACAGCCTAACTAACCGTTACATTTATGCTGGTATCGGTACACAAGCTGGTGAAATCACTTACGGTAAACAAGACGGTGCACTAGTTAAACTAACTAACTTCACCGATATCATGTCTACTTGGGGTAAAGAAGCATCAGTTAACGGTAGTGCTACTGGTACTGGTCAATCTGATCACTACATCGCTCTAGCAAACCGTACTGATAACTACCTAGCTTACAACGCTCAATTCGACACTCTAGGTGTAAGTGCTGGTTACCGTTTTGCTGACGGTTCAACTTCAACTGACGGCGATAGCAAAGACAATAACGACCAAGACGGTTACGCTCTAGCCCTAACTTACGGTTTCGGAGACACTGGTGTTGTTGTTGGTGCTGGTTATGCAGACCAAAACGACAATGGTCAAACTGTGTTGACTACTTCATTTACTTATGAAGATTTGTACTTAGCAGCGTTGTACACTCATATCGACTATGATGATAACGCAGTAGACAACTACGACGGTTACGAATTCGCAGCAGCTTACACTATCGACAAAACCAAACTGATCGCGACTTACAACAAAGGCGATTGGAATGACCAAGGCGACACCGCTGATGCAATTTCTGTAGAAGCTAACTACTACTTCACTCCATCATTCGACGCATACGTTGGTTATCGTTGGAACCTTCTTGAAGGTAGCGACGTAACTAATAACGTTGATGCACAAGACCAAGCAATGGCTGGCCTACTATACACTTTCTAATTTGACAGAAAGTTAAACGCATATCGACGCCTGCTCTATAGCAGGCGTTTTTTTATCCCGCTATACTCAAACCTTTAGTCGTTGAAGAAAAAGAGTATTTATGCGTTATCTGTTTTTATGGTCAGCTTTGCTTTGGACAACAATCTGTGGGGCTGCACCTTTGGTTCCAGCGCTTCCAACGCTGACTCCTGATACACGCTATGCTTTTTCTGCTCAATCCCTTTCTGACGAAAATCAGCATTACGAACAAGCTACTGGGCAATACTTCCCTCCCGCCAGTACCTTTAAATTAGTCACTGCATTAGCAGCCAAGTTAGAGCTTGGGGATGAGTTTCGTTTTTCGACCTCACTGCGACGTCAAGGTAACGACTATATTATTCAATTCTCTGGCGACCCAACGTTAACCACCGACGACCTAAAACAGCTTCTGCGCACATTACCCGCACAAGGAACCAAACGTATCCGCGGCCATATTTGGCTCGACAATCAAGTATTTTCTGGTTTTGAAAAGGCCGTTGGCTGGCCTTGGGATTCACTTGGCGTATGCTACAGCGCTCCAAGTAGCGCGATAAACCTTGACCATAACTGTGCGCCAGCTTCCTTAACTGATCTAAACAATGGTCAAACTAGGCTTTACGTTCCGGAACAATATCCTATTCATGTGATGAACCAAGCCAAAGTGCTAAGTAAGGAAGAGGTGAAACAGCAACATTGTGAATTGGAACTTACGGCAGCTGAGAATAATCATTACGTTTTGTCAGGATGTATGGAGCAAAGAAGCACTCCTCTACCCTTAAAATTTGCAGTACAAAATACAGGATTATATGCAAAGCGGATGGTGTATAAAGCGCTTCACCAGTTAGGCATTCAACTTGATGGTGATATCCATATTGGTCCACCAACCTATAATGTTAACCAAGCCCAAATACTAGCCAAGCATCAATCCGAGGCGTTACCCGAACTGTTAGATACTATGTTGAAAAAATCAGACAATTTGATTGCGGATACGCTCACTAAAACCATGGGGCATCATTACTTTCAACAACCTGGCAGTTATTCTAACGGCACAAATGCAATCAAAGCCATTCTCGCCAACAAAGCTGGAATTTCTTTAGAAAGTGCACAACTTTATGATGGTTCCGGTTTATCCCGCAACAACCGTATTCATGTCAACACGATGCAACAAGTATTACGTTATGTTTGGCGACATGATAGCGAGCTTCACCTTATCGAATTGTTACCTCGTTCAGGTGAATCAGGAACGCTGCAATATCGTAGAAGCATGTTGTCTAATGATATTAAAGGTTTGCTTACTGGCAAAAGTGGTTCCCTTTATGGGACACACAATATGATTGGCTATCTGCTTGATTCAAATGGCCAACCAACCATGCTTTTTACTCAATACATCACCGATTATTTTCCGCCAGAAAATGAAGAGGAGCTCAACAGCTCCCCTTTAACGGATTTAGAACAGCAGTTCTACCGACAACTTATCACACTAAACCAAGCACATGATTCACAACATTAAAGTAGATCCACATACCGGAGATATCGACGATAGATGCCAGTACTGGACTGACCAATACAGCGGGGTCTAGTGAGAATGTCCGCGCAATAATTGGCAGCACGCCACCTAGACTGGTCGATAACACTACTTGAATAAAGAGCGCTACGGCAATTGCATAGCCCACATGCAGCAAAGTGAATCCACCAGCAGTATTAGGATCGCTAAAACACAAGATGCGGATCATCACCACAACAGCAATGGCTAACGCTAGACAGAGTGCAACACGGCACTCCTTCCATAACACAGAAAACCATTGCCTGTTCTGTATCTCCCCCGTAGCCAACGCTCTAATCACCAGAGTTGCAGCTTGGCTTCCCGTATTACCACCAGCAGCAGCGATAACAGGCATGTAAATCGCCAATAACACAAGCTGACTCAACGTCCCCTCATAGAGTGAGATGATCATTCCTGACACTATGCCAAGCAGCGCTAAGGAGATGATCCAACCAATTCTCTGTTTTACATGCTCATAAACAGATGTATTAAGGTAATCCTTTGCAGTCTCTGCTTCAGAGTGAATCAAACCGAGTTGATGAGCGTAGTGACGCGCCAATTTGTCATGCCCTTCTCTATCTAACTCACGCAACAAAGTTTGAACATGGCCTATCGTACAATTGTGCAATATGGCTACCGCTTCTTCGATAGGCATGACTGCCAGCAGTTGTACTTGTTTAACTGATTCATATTTTAAAAATGCATTTCTTGCTGCACCAATCTCATCTAAAGAGAAAGGTTCAACATAGTTCATGCATTGATTGTTCATTACCGTCATGGCTAATCTCCCGATTGGCATTGGGTAACGACCATCAATAGCAACTACGAACTCTCATGCGCCTACACGACAAGTAAGCCATCGGGCACAAGCTCAATAAGCTGTTATTTATCTAGAAGAAAGGAGAAAAATAGAAAGGAAAATATGGGGATAAGAACCTTTACCTGCATAGGTAAAGTGAATGAGCCAATACCGTTAGCAGATTATTTTTCTCCCTTCATACTAGGGGGATGGTCGGTATTGTTCATGGTAGTCTCCAAATGTGCTATCCCACTGATAGCGGCTGAATTGTAACAAAATATCTTTGAAAAGATAGCCAGTGTTAGAACAAAAAATTTCAATTCTCGCGATAATTTTGTATCTACAAAAACCAAAAAAGAAAAGCGCCCAACGGCGCTTTTCTTAGTATTTACTATATGAACAATCGTTACTTAACAGTCACACGAGCAAATTTACGTTTGCCAACTTGGAACACATACTCGCCAGCGGTAGGTTCGTATTTAGTATCTTCCAGCTTTTCACCGTCTAGCTTAACCGCACCTTGGCGAATCATACGCAAAGCGTCTGAGGTTGAACTTACAAGTTCAGCATCTTTAAGCAGGTTAGCGATTGCGATCCCCGCTTCAAAAGTAAATTCAGGCATTTCATCAGGCAAAGCACCTTTTTGGAAACGGTTAATAAACTCTTGTTCCGCTGCATCAGCATCTGCTTCTGAATGGAAGCGAGCAATGATCTCTTTAGCTAGCAGGATCTTAACGTCACGCGGGTTTTTACCGCTCTTAACCTCTTCTTTAAATTGAGCCACTTCTTCCAAAGGACGGAATGACAACAACTCGTAGTAACTCCACATCAGATCATCAGAGATCGACATGATCTTACCAAACATATCGCTTGGAGAATCACTCACACCAATGTAATTGTGTGCTGATTTAGACATTTTCTTCACGCCGTCTAGACCAACCAACAGTGGCATCATCAAGACAACTTGAGGTTTTTGACCGTTAGATTTCTGTAGCTCACGACCCATCAACAAGTTGAATTTCTGGTCTGTACCACCTAGCTCAACATCACTTTCTAGCGCTACCGAATCGTAACCTTGTAGCAGTGGGTACATGAATTCATGAATCGCGATAGGTTGGCCATTTGCGTAACGTTTTTTAAAGTCATCACGCTCTAGCATGCGAGCAACCGTTTGGTTTGCTGCTAGGCGAATCATCCCTTCAGCACCAAGTTCAGAAAGCCATTCAGAGTTGAAGCGAATCTGAGTTTTAGCTGGATCAAGAATTTTGAAAACTTGTTCTTTGTAGGTCTCAGCGTTACGCAGTACATCTTCACGAGTCAAAGGAGGACGAGTAGCATTTTTACCCGTAGGGTCACCAACCATACCTGTGAAATCGCCGATAAGGAAAGTCACTTCATGGCCAAGCTCTTGAAAAGCGCGTAGCTTGTTTAGAATCACAGTATGACCAAGATGGATATCTGGTGCTGTTGGATCCGCGCCCAATTTAATGCGTAGCGGACGATTCTCTTTAAGTTTTGCAATGAGCTCGTCTTCCGGAATAAGCTCCTCAACACCACGCTTGATTTCCGCTAAAGCGGCTTCAATACTCGCCATTCTTTGTTTACTCCCACAGATTTGGCAAAAATTAATATTTCGACATATTACTTGAATAGCGACTATTTTTGAAACCAGTTAGACTAACTAGTAGTGAATTTATTCAATTATTCTTGAACATCACGAGTATGCTGACAATTTTTGCCCGATTACCATGGTTACACAAAGCGCTTATTGGCCTCTTTAGCGGCTTGATAGTTGTCGCGCTGTTTTTTCTTCCGCATCCAAAAGATCTGATGCAAGCTCCAAATCGCCTCAAGCTAGGCCAACATTATCCCTTGCAATTGAACTATGACTTATTAGTTAAAGAAGAGTCATTACCCTCATCAACGGTTTTGCAATGGAAACGAGTCACCGTGCAGTCAGGAGAAAGCAGTGCGCTATTGTTTAAGAAAGTGGGACTAACCGCTCGCGACCTCTATGTACTCACCTCAAGTAATGATGAGATAGAGCGGCAATTGACACGATTAAAGCCCGGAGACGAACTGCTATTTGGCTTTAATGATGAACAGGATCTAGTGCAGTTACGACGTAAGATAAGCTCGTACGAATCATTTGTTGTGACTCGTTCAGATAATGGTTTTACCTCTAAGTTTGAAACGAAAGAGGTTTATTTCCAATACAACTATGCCGAAGCCACTATTACCTCAAACTTCTGGAATGCAGCAACAGGGGCTGGTTTAACAGCCAATCAGATTATGCAATTAGCTGGCATTTTCGGTTGGGATATCGACTTTGCGTTGGATATTCGTTCCGGCGATAACTTTAAAATTTTGTACCAAGAAAAAGTAGTCGAGGGCGAAGTCACCGATCGGGGCGACATTATTGCGGCGACCTTTACCAACCAAGGTAAAACCTTTTCAGCTATTTTGGATGATTCTTCTGGTAACTATTACGACGAAAATGGCCGCGCAATGAAAAAAGCGTTCCTACGTTCCCCTTTGGATTTTCGTCGGGTTTCCTCTAACTTCAACCCACAGCGATTGCATCCTGTGACGGGATTAATTCGTCCACACCGAGGTACGGATTATGTTGCGCCGGTTGGCACACCGATTTGGGCGGCTGGGGATGGTACAGTTCAACAAGCTGGTTATAACCAATTTAACGGTAACTACGTCTTCATCCGCCATAGCAATACTTATGTGACCAAATATCTTCACCTACAAAGACGATTTGTCAAAACCGGTGAGAGAGTAAAACAGGGCCAAGTGATTGGTAAACTTGGCGGAACAGGTCGCGTTACTGGTCCCCATTTACACTACGAGTTTTTGGTCAATGGTGTCCATAAAAACCCGCGTACCGTTGATCTACCAATGTCGCAATCATTAACTGGAAAAGCTCGCGATACATTTATTGCCAACGCAAAAATTCGTCTAGAAAAATTGGATCGCTACAGTGAATTGCTATTTGCAAAACAGTAAGCCAACGGAGAGCCAATAAAAAAGCAGAACCTAAGTTCTGCTTTTTTCATGCGTTCAAATTGATAATTACACGCTAAATGAAGCACCACAACCACACGTGGTTTTTGCATTAGGGTTGTTAACAAAAAAGCGCGAACCTTCAAGTCCTTCAGTGTAATCAACCACACCACCAATCAAGTATTGCAAACTCATTGGGTCTACAACCAGAGTAACGCCTTCGTTAACAATAGTCATATCGCCTTCGTTAACATTTTCATCAAAGGTAAAACCGTATTGGAAACCGCTACAACCACCACCAGTGATGTACACTCGCAGTTTTAGGGCAGGATTTTCTTCTTCCGCAATCAGCATTTTTACACGTTTAGCTGCAGCTTCAGAGAAGGATAATGGTACATTAATTTCGCTCACGACGACCTCTCCCATTCGTGTCATCGCTTGGCATCTGCCTGGTCATCAAAACAAATCAGCGATGAATTATGATTCTTTGGCGATTATTATCCAATACCTGAGTTACGCGTTCAAGTATTAGCCCAAACTAACTTAGATATACTCTAAAAATCGTCCCAGTGTAGCGGCATCAACGCAATAGACTCGTTGACTTACCGCAATAACATGCTTAAAAAACCCGATCTTCACATACGCAACTTAACACACAATTTAACCCTATTTTCGAGCAATTGATGCGATGATGTTAGATTTTCGGGGAAAACATTTCGCATCGAAGCAGAGAAGCGTACAATGCACCGCAAATTGGTCCAGACAATCAGAAGAGGATATATCCATGACCAAATCAGCCGATCTTTACCAGAAAGCCCAGAGCAAAATCCCTGGGGGCGTAAACTCTCCTGTGCGTGCATTTAACGGTGTAGGTGGTTCACCACTTTTTATCGACCGTGCAGATGGTGCTTTTATCTTTGATGCAGATGGTAAAGCTTATATCGACTACGTTGGTTCTTGGGGTCCAATGATCCTTGGTCACAACCATGCAGCAATTCGTGAAGCGGTTATTGATGCAGCCCAGAAAGGCCTTAGCTTTGGTGCACCAACAGCACTTGAAGTTGAAATGGCTGAGTTAGTGACAGAATTAGTTCCATCGATGGAACAAGTTCGCATGGTGAACTCCGGAACAGAAGCAACCATGAGCGCGATTCGCTTAGCTCGCGGTTACACAGGCCGTGACAAAATCATCAAATTTGAAGGTTGCTACCATGGTCACTCTGATGGTCTATTGGTAAAAGCAGGATCAGGTGCACTTACTCTAGGTCAACCTAGCTCTCCAGGTGTTCCAGCAGATTTTGCTAAACACACTCTGACCGCTCGTTATAACGATTTAGATTCAGTACGTGCTCTGTTTGCAGCTAATAAGGGTGAGATCGCTTGTATTATCGTTGAACCAGTTGCTGGCAACATGAACTGCATTCCACCAGTAGAAGGCTTCCACCAAGGTCTACGTGAAATCTGTGACCAAGAAGGTGCTCTACTGATTTTTGACGAAGTAATGACTGGTTTCCGTGTTGCACTCGGTGGCGCTCAAGCTTATTACAACATCAAACCTGATTTAACCACACTAGGTAAAGTCATCGGTGGCGGCATGCCTGTAGGTGCTTTCGGTGGTCGTAAAGACGTGATGCAATACATCGCTCCAACAGGTCCAGTTTATCAAGCAGGTACCCTTTCTGGTAACCCAGTAGCAATGGCTGCTGGTTACGCTTGTCTGACTCTTCTAAAAGAAGAAGGCAATGAAAAACGCCTAGATCGCAAAGCAAGAACACTCGCTGAAGGTCTAAAATCACTCGCTGATAAACACGGTATTCCGCTATTGGTACACCAAGTCGGCGGTATGTTTGGTTTCTTCTTTACCGACCAAAAAACCGTTACCTGTTATGAAGACGTGGCTAAGTGTGATACTGAACGCTTTAAACAATTCTTCCACCTGATGTTGGAACACGGTGTTTACTTAGCGCCTTCAGCTTTTGAAGCAGGATTTATCTCGCTAGCGCACCGCTCAAGTGATATTGAAGCAACGTTAGAAGCAGCAGACCGCAGTTTTGCGCGTATGCTAAGCGGCGAATAATCGCACTTGCTAACACTTTAGAAAAAGCTGCCTTGGGCAGCTTTTTTTATTTTAATGCCAGTTCACAACCACCAGCATCACGAGCACTACAACCGCAACACCTAGCCAAGGTATAGGGCGCTTATGTGTCTTCTTATCATCACAGCATTTTTTGTTGTCACAACATCCCATAGTTTTTCCCTTTTATTGCTTAGTGGCGAAATTAACCTCATTATATACCCAAGTTGCGTTGCCGGCATGTCGCTGGTCATTTTCATCAAACACGGAATAACATGGCTGCAGATAAACAAAAAATTGGCTCAAGTCATTGGGTTTTAATCATCGCTCTCCTCGCCTCCGCGATCGCCTGCTATTTACTGATTGAGCCTTACGTCAATTCTATTGTGATGGCGTTTATTATCTCGTTACTGATGTTTCCTGTGCATGGTTGGATTTGTAAAAAAATGCCTAACCATCCCAATATATCAGCACTGCTTTCCTGCTTAATTCTAACGGTGATTGTCGTTATCCCATTAACGACTGTGTTTGGTGCTATCGTTCAACAAGGGTCAAAGTTTTCTCAGAACCTTTATCATTGGGTCACCAATGGCGGCATCGATACCTTTTTCAATCATCCATTAGTCGTCAAAGCGCTCGATTTTTCAAACCGTTATCTTCCTTTTGATACGCTAACACCACAAGAAGTCGGCGATAAAATCGCAAAATTCTCGACTACATTTGGTACCAAGCTAGTGGGCATCAGCGCTAAAGTCTTGGGCGATGCAACCAACTTTATTATGGACTTTTTCCTCATGCTGTTCGTGCTGTTCTTCCTACTACGCGATCATGAAAAAGTCATCAACACCTTAAGACATATCATTCCCCTCTCTCGTAGCCAAGAGGACAAACTCTTAGAAGAGATTGAACAAGTGTCTAAATCTGCCGTGATGGGATCATTTCTGACTGCCATCGCTCAAGGTATTGCTGGCGGGATTGGTATGGGAATTGCCGGTTTCCCAGGGCTTTTCTGGGGCACCATGATGGGCTTTACCTCATTCATTCCGGTTGTTGGAACCGCTCTTATTTGGTTGCCCGCAACGCTTTATTTGCTAGCGATAGGCGATATTAATTGGGCCATTTTCTTAGGCATCTGGAGTGTGGCAATCGTCGGCTCCATAGATAACCTTCTACGTCCTTTCTTAATGCAAGGCAGCGCGGGGATGAATACGCTAATGATCTTCTTCGCCCTACTGGGCGGCATTCAACTATTTGGCCTCATTGGACTGATATACGGCCCATTGATCTTTGCCATTACCGTAGTGCTATTCAAAATGTATGAGGAAGAGTTCAAAAACTTTCTTAATTGGCAAGATAAAAACTAGTCGAAGGGAGCATCAAGCTCCCTTTTCTCTTGCCAAACACTTCAAGCTTGCTTCGCTTTGTGCGAGAATCTCGCGCCTCACAACTGATTCGGAATAACCATGTCAACATTCACAGCCCCAAGCCAAATTGCCGAGCGTCAACTGGAATACTTTGCAGGGAAACGCGTACTCATCGCAGGCGAAGCAGAAGATCTTTTCCCGCTCGAATTGGCCAAACACTGTGAATCGGTAGAGATCTTTACCACTCACTATGGTTATTATCGCCAATGGCAAAATAAAGATCATATTCGTTGTTACTTCGATGCCGAGCTAACCGCAGAGACATCTGCGGATATGATCTTGCTTTACTGGCCAAAAGCGAAGCAAGAAGCAGAATATCTACTGAACATGCTATTGGCTAAATTGGGTCAAGGTACAGAGATCGTTGTTATTGGCGAAAACCGCTCCGGCGTAAAAAGCATCGAAAAGATGTTTGCCACTTTCGGTCCGATCAATAAATACGACTCTGCCCGCCGTTGCTCATTCTATTGGGGACAATGCATCAACCAACCACAACCTTTCAATTTGGAAGCGTGGTTTAAGTCCTATCAAGTCACTTACCAAGAGCGGGAATTAACCATCTGCAGTCTTCCGGGCGTATTTAGCCATGGTGAGTTTGATATTGGTAGTCGCTTACTTTTAGAGACGTTACCTAAATTAAAAGGTAAGGTTTTGGATTTTGGCTGTGGTGCCGGAGTGATTGGTTCTGTAATGGCAAGCCTTAATCCTGCGATCGAATTGTCCATGTGTGATATTAGTGCCTTAGCGATTCGTTCCTCACAAGAAACCCTAAAAGCCAATGGTTTGACTGGCCATGTGTTTGCTTCAGATGTGTTTTCTGATATTACCGAGCAGTATCGTTTCCTGGTTACTAATCCACCGTTTCATTCCGGTTTGGATACCAGTTATAACGCGACAGAAACGCTGCTTGCGCAAGCACCACAAGCGCTAAGCAGAGAAGGCGAACTCTTTGTGGTTGCCAACAGTTTCTTAAAATATCCACCGATTATCGAGCGTAGTTTTGGGCACTGTGATGTCCCGGCAAAAACGTCCAAATTTACTATTTATCATGCAGTAAAAAATCTCTAATTTTTCACTTTGCTTGAGAAATAAAAAAACCTGCCAACTGGCAGGTTTTTACTTATCAATTCAAAGAACAATAAGTTCAGAGAAACATTACTTCACAGTAACAAACTCAGGGTAAGCATCAACACCACAATCGTGCATGTCCATACCTTCCATCTCTTCTTCTTCAGAGACACGGATACCCATAGTTGCTTTAAGAATTGACCAAACGATTAGGCTAGCAATAAATACCCAAGCGAAAATCACAACAGCACCTAGAATTTGTGAACCAAATGAAGCATCTGCATTACTTACAGGAACAGCCAGTAGACCAAATAGACCACACACGCCGTGAACAGAGATAGCACCTACTGGATCATCGATTTTCAGTTTATCTAGCATGATGATAGAGAATACAACAATCACACCAGCAACCGCACCAACCGCTACCGACATCATTGGTGATGGTGACAGTGGGTCAGCAGTAATCGCAACCAAACCAGCTAGAGCACCGTTAAGAATCATGGTTAGGTCAGCTTTACCCCAAGTGGTTTTACACACAAGCATTGCTGCAATTGAACCAGCAGCAGCGGCTGCGTTAGTGTTTAGGAAGATTTTGCCTACAGCAGTCGCGTTCTCAAAGTTTGATAGAGCAAGTTGAGAACCACCGTTAAATCCAAACCAACCGAACCACAGAATAAATGTACCTAATGTAGCAAGTGGCATGTTTGACCCAGGGATTGGGTAAACTTCACCATTTTTACCGTATTTGCCTTTACGAGCACCTAGCAGTAGCACACCCGCTAAAGCAGCTGCAGCACCAGCCATGTGCACGATACCAGAACCAGCGAAATCGCTGAAACCAGCAGCTGACAAGAAGCCACCACCCCATGTCCAGAAACCTTCCATTGGGTAGATGAAACCAGTCAAAACGACAGAGAAAATGAGGAAAGCCCACAGTTTCATACGTTCAGCAACAGCACCAGAAACAACTGACATTGATGTGGCTACGAACACAACTTGGAAGAAAAAGTCAGATTCGAGTGAGTGTTCAGCGCCTTCAGCTTGACCACCGATAAGTGATCCGAAAGAAGGTAACCAACCACCACTAGTGTTATCAACATACATGATGTTGTAACCCACAATAAGGTACATGGTGCACGCGATAGCGTACAACACAAAGTTTTTCGTCAGAATCTCCGTGGTGTTTTTTGAACGCACTAAACCTGCTTCAAGCATCGCAAAACCTGCTGCCATCCACATAACCAGTGCGCCGGAAATTAAGAAAAAGAAAGTATCCAGTGCATAACGTAACTCAGTTACGGTAACTGACAGTTCCATATAAGCTTCTCCGTCCTAGAAAAAGTTGATTAAAGGGCTTCGGTGTCCGTCTCGCCAGTGCGAATACGAACAGCGTGGCTCAAATCATAAACAAATATTTTGCCGTCACCGATCTTGCCGGTGTGAGCAGCTTTGATGATCGCTTCTACAACGCGATCGACGTTTTCTGCCTGTGTGGCAATTTCAATTTTTACCTTAGGTAAGAAGTCCACTTGGTACTCCGCACCACGGTAAAGCTCTGTATGACCTTTTTGACGACCAAAGCCTTTCACTTCAGATACCGTCATACCTTCGATGCCCACATCAGCTAGCGCTTCGCGTACATCGTCCAATTTAAATGGTTTGATGATTGCATTAATCAGTTTCATCGCGTCCTCTCCAAAAAGCTGTCTTCCACTAACAACCTTTTCAATCCAAGGTACGTGCCAACTTTTTAACTATCTGATATATATAGAAATAAAAAACTTTCTCGCCAAAAAAACAAAAGAGCCGCACCATTACAGTGCAGCTCTTTCCCAAAAATAACGCAGCGTGTATTGCCACTTTGCTGACAAGTTACAAAATGGTGCAAACGTAAAGGTGAATTACCGGGTAAAATCACGCCATTGCAAGAGTAAAGATTCAAAATCTTCTAAACCGCATTGAGCGTAACTTTCACTTTCATAGAGAGAAAAATCGTCTTCAAACTCTTCCTCAATCCCCGACAATCGGGCATTTTCTTCAACCGTCACCTCTTGCCCCGTCAACAGGACAGAGATCTCTTTCCCCTGCCATTGCAGCTCTTGTGCTGAAAATTGGTGCGCCTTTTCGATCAACGCTAAGATCTGATCTATCTTTGTGCAATCTCGGCCAATCTCTTCTTGTAGCCAACGTCCTACGATCTGATGTTCCATCGAACACTTCACATAGTACTCACCAAGTAGCGTATTTTTCGTAAATTCAAAATCCATAACAGCTTTCACTTAATCAAATCTGGCGCAATTATACCTACCGCAGAGATGGGAAACAGCTTTTGTCATCATTGTCAAAAGAAAAAGGGACCATTTACGGTCCCTCTCATTAACGAAATTAACAGTGAAGCTTATGCTGGCTCTTGGAAAATCACGGTATCTGCTTTTTGCGTATATTGACCCATCAGATGGAAGTTCAAATAGCGATAAGTATCAGCAGCAGTAGCATCAATCTGTTTTGCATATTCCATGTATTCTTGAGCTGATGGAATACGACCTAAGATTGCACCAACCGCAGACAATTCAGCAGACGCTAAGAACACATTTGCCCCATTACCTAAACGGTTAGGGAAGTTACGTGTTGAAGTCGACATAACCGTAGATTTATCGGCTACACGAGCTTGGTTACCCATACACAGTGAACATCCTGGAGTTTCAATACGAACGCCTGCTTTACCAAAGATGCCGTAATAACCCTCTTCTATCAGTTGGTCTTTATCCATCTTGGTCGGTGGAGCAACCCATAAACGCGTAGTCAATTGACCATTGTATTTATCAAGCAGTTTACCCGCCGCACGGAAATGACCGATGTTCGTCATACATGAACCGATGAACACTTCATCGATAGCAGTACCAGCCACATCTGACAAAGTACGAGCATCGTCTGGATCGTTTGGTGCACACAGAATTGGCTCTTTGATCTCATTCATATTAATTTCAATCACATGAGCATAATCTGCATTGTCGTCCGCTTGCATTAAGGCTGGATTTGCCAACCACTCTTGCATCGCTTTAACACGACGTTCGATGGTACGACGATCACCATAACCTTCAGAAATCATCCACTTCAACATTGTGATGTTAGAGCTGAGATATTCCGCAATCGAGTTTTCAGATAATTTAACCGTACAACCTGCAGCAGAACGCTCTGCAGAGGCATCAGATAGTTCAAATGCTTGTTCAACCGTTAAATGTTCAAGACCTTCGATCTCGAGAATTCGACCAGAAAACTCGTTGATCTTACCTGCTTTTTCAACCGTCAACAGGCCTTGTTTGATCCCGTAAAGCGGAATCGCATGAACCAAATCACGCAGTGTGATACCCGGTTGCATTTTGCCAGAGAAACGAACCAATACCGATTCTGGCATATCAAGCGGCATCACTCCGGTTGCAGCAGCAAACGCCACTAAGCCAGAACCCGCAGGGAAGGAAATTCCGAGAGGGAAACGAGTATGAGAGTCACCACCAGTACCGACAGTATCAGGAAGCAACATACGGTTTAACCACGAGTGAATAATACCGTCACCAGGGCGCAGCGAAACGCCGCCACGATTCATAATGAAATCAGGCAAAGTATGGTGTGTTTGTACGTCTACAGGTTTTGGATAAGCCGATGTATGACAGAATGACTGCATGACGAGATCTGCAGAGAAGCCCAAACAGGCCAAGTCTTTCAGTTCATCACGGGTCATTGGACCGGTGGTATCTTGAGAGCCGACTGTGGTCATTTTAGGTTCGCAGTATGTGCCAGGACGAATACCTTTCACGCCACAGGCTTTACCGACCATTTTTTGTGCCAAGGTAAAGCCTTTGCCATTATCAGCAACAGGTGCTGGGCGAACAAACACTTTAGACGCCTCAAGACCTAGCGATTCACGCGCTTTATCAGTCAAACCACGACCAATGATCAATGGGATACGGCCGCCAGCACGTACTTCATCGACCAATACATCGGTTTTGAGTTTGAAGGTAGATAGCACTGTGTCACTGCCGTGAGCGCACACTTTACCTTCATGAGGATAGATATCAATCACGTCACCCATGGCAAGTTTTGCCACATCCAGCTCGATAGGTAGCGCACCAGCATCTTCCATTGTATTGAAGAAAATTGGCGCGATTTTACCGCCAAGGCAATAGCCCCCAGCACGTTTGTTTGGTACGAAAGGAATGTCTTCGCCCATAAACCACAATACTGAGTTAGTGGCAGATTTACGTGATGAGCCTGTACCAACCACGTCACCGACATAAACCAGTTGATGACCTTTTGCTTTCAACGCTTCAATCTGTTTGATTGGACCGACTTTTCCAGGTACATCTGGCGTAATTCCGTCACGTTCGTTTTTCAACATGGCTAACGCATGCAAAGGAATATCCGGACGTGACCAAGCATCAGGTGCAGGAGACAAATCATCGGTGTTAGTTTCACCAGTGACTTTGAATACAGTAAGAGTGACTTTTTTTGGCAGCTCAGGACGTTGCAAGAACCATTCAGCATTCGCCCATGACTCAATCACTTGTTTAGCGAACGCATTACCATTTTTCGCTTTTTCTTCTACATCGTAGAACGAATCAAACATCAGTAGAGTATGGGATAAGGCTTTTGCAGCAATTGGAGCCAGAGCTGGGTTATCAAGCAAGTCAACGAGAGGTTCAATGTTGTAACCCCCTTGCATAGTACCAAGCAATTCAGCTGCTTTTTCTGGAGAGACTAAAGGCGATTTCACTTCACCGCGTGTCACCGCAGCAAGGAAGCCAGCTTTTACATAAGCTGCTTCATCCACACCCGGAGGAATGCGGTTTTCGAGCAGATCAAGAATAAAAGCTTCTTCACCTTTAGGTGGGTTCTTTAGCAATTCAACAAGTCCAGCGACTTGTTCTGCGTCTAAGGGTTTGGATACAACTCCTTCGGCAGCACGCTCTGCGACGTGTTTACGGTAGGCTTCAAGCACGACATTTTCCTCTCATTACGGTCTGCGCAAATAATGATTAAAATAAGAGCAGACATCCTTGGAAACGTGACCATCTATGGAAAGAGTAGCGATTCGAAATGAACAGAATCTCACCATAGTGGCCAGATTATGGCCGTCAGATTAGCAAATTTAACGATAAATTAAAATCTAACGATATTGATCAACATATCAAGTTACACCTAAAGTTGCATAATTAATGCAGTTTTTAGAGCTCGATCGCTACTCGAAAGTGGAACCAATGATCAAATAGACAGAATCGAAATTGTGCTCAGTCCGGCCATACCCAAACATTATCGGTCCAATGGGGGAATCTACACCCGTAAACACCGAACCGGCTGAATACATAGGGGCAGAACTCACATCCAAATCAGGGTCTGACCAAACTCCGCCATACTCCACTGAAGCACCGATATACACCGGAGATGTGAAAAGGCCGAAGTCATTGTCAAACCAACGATAACGATACACTAAACTGGCAAACGCTTTGTTTTGTCCAATTAGACTATTACGTGGAATACCAGAAAGGTTAAGAAAACCACCAATGGTTTTCGGATCTATCGGGGTTGAAGTGTTTTTACTTTTCACTTCCCCATAATCGATATTGCCGACCAACGTATGACGATCAAAGCTATGAGCCACGATCAGTTTAGTCGACAATTCACTGACTGTGTCGATACTATCTGAAATTAGGCGCTGATCCCCATCGTAAATCTCATCATGTGAGAATAGGTATTCAAAATTAAAATAAACCCCATCACGAGGCAGCGCATAGCTATCTAAGGTATCTAGACGATAGTTAATGAACGCCCCTAAACGCTTGAAATTAGCATGTCCGTAAGAAGGTAACGTCGAATACTCGGCATCACCATAGATCACTCGAGTTCCTAGACGAAACTCTCGCCATAAGTTGCGCTGATAACCTAATGCCATCTCACCGCGCCACTCGGTATATTCAATCGGATAGTAATTTTTTGTCGCTTGAAGTGAGGTATCATCAAACCCCGTTAATGGCACGCTACGACGGTTATTGCTGTAACGTAACGACGAGGTAAAAAAGGTCTTTTGCCCAGAAAAGAGCGGTGTATAAAATTCCGCTTCAATCAGTTTATCGGACCCCATATTAAAGTTGAGTGAGGCCTCAGCTCCCGAGGTATTGATGTCCGTAAAATTGGTCGACATACCAATCGAGTATTGGCTATCACTATTAAAGTCATCTTCTAAGAAAAACCGGAAGTTGGCGTAATTAGGTCCCCATGATTTTTCTTTTACATTAACGATCAAATCATTCTGATCATCTTTGTCTGCATATTGATAGCTCACCAATTCAAAGCGATCGAGCGCATACAAGCTCTCAACACTCTGTTCTACTTTTTCTTCAGGAATGACCTGCCCAGCTTGCAAATTGAGGCGATTTTCTAACAACTCATCACTGTAGTGAGTCCGGTTTTTCACCACAACCTTATCAACCTTAAGTTGGTCGCCATGTTGTAGATGCTCCCGTTTCAACTCTTTCTCGGTTTGATAGGCTTTATAATCCTTTTCCGAGAGTTCAAACGGTTTAAATTGGTCCCTGTTTTCCATGACCGCTTGATAACCTTTCAGAAAGGCTTGCGGCATCTTGTTAAATTCGGTGGTCTCCATCAGTCCAACATCTGGATGGAGCAAAACGTCCGCATTGGTCAGTTGTTCCGCTTGATGCTGAGTATTACGCCGTACTAGAAAGTTAGAGAGCTGATCGGCGATAGAGAAGAAGTTAGTAAATGAATCTTGCCCTTTGTAATCGGTACTGATATCGACGGCAATGATTTTATCCGCCCCCATGTCACGAGCCACATCCACTGGCATATTGTTGGTCACACCACCATCAACGAGCCAATGACCGCCCAATTCATAAGGAGGCAACGCACCAGGAACCGACATACTGGCCATCATCGCATCCACCAGATATCCATGATCAAGCACCACAGGTTCAAGTTTGATGATATCAGTTGCCACGGCGCGATAAGGGATAACCATTTGATTAAATGATTTAAAAGGCAGAAGGTTACCAGTACTCTGACGCAGAATTTTTAGCATATTCTGCCCCTGAACGACCCCTTTAGGAGATCGGATTTCTCCCCAGCCAATACCTAAATCCGTACGCAGTTGATAGCGGTCTTCATACTCTTTATCGCGAATACGCCGTTCACTGCGGTCAACGCGATCACGATAACCTTCATTCCAGTCGATGCTAAGCACCAGCTTCTCAATGTCCTCTGCATCCATACCGATAGCATAGAGGCCAGCTACGTACGCGCCCATGCTAGTCCCTGTCACAATATCGACCGGTACATGTAACTCTTCCAACGCTCTTAGTACGCCGATATGCGCAGCACCTTTTGCTCCGCCTCCGGCGAGAACCAGTGCAATTTTAGGACGCGATGAAGCCGTCGTTGTTGTCGAAGTACTATTCTCCGCCCACGCAAAACACACCGGTAGACAGGCAACAACAACAGATAAAAAACGGTACCACTGCTTCACTTAGCATCCTTAATTTTGAAATGTACTTGACTATACTGTCCTAACTTACCATTGGAAAAGCTTTTTCAACCAGTTTGTTGGCCCAGATTCACATTCAGCTTTCCACTGATTTTGACTATCCCAAACCGGCAGACGGAACTGGCTTTGACAATTGACTTGCAGTGCACCGTCCGACTCGCGATCAAAACCGATCGTTTTGATCTGCTCCGGCCAAGGCAATACCAACCTCTGCGGAATACGGTTCGATAGATAATCAGCATAAACTCGTAGCGCCCCGCTGGCCCCCGTAAGATAGGTCGGTTGGTTATCATCGCGACCAACCCAAATCGTGGTCACTTCGCGGCCATCGACCCCAACAAACCAACTGTCTCTCGTATCGCTACTTGTGCCGGTTTTCCCTGCTAAAGAAGCCCAACCAAACTGGTTAGTAAGGTAACGTCCAGTCCCTTCCATCACCCCACGCTTCATCGCATAGGTAGTTAACCAAGCCGCTTGTTGCGGCACAGCTTGAGATACCTTAGGAATAGATTGGTAAAGTACATTACCTTTCAAATCTAGAACCGAACGCAATGCAGAGAGCGGCGCTTTTTTACCCGAATTGGTAATGGTTTGGTACATTTGCGCCACTTGGAAAGGCGTCAAAGTAAACGAACCTAAGAACATACTTGGCACTGGGCGAATTTCATCTGCTGGTACACCAAGTTGAGCAAACGTTTTAGCAACGTTATCAATACCTAACGCCATGCCTAACTCAACTGTAGGCACGTTTAATGATTCTGCTAGCGCCAAATACAGGGGAACATCACCACGATAACGTCGGTCGAAATTGCGCGGCGTCCACACTGTTCCCTCATCCCCTTGTAAAGAGATAGGTTTATCTTGCAGAGTGGTCACTAAGCTATATTTTTCAGGCTGAGCTAGTGCGGTCAGATAAACGGCACCTTTAGCCAATGAACCGATCTGACGACTCGCGTTTAACGCTCGGTTAAAGCCATCATATCCAACCCGTTTCCCGCCTACCATGGCACGAATCTCACCTGTCGTACGATCAACCGCAATCGCAGCGGCTTCTAGCTGATTGGCCGCTTTGCTCAGTTGTGGCACTTTTTCAGCAATGGCTTGTTCTAAGTCTTGCTGTGAAACAGGATCAAGTGACGTAAAGACTCGAATGCCCGTTTCTGACTTAAATGCATCACCGACTTTTTCTTGCAGCTCATTACTCAACTGCTGGAAGTAAGCTGGCTGACGACTGGCAATATGCGGATGTTTTTGTACATCAAGCGAGCGAGACGCGGCTTGCTCGTATTGCTTAGCCGTCAACATGTCATTTTCCATCATGAGCTTAAGAACCAGATCTCGCCGTTCACGCGCACGCTCAGGATAACGAATAGGGTTGTAATAGGACGGGCCTTTGACCATGCCGACTAACAAAGCTAATTGGTCAATACGCAGTTCTTGTAAAGGCTGCCCGAAATAAAGACGCGATGCTAAACCGAATCCATGTACCGCTTCACTGCCATTTTGCCCCATGTACACTTCGTTCATGTAGGCTTCCAAAATACGGTCTTTGCTGTAGCGATAATCAATGATCAACGCCATATAGGCTTCGCGCAGCTTACGCCAAATAGTGCGATTACTGGAAAGGAAAATGTTTTTCGCTAGCTGCTGAGTTAACGTACTTCCTCCCTGCACCGTATGACCTGCACGAATATTCGCAGCCAAGGCGCGCAAAATAGCGAGAGGTGCAATTCCATCATGTTGATAGAAATGACGATCTTCCGTTGTCAGCAAAGCATCAACCATGATTTCAGGGAATTGGTCGCGACGTAAGAAAAGGCGCGTTTCCGGCGTATTTTTCTCAAGCATTCCTAACATTTTAGGATCTAGGCGTAAATACCCCAGTTCTCCCCCTTTTTCGAGGGAGTTTATATGCGTCAAACCACCATCATCGAAGGTCAGCATCACATGGCGGTCCGGTTCAGGGCCATCAGCAAACTCAAATGGACGACGAATCATTTCGATGCGCGTAGACGAAGCTGAATATTCTCCCGGATAGCGAGGCTGCTGCACCTTACGGTACTTCAACACATCCAATTCATTACGAACTTCTGGGAGGGTAATATCCATTCCCGGTTCAAGGGTTAAAATTCGCGCGTACACCACGGTAGGCAATTGAAATAATTGACCATCAAAGCGCTGTTTAATCACGCTATTGAGATAGATACCCACAAACACCAGTACCGCAGCAAGCGCCAAACCACATTTCCAAGAAAAGCTCCAGAGCGCCCTCCACCAGCTGCGTTTTACACTGCCGGAAGAAGAGTGAGTTTTGGGTGTCTTTTTATCGTTTGATTGAGGATTTTTTTTCTTCATGAATTCAATTGTCGTTTTGTTTTCGTCGTCGCGACATGATTAGCAGGGTCATCAGGCCAAACATGTTTTGGATAGCGACCTTTCATCTCTTTTTGCACTTCTCGATAAGCGCCTTGCCAAAAACCGGCTAAGTCTTGGGTTATCTGCAAAGGACGCTGAGCAGGGGAAAGCAGTTCCATCACCACGGTTTGTGTTCCTTTCGCCACCGTTGGTGATTGTTTTTCGCCAAACACTTCCTGCATTCTGACCGACAATATTGGCTGCATACCCAGTTGGTAGCGAATCTTTTTCTTAGTCCCGGTCGGCATAATGTGATGAGTGGGTAACCACTCATCTAACTGCTGATTGAGCGGCCACGCTAACCGAGCAGATAAAGCCTCCACAACCGAGACTTGGCTAAGTTGTTTCACCGATGTGAGCCCATGTAGATAAGGACTTAACCACTCATCAATGCTTGCCAATAAGCTTTGATCATCCATTTCAGGCCAAGCCTCTTGAGGAAGCCACGTGATGGCACAACGCACTCGAGTGAGCCACTCATGTGCAAAATCGTCCCACTGTAATACGTTTAACCCTTTGCGAGAGACATAATTGAGCAAAGCTTGCGTCATTTTTTCTTTGCTTGGTTCAGGTAATCCCTGACGACGAACAATTAATTTGCCAAGGCACGTTTGCCTTTCTGCCACTAATTTCCCAGCATTATCGTCCCAATCTACTTTTTCTTGTAGCAAAAACAGCTCTGGAAAATTTGTTTCTAACTGAGCTAAATCAACGGGCAATGCACTGAAAATCCGGCTCGATTGCTGCTGTTGACGCTGAATATCAAGCACCACAAGATAAGGTTCAAGCGCTAAGCTATCAAACTCATCAACCATAGCGCCATGCCCATTACTCAGTACAAAATCACCGTGGCTATGGTGTCTCAACATGGCTATTCGGTCAGGAAATGCAAGACTAGCAACCAAACCTAAATGGGGAGCAGTCACTTGACGGAGCTGAAACGATGCCTGACACAAAGCCGCTAACTGTTGTGCGCGAGTCAATAATGACGAAGCCTTAGGATGCTTGTTCTCTTGCCAACGAAACAAACTATGCCCCAAGTTAGTGACATTTTTTTCAGGCTCTTCCGCCAATGCAGCCAGAGCCAACGCTGCATTGAAAAACTCTGGTTTTTCTTTCACTTTCAATAGCATTGCAGCCAAACGCGGATCAATACCTAATTGATGCGCTTCACGTCCCATACTGGTTAGCTGACCATCATTCTTCATAAGACCCAAGCTCTGTAACAGCCCTCTTGCCTGAGCTAGAGCCGCTGCCGGAGGAACATCTAACCAAGCCAGATCTTTTACATCATGAGCCCCCCAAAACGCCAGTTCGAGCGCCAACGCGGTGAGGTCACTTTGCATAATTTCGGGTACTGGGGTTTTGGGCTGCTGTAACCCCTGACTCTCGCTGTATAACCTTATGCAAATACCCGGCTCTAACCGCCCGGCACGCCCAGCACGTTGTATCGCCGATGACTGAGCACAGCGCCCTTCGACTAAACGCGTAATGCCAGTTTTGGGATCAAAGCGAGCGACACGCTCTAGGCCAGAATCCACCACGATACGAATCCCTTCTATCGTTAGTGATGTCTCAGCGATATTCGTCGCAAGTACCACTTTGCGCTGCCCACAGCTTGCCGGAGCCAATGCTTTTTGTTGCTGAGCAAAATCCAATTGACCATATAAAGGAGAGACAACCACATTGGCAGGTAAATCGGTCAAACGTTCCAGAACTTGATTTATTGAGCCAGCCCCAGGGAGAAACACCAAAATGGAACCAGATTCCTCTCTCAACAAACGCTCTATTTGCTTAGCCATCACCGCAACCATTCGTTCGTTCGCATTGATCGAGAGATGACGTACTTCAACTGGGAACTGCCGACCAACACAGTAGATATACTTTGCATTGGGCATTAACCCGAGTAGAGCTTGTTGATCTAAAGTGGCAGACATCACTACCAGCTTTAAGTCATCTCGCAAAGCCGCTTGAACTTCTAAACAAAAGGCCAAAGCAGTATCCGCATGTAGGCTACGTTCGTGAAACTCATCAAAGATAACCACATCAATGCCAGTTAGCTCAGGATCACTTTGCACCATGCGGGTCATGATCCCTTCCGTCACAATTTCCAACTGTGTTTCAGGTCCTACACGTGTCTCACCACGAATACGATACCCCACTCGTTGTCCGACTTTTTCCCCCAATTGCTCTGCCAAATAGAGAGCAATATTACGCGCAGCAATTCGTCTGGGTTCGAGCATGACAATCTTGCCGCGGCATTGACCTGAAAGGAGTAATTGCAAAGGAAAGTAAGTGGATTTACCTGCACCCGGCTCCGCTTTAACGATCGTTTGAGATGAATGCTGAACCGCCTCAAGCAATTGAGGTAAAACATCAGCAATAGGCAACTGTGACAAGTCTGGCTCCTTGTGTTTTAATGGCCATACTATTGTACAGAAAAACAGTATGATCAACTTATGCAATTTCACCCAAGCTTAAAAAAAGCGACCTTAATCCAACGCTACAAACGATTTTTGGCCGATGTGATTACCGAGCAAAATGTCACCTTTACCCTGCATTGCGCGAATACGGGTGCCATGACTGGGTGTGCAGAACCTGGCGATATAGTCTGGTATTCCACTTCCGATAATCCAAAGCGTAAATATGCGCAAAGTTGGGAGATCACAGAAACCCAACAAGGTGATCATATCTGTATAAATACCAGTAGAGCCAATCAGTTAGCTGTTGAGGCAATTCAGGATGGCACCATAACTGAGCTGCAAGATTATAAAGAACTGCGTACCGAAGTTCGCTATGGTCTTGAAAATAGTCGCATCGATATCTTGCTCACTGGGAAATCTAAGCCAGAATGTTATGTAGAGGTAAAAAGTGTGACCCTCTTGGACGATAATGTATTGGCAGATGAGGAAAATTCTGCCATGGTAGGCCAAGGTTTTTTTCCGGATGCCAAAACATTACGCGGCCAGAAACATCTACGTGAACTGGCAGAGATGGCTAAAAATGGGAGCAGAGCCGTACTTTTGTACGTTGTTTTGCATTCAGGGATTGAAAAAGTCTCCCCCGCGCACCATATAGACGCGGATTATTCACGTTTGTTAACAATGGCGCTAGAAGCTGGAGTAGAAGTACTGTGCTACAAGGCTACGTTTTCCAAAGATGAGATTAAGCTGATGTCTCCATTGGAATTCGTCCCTCATAAAACAAAAATTTGTTGATGTCTTCACATTGATAGCATCTTTGTTAATGAGTCATTGCCTCTCCCACTTCTTTTTGCTATAGATACCCGCCTTAATTTAACTGCTCTCGCAGTTGACTAGGTGTTAGTAGGAGATGCTGTATGCTTGAGTCCAAAAAGAAAACGCTAGGCATCCTAGCCATTGCAGGTGTTGAGCCGTACCAAGAAAAGCCGGGTGAAGAATATATGTCACCAGGTCAAGTTGCTCATTTTACAAAAATTCTTGAAGCTTGGCGTGATTCGCTTAGAGCAGAAGTGAACCGTACTGTTCACCATATGCAAGACGAAGCTGCAAACTTTCCAGATCCTGTAGACCGTGCGTCTCAGGAAGAAGAATTTAGCTTGGAACTGCGTAACCGTGACCGCGAGCGTCGTCTGATTAAAAAAATCGAGAAAACTCTTGATAAGATCAAAGAAGATGACTTTGGTTACTGCGAGTCTTGTGGCGTTGAAATTGGTGTCCGCCGCTTAGAGGCTCGCCCAACAGCCGATCTTTGTATCGACTGTAAAACATTAGCTGAAATTAAAGAAAAGCAGATGTTGGGTTAATCGACCTGAGAAAGGGAGCCTAGGCTCCCTTTTTTCATTTCTTATTTGGGGTAAGTTCCCAAGACAAAATCTTTCCAACATAGCTGCAAGGCGACGGCGCTTTCGTTACAATGCCCCGTCGTTTTTTAGATCTAAGCACGCTGTATGAGTTATATCGGACGTTTTGCGCCCTCACCTTCAGGTCTCCTGCACTTTGGTTCATTGATTGCTGCTTTAGGCAGTTACTTTCAAGCCAAAGCGATGCAGGGTAAATGGTTGGTCAGAATTGAGGACATCGATCCTCCCCGAGAAATGCCTGGGGCAGCATCAGCCATTTTAAAAACATTGGAACAATACGGCTTGTATTGGGATGGAGAGGTTGTATATCAAAGCCAGCGCCACCATCTTTACCAAGCCCAAATTGAAGAGTGGCTAAAAAGCGGTCAAGCGTATTATTGCCAATGCAGTCGCAAGCAAATAAAAGAGTCCGGCGGCTACTATCTCGGTACATGCAGAAATTTAGGTCTCACCAATGCACAACATTGTTCTGTAAGATTACGCATGGATAATCCTGTAGAATCTTTCGAGGACTTAAAACGCGGCGAAATGATCATTCCGCATGCATTGGCACACGAAGATTTTATAATTAAACGTCGCGACGGTTTATTTGCTTATAACCTCGCGGTGGTCATTGACGATATAGAACAAGGTGTCACCGAAGTCGTCAGAGGGGCAGATTTGATTGAGCCAACGGGCCGACAAATCAGTCTGTACAAAACCCTCAATCAGACACCAATACGTTATCTACATCTGCCATTGGCAGTCGATGCTGAGGGAAATAAATTCTCGAAACAAAATCACGCGACAGCAATAGATAATAACAATCCCAAACCCGCTATCATGAAAGCAATGTCATTTTTAGGCTTTGATTTACCTAAAGATTTCATGAGTTGCACGATTGAAGAGATGATGGATTGGGGATGTAAAAACTGGTGCCTTACCCAATTACCCGAAGAGATCAAAATCATACCATGATTCTCAAATGGCATCGTCTAGGCTATTATTAGCCCCAAATTCCGCCCCGTTTCGATGAGTTGTAACCCAATCTCGTTAGAAATAGGCAAGACCAATCATTGTCAGAAGCACATGAATAACAACGATTTACAACCACGCGAACATCGCGTGTACCCAAGCTTAGCTTTAAACATTATCGCGCGCCAAGATCACTCAGTTTCGCGCCAGATGATCAGTGAGAATGCGCTAAAAGTGTTGTATCGCTTACACGGTGCTGGATTCGAAGCGTATCTTGTCGGCGGCGGCGTTCGCGATTTATTGTTAGGTGGTACACCAAAAGATTTTGATATTGCCACTAATGCAACCCCAGAGCAGATCCGTCAGTTATTTAGAAACTGCCGGCTCATCGGTCGTCGCTTTCGTCTCGCTCATATCATGTTTGGCCGTGATATTGTGGAGGTCGCGACATTTCGTGGCCATCACCAAGAGCAAGACTCACAAGTGTCAGCGCAATCTGAACAAGGAATGTTGCTGCGTGATAACGTGTATGGCACCAAAGACGAAGACGCCGAGCGTCGTGACTTCACCATCAATGCGATGTACTACAACATCGCTGACTACAGCATCCATGATTATGCTGGCGGCGTAGAAGACCTTGAAGATCGCCTTGTGCGCCTAATCGGTGACCCAGAGACTCGCTATCGCGAAGACCCGGTGCGCATGCTGCGTGCTATTCGCTTTGCGGTAAAACTGGATTTCGATATCGAAGAAGATACCGCGGAACCTATCGAGCATTTAGCTCCACTGCTTGGTGAAATTCCATCAGCACGTCTGTATGAAGAATCCCTCAAAATGCTGCAATCAGGTCATGGTCTTGAAACCTATCACCTGATGCGTGAATACAATCTATTCCAACAGCTATTCCCTGTGATTGCCGATCACTTTACTGAGGATTTTTCTTCACACACGGAACACATGCTGGATCTCGCGCTAGATTCAACCGACTTACGCGTTGAAGAAAACAAACGCATCAATCCTGCATTCATGTTTGCCGCCATTTTGTGGTATCCGATGATTGAATTGGCTCAGCGTCTAACCGATGAGTTGGGTATTCAATATTATGATGCGGTGATGGAAGCAAGTAATCAGATTTTGGACCGAGTGGTAAAACGCATTGCGATTCCACGCCGTCATACCGCAACGATACGCGAAATTTGGCAATTACAGCTGCGCATGCCGCGCCGCAATGGCAAACGTGCGATTCGTTTAATGGAGTTGAACAAATTCCGAGCTGGCTTTGACTTCCTGCAAATGCGCGGCGAAGTAGAAGGCGGTGAAACACAACAGTTAGCCCAATGGTGGGAAACATTCCAATCAGCGGGACGCAACATGCGCCAAGCGATGGTGAACGACCTTCATCAAGCATCTCCTGTAAAATCAAAGGGAAAGCCGCGTAGAAATGTCCGTAAGAAAAAGAGCAAAACCGAGTCATGATCACAGCATATATTGCAGTAGGAAGTAATCTAGGCGATCCAGTGGCTCAGGCAAAGCTTGCCATTGAAGCACTAAAAAATGTGCCTCAATCTCGCGTGACAGCAGTCTCATCACTGTACAGCAGTACACCGATGGGACCGCAGAACCAACCCGATTACATCAATGCTGTAATCGAAATAGAAACACAATTATCACCCTTAGACTTGCTCGATTGCACCCAAGCAATTGAACAAAATCAAGGCCGAGTGCGCAAAGCAGAACGCTGGGGACCGAGAACTTTGGACCTAGACATTGTTTTGTATGGCGACCACGTTATTGACTGCGAACGATTGACGGTTCCTCACTACGGAATGAAAGTGAGAGAGTTCGTTTTGTATCCGTTGGCAGAAATTGCACCAAACCTGCAACTCCCTGACGGGACTATGCTCTCGGAGTTACTCACTGCAGTACCTCTCAATGGGCTTAGTATTTGGCAATAGCCAACTCCTAGTAAGGAACAATAATGAAAAAAATGACTATCAACGACCTTATGAAATGGAAGAAAGAGGGTCGTAAATTTGCAAGCGTGACCGCATACGATGCGAGTTTTGCTCAGCTATTTGAAAGCCAAGATATGCCGGTACTTTTGGTCGGCGATTCTTTAGGCATGGTACTACAAGGGGAAAATGATACCCTTCCTGTCACCGTTGATGACATTGCCTACCACACTCGCTGTGTCAGAAAAGGCAGTCCCAATGCATTACTAATGGCAGACATGCCATTTATGAGTTACACCACCCCAGAAGAAGCATGCCACAATGCTGCAGCATTGATGCGAGCTGGGGCTAACATGGTCAAAATCGAAGGCGGTCGTTGGCTAGCGACCACTGTGAAAATGCTGACCGAACGCTCAGTCCCAGTTTGTGCTCATTTAGGGTTAACACCTCAATCCGTTAACATTTTCGGTGGGTATAAAGTTCAGGGACGTGATCAAGAGAAAGCCGACGAAATGGTGCAAGACGCAATTGCACTACAAAACGCTGGCGCTCAAATCGTGGTTTTGGAATGCGTACCAGCGTCTCTAGCCGCGAAAATCACAGCAGCACTTAACATTCCTGTTATCGGTATTGGTGCGGGTAATCAAACAGATGGACAGATTTTAGTGATGCACGATATGTTCGGCATTTCGGCCAATTACATGCCAAAATTCTCTAAAAACTTTCTGGAAGAAACTGGAAATATGCGTAAAGCGGTAGCGAAATACATCGAAGATGTTGCTAGCGGTTCATTTCCAGATGAAGCACACACCATTGCTTAAGGAGTAATTCATGCAAACTTTTGCTGATGTAGTCTCTCTGCGTGAACAAGTAAAACAGTTCAAACGCGATGGACGCAAAATAGCGTTTGTACCAACTATGGGTAACCTACACGAAGGTCACCTCACTTTGGTACGTAAAGCTCGTGAAGAAGGTGACATTGTCGTCGTGAGCATTTTCGTCAATCCTATGCAGTTTGACCGAGCTGACGATCTCAACAACTACCCACGCACGTTAGATGAAGATCTCAACAAATTGAATGCAGAAGGTGTAGATCTTGTCTTCACCCCTACTCCAGAAATTATCTATCCTAACGGTTTAGATAAGCAGACATTCATCGAAGTCCCTGGACTTTCATACATGTTAGAAGGCGCATCACGCCCAGGCCATTTCCGTGGCGTGGCAACAGTCGTGACTAAGCTATTTAACATTGTTCAGCCTGATATCGCCTGTTTCGGCGAAAAAGATTACCAGCAATTGGCGATCATTCGTCAAATGGTGGAAGACCTTTGCTTAGATATCAGCATCATTGGTGTGCCAACAGTACGTGAATTAGATGGTTTAGCCATGAGCTCACGTAACAGCTTACTCTCTGTTGATGAACGCCAACTGGCGCCAGTGTTAGCGCGTACTATGCGTTGGATCAGCAGTGCTATTCGCGGTGGACGTGATGATTACGCGTCCATTGTTGAAGATGCTAATGACCAGCTGCGTGCAGCAGATCTCGAACCGGATCAAATCTACATTCGTGATGCACAAACACTGCAAACCATTAATGCAGAGAGCAAACAAGCCGTTATTCTCATGTCTGCCTTCTTGGGCAAAGTGCGCTTGATTGACAATCAGGTATTGGACCTTTCTGAGCCAAAAGAAAGCCAAGAAGAAGAGTAAATTCTTTCCTAAAAAAAGCCCACGTTGCGTGCAATGTGGGCTTTTTCTTTGTCCAGATTAAGCGGTTCGTTGCTAACTGCGTAACCCTTTGCCTTTAGTCACTAAGTAATGAGCTAGTGCATATAAACCGATAACAAAGGCACCAAGTACGGTAAACGACACACCGATACCCACGTCAGAAACCCCTAAGAAGCCATAACGAAACGCGTTGACCATATACACAATCGGGTTAATTTTCGATACACCTTGCCAAAATTCAGGCAATAAGCTGATCGAATAGAAAACACCACCTAAATAGGTCAATGGTGTTAATACGAAGGTAGGTACAATCGAAATATCATCGAAACTTTTCGCAAACACGGCGTTAATCAATCCACCTAATGCAAAAACAACGGACGTGAGGAACACCGTCGCTACAATGATAGCCCAGTGATGCACTTGTAAGTCGACAAAAAATAGCGACACAGCAGTTACCATCGCTCCCACTAACAGGCCACGTGCAACGCCACCCATTGTATAGCCAGCAATAATCACATAATTGGGCACAGGCGCCACCAACAACTCTTCGATGTTTTTCTGAAACTTAGCACTAAAAAAAGACGAAGCCACATTCGAGTATGAGTTAGTGATCACCGACATCATGATCAAGCCCGGCACGATGTACTCCATATAGGTAAAACCGTTCATCTGCCCAATGCGTGAACCAATTAAGTTACCAAAAATGATGAAATACAAAGTCATGGTAATCGCCGGCGGCACTAAGGTTTGTACCCAAATACGAGTAAAACGCTTCACTTCTTTATGCAGCAAACTGCAAAAGGCCGTCCAATAAATCTGATACATCAATCGCCTCACTTATCACGATGAATAATGCTAACAAACAGCTCTTCCAAACGGTTGGCTTTGTTACGCATAGAAAGAACTGTCACGCCTTGATCGGTAAGCTGGCTAAAGACATGATTTAGCCCTTGGCTTTTCTCTAACTCAATTTCGAGCGAACCTTCGGCGACTTGCTGCGAACGAACACCATTTAGCGTCGGAATCTTACTGACATCATCGACATCGAGAATAAATGTCTCTACCGCCAATTTACTAAGCAGCCCTTTCATCGTGGTATTTTCAATTAACTCACCGTGGTTAATTATGCCGATGTGCCGACATAGCATCTCAGCCTCTTCCAGATAGTGAGTCGTCAGGATAATCGTAATCCCATTTTCTCGGTTGATACGCTCCAAGAACTCCCACATTGAGCGGCGCAGCTCAATATCGACGCCTGCGGTCGGCTCATCGAGAATCAACAAATGCGGCTCATGCATCAAGGCTCGAGCAATCATCAAACGGCGCTTCATTCCGCCAGAGAGGTTACGTGCACGCTCGTGACGTTTCTCCCATAAATCCAGTTGGCTGAGGTATTTCTTCGCTCGTTCCTTGGCTAGGTTTTTTTTAACCCCGTAGTACCCCGCTTGCTGCATCACAATCTGTTCAACAGTTTCAAAAGGGTTAAAGTTAAATTCCTGAGGAACCAACCCTAAATTTTGTTTTGCCAGCTCCAGGTTCTTATCTATGTCATAGCCAAACACTTTGACTGTGCCTGAGGTTTTATTCACTAAAGATGAGATGATCCCTATCGTGGTTGATTTCCCAGCCCCATTTGGGCCAAGCAGAGCGTAAAAATCTCCTTTTTCAACCGATAGGCTTATGCCCTTAAGTGCTTCAAAACCACCGGAGTACGTTTTGCGCAGCTGACTTAATTCTAATGCGTACATACAATTCCTACTTTTTTTGAACAGAACAGATGTGCTGCTCTAGCGCTGGTTTTTCAACCCCTCGCACGGAAAACTCTGCTCTTTTATTTACAGCTTAACCTCGTTCTCAGGTTAATCTCATTAAAAAGTTAATCCAACTCAATAAATAGTCACTATTCTATGTTGAACCAACAGCTCTGAGCAGTATCATCTGGCGCAATTTGTTAGAGAATGATATGACATCATTGTGTATAGTGGCATCGTTGATGAAGGGAACTAAAATGCCAGAATTAAAACAATTATTTGAAAATAACTCCAAATGGTCAGCATCAATTAAAGCAGAGCGACCGGAGTATTTTACCAAATTGGCTAAAGGTCAGAATCCAGACTTTCTGTGGATTGGTTGTTCAGATAGCCGAGTTCCTGCCGAGCGACTAACTGGCTTATATTCTGGTGAATTGTTTGTCCATCGTAACGTTGCCAACCAAGTGATCCATACCGACCTTAACTGCCTCTCAGTGGTGCAGTACGCCGTCGATGTACTCAAAGTCAAACACATCATCATTTGCGGTCACTATGGCTGTGGTGGCGTTACCGCAGCGATTGAAAACCCTAAGTTGGGTTTGATTAACAACTGGCTACTGCATATTCGCGATCTGTACCTTAAGCATCGTACCTATTTAGACAAAATGTCCGGCATGGATCAGTCTGACAAATTGGCAGAGATCAACGTAGCTGAGCAAGTTTACAACTTGGGTAATTCCACCATTTTACAAAATGCCTGGGAACAGGGCCAAGATGTGGAATTGCATGGTGTGGTTTATGGTATCGAAGATGGTCATCTTGAATACCTAGGTGTGCGCTGTACATCACCTGCGAAGGTAGAAAGCAGTTATCGTAAAGCGATGGAAACTATCCTCAACGAAGAACACAAGCTGCTCTGTCGCTAAACAAGAAGTTAGCAAACAGATTAAACGAAAAAGGAGCTGCAATAGAGCTCCTTTTTCATATCGAATTCAGATGGCGAACGGTTATTCCAACGGAACCACTTTACCAATGAAAGGAAGATGACGGTATTTCTGAGCGTAATCGATGCCAACACCAACCACAAACTCGTCAGGAATCGCAAAGCCAACCCACTGCACATCAACTGGCACTTCGCGACGTGATGGTTTATCCAACAGAGTACAGATTGCTAGTGAATTAGGTTGACGCAACGCCAAAATCTCTTTCACTCGGCTTAATGTATTACCTGTGTCGATAATGTCTTCAACCAGCAGGACATCTTTACCTTTGATGTCGTCATCAAGATCTTTCAGGATGCGAACATCGCGAGAGCTTTCCATACTATCGCCATAGCTAGAGGCAGTCATAAAGTCGACTTGGTGAGTGACGTCGATTGCACGCGCAAGGTCAGCCATGAAAACAAAAGATCCGCGTAGTAAGCCAACCAGAACTAAGTTTTCACTCTCTTTATAATACTGAGAAATTTGCTTTCCTAGCTCACGAACTCGTTCTTGAACATCCTGTTCAGAGATCATCACTTCAACTTTATGTTTCATACTGCTCTCGTTCTATCTGAGCGGCCCATAACTGACACAATGGATATGGACAGACGCTTAAAATAACTCCAAAATGGTAGCCGCGTATAGTATCATTCCTTCCGCTGTGAGGAAAACGTTTCCGTCAGCGTGATAATGAGTACAAACTCAACCAAACCATATAACAAACATAAAGTTTAATGCAAAAAAGCATAAGCAGAGCGAAAACATTGACCTCTGATATATGCATCAGTACACTGCAGTGTGCAGAGTTGCAAATAATAAAATAATTACTAGTAGACATTCGTTTCACAACTTAACAACGTAAGTAATCAAGGCAAGGATTAACAATATGGATGCTTCAATAGAAAAACGCCCAAGAACCCGTTTATCACCTCAAAAACGTAAACACCAGCTAATGGAAATAGCTTTAGAAGTGTTTGCCAAACGTGGGATTGGTCGTGGTGGTCACGCAGATATTGCGGATATCGCGCAAGTTTCAGTGGCAACAGTATTTAACTATTTCCCTACTCGTGAAGATTTAGTAGATGACGTACTCACATTTGTTGTTCGTCAATTCTCAAACTTCCTAACCGACAGTATCGATCTCGATCTACCTGCTCGCCAAAACTTGTTGACTATCTCAGATGGTATCGTCAACTTAGCGATTGATGATTGTCACTGGCTAAAAGTATGGTTCGAATGGAGTGCTTCAACTCGTGATGAAGTATGGCCTCTATTTGTATCGACTAACCGTACTAACCAGATGTTACTTAAAAACATGTTTGCAAAAGCAATCGAACGCGGTGAACTTAGCAGCGATTACGACGCAGAAGATATGGCAACCTTGTTCCACGGTATTTGTTACTCCCTTTTCGTACAAGCTAACCGTGTCCGCAATGAAAGCAGTGTTCACAAACTAGTGAGCCACTACCTTGACATGCTATGCATCTATAACGAAGTAGCCTAAATCTTAGCTTAAGGGTGGTTTGTTCTTAACTCATTGAATAAATCACCTGATTCGAGACATAAAAAAACCGCTGATAATCAGCGGTTTTTTTGTCTTTAAATTAAAGACTTATTTTTTCTTCTTCGCTTTAGCGTTTGGAAGGTCAGTGATTGAACCTTCGAACACTTCTGCTGCTAGACCGATAGACTCGTGTAGAGTTGGGTGAGCGTGGATAGTCAAAGCGATATCTTCTGCATCACAACCCATTTCGATTGCTAGACCGATTTCACCAAGAAGTTCACCACCGTTAGTACCAACAATAGCACCACCGATTACGCGATGAGTTTCTTTATCGAAAATCAGCTTAGTCATACCGTCTGAACAGTCAGATGCGATTGCACGGCCTGAAGCAGCCCATGGGAATACAGCAACTTCGTAGTTGATGCCTTCTGCTTTCGCTTCTTTCTCAGTCTTACCAACCCATGCTACTTCTGGCTCAGTGTAAGCAATTGAAGGAATGACTTTAGGATCGAAGTAGTGTTTCTGTCCGGCAATCACTTCAGCAGCTACGTGACCTTCATGTACACCTTTGTGCGCAAGCATTGGTTGACCAACGATGTCGCCAATAGCAAAGATGTGAGGTACGTTAGTACGCATTTGTTTGTCTACATTGATGAAACCACGTTCATCAACTTGAAGGCCAGCTTTTTCTGCATCTAGAAGTTTACCGTTTGGTACACGACCGATTGCAACAAGAACTGCATCATAGCGCTCTGGTTGTGCAGGTGCTTTTTTGCCTTCCATAGAAACGTAGATACCATCTTCTTTTGCTTCAACTGCAGTTACTTTCGTTTCTAGCATTAGGTTGAATTTAGAAGAGATACGTTTAGTGAACACTTTCACTACGTCTTTATCTGCAGCAGGAATCACTTGATCGAACATTTCAACTACGTCGATCTGTGAACCTAGCGCATGGTAAACTGTACCCATTTCTAGACCGATGATACCACCGCCCATGATAAGCAGTTTTCCTGGGACTTCTTTCAGCTCAAGAGCATCAGTTGAATCCCAAATACGTGGATCTTCGTGTGGAATGAATGGCAGTTTGATTGGGCGAGAACCCGCAGCAACGATAGCGTTGTCGAAAGTAACAACAGTTTTGCCTTCTTCGCCTTCCACTTCGATAGTGTTAGGACCAGTGAATTTACCAAAACCGTTAACCACGTTTACTTTACGCATCTTAGCCATACCGCCAAGACCACCAGTAAGTTGGTTGATTACTTTCTCTTTCCACAAACGGATTTTATCGATGTCAGTTTGAGGCTCACCGAACACGATACCGTGTGCAGAAAGTGCTTTAGCTTCTTCGATTACTTTTGCAACGTGAAGCAGAGCTTTTGATGGGATACAACCCACGTTTAGACATACACCACCAAGGGTGTTGTAGCGTTCAATAAGAACAGTGTCCAGACCTAAGTCTGCACAACGGAATGCAGCGGAGTAACCAGCAGGACCTGCACCAAGTACGACAACTTGGGCTTTAATTTCTTTGCTCATTTCGACCTCTTGTAGTCAATATCCCTAACAGGCAGAGTGGCGCTCTATCCATTAAATATGAGTAAGCGAACCTTTTCTATCTATGCCAGTGTAACTGTATGTGCTTGGAGAGAAAAGTGATTCCACCTAGCCTGTGAGCTAGACGACAATTCATTTAGGGAATTATCCCGTTACCAAATTGATGGCAAGATAATACTGAATCAAGGCAGCGTTTCCGCTGCCTTATTTATCTTGAGCGTAGTACTACTTAAAGCACTAGGCGACGGATGTCGCTTAGACTATCGTTCAAGTAAGTGATGAAACGTGCACCTTCAGCACCATCGATCACACGGTGGTCGTATGATAGAGACAGTGGAAGTTGTAGACGTGGAGCGAACTCTTTACCGTTCCACACAGGTTTCATTTCTGACTTAGACACACCAAGAATAGCTACTTCTGGAGCATTCACGATTGGAGTGAACGCAGTACCACCAATGCCACCTAGGCTAGAGATAGTGAAACAGCCACCTTGCATGTCAGATGCAGTCAGTTTACCGTCACGTGCTTTCTTAGAAATCGCTTTCAATTCGTTAGAAAGTTCGTAAATGCCTTTTTTGTTCACGTCTTTAAAGACAGGAACAACTAGACCGTTTGGTGTATCAACCGCGATACCGATGTTCACGTATTTCTTCAGAATTAGGCTTTCACCATCTTCAGAAAGAGACGCATTGAACGATGGGAACGCTTCAAGCGCTTTAGCCGCTGCTTTCATGATGAACACAAGTGGAGTGATCTTCATGCCAGTGTCTTTCTTCGCTTCGATAGCATTCTGTTCTTTACGGAACGCTTCTAGCTCAGTGATGTCTGCGTTATCCCATTGTGTAACGTGAGGAATCATCACCCAGTTACGGTGCAGGTTAGCACCAGAGATTTTCTTAATGCGAGACAGAGGCTTAAGCTCAGTTTCACCGAACTTGCTGAAGTCCACTTTTGGCCAAGGAAGAAGACCAAGTGCTGCGCCGTCACCTTTACCAGTTGACGCTGCTGCACCAGATTCAATACGTTTAAGAGCTTCTTTAACGTAGTTTTGAACGTCTTCTTTCAGGATACGGCTCTTACGACCAGTACCTTTAACTTTAGCAAGGTTAACACCGAATTCACGAGCAAGACGACGTACTACTGGAGACGCGTGAGAGTACTCGTTGTTTTCTTGGAAATCGCCAGCTGCAGGAGCTGCCGCTTTAGGTGCTTCAGCTTTTACTGGAGCCGCTGCTGCAGGAGCAGATGCTGCTGCCGCTGGAGACGCCGCTGGTGCTGCGCCTGCCACTTCAAATACCATGATCAATGAGCCAGTAGACACTTTGTCGCCTTCCGCTACTTTGATCTCTTTTACAGTACCTGCGAATGGAGCTGGAACTTCCATTGATGCTTTGTCGCCTTCAACAGTGATAAGAGATTGCTCTTCAGTCACTGTATCGCCAACTTTAACCATGATTTCAGTGACAGAAACTTCGTCACCGCCGATATCTGGTACGTGTACATCTTTTGCTGCAGATGCTGCTGGCGCTGCCGCTGGAGCCGCTGCTGCAACAGGAGCTGCTGCTGGTGCTGCGCCTGCCACTTCAAATACCATGATCAATGAACCAGTAGAAACTTTGTCGCCTTCAGCGATTTTGATTTCTTTTACTGTACCAGCGAATGGTGCTGGAACTTCCATTGATGCTTTGTCGCCTTCAACAGTGATTAGAGATTGCTCTTCAGTCACTGTGTCGCCAACTTTAACCATGATTTCAGTTACGCTAACTTCGTCGCCACCGATATCTGGAACATTCACTTCTTTGACTGCTGAAGCAACAGGAGCCGCCGCTGCTGGTGCTGCCGCTTGAGCCGCAGGAGCTGGTGCCGCTGCTGCAGCACCCTCTTCTTCAAATACCATGATGAAAGAACCAGTAGACACTTTGTCGCCTTCTGATACTTTGATTTCTTTAACCACACCCGCTTGTGGTGCTGGAACTTCCATTGAAGCTTTATCACCTTCAACAGTGATTAGCGATTGCTCTTCTTCAACTTTGTCGCCAACTTTCACAAGGATCTCAGTAACTTCTACTTCATCCGCGCCGATGTCAGGTACATTAATATCAATTGCCATTACTTTCCTACCTTCAATTAAGCGTGTAGTGGGTTAGTTTTTTCTACATCGATGTTGAATTTCTTAATTGCTTCAGCAACTACAGATTTTTCAACTTCACCGCGTTTTGCTAGTTCGTTAAGAGCTGCAACAACTACGTATGATGCGTTCACTTCGAAGTGACGACGTAGGTTATCGCGGCTGTCTGAACGACCAAAACCATCAGTACCAAGAACTTTATAAGACTCAGCAGGTACGAAACCACGTACTTGCTCTGCGTAGTTCTTCATGTAGTCAGTTGCAGCGATTGCAGGTTCAGTACCCATTACAGTTGCGATGTAAGGAGTTTTCTCTGCAGCTTCTGGGTGAAGCATGTTGTAACGCTCAGCATCTTGACCATCGCGAGCTAGTTCGTTGAATGAAGTTACAGAGTAAACGTCAGACGCTACGCCGTAATCATCGCTCAGAATTTGAGCAGCTTTACGAACTTCGTTCATGATAGTACCAGAGCTCAACAACTGAACTTTACCTTTGTTACCGGTGTAAGTTTCTAGTTTGTAGATACCTTTACGGATGCCTTCTTCAGCACCTTCTGGCATTGCTGGCATTGCGTAGCTTTCGTTCATTAGTGTTAGGTAGTAGAACACGTTTTCTTGGTTCTCACCGTACATACGACGGATACCATCTTGAACGATAACAGCAACTTCGTAAGCGAAAGTTGGGTCGTAAGAAACACAGTTAGGAATAGTGCTTGCTTGAATATGGCTGTGACCATCTTCGTGCTGTAGACCTTCACCGTTTAGAGTTGTACGACCAGCAGTACCACCTAGTAGGAAACCACGAGCTTGTTGGTCGCCTGCCATCCACGCCATGTCGCCAACACGTTGGAAACCGAACATAGAGTAGTAGATGTAGAATGGGATCATTGGTAGGTTGTTTGTGCTGTATGAAGTTGCAGCAGCAACCCATGAAGACATTGCACCTAGCTCGTTGATACCTTCTTGTAGAACTTGACCTGAAGTTGCTTCTTTATAGTAAGAAACAACGCCACGGTCTTCAGGAGTGTATTCCTGACCGTTCGGGTTGTAGATACCGATTTGACGGAACAGACCTTCCATACCGAAAGTACGTGCTTCGTCAGCAATGATAGGAACGATGCGCTCACCGATGCTCTTGTTCTTAAGAAGAGTATTCAGTGTACGAACGAACGCCATTGTTGAAGAGATATCGCGTTTTTGTTCTTCTAGTAGAGGTTGGAACTCTTCTAGTGCTGGAACTTGTAGATCTTCAGAGAAGTGGGTACGACGCTGAGGAGTGTAACCGTGTAGAGCGTTACGACGAGCGTGTAGGTATTCGTACTCTTTAGAACCTTCTTCAAGTTTCAAGTAAGGTAGTGATTTTAGAGCTTCGTCAGAAACAAGGTCTTGTAGACCTAGACGGTCACGTACTTGTTGAACGTGAGTCATATCCAGTTTCTTAACTTGGTGCGCGATGTTCTTACCTTCTGCCGCATCACCCATGCCGTAACCTTTAACTGTTTTCGCTAGGATTACAGTTGGACGACCTTTAGTGTCTTGTGCGTTTTTGAACGCTGCGTACAGTTTAGAAGACTCGTGACCACCACGTTTTAGAGCGAAGATTTGGTCATCAGTCATGTCAGCAACAAGTGCTGCAGTCTCTGGGTATTTACCAAAGAAGTGTTCACGTACGTAAGCACCATCTTTAGATTTGAATGTTTGGTAGTCGCCGTCGATGGTTTCGTTCATCAACTGAAGCAGTTTACCTGAAGTATCTTTCGCTAGAAGTGAATCCCAGTTGTTACCCCAGATTACTTTTACAACGTTCCAACCAGCGCCTTTGAATAGACCTTCAAGTTCTTGAATGATCTTACCGTTACCCATTACTGGGCCGTCAAGACGTTGTAGGTTACAGTTGATAACGAAGCATAGGTTGTCCAGTTTTTCACGAGCAGCAAAAGAGATTGCGCCGCGTGATTCTGGTTCGTCCATTTCACCGTCACCTAGGAACGCGTATACGCGTTGTTCAGACGTGTCTTTAAGACCACGGCCATCTAGATATTTTAGGAAACGTGCTTGGTAAATAGATGCGATTGGACCAAGACCCATAGATACAGTTGGGAATTGCCAGAATTCAGGCATCAATTTAGGGTGTGGGTATGAAGGAATACCTTTACCATCAACTTCTTGACGGAAGTGGTCTAGTTGGTCTTCAGTTAGACGACCTTCAACGAACGCACGTGCGTAGATCCCTGGAGAGATGTGACCTTGATAGTAAACTAGATCGCCACCGTCTTTCTCGTTTGGAGCACGGAAGAAGTGGTTGAAACATGTCTCATAAAACGCAGCTGAAGATTGGAAAGAAGCCATGTGGCCACCCAATTCCAAATCTTTCTTAGAGGCACGTAGAACGATCATGATTGCGTTCCAACGGATGATGGAACGAATACGTTGTTCTAGAGTGGTATCACCAGGGTAAGCCGGTTCTTTGTCGGCTGGGATGGTGTTGATGTAGTTAGTGTTGATACCTGTTGGCATATCAACGCCGTCAAGACGCGCTTTCTCAAGAACTTCTTCTAACAAGAACTGAGCACGTTCTACGCCTTCTTCACGTACAACTGACTCAAGAGCGGACAACCATTCTTGAGTTTCCAGTGCATCTACGTCATGCTTCATGTCAGACATGGCGATCTATCCTTCTGTTGGTTGGATTATTAGAATCGCAATGGTCGCTTATTGCGACTCATTACCCTGCTGAATTCGACGTAGAGAACGCTCTCTGCGAGACTCTTCTCGACCCAAATCCAACAATGTTTCTTCGATATAAGCTAAATGCGAATGTGACATTTCACGCGCCTTCTCTGGCTGACCAGAAACGATCGCATCCACGATGTTAGCTCGGTGCTTACTTACTTTCTCCACCGCTTCAGGGCGGCGGCGTAATAATTTAAAATTCTGTGCGATATTCTGCTCAAGTAATGGGGCAAGGCTACGTATGATATGGAGCAACACCACATTGTGGGCTGCTTCAGCAATGGAGATAAGGAACTCCATTACGACGGGCGATTCTCGTTCCACGTCCGATTCTTCTTCAATACTGCCTATTTTCGCCACGGCGGACTTGATAACAGCAAAATCTTCTTCAGTACCACGCAACGCTGCAAAATAGGCGGCAATCCCTTCTAGCGCATGACGCGCTTCCAGCAAATCAAGCTGGGTTTCAGGGTGGCTGGACAACAAATCAAGTAACGGATCAGAAAAACTCTTCCACATGCTTTCGCTCACGAAGGTTCCCCCTCCTTGACGACGAGTTAGCAAGCGCTTGGCTTCTAAACGTTGAATAGCTTCCCGGACGGAAGGACGTGATACATCAAACTGCTTTGCCAATTCTCTTTCTGGCGGAAGTTGATGACCCGGAGCGAGTGTGCCTTCCACTATCAGCCGCTCTAACTCTTGTTCAATAACATCAGAGAGTTTTGGCTGACGAATCCTTTGATAAGCCATAATTTATTGTTCTTTGCTCTTAGATTTATGCAGGCAATTGGTAATACCAATTTCAAGGTGACGGAGAAATTAACATAAATAAAACACAGATGTCCAGATAAAAGTTGACCTAAATCATAGAACAAGTAAGGGTTAAACAGTTTGGTAACAGAAGTGTCAGCATTCTTTAATAAGCGCTCTGAATAAAGTCACATTTTTTATACAGGTATTGAGCAAAAACCATTGAAATGGGCAATGAATGTTAAAAGTGTGGGTCACGTCGGTAAAAGAAAAAATTCACAAATAAAAAGAGCAACTTACTTTCGTAAAGTTGCTCTTTTCTCTCACAATAGCGCGGAATTAGCGTGGTTCTAGATGCTCAATCATAAGCTGCAATGATTGGTTACCACGGAACTCGTTGATATCTAAACGATAAGCAAGTCTTACCAGTTTAACTGATGCATCTGGCCAACGCCGTAAATCGACATTAAAGGCAATTCCATCAATCATCACGTTTGTCGGCAGGCCTTTAAATAGTGGCTCCAACATTAACTTGAGATGCTTCTCTCCGACTAACTTCTGATGCAGGATTTTAAACTCGCCATCAAAAATCGGCTCAGGAAACGCTTGTCCCCAAGGACCTCCTGAACGAATCATCTCCGCCACCGTCATCGAAAACTGTTCAGGTAGTAATTCGCCATCACTAAGAATCACGCCTTTGAGCTGCGAATCATCCAACTCCTGATGAACCGCTTCATCAAATAGGCGAGCAAAACGATCAAACTCTCGTTCAGGAATGGTTAAACCAGCCGCCATCGCATGACCACCAAACTTCATGATGATCCCCGGATGCTGCTTATCGATCCGATCAAGTGCATCTCGCATGTGTAAACCTGGGATCGAACGGCAAGATCCTTTGATCATGCCATCACCACCATCGGCAAACGCGATCACAGGACGGTGAAATTGCTCTTTGAGTCTGGAAGCAAGAATGCCAATCACGCCCTGATGCCAATCTTTTTGAAACAGCACCAATCCGTAAGGTAAGGCTTTATCACCTTTGAACTGCAAGCGTTCACAAAAAGCCATCGCTTCTTGCTTCATGCCTTCTTCAATCTCTTTACGAGTTTGGTTCAAGCCATCTAGCTCATTCGCCATACGACGTGCAGCATGGATGTTGTTGCTCATTAAAAGTTCGACACCAAACGACATATCATCCAAACGTCCGGCAGCATTGATTCTCGGACCTAAAGCAAAACCAAAATCGGCCGCGACTAAACGACGAGCATCTCTTTTGGCCACCTCAATCAATGCTTGAATCCCCGGACGCGCTTGACCCGCCCTGATACGCTGCAAGCCTTGATGAACCAAAATGCGATTGTTCTCATCCAGTGGCACTACATCCGCTACGGTTCCTAGCGCAACCAAATCGATCAATTCCATCAATTTAGGTTCGGCGATGCCTTGCTTAGCAAACCACCCTACTTTGCGCATGTAAACGCACAGCGCCATCATCAGGTAAAACGCCACGCCAACACCTGCCAGCGCTTTTGATGGGAAATCACACTCATGCAAATTAGGGTTAACAATCGCATCGGCGTCAGGCAACTCACGTCCCGGTAAGTGGTGATCGGTGACCAGCACTTGCAAGCCATGCTGTTTTGCCGTTTTCACCCCTTCGATTGACGAAACGCCGTTATCGACCGTCATGATCATCTCGGCACCGAGAGCGATCGCTTGTTCAACCACTTCAGGACTTAAACCGTAACCATCTTCAAAACGATTGGGTACTAAATAGTCGACGTTACGGCACCCGAGCATTCGAAGCGCCAAAACCGAAAGCGCTGAGCTCGTCGCACCATCGGCATCAAAATCACCAACGATAATAATCCGTTTCTGTTGTTCTACTGCATGAAACAGCAGCTCTACTGCTTGCTCAATGCCATAGAGCTTTTGATAGGAATGTAAGCCACGAGCACTTTTTTCCAATTGAGCCAAATCCGTCACCCCTCGACTCAAATAGAGACGACGTAGCAGCTCTGGAATGGAATCGGGTAGCAGTGACAGTTCTGGCTCTGGTCTTCTTTGAATTTCAATCATACTTCTACATCGCCTCTCGTCACCGAGAGGCTAAAATCCATTAACGATTATTGCTGTTGCAAGCGAGCTAACAACTGTTGTGGTGGAATGTAACCACCAATCATTTCACCGTTAGGCAAGAAAATCGCTGGAGTGCCATTCACCCCCAATTCTCTTCCTAATTGATAGTGGTCGGCGACTTTTTGCTTACACTGCTCAATATCGCCTTCCGCTTCTGGAAGTTTGTGATCACGTTTCGCCACATTCATCGCTTCTGCTGGATCTTTAGCGCACCAAATAGAGGCCATCTGTGTTGCCACTTGACCGACAGGTCCTTGACGAGGGAAAGCCAGATAACGCACGGTAATCCCCGCATCGTTGTACTCTTTCATCTGACTGTGCAGTTTCGCACAGTAACCACACGTGATATCAGTAAAGACCGTGATGGCGTATTTTTCGTTTTTCGCTTTGTACTCAATCATATCGTTACGGTATTGAGCAATTTTCTTCGCATTCAGCGGTGCTTGGCGTTTAGCCAATACATCCACGTATTGACCATTTTTGTCCATGCCGTAAAGCGTACCAGCGATAAACTGTTTACCATCTGGCGTAGCGAATACCACGCCACCATTGGTATGAACTTCAAGTAAGCCAGCAATATCCGACGCTACCACATCGGTCACTTGTAGACCCAATTGACCAAAACGCGTTTTGAATAAATCAAGATCCACCGCAGGAGCTTTGGCTTCAGTCGTGCTTGGTGATGAAGCAGCTACTGCTGCTGTCGTACCACCAACCAACGCCAATATAGGTAAGGTCAAAAGCAGTATTTTTCGCAATAATTTCATTAAAATCACCTTGTTATTAAGCCCTTGGATGGTGCTCATGATGGAGTTGTTTCAGTCGCTCAGTGGCAACATGAGTATAAATTTGTGTTGTAGACAAGTCACTATGACCTAATAACATCTGGACCACACGCAAATCTGCACCGTAATTTAATAAGTGCGTTGCAAAAGCGTGACGTAACACGTGTGGTGAAAGCTTATCCACATCAATGCCCGCAATAACAGCATAATGTTTGATTCGATGCCAAAAAGTTTGTCTGGTCATCTGCTGGGCACGCCGACTGGGGAAAACCACATCAGAGGTACTTTCACCAAGGAGTTCAGCGCGTCCAGTGTGGATAAAGGTATCAATCCAGTCCACCGCATTTTCTCCCATTGGCACAAGACGCTCTTTGCCCCCTTTACCAATAACACGAACAACGCCTTGGCGTAAGCTAATGTTTTCCATGGTAAGTGATACCAGTTCAGTAACACGAAGCCCAGTTGCATATAAAAGTTCGAGCATCGCTTTATCGCGAAGTTCAATCGGATCGTTGGTGTCCGGCGCTTCAAGTAAGGCATCTACTTGCTCTTCACTTAAATCTTTCGGTAACCGCTTGGGCAGTTTAGGACTCACTAACAACGCACTAGGATCGTCAGCGCGAACTTTCTCTCGATGTAAATATTGGAAAAGACGGCGGATAGCAGAGAGCATTCTTGCTCGAGAGGTCTGTTTGTAATCGCAATCCACCAGCCAAGATTGAAACTCTTGCAGCCCTGAAAAACTAATAAAATCTAAACGATAGTTACGTTCTTGCATCCAATTAAGCAGCTTAGTTAAATCATTACGATAAGATGCCAATGTATTTTCTGATAATCCCCTTTCCATCCACATTGCATCTAAAAACTGCTCTACCATTCCTTGGTCGGGAGAAAAAACCTCTGTCACATGTGCCTCGATACCGTTAGGTTATATATGAAGTAAATACCATAAATCGTGAATACACCCAAGCAAGAGCCGAATAAAGCACTGCTGAGAGCCAAGTGTGCCACGTTTTCATAGGCAAACCACCCAAAGTCTGCCTCCCTTTTATTGGATAAGGAATGCAACTGAAGACAATTTATGGTTAGAATTCACCACTCAGCTCGATTAATGAAGAAAAAATGATGAAGATAGGTTTGTTTTATGGCTCAACGACGTGTTACACCGAAATGGCCGCTGAAAAAATGCGCGCTATTTTGGGTGAAGAGCTAGTGGATATCTATAACGTCAAAGAAACTCCCCTCACCCAAATGAATGACTACGATTTTCTGATCCTCGGCATTTCAACTTGGGATTTTGGTGAAATCCAAGAAGATTGGAGCGCTATTTGGGATCAATTGAGCAACGTAGACTTAAATGGCAAATATGTCGCTCTCTTTGGTTTAGGCGATCAAGAAGGCTATGGCGAGTGGTTCCTTGATGCCATGGGGCTGCTACATGATGAAGTCTGTAAAGTCGGCGCTCACATTCTGGGCCATTGGCCAAATCAAGGCTACGATTTTGAAGCGTCTAAAGCGCTACTGCCTTCAGGCACTCATTTCGTAGGTCTAGCATTAGATGAAGATTCTCAGTATGAAGAGAGTGACGAACGTATCGCCACTTGGATTGAACAGATTCTAACGGAATATCACGACGCCCTTTAATAACGATGCTTCATCCCGGATTGCATAAGGCCACGACGAAATCTAGGCCAATCAAAAACTAATCCGGGATCCGTTTTACGCAGTGGTGCAATGTATTGATGGCCGGTAATGCGTGGCAATGTCATCTGTGGATAGGTTGCCATCAAGGCTAATGTTACTTCGGTTAGCGCGACATACTGAGCTTCGGTATAAGCGACAAAATCCGTTCCTTCCAATTCAATCCCGATCGAATAATCGTTGCAGCGCTCTCTTCCCGCAAAAGAAGATTTCCCTGCATGCCAAGCTCTGGCATGAAACGGCACAAACTGCACGACTTCCCCATCACGCCGAATAAGACAATGAGCCGACACGCCCATTTGATGGATGACCTTAAAAAAAGGATGCTCATCTGGGTTTAATTGGCCTTGGAAAAACTGCTCAATGTACGGCCCGCCAAACTTTCCTGGCGGCAAACTAATATTGTGCACAACAAGCAATGAAATATCCGTCGCATCGCTACGCTCATCAAAAAATGGTGAAGGGACATGCCTTGCATTCGTAAGCCAACCGTCTTTTATCATCTTGAACATCTTCCTTTTTTCCTCTGCTATGATTCTACTGCGTCATTGAACAAAATAAAGACTGTATTTGCTGTACAGTGACGGTATGATTCATCACCTCTATCAATCGAAGACTGATTATCCATGAAAGAAACCCATAACAGCCAGCAGCGACTAGAGTATTTAAAACAACACCTTACCCAAGATATTACGCGTGCAGTCCGTGACACTTTAGCCGAAGACTTAGGTGGCTGTGTTGATGCAACTCGTGATATCACCGCCAGCCTAATTCCCGAAGATACGCAGGGACAAGCTAAGATCATCACTCGTGAAGAGGGGATTTTTTGCGGTCGCTTATGGGCTGATGAAGTATTTAATCAATTGGGCCAAGAGGTCACGATTGAATGGCATGTCAACGATGGCGATGTTCTTGTCCCGAATCAAACACTTTGTACATTAAAGGGCCCCGCACGCACATTACTTACCGGGGAACGCAATGCGATGAACTTCATCCAAACGCTCTCTGGCTGTGCAACAACTACCGCTCGTTATGTTAAAGAGCTGGAAGGAACCGATTGCCGTTTATTAGATACGCGTAAAACCATCCCAGGTTTACGTAGTGCTTTGAAATATGCGGTTGCCTGTGGCGGTGGATATAACCATCGTATCGGCGTGTTTGATGCCTACCTCATCAAAGAAAATCACATCATGGCCTGCGGTGGAATAACCAAAGCGGTTGCAATAGCAAAACAGCTTAACCCAGGCAAACCTGTTGAGGTCGAAACCGAAACCTTAGCCGAACTGCAAGAAGCGATCGATGCGGGCGCTGATATCATCATGCTCGATAACTTTGATCTAGAGATGATGCGCAAAGCTGTCGAGATCAATGCGGGACGCGCAGCTTTAGAAAACTCGGGCAATATTACGTTAGAAAATCTGCGTATTTATGCTCAGACTGGCGTTGATTATATTTCAGTCGGTGCATTAACTAAGCACATTCGCGCTTTGGATCTCTCCATGCGTTTTGTGTAACTCGCTTGGCTTCGTTAGGGCGAAATTGACGCCCTAACTGCTATGCCTATTTGCGTCGTCACTCGCAAAACATATTGTCATATACGACCTTTTCCCAAGGGGTTTCTTTAACCCTCTCGCAACACGCCTTTTCTCTACTAGGCAATTATCTATACCCTTTTTAGCTTATCTGCTCCAAAGCAATCTGGAGTATGTATATGTTGCCCAGTCGAAATCGACGATTAAACCGCGGCTTTAGTCTTATCGAACTGATGATCGTGGTGGCGATCATTGCGGTCGTATCCGCGATTGCCGTTCCTTCCTACCGGGATTATGTGGCGAAAAGTCAGCTCACTGCTGGCATTGCCGTACTAAAAGGATTAACCGCGCCAGCGGAACTGTATGTACAGCAAAATGGGGCGCTCAATAGCAACTCTGATCTCGCCATGTTGGGCATCAAAGCGGATAGCTCTCGGCTGGGTACGCTTTCCATCGAACATGAAAGCTTGGTGTTTCGTTTCCATTCACCAGATGGTGCGATTGCCATTCTCTCCCGTGATGAAACGACAGGTTGGCAATGTCATATGACCTTACCGCATGAGATGGACAACAGCCTAAAACCGGTGAGTTGCCTATGAATACCCCACTTTTTACACTGTTAGCTCAAGCGCAATTACTCTCGCCAGAACAAGTGATATCGCTAGAAAAGCGCTGCAAAACTCAAAGACTCAATCCAATCGATGCGCTTATCAGCTCTCGGATTATCACCGATGACCAGCTTTGCACAGAGCTAAGTGAGCGACTTACATTGCCAAGGGTTCATTTAGAACAATATGACTGGCTAAGTCACAATCAAGCCTCTCCGTTAAAATCGCTGTTATTGCACTACCACGCAATTCCTATTCAAACCACGCCGACACAAATCACCATCGCCGTATCCGATCCAACTCAGTCACAACTAGAACACGAGTTTCAATTTGCTTCTGGGCGCAGAGTTGTCATGGTATTAGTGCCACATGAAGAGATCACTCAAGCTTTAGCAACACTTTTTGGCAGCATTAAAGAACCCCCTAAACGCTATAGCCTCGATGCTCCTTGGGCAGAGGAATCAGAGAACAGTGAACAAGAGGAGCTTAACAATGCAGCGTCTCCGATTGCCACGCATTTACATCAGTTGATTCGCAGCGCTTACGATCACAAGGCCTCAGATATTCACTTTGAACCTTACAAAGAGCATTACCGAATTCGCTTTCGCTGTGACGGCATTCTGAAGGAAGAGCAGCGTTTGCCTGCACATTCTCAACGGCGTTTTTCAGCAAGACTCAAGATCATGGCGCAGTTAGATATTGCAGAACGTCGTTTACCGCAAGATGGTCGCATTCATTACCCTCTTACCGCAGATACTTGGCTCGATATTCGTCTCTCTTCCATTCCCACCCAGTGGGGCGAGAAAATGGTATTACGCCTACTGAATACACAAGTAAAACATGCTTGTTTAGCCGATTTAGGTCTTTCAAAAGAGCAACAAACATTATTTCAGCAGGCATTACACCGTCCGCAAGGGCTAATTTTAGTCACAGGTCCTACGGGCAGCGGTAAAACCCAAACCTTATATACCGCCCTGCAGTTGTTAGATAAAGAGACTTTGAATATCTCAACCGCCGAAGATCCAATTGAGATCGCTTTGGACGGAATCAATCAAATAGCCATTAATAGCAAGATTGGTCTCGACTTTGCCCACGTTCTGCGCGCCCTACTTCGCCAAGATCCTGATGTGATGATGATTGGCGAAATTCGTGATTTAGAAACCGCACTCATTGCCGTCAAAGCCGCTCAGACCGGTCATTTAGTGCTGTCGACCTTACACACGAACTCTGCAGCGGAAACGATACTGCGCTTACAACAAATGGGCATCGAACCTTATCATCTTGAGGCGTCATTAAGCTTAATTATTGCTCAACGGTTGGTGCGCAAACTGTGTGGTCACTGTAAGCACCTTAGCCTTGCATCGCCACAAGCCCAACAGTTATTGCAGTTAGCTCCTGAGCACACTCTTTATCAAGCGCACACGCCAGGTTGCTTACATTGTCACAACGGTTTTGCTGGTCGAATCGGGGTATTTGAACTTCTACCAGTTTCAGCCCAACTGAAACATCATCAGCAAAATAACACCGCTATTGATTCGCTGGCTAACGCGGCAAAACAGCTTATCTTGGCTGGAGAAACCACATTGGCAGAATGTTTACGAGTGGTTCCTGATCTCTTTATCCCGTTAGAGAATCATTCATGAGTTCAGCCCCTCTTATTTGTTATTGCTGGACCGGACAGGATAGCAATGGCTCTCCATGTCAGGGGAAATATCTTGCACGAAGTGAGCAAGAAGTTATCACTTATCTCAAACAACGTAGTATTCAGATTACATCGATTCATAGTCGTAAGATTGGCTTAGTCGTTAAATGGAAACATCGCGTGACGACTAAAGATATTCATCTTTTCACGCGCCAATTGGCAACACTACTCAGTAGCGGCGTCCCATTAGCAGAATCGATTTGCTTAATTCGTTTACATCATCAAAAAGCCGAAATGCGCTCATTATTGGCTGAGATCCAACACACTATTATTGCTGGCACACCACTCTCCACCGCTTTAAAACGGTCCAGTCACTTTTTTGATTCACTCTATATCAGCTTAGTGAAATCGGCCGAGCAGCATGGGCAACTCGCTGAGGTCTTCGCTAAACTCAGCCAGTACATGGAACAGAAAGAACAATTGCGACAAAAAATGCTCAAAGCGATGATCTATCCCATTATGGTGCTATTGGTCGCGATCATCGTCTGCTACATCATGCTGGTGTTGGTCATTCCTCAATTTGCTGACCTTTTCCATAGTTTTGGCGCGAAACTGCCTTGGTTAACTCAGCAGGTTATTTCACTCTCAAATTGGTTAAGTCACTCAAGCCTTTACCTACTGTTAGTGATCATTCTGGGGGCGATAAGTTTTCGCATTAGCCAAGCTAAGTGGCCAAGAATCAACTACTATTTAGCCAAGGTCGCACTTTCATTACCCATACTAGGGCGAGTATTGTTGCGCAGTGAGCTAGCAAGATTCTGCTCAACGACAGCGACCAGTTTACGAGCCGGCGTTCCCATTCTTACTGGTTTACAGATGGCGATGGACAGTGTGAGTAATCGTTATTTACTGAGTCTATTTCCCGATGTCATCACTAGGATCTCGAGTGGGGAAACATTGCACCAATCATTACGACGCCATCCTTGTTTTCCTGAAACTTTGATCCAATTAACCATGATTGGTGAAGAGAGTGGCAAGCTAGAAGAGATGTTGTTTCGAGTGGCACTGATCTACGAACAAGACGTTACACAGCGGCTCGAAACGTTGGAAAAATTGATGGAACCCGTCCTAATACTGTTACTCGGCTTGGTGATTGGCGGTTTAGTGATCGCTATGTATCTTCCTATCTTTAATTTAGCTAGCATCTTGAGTTAGTATGGCCTCACGGTTGAGGAGGGCTAGAGCTTAAGCTCATAGAGACTCTTCATTACTATCATGATTCATTACTAACGGCTAACTGCGGCTTTCAGAGGAAGTTCTCTTCACGCATGGACATATTCATTTATTACCCTTGGCTCTTCACTCTGTTTGCCACCCTCTTTGGCTTAATTATTGGTAGCTTTCTGAATGTCGTTATTCACCGCCTACCCAAGATGATGGAACAAGAGTGGCGCCAAGAGTGTGCAGAAAGTTTCCCTGAGTACCATATTGAACCGCCTAAGCAGACACTTTCTCTTAGCAAACCCCGTTCTCGCTGCCCAAAGTGCCATACGCAAATTCGCGCTATCGATAACATTCCAGTGCTAAGTTGGTTGCTACTTAAAGGACGCTGCCATCACTGCCATGAACCGATTTCCGCCCGTTACCCTTGTGTCGAAATCATTACCGCACTCGCGTGTTATCTGTTAGCCGACCGGTTCGGTTACAGCCCTTATACCTTAGGACTGATGTTTTTTACCTTTGTCTTAATCGCGGCCACGTTTATCGACTTTGATACTTTGCTTTTGCCGGATCAATTAACCCTGCCTTTACTTTGGGCGGGATTAGCTATGGCATTATTGGGCCTGACTTCGGTATCGCTCACCGATGCCGTGATCGGCGCTATGGCCGGATATTTGGTGCTTTGGTCTCTCTACTGGGCATTTAAGTTGCTCACAGGCAAAGAAGGGATGGGTTACGGTGACTTTAAACTGTTAGCTGCATTAGGTGCTTGGCTAGGTTGGCAACAATTGCCGATCATCATTCTCCTTTCCTCCTTAGTGGGACTGTGCTTTGGTTTAGTGCAACTAAAACTCCAAAAGCAAGGGCTAGAAACTGCGTTTCCGTTTGGACCTTATCTTGCTATTGCCGGATGGATTAGCCTTCTTTGGGGTAACTCGATCATTACTTGGTATTTGCGTTCATTTTTAGGTTGGTAACATGTCTTTGATTGTTGGATTAACAGGTGGTATTGCCAGTGGTAAAACCACTGTCGCAAATCTATTTCATCACCATTTTGCCATTGATCTGGTCGATGCCGATATTGTCGCTCGCCAAGTTGTTGAACCAGAGTCGGCTGGTCTAAACGCGATCATGGAACATTTCGGTTCTGATATCGTCACTAATGACGGCGTGCTTAATCGCCCTAAATTGCGAGAGATCATCTTTCATGATGAGCAACAAAAGCAGTGGCTCAATCAGCTTTTGCATCCCATGATTCGCCAAGAAATGCAGCGACAACTGGCACAAGTCACTTCTCCATATGGTTTATTGGTCGTGCCTTTACTCGTGGAAAATCAGTTGCAATCGATGGCGGATCGTATTTTAGTGATCGATGTATCTGAACCGATCCAAATTGAACGTACCATGATGCGAGATCAAGTGAGTGAAAAACAGGCTCGCGCGATTTTGGCGTCGCAAGCAACTCGAGAGCAGCGTTTAGCCATTGCTGATGATGTCATAAGAAATGACGACAAAAACCAAGAACTTTTGCCGCAAATTGCAGAATTGCACCAAAAGTACCTAGCATTAAGCAGGGAAAATCGGTGAGAATAGGGCCAAAGAAACATAGGCTAGCTAGATGACTACACATAAGTTCGAACATCCGCTCAATGAAAAAACGCGTATTTATCTTCGTGTAGAGGCATTACTCAACCAGATGCTTCAAGCATCGCAGTTCCGTGACGCGATCCAGCACCAGCTGTTTTTCCGATCATTGTTTGATCTGTTGGAAATTTTTGAGCAAATTCAGTTAAAAAGTGAATTGGCTAAAGATATCGAAAAACAGAGACAAACCTACCGAAGCTGGCTGAACGTGGATGGCGTTGATCAAGAGACTCTACTTCAGTTACTCCGCGATGTTGATGGGGTCCACCGCACTCTGATGAATGCGGAACGATTTGGACAATCGCTTAAGGAAGATCGTTTCTTAAGTGCGATTCGCCAACGCTTTAACTTGCCTGGTGGATCTTGCTGTTTTGATCTTCCAGCACTGCATTACTGGCTTCACCAAAGCTTTGAACAAAAAGTGAATGATGCCAGTGAATGGATGAGCACCTTAAAACCCTTATCAGATGCTTTGAATCTTTGGTTGAAACTGACCAGAGAAACGGGTTATTTCAAAGATAAATTGGCACAAGCCGGCTTCTATCAAGGTGATGCTGTTGATGCCAATATCATTCGTCTTGCGATCCCTATGGAGTTCGGTGTTTACCCGATGATATCTGGGCATAAAAACCGCTTTGCCATCAAGTTCATCGACTTCAAATCGGGTCAAGCGAGCACACAAGACATTACCTTCCAGTTAGCCGTTTGCAGCTAATTGATTGAAGCGAATCAGCAATAAAAAGTAATAGGAAATTTCATGTCGAATAAACCTACTGTGGTGAAATGCCCACAATGTGGTTCACCTGTTGAATGGAGCGATAAAAGCCCTTTCCGTCCATTTTGTAGTAAAAAATGCCAAATGATCGATTTTGGCGAATGGGCAAATGAAGAAAAAACCATTCCTGGCGCACCTGATCTTTCTGATGCTGAAGGTTGGTCAGAAGAATCTTAATCTTTATTGTCACTATTTGTCCTCTGCCATCGTCTAAACTATCAACGATAACTCGCAGAGGACAATTATGCAGACCACATCCCCTTTAGACGACTCTCCAGAGAGTAATCCACTCAATCACTTTTCAGGACTTGAATTCGAGCAACTGCGAATTCAGATGCTGAAGTTCGCTATTCTGCAAATCCAAAACGAAGCTCTTGCAGAAGAAGCCGTGCAAGAAGCCATGCTGGCTGCCTATCAATATCGAGAAAAATTTTCACGCCAAGCCGCTCTTAAAACTTGGGTGTTTGCCATATTGAAAAATAAGCTGATCGATCTACTGCGTAAGGAAAAACGTTTCACAGCCGCGGAAGATCTGGCTGATGGTTCTGGCTTACACGGTGATGCACTGCTCGAAAAACTGTTTGATGAACGTGGTCACTGGCACAAACATGAACGACCGATAGAATGGCATGATCCAGAGAATCAAGCCGAGAATCAGCACTTTTGGCGCATATTTGATACCTGCTTACGCATGATGCCTGAAAAATACAGCAGACTTTTTATGATGCGTGAGTTTTTGGAACTCGATAGTGAAGAGATTTGCAGTAACGAAAACATCAGTGGCAACTACTTAAATGTCACCCTATATCGTGCGCGTTTACGCTTGCGTGAATGTTTAGAAATTCGTTGGTTTGAACAGGAGCAGCCCTCATGATGAACTGTAAACAAGCAACTCGCCTGCTTTCAGAAAGCCAAGATCGATCATTAACCACCAAAGAGAAAATGACGCTTAAACTGCACATCACCCTTTGCAGTGCTTGCCGTCGCTTTGGTCAGCAAATGCATCAAATTCGAGCTCTTTCAAAAGCTTATTCCAATCCTGAATCCACAGACAACGACCAGCAGAAAAAAAAGTAACTTTTTTTTCTTTGCACTGTAATTCCTCACTCATTCGGTACGACTAATGAAGGTAAACCAAACTAACCAATGAGTGAGGAAACACCCATGAAACACAACACAACTACTTTAGCTCTTGCTTTAACGTCAGCCCTTGCACTATCAGCCGTCACCTTACCCGCACAAGCCGCCGCCAAGGAAAAATGCTACGGCGTTGCTTTAGCCGGACAAAATGATTGCTCAGCTGGCCCAGGAACATCCTGTGCGGGTACAGCCAAAATGGATTACCAAGGTAACGCTTGGAAGTTAGTCAAAAAAGGCAGCTGTATGAAGATGGAATCTCCAACCTCAAATACAGGTTTTGGCCAACTAAAAGCATTTTAATCCATACAGGGGCAAGAAGATGACCACACTAGATTTGAGTAAACATCGCCGTCAGTTTCCCAAACAAAGTGGGGTGAGCTTCAAGCCCCAATATTTCTCTGCCCTGATTGAGCAAAAACCGCAGATAGGCTTTGTGGAAATACATGCCGAAAATTACCTTTCTGCAGGAGGACCACTTCGCCATTATTTACAACAAGTTCGCCAAGATTACCCAGTGACTGTTCATGGTGTCGGATTATCTATCGGTGGAGAAGCACCTATCAACAGGGAACATCTTGAGCGGGTTGCCAATTTAGTGGAGCGCATCGAACCGCTGGTTTTCTCTGAACATTTAGCCTGGTCGAACTATGACGATGCTTTTCTTAATGATTTACTCCCCATTCCTTACACTAACGCGCATTTAGAACGGACTTGTCGCCATATAGATCAGATCCAAGAGCGCCTTGGTCGGGTATTACTTATGGAAAATCCATCTACTTACGTAACGTTCACTCAGCAAGATTACAGCGAAACTGAATTTATAAGTGAAATGGTGCGCCGCACTGGCTGTGACTTGTTACTCGATATCAACAATGTCGCGGTGAGTTGTTTTAATCATCACTCAGATCCCGCAACCTATCTAGCCCATTTTCCATTGCACGCCGTTAGCCAAATTCATCTAGCAGGGTATCACCTCGATATTCAACCAGAACTCACACTACGAATTGATAGTCATGACACTCCAATCCAAGCGGACGTATGGCAGCTCTATCAACAAACGCTCTCATTAACCGGTGACATCGGCACTTTGATTGAGTGGGATAGTCAACTTCCTCCTCTGGATGAGTTGCTTTCACAGGCCTATCACGCCGACCGGTATCGTCAGCTACATCAAGAGAAGCAAAAACATGTACTCGCTCTTTAAACAATCGGTTTGTGATCGTCATTATGAGCTTCTTTATCCACTGCTATCAGGAAACACCCAACAAGAAAAACAGCAACGGATCAATGTGTATCGCAACAATGTGCATCGTTCATTGCTAGAAGCACTCAATGCTATTTTTCCCAAATGTGCTCAGTTAATGGGAGAAGATATTTTTCATACGGTTGCTTTAGCATTTATCAAAGAGTCGCTACCACAAAGTCCGATATTACGTGAATATGGCGGCCAATTTCCTGCATTTATCGATCAAGTGGAATTGCCAGATAATCTTAGCTACATACCCTTACTTGCCGCATTGGAGTACGAGTTGTTGCAGCTGACACACGCAGCAGAGGAGCCGGTTTTTAGCTCGCAGCAACTGAATGCACTACTTAGTCAGTCGCAATCCATCATGGAGCACCGATGGCAATTAAGTTCAACGGTTAAATTGTGGCACTGCCCAATTGCGATAGGCGCGCTTTACCACACACTAGAGCAAGACATCAACACACCGATTCACGAACCTAATTGGCGCAAAGAAGAGTATTTGGTATTGCACAAACAAGAGTGGTTTGGATGCTGCAGTGTTGTCAGTGAAAATACCTTTTCACTGCTGCGCGAGATCAAACAGGGACATTCACTGGCACAGGCTAGTCAACAGCTTGAGGCTAACCAGCTAGAACAGGCTCTTAGAGAATTTCTCTCTTTACCCATTATTCGACAAATTGGAGATACCGCATGCTAAAACTTAAGGAGCGTTCAATAGAGACGGTTGTACTACTGATGTCTCGCCTTGCTTTAGCCTCTGTATTCTGGCTTTCTGGACAAACCAAGGTTGAAGGTTTTGCGCTAAATATCCTTTCCGGGCAATGGCAATTGGGGATTCCGCATCTAAAAGACACTACGTTATTTCTCTTTGAATATGAGTATGCCCTGCCAATCATCAACGCAACGTTGGCTGCTTACCTCGCCACTGTTGCCGAGCACCTTTTGCCGATAATGCTGTTGTTAGGTGTTTTAACACGCTGGGCGGCTTTAGGCATTGCCATCATGACCTTAACCATCCAACTCTTTGTTTATCCTAGTGCTTACGCAACGCATCTAACTTGGCTAAGTTTGGCAGGACTATTAATGTGGAAAGGCAGTGGTACGTTTTCCATCGACCACTATTGGCGAAAAAGAAAAAGCTAGATACAAAAAAAGTGGAGCGCATCGCTCCACTTTCTCTTTACACAGTGAACGGTTAAACCGTTACTCTTCTTCCGAAGCCGTCGTGTCAGACTCACCAATTTCAATCGAGGAGACACGTTGTAAACCGCGAGGTAACAAGCCACCACGGCGACCACGCTCACCACGATAGTTATCGAGGTCAGCCGGTTTCAAGCCCAGTTTACGTTTGCCTGCATACAAGGTAATGGAAGCGCCTTGAGGGATAACAACCAAGTGCGAGACCACTTCTTCACGAGATTTGGCTTTTGCAGCAGGAATGTTGATGATCTTGTTCCCTTTACCTTTGCTAAGCTGAGGCAAATCTTTAATTGGGAACAGCAACATACGACCTTGGTCAGTAATTGCTAAAATTTCATCTTCATCAATGCGTTGAATTGGCTGAGGTGTCAAGATTTCCGCATTATCAGGCAAGTTGACTAACGCTTTACCACTACGGTTCTTCGACAGCAAATCAGTGCCTTTACATACGAAGCCATAACCCGCATCAGAACCCACTAGCCATAACTGCTCTTCTTCACCCATTACAACTTGGCGAATTGAAGTCCCTTCAGCCAAATTCAAGCGACCCGTGATCGGTTCACCTTGGCCGCGCGCCGATGGCAGAGTATGTGATTCCAGTGAGTAGCTGCGACCATCACTCGCAAGGAAAATCGCTTGCTGGTTACTCTTACCACACGCATGCGCCAAATATTGGTCACCCGCTTTATAGCTTAAGCCCATGTAATCCACATCATGCCCTTTAGCATGACGCACCCAACCTTTGTCGGAGATGATCACTGTAATAGCTTCATTAGGTAGCAAATCACGTTCAGTCAACGCTTTTGCTTCTTCACGTTCAACCAGAGGAGAACGGCGATCATCGCCATACTTCTCAGCATCTTCTTTAAGCTCTTTTTTCAGCAGCGTATTCATGCGGCGCTCAGAACCTAGCAATTGCTCCAGTTTCTCACGCTCTTTTTCCAACTCATCTTGTTCGCCACGAATTTTCATCTCTTCCAATTTGGCCAAGTGACGTAACTTGGTATCCAAAATGGCGTCAGCTTGAATATCACTGATCCCAAAGCGTGCCATCAGCACTTCTTTCGGCTCATCTTCATGACGGATGATTTCGATGACTTCATCGATGTTTAAGAAGGCAATTAACAAACCTTGCAAAATATGCAATCTTGCCAATACCTTATCTAAACGATGTTGCAAACGTGCACGAACAGTATTGCGACGGTACACCAACCACTCAGAAAGAATTTGTACTAAGCCTTTCACTTGTGGACGACCATCTAAGCCGATCATGTTGAGGTTCACACGGAAGCTTTTTTCAAGATCCGTTGAGGCAAACAGATGACTCATCACCAAATCGCAATCCACTCGGTTTGAACGTGGCACAATCACGATACGAGTTGGGTTTTCATGATCAGACTCATCACGTAAGTCTTCGATCATTGGTAGTTTTTTCGCGCGCATCTGGTTGGCAATCTGCTCAAGCAACTTGGCACCAGACACTTGATGTGGCAATGCGGTAATCACGATGTCCGCATCTTCTTTATGCCAAACAGCACGCATTTTCACGCTACCACGACCAGACGTATAGATCTTTTTCAGCTCAGCCTTAGGCGTAATGATTTCCGCTTCTGTCGGGAAATCAGGCCCTTTAACAAACGTCATTAGATCACGTAATTCAGCCGCTGGGTTATCGATCAAATGGATCGCCGCTTCAGCCACTTCTCGTACGTTATGTGGCGGAATATCCGTCGCCATACCTACCGCGATACCCGTTACCCCGTTAAGAAGAATATGAGGTAGACGCGCAGGCAGCATCTTCGGCTCTTTCATTGTGCCGTCAAAGTTCGGCTGCCATTCAACAGTGCCTTGCCCCAACTCACTCAACAATACTTCCGAAAATTTCGATAATTTCGCTTCGGTATAACGCATCGCCGCAAACGATTTTGGATCGTCTGGCGCACCCCAGTTCCCTTGACCATCAACCAATGGGTAACGGTAAGAGAATGGCTGAGCCATCAGTACCATCGCTTCATAACAAGCAGAATCACCATGTGGGTGATACTTACCTAATACGTCACCGACGGTACGCGCCGATTTTTTATATTTTGCTGAAGCAGATAGCCCCAGCTCAGACATCGCATAAATAATACGGCGTTGTACGGGTTTTAAACCATCGCCGATATAAGGCAATGCACGATCCATGATGACGTACATTGAGTAGTTTAAATACGCGTCTTCAGTAAAACGGCGTAGAGGTAACTGCTCTACACCTTCAAAACTCATCTCTGTTGACATTCACTACACCTCAACTTCCGCCAAATCACCATTACTTTGCAGCCACGCACGACGGTCATCTGCTCGTTTTTTACCTAGCAGCATATCCATCATCTCTTCGGTAGCTTGCTCATCATCGATCGTTAACTGCACCAAACGGCGCGTATTAGGATCCATGGTGGTTTCACGCAGCTGAATTGGGTTCATTTCACCCAACCCTTTGAATCGTTGGACGTTAATTTTTGCTTTCTTGGTGCTGAGACGATCCATGATGCTGTTTTTCTCTTGCTCATCCAGCGCATAATGAACCTCTTTACCGCAGTCGATACGGTACAAAGGTGGCATGGCGACATAAACATGCCCTTCAGCAACCAACTTATTAAAGTGGCGAGTAAACAGCGCACAAAGCAATGTTGCGATGTGTAGACCGTCAGAGTCCGCATCGGCCAAGATACAGACTTTACCGTAGCGTAAACCGTCGAGATTGTCGGTGTCTGGGTCAATACCCAGCGCAACAGAAATGTCGTGAACTTCTTGCGAGCCAAGCACCTGATCGCCAGCCACTTCCCAAGTATTCAGAATCTTACCGCGCAGCGGCATGATGGCCTGAAACTCACGGTCGCGAGCCTGCTTAGCACTACCGCCCGCTGAGTCACCTTCCACAAGGAAGAGTTCAGTGCGGCTTAAATCTTGTTGTGAACAGTCGGTCAATTTACCCGGTAGCGCAGGACCAGAAGCGACCTTCTTACGCACCACTTTTTTACTGGCACGCATACGTTTATGAGCGTTCGCAATACACGATTCAGCCAATAATTCCGCCAGTTGTGGACGTTCGTTAAGCCACAAACTAAAGGCATCTTTCACAACATTAGAGACAAAGCCCGACATTTGACGTGAAGACAAACGCTCTTTGGTCTGTCCGGCAAACTGTGGATCTTGCATCTTAACCGATAGCACATACGCACAACGGTCAAAAACGTCTTCACCCGTCAGCTTCACACCACGCGGCAATAGGTTACGGAATTCACAGAACTCGCGCATTGCATCCAACAAGCCTTGGCGCAAACCGTTAACGTGCGTACCGCCTTGTGAGGTCGGAATCAAGTTAACGTAGCTTTCAGTGATTAAATCACCACCTTCTGGTAGCCACAGTAATGCCCAATCCGCCACTTCGGTTTCTGAACCAAAATGACCAGTGAAAGGTTCTTCTGGCATTAAAGTAAAACCTTTAACGCCTTCTGCTAGATAGTCTTTAAGGCCATCTTCGTAATACCAGCGATACTCTTTGTCGTTCACTTTGTCGGTAAAGGTAATCTCTAAACCAGGACATAGAACGGCTTTCGCACGCAAGTTACTGATAAGACGGCTTACAGAGAAATTAGGTGAATCGAAATATTTCGCTTCAGGCCAGAAATGGACACTAGTACCACTATTGCGGCGACCGCAGGTGCCAGTCACAGTTAAATCTGAAACTTTATCACCGTGTTCAAATGCAATTTCATACACCTGACCTTCACGGCGCACAGTGACTTCAACACGATTAGATAAGGCGTTTACTACGGAGATACCTACCCCGTGCAAACCACCGGAAAACTGATAGTTTTTATTAGAAAACTTACCACCAGCATGCAATTTACAAAGGATAAGCTCCACCCCAGAGACTTTTTCAATTGGGTGAATATCCACTGGCATTCCTCGGCCGTCATCAATGACTTCGAGAGATTGATCAGCATGGAGAATGACCTGTACCTTAGTTGCATAACCGGCCAACGCTTCATCGACACTGTTGTCGATGACTTCTTGCCCTAAGTGGTTAGGACGCGTGGTATCCGTATACATCCCAGGTCGGCGACGTACTGGCTCTAAACCATTAAGAACCTCAATGGCTCCAGCATTATATTGTTCTGTCATAATACGGAATGCTTTTATCGATAAATTATGAGTAACTTTACCACCCTATATTCAGAGCAGTAATCATTTTTACTTTGCGACACGCTTTAGCAGCACGTCACAGTTACTGTGAAATAGCTCAGTAAAATGATGAAAGTCTAAGGGAGACATAGTCTGGATAAGACCTAATGATGTCAAGAGGCATCATTAAGCGATGATTAATTTTATGACGTTTCCCGCAACGGCATCCTATAGATTTAAGAACTGGACGATTTTTTCAGGGTAACGCTCAAAATTGACAAAGCTATGATCACCACCTTGCTCAACAGTTTGAACTGCATCACTATACTTAGTAATCGCTTGTTGGTAATCCAACACTTCATCGTTAGTTTGACTCAAGATCCACACACGATTTGGCTCAGGCAAGCGCAGACAATCTAACGCTTTGAGTTCATACATGTGACGTTCTTTTAGTTCGTACCGTTCGTGGGTGTAAGGGTTTTCTTGTAACCCTAGATAATCAACTAAAAGTTCATAGGGTTTGACCGCAGGGTTCACTAACACCGCAGGCACACCATACTTTTGATGCAACCAAGCAGAGAAATACCCCCCTAACGAGCTGCCCACCAAACCTATTTGATAGTTGGCTTGATACTCATCCATTAGCGCCTCAAGATAAAGAGCCGCCTCTTGTGGATAGTTGGGCAGTTTAGGCACCACTACTTTGATGTCTGGTCGATGCTCTTCACAATAACGGAGCATCACTTGCGCCTTATGTGACAGTGGCGAACTGTTGAAGCCATGGATGTACATCAGCATAGATGGCTTAGACATAATTAGTACCCATTTGCATTGTAGTCCGGCAGATAACGACCATTAGCAAGGCGTTTCACTTGTGTATCAATATGGCCATCGGGTTGCAGTTCCAATTCGCGCCAGCCCGGAGAACGGCGATCGACGGAAAACTCATTCGATTTAGGCTTAAACTGCACACAAGTTGACGGAGTCGCTAAAACCCTAACGCCTTGACACATCACATCCAACTCTTGATGAATATGACCACATAGCACTGCTTTAACGCGTGGATGCTTAGCCACTACCAACCAAAAATCTTCACTGCCTTTCAACGTGTGTTGATCTAACCATTCGCTGTCGACTAATACGGGATGATGATGCAATACAACCAATGCCCAACGATCTGAATGGGCAGTCAACGAGCTGTCGAGTAAAGCCAACTGCTCTGGGCTAAGGCGGCCATGAGGCACTCCCTCAACCTGAGAATCCAACATAATCACTAACCAATGATCGCCAACCAAGATTTCATGTTGAGAATGAATCTGTGCTGATGGGAGTTGGTTACCCATATGCGGTTTAAAATCATGGTTACCCGGCAACCAAAAACACGGTTTAACCAAAGGAGCAATACCTTGAGTAAAACGCTGATAGGATTCCTGACTGTGATCTTGAGAAATGTCTCCGGTCGCGAGAATCGCATCAAATTTGACTCGCTTATCCTGAACATCCTTTACCACTGCGGCAAAACTATCCGCCGTATTTACTCCCAGCAGACCACCGTCATCTGGTGCAAACAGATGAGTATCGGTTATCTGCAACAGCTTGACGCTGCCTGAGCTATCTATACTGGACGACACGTTCAAAATCGATAAACCTGCTAATTATTGAGGACTGATGTTGATAGGCGAACGGCTAATACCATGTCTCAAACAGAAGGTAAGCCAATCGCCTAAAAACCGGTTGATTTGTGCCTTTTCGTCTTTCTGCACCATATTCTCGTTTGGATAATCATAACGAGCTTGCACGCGAGCGAGTTGATCCGTCGCAAACACTTCAGCAACTCGAGCATCGTGATATAGCCTGACAGACATTGTTGGCAAAGGAAACACCGCAATTTGATCACTTTGACAAATATCGACCAAGGTCGTGTATTTTGTGACTTCAGAAACCTCCAACTGATAGGTCATGTGCGCTGCTTGATAACAACGCACCTCGCCCACTTCAGGTTGAGTAGGTAACAAAGCATTGAGCTTGGCATAGTTGGTTTCATAAACGCGCATCAGCTCTTTTAAGTCAACGTGATATGGTTTGTGCAAGATTATTTCTGCCATTGCTTTCGTAAGGTTTGATAATTTAGCTCCAACCATTGCAGCGCAATAATCGATGCTCCGTTCTCAATTCGGCCATTTTTGACCAACTGATATGCTTCTTCACGACTCACTACATGAACTTTAATGTCCTCTCCTTCATAGTCTAAACCATGAACGCCTTTTGCAAGAGAGGAGTCCACTTCACCCACGTAGACTTCGAGTTTTTCTGAGCAACCACCTGAAGACGGATAGTAAGAGGTGATTTTTTCCAAGCGACCGACTTCAACGCCGGCTTCTTCCATCGCTTCACGACGCACGACTTCTTCTGGGCTCTCATCGCGATCAAAGATACCAGCGACGATTTCTAATTGCCAAGGATGAGCATGCTCTAAAGCACCGACACGAATCTGTTCGATGATTACGACTTTATCTAGTTGAGGATCATAAGGAAGCATCGCTGCAGCGCTTCCTCGTTCAAACATCTCGCGGACAATAGGTTGGCTCCAACCGCCTTTAAACACACGGTGTTTAAAGGAATATTTAACCATGCGGAAAAATCCTTTAAATACCGTTTCCTTCGAGATGATTTCGAGATCTTGAGAGGAAAACTCCTCTTTAATCGGCCCTTTATCTTGCATTCTAATCCCCTCCCAGTGAATCCTATAGTTTACTCATGGAACAAACTTCCCACCAAGGACATGGCTCAACTTTTTATACAATTTTTAAATTTTTATTTAGATAGTCAAAGTAAATAATTACTGTACACTTGCATAGCAAAAACAAATGTAGAAAACTTTAGCATCAATTATTGCTAATTTACGTTAAACTCTTCCGACTAAGATTTTCAATACAATGGCAGGAATAGGACCAATGAAAAAACTGCTCCCTATTTTGATTAGTGCAGCGCTTGGAGGCCTAAGTGCTTCCGCATGGGCAGACAATCTTGCTCAAATCTATGAATTAGCAAAGAAGAATGATCCACAACTTCTTGGTGTAGAAGCGCAACGTGACAACGCTTTTGAGGCGATTAACTCAAGCCGTAGCTCACTTTTACCGCAAATTAATTTGACCGCGGGCTACAACGTTAACCACAGTGATGAAGATGTTCGTAACAGCAAAGCGCTGACTGCCGGTGTTAATTTCAGCCAAGAACTGTACAAACGTTCTAGTTGGCTATCTCTTGGTGTTGCAGAAAAACGCGCTCGTGAAGCCGACGCACAATACGCTGCAGCACAACAATCGCTCATTTTACGAGTTTCTTCTGCGTACTTCGAAGTACTGCGTGCTCAAGACAGCCTTGCATTTGTTCGTGCAGAAAAAGCCTCTGTAGGTCGCCAATTAGATCAAACCAAACAACGTTTTGAAGTCGGTCTATCCGCGATTACTGACGTACATGACGCTCAAGCTCAATTCGATGCGGTTCTTGCTGACGAAGTTTTGGCACAAAACACATTGACCAACAGCTACGAAGCTCTACGCGAAATTACAGGTCAAGAAGCCACTCACCTGAGCATTTTGGATACGGATCGTTTCTCAACCAGCGAACCGAATGAGACCATCAATCAGTTGGTAAAAGATGCGGAAGAGAAAAACCTTTCTCTACTAGCAAGCCGTATTGCTAAAGATATCGCGAAAGACAATATCTCGATTGCGAAATCCAATAACCTCCCATCACTCACTCTGGATGGCGGTTATAACTACAATCGTGAATACGATTCAGATTACGCGTATTACGACACCTACGCAGGTCACAACACCAAAGACCTGAATGTTGGTATCAACCTTTCGATCCCACTGTACACTGGTGGTAACTTAACGTCGTTGAACAAACAAGCTGAGTTCTCATTCGTTAAAGCGAGCCAAGATCTTGAAGCGCAATACCGCAGTGTAGTAAAAGATGTTCGCGCCTATAACAACAACATCAATGCATCAATTGGTGCAATTCGCGCGTATCAACAATCTTTGGTCTCTGCAAAATCAGCATTAAAAGCAACAGAAGCAGGTTTTGAAGTCGGCACTCGTACCATCGTTGACGTGCTTGACTCGACTCGTCGTCTTTACGACGCGAACAAGAATCTAGCTGACGCACGTTACGATTACATTCTGAACGTACTGCAATTGCGTCAAGCAACCGGTACTTTGACAGAGCAAGATGTTTTAGACATCAACGCAGGTCTGAAAAAATCAGATAACTAAACATTGCGTTAGCAAACGGGTTTAGAAAAAAAACGCCAGCATTGTATGCTGGCGTTTTTATTGAAGAATTTTAAAAACCAATATAAGAGAACAATAAAAGTGTGGCGAAATTAACCACGCCCACCTTTAATCGCTTCGATGATTTCCGTGGTTGAACAACCATCTTCAAAGTTCAATACGCGCACTTCACCACCCGCTGCGATCACTTCTTTCCCACCAGCAATATCTTCTGGTTTGTAGTCACCGCCTTTGACAAGCAAGGATGGTAAAACCGCAGAGATTAGGCGTTGAGGGGTGTCTTCACTAAATGGTACTACCCAGTCAACTGCACCCAATCCAGCCAACACGGCCATACGACGATCCGTTGAATTAACAGGACGGCCAGGGCCTTTGAGACGTTTAACTGAATCATCTGTGTTGACAGCAACGATAAGGCGGTCACCCAATTCAGCAGCATTATTCAAGTAAGAGACGTGTCCTGCATGCAGAATGTCAAAGCAGCCATTGGTCATTACCACTTTCTCACCACGGGCTTTAGCACGTTTCACCGCTTCAATTAACTTAGCTTCGGTGATCACACCAAATTCGGTATCACGGCTACCGTGTACCGCTTCGGCAAGTTCAATTGTTGAAACCGTTGATGTCCCCAGTTTTCCAACGACAACACCTGCAGCAGCATTGGCTAGCGCACAAGCTTCATCAAGAGGTTTGCCAGCCGAAACAGAGGCAGCCAACACAGAGATGACTGTGTCTCCGGCACCTGTTACGTCGTACACTTCTTTCGCTTGAGTTGGTAAATGGAAAGGCTCTTGGCCACGACGCAGTAGCGTCATGCCATGTTCGCTGCGAGTCACTAACAAGGCTTGAAGATCAAATTTTTCAATAAGCTCAAGACCTTTAGTTACCAACTCATCGTCTGATTTGACTTTGCCAACCACTTGCTCAAACTCAGACATGTTTGGCGTCAGCATAGTCGCACCACGGTAACGCTCAAAATCAGTGCCTTTTGGATCGATAAAGACCGGAACATTCGCCGCACGTGCTTTTTGGATAAATTGCTGTACGTGTTCCAGAGCACCTTTCGCATAGTCAGACAAAATCACCGCTTTCACTTTCGGTAACGCACTTTCCATGCGAGACAGAATGAGATTGGCATCGGTGTTTTCAAACTTATCTTCAAAATCTAAGCGAATCAGTTGCTGACCACGACTTAACACACGCAGTTTGGTGATGGTTGGATAGCCAGACAAAGCAACGAAATCGCAACTCACATTGAGAGAAGACAATTTGTTTTCTAACACTTGCGCTGGTTCATCTTGACCAGTCAAACCAATAATGTGTGCATAGCCACCCAATGAAGCAATGTTCATCGCGACGTTGGCTGCACCACCAGGACGCTCTTCATTTTGTTCTACTTTTACGACTGGGACTGGCGCTTCCGGAGAAATGCGTCCGGTTGGGCCATACCAGTAACGATCAAGCATGACGTCACCAATGATCAACACACCTGCGTCACTGTAGTCAGGTAGAATGGGCTTCATTATGGATCTCCAATATTCAATATGCCGCGAAGTTTACCATAGCCTTCGCGACGACTAAAACTCTCTCAGCTCAGCCATTGTTGCCAAATGCTGCGCACTTTTTCTCTTTCTGACACGAATTTGTCTTCTGCAACGTCCGCAGAAAGATTTAATAAATTGCGATGATGAATCTGATCACGCATCGAGGTGTAGGCATGCGTTAATGCCGCAGCACTTTCTGTCGATAGGACATTCTGCTGAGCTAAAGATTCAAAAATACGTACGTTGTCCGACCATGTGGTTAATAACGGCTCTTGATGACTAAAGCGCAGCACCAGATATTGAGCAAGAAATTCAATGTCGGTGATACCACCTTCATCTTGCTTCAACATAAAACGTCCTGGTTTCTTGCTCGATAGATGCACACGCATCTTTTCGCGCATCTCCACCACCTCTTGGCGCAACGTCTCATCTTGGCGTGGCAAGGAGAGAATATCATGGCGCACTTGCTTAAAGCCTGCCTGCAATGGCGTATCACCAAAGATCATCCGAGCTCGCACTAAGGCTTGATGCTCCCAAGTCCACGCTTCTTTTACTTGGTATTCTTGAAACGCATCAAGTGGGCTTACGAGTAAACCAGAAGCGCCAGAAGGTCGTAAACGAGTATCCACTTCATAAAGAATGCCCGAAGCGGTACGAGTCGAGAAAATGTGAATGATACGCTGCACTAAGCGTAAATAGAATTGGCGTCCATCAATCTCTTTACTGCCGTCGGTGTAAACACTGACAGGACAATCGTGTAAGAAAACCAAATCAAGATCAGAACTATACCCTAGCTCCCAGCCACCCACTTTGCCGTAGCCAACAACAGCGAAACCTACCCCCTCTCTCTCTTTTAGATGAGTTGGCACGCCATACTTCTCTTTAACTTGTCCCCAAGCTTGATGAACCACAGCTTCGACAATGGCTTCCGCCAAAAATGTTAAGTGGTCGCTGACTTTCATCACAGGCAGCACACCAGCAATATCCGCAGCAGCAATTTTTAAAATGCAGATCTGCTTGAATTGGCGCAGACCTTCCATCTGCTGCTCCATATCATCTTCAGGTATACGCGCTAAGAAATCATGGAGCTCACGGCGATATTCCGTCAGTTCAATTGGATGATAAAGCTGATGAGGATCGATAAGCTCATCAAGTAGCACTGGATAACGAGCCAGTTGCTCCGAGATCATTGGGCTGGCAGTACACAGTTTTACAAGCTGTCCTAACGCGGCTTCATGTTCATCAAGCAGTTCGAGATAGGTCGTGCGAGTCACAATGTGATTAAGCAAGTTCAACACACGAGCAAAACCAAACTGCGCATCTGGATGAGCAAAGATGGTGTGAAATACTTTTGGCATGAGGTGATTAAGTACTTCTCGGCCTCGCGGCCCGAGGGTTTTCTTCGCCAGATCATGCTTAAACTGCAACAAGGTTTCGACCAAAGACTCACTCTCAGCCATTTGTAAATCTTGTTGAAAAATCTGGCTAATCACCTCACGGTTATGGGCCATATCCCACAATTCAGAGAAGTGTTCAGCAATGGTTTGACTCTCTTGCTCTTCATCCTCTTCACCTATCAAGGCGATAAAGATGTGATGTACAGAGTCCATGGTTGCCACGATCGTATGATTGAGCGCATCCCAATCGGCAAATCCCATTGCGTAAGAGAGACGCTGTTGATCCAAGCGATTATCTGGCAGAGTCTGAGTTTGCTTATCATTGAGAGCTTGCAGCAAGTTCTCTAAACGACGTAAAAATAGATAACACTTGGTAAGCGTCTGTACCTCATCAGGCTCCAACAAATTCAACTCACCAATGCCCTGCAAAGTTTCCAGCAAACCACGTTTACGTAACAGGGGCTCACGACCGCCACGAATCAGTTGGAATGATTGAGCAATAAACTCAATTTCACGGATACCACCCGCCCCTAACTTGATGTTGTTCGTGAGTCCGCGTCGACGCACTTCACTGCGGATCATCGCTTTCATGCGGCGCAAAGATTGGATGGCGCTAAAATCGATATAACGACGAAATACGAATGGACGTAACATCTGTCGCAACTCTTGATATTGCGGATACATTTCCCGTCCCATCACTCGAGCTTTGACCATGGCATAGCGTTCCCAATCACGTCCCTGCTCTTGGTAATAATCTTCCAGTGCCGCATAGCTCATTACCAATGGGCCACTTTCACCAAAAGGACGTAAACGCATATCGACGCGATAACAGAAGCCATCCACTGTCTGTTGATCTAACAATTTGATCAAACGCTGACCTAAGCGAGTGAAAAATTGCGCGTTAGCGATAGAACGACGCGTACCTTGAGTTTCACCATTTTCTGGATAGGTAAAAATAAGGTCGATGTCTGAGGAGAAGTTAAGCTCGCCACCACCCAATTTTCCCATGCCAATAATCAGCATAGGTTGAGCTTCACCTTGAGCATTCATGGGGGTACCAAGCTCATCACAACAGATACGATATAACCAGCGATAAGCTTCAAAAATGATCGCTTCAGCTAACTCAGAAAGATGCACCAAGCTCTCGGTCACTGACCATTTAGCCAGAAAATCCCGCCAAGCAATAATGGTCATTTCTTGATAGCGGAAATCCCGCAAACAGTGCATCGCTTCCACTTCGGTATGACATGTACTTAACCGCTGAGCCAACTCCGTCCGATAGTGATCTGCACGTTGCTGGACAGATAACAGAGTCGGCAATTGGGCAACTAACTCTGGATGACGCGCCAATGTGGTTGCGACAAAGGGACTTAATCCAACTACAGTTTTGAGCTCTTCTTGCAATGCTGTCGGCCAGCTTGGGATTGCAGCGCATTCACTGAGCATCGATGTCCAGTGCGACTCAGCCACAGTGGCAATTTCCAACGGTAATAACATAAAAGATCCTTATAGAGCCATCAGTTAGCAAAGGTATGCTTGAGAGTATACTCAAGTCAGATAAGAAAACTAACGCGACTCAATGAAAATCGCGTCCAAACAACAAAAAGCAAAAAGCCTGCACATCAAAGAGCAGGCTTCATTTGTTATCACAATGAGATAAGCGCAATTACACGTTAAACGAGGTAATCTTCTTATCTAAGGCTTCCGCGTTGTTTTGCATCATTTCCGATGTTTCAAGGAGCTCTGTGACGACGACGACAGAGGCTTCAACTAACTCGCGAACATTGGTGAGATTGTGACTCATCTCTTCAGCCACAGCACTTTGTTGACTTGCTGCAGAAGCGATTTGGAAGTTCATATCGTTGATTTGTTGAACTTGCTCAACAATGCCATCCAATTCAGAACCGGCATTAGTCACCAATTCCACACCATCAGCAGCTTCAACGACACTTTTTTCCATCAGCTCAACAGCGGAGTTCGCACTCTCTTGCAATTGAGCAATCATATCTTGGATATCTACTGTCGCGTGCTGAGTGCGCTGCGCTAAGTTACGTACTTCATCGGCTACCACGGCAAAGCCTCGCCCAGCTTCACCTGCACGAGCTGCTTCAATAGCTGCGTTTAATGCCAACAGGTTGGTCTGCTCAGAAATTCCACGAATGGTACCGACCACACTGCTGATCGCTTCAACACGCTCTTCAACTTGGCTAACCGCATTAGCAGATTGAGCGATATCTTTCGACAAATCACTCATTTTACCCACTGTGCTTTTCACGAACTGTTGGCCAGAAGACGCTTGATGAGAGGCATTTTCAGTCAGAGCTGAGGCGTTTTGCGCATGCTCAGCGACCGTTTGCACTGTCGATGACATTTCACTCATTGCTGAAGCGAGCTGGTCAATTTCATTGAACTCTTCTTGTGCCGACTCTTTGGTTTCCGACATGCTAAGTGTCATCACCTCAGTCAACGCAGTCAGCTCTTGCGATGCAGCGATTTGAGTTTTCACTAAATCATTTAATTGCAAACGTGCTTTTTCTAGCTCACGAGCCACATCACCGTACTCATCTTTACAATCCATTTGGATCTTTTGTGATAAATCACGGCGAGCCAAATTTTTAATTGAATCGCTCAAATACTGAGTTTGGTGCAACATGACACGTGCAGCAAACAGCAGCAACACGACAAACACCAAGATCATCGCACAGGTTTGCCATGCGACTTGAACTAGGTAGTTCTCGTAGTGATGCTGTGCCACTTGCGCGTTTTGAGTTGCTGCTAACAGTGCTTGATAAAAGGTGTGAGCATCCCAAAGCTGCTTGGCAATAATCAGCACCGTACTGAAGATCATTAACATGATCATTCGAGGAACCAGTCTCACATCCGTGATGATCCGTTCCCATGGCTTAAAGGCCATCGTTGCCATTCGTAATTCTCCGATTTTGTATGATTTTATTATTTTGCTGACAGTTACTAACGAATTATTTTTCGGTTCGTAGGAATTGCTTAGATAGTATCAAAATTGCCAATTAGGTGATGAGACTATTCTCTCTAATTGCTTGGGGAAATGTCTGAAATGTGATCGCTCACTTATCTTACATTAGCGACATACGTTCCATTTATGATACGAAGATAGTACGCAGACTATTTCATAATCAAAATTGCAACAAGAGGTGGATAGTACAACTACTTGATTGAAGCGGAACGGAAAATTAATCAGGACAGAACTAAAAAGGAGAACTGACGTTCTCCTTTTACTTGATCAATACCGATAATCAATCACGCCAATAAGGCGCTGCATCAAAGCCGATCAGACGGGTTTGCTCCATCGCATGCAAAATGGAGTTTTCTTGACGGATGATCCACCGTGTTAGTTGCTCTTTTTCATCACCTTCCAATTGATACACGAGAGTCTCTAGTGGCTTTAACATCAAGAGATCATCGATACCGTGCAACAGATCTGCCCAAGGAAGACGGAAGGATTGGCAGCGCTCTGAATCAAATAACGAAGCAAAGCAGATGCCAGTATAGAGATTGCGAGTTAAGCGATACTGCTGATCGATATACTCTTGCGCTGTTAGATTCTTCTGTAATGGAAAAACATCTAACAATTCTGTCCACGAGCGATCCAATTGTTTAACTGCGAAATCATGAATTGGAAACGCCATTTTTTCACGGGCTTTTTCATCCAAGAAAGGCTGCCAACCGCGAGTCAAAATCCAACGACTTAAATCCAGCAATAGTGCGGTATAACGACCAGAATTGATTAAACGCAGCATCTCTTCGCGATCAGGTAACGCATCGAAACTCTCTTTGAGCTCTGATAGTAGGAACTTACGTGCATCCAGCTTACGTAAAGCATAGCCTTTATCATCCAAAAGCGAGTCAAGACATTCGTAGTCTCGTAGCCAACGTAATTCATCTTCGAGCCATTTGAGCTCCTGACGAATAATGGCGCTAGCCCGACGTGGGATAATACCGCCGTATATCGTTAAGGTTTGACGAATAAAGCAGACTGCTGCGCGCACTTGTTGCAGTGCTGACAGCGCATTTTGTTCAATATAGATCTGCTCATGACGATGCCAATGAGCTAGCGCATGCTCAAGTGACTTCACTAGGCAAGTTTCTACTGTGTCTGAAGCTTGGGTATCTACCATGTTCAGGGAGCGAACTTCATCACCTTTGTACCCATGAGCAAGACGATAACCTCGAGCGGCTTTGCTCAAATTACCCAGACGCATACCGCCATGTTCACTGAGCTGACGAGCTAAAGTAAACAGAGCTTCTGTTTGCCCAGACTTAAGTTCTAACTCAACTTCACAAATAGGATCTGTCGCCTCACCCGCTTCAACAACACCTTGGTCAAAAGCAATTTCCACTTGGCTACCATCAGCCATACCGATTAACCAGGTTTCTCGTTGGAAATTGGTCGAAAACAGAGGAGCAAGTGAGCTTTGAAGTGTGGCGATATCTCGGCCTTCAGGCCAAATATCTTGAGGATGTAAAGAGAGATCGGGGTCATTGCTGTGATGTTCAGCATTGTACTCAGGTCGAGAGTGTAAGCCAGCTACCACTCGACCAGCGGTTTTGACTGTTTGTACATACACATCGTCAAAACGGCGGATACGCAGACCAATATCATGCAAACGCAACCAATTGTCGGAAGTATCAAAATAAGTATTGCCTAAATCACGACAACTATGCTGAAGTACTTTGGTTTCAGCAATTTTGCTCCGCAAAATCTCTGAAAAATCAGGAGAAACAAAAAACTTCAGTTCTATCTCGGTTTCCATAGTTATACCTTTCGCAGCAGATGACGACAGGATATTGCCTAATCGGCACTGGAGCAAGAAAGAAATATCGTGCTTTTGATGATCTAAAACTATTTTAAACGGGCGTCGAATGGGTTAACATGCGCGCCTTTATAGCCAACGCTCAACATTTCGCCATAAAATGGCTTATGTTTATTTTAGGTTATAGCAATTAGGTTGAATGACCATGCCAGTAAATACAATCATGGGGTTATTTGCAAAGTCCCCCATAAAGCCTTTGCAACGACATGTCGTTTGTGTGAACGAATGTTGCTCTCACCTAATCAACTTCTTTGAAGTATGCAACAAAGGAGATTGGGAGAAAGCGGCGGAAGTTCGTGCACAAATTTCTCATCTTGAGAAAGAAGCCGACGTGCTGAAACGAGAAATTCGTCTAAAGCTGCCACGTGGTCTGTTTATGCCAGTCGATCGTACTGACATGCTCGAACTGCTTACCCAGCAAGACAAATTAGCCAACCTTGCCAAAGACATTTCAGGCCGAGTATTCGGTCGTCAACTTATCATTCCTCAGCCACTCCAAGAGAATTTCATCGCTTACGTGAAACGTTGCTTAGATGCAGCAGAACAAGCCGAAAAAGTTATTAACGAGCTTGATGAACTGCTAGAAGCGGGTTTCAAGGGACGTGAAGTCACTCTAGTTGCTGAAATGATCAACCAACTGGATGTAATCGAAGACGATACTGACAACATGCAAATCCGTCTACGCCAACAATTGATGGCGATGGAAGCGGGTTTGAACCCTATTGATGTAATTTTCTTATATAAGATTTTTGAATGGGTTGGTGGTATTGCTGACCAGGCTCTGCGCGTAGGCGCACGTCTGGAAGTCATGCTTTCGCGCTCATAAATATAGAAGTTAACCCAATAACAAAGAGCATTTGAAATACATTTAGCCCAACTAGGCGCATATAACGACGCCAACGGGCTAAACGCGTGTCCAAAAAACATGAATGCTCCGCTTGTTATCAACAACTAGGTATTACGATGGATATCCTTGCGAACTACGGCACTGTCCTGATTTTAATTGCAGCAGCTTTTGGTTTAATGATGGCGATTGGTATTGGTGCCAATGACGTTGCAAATGCTATGGGAACCTCCGTAGGCTCAAAAGCACTAACCGTAAAACAAGCGATCGTTATCGCAATGATTTTTGAATTTGCTGGCGCTTACTTAGCTGGCGGTGAAGTAACTGATACTATCCGCAAAGGGGTAATTGAAACCTCTCTATTCACGCAACACCCTGATATTCTTATCTATGGCATGCTTTCTGCTCTATTGGCAGCTGGCACATGGCTCTTGGTTGCATCCTATATGGGATGGCCAGTATCCACCACTCACTCCATCATTGGCGCCATCATCGGTTTCGCTTGCATCTCTGTAGGCACACACGCTGTTGACTGGAGTTCAGTAAAAGGCATCGTAGGCAGTTGGATTGTCACACCTGTCATTGCGGGTATCTTTGCTTACATTATCTTTGCGAGTGCTCAGCGTTTGATTTTCGATACCGAAAATCCACTGTTGAATGCTAAACGTTTCGTTCCTGTGTATATGTTCATTACCACTATGGTCATTGCACTGGTTACCATCAAGAAAGGTTTGACTCACGTAGGTCTGCACCTGACTAACCTAGAAGCTTGGGGTTTGTCTGCTGCCGTATCAGCAATCGTGATGATCGGTGGCTACATCTACATCAACAAACGTTTCTCTAATCGCGATAACAAGCAAGGCTTCAACGGCGTTGAAAGCATCTTCAGTATCCTGATGGTGATCACCGCTTGTGCAATGGCATTTGCGCACGGTTCAAACGACGTAGCTAACGCGATCGGTCCATTGTCAGCTATCGTAGCGACAGTTAACAGCATGGGTGTGATCGGTGCGAAAAGTGAAATCGCATGGTGGATTCTCCCTCTAGGTGGTATCGGTATTGTTATCGGCTTAGCGACACTGGGTCATAAAGTAATGGAAACTGTTGGTACAGGCATTACTGAATTAACTCCAAGTCGTGGTTTTGCAGCTCAGCTAGCAACCGCATCAACGGTAGTTTTGGCATCTGGTACAGGTCTACCAATCTCAACGACTCAAACACTAGTGGGTGCAGTTCTTGGTGTTGGTTTTGCTCGCGGTATCGCAGCACTTAACCTAGGCGTGGTTCGCAACATCGTTGCATCTTGGATTGTGACTCTGCCTGCAGGTGCATTACTTGCAGTGGTATTCTTCTATGCAATTCAAGGCGTTTTTGCCTAATTGATTGAGTCAGTGCTCTGTTAGTGCACTGTTATTATTGACTCAAAACCACATAAAGGGAGGCTTAGCCTCCCTTCTTTGTTGCATGGTTAGCAGAAAATTTTTACTATCAGGTTATCTTTATAGAATCGCGACACAAGCGCAAACCTAAAGCTAAGGGATTTACTGTGAAAAAACTGCTCTGCATGGTCCTATTTTCGATTTTGGCAGCTCCAGCTCTCGCTGAAGATCGCTATATCTCAGATGAACTGTTTACCTACATGCACTCAGGCCCAACCAACCAATACCGGATTATTGGTAGTGTGAATGCCGGGACTAAAGTGACTTTGTTGGAAGAAGACAAAGAAACTGGATTTACTAAAGTTGTCGATGACAAGGGTCGTACTGGTTGGGTAGAAAGCAATCTCGTCACCAAAGAGGTGAGTCGAGCGATTCGTCTACCGCTGTTAGAAAAAGAGTTGGCATCAGTGAAATCAAAATTAGCCACTGCCAATAAAGCAGCTGATGAAGAGAAAGCGGGTTTAGCAGAATCATTGGAAGTTCGTAATAAACAGATTTCTGAATTAGAAAAGAACTACGGTGAGATCAGCAAACAACTTACCGATTCACAATCTGAAGTGCGCCAATTGCGCGCTAAACTGGATACGCAAAAAGAAGATCTTCTGCTTAAATACTTTACCTATGGTGGTGGCGTTGCAGGTTTAGGTCTGATTTTTGGTTTGATTTTGCCGCACATCATTCCTAGCCGTAAACGTAAACCAAACGGTTGGGCATAACGCTTAATGAACAACAAAACGGTCCGTAGCTACGGACCGTTTTTTTATCCTCGCCATTCGTAAAGCGCTGGGATCTCAATCAAATCGCCTTTAAAACGAATGATGGTGCTCTTGGGTTTTATCTCTATCAACACGATATCAGCGCCAACACTATCACCTTGTCGATACTCAACCCCGTTGATCTTCACCCAACGTCGTGTTGGATCGGTAGTATAAACGTGAGTTTGAAAATTCAACGCCGGCAGTATTCCCTGATATTGATCTTCATGGCGTCGAAGGTCCATCGCATCTTCATCTTCTTCTGGCGCTTGCTCGGAACGTTTCTCACTTTTGATCGCCGCCTCCACCTTCGACTTCATAGATAGCGATAGCTTACTTAAATCCAAATTCTTCAGCGCTTGTTCTGCGGCTTGGTCATCCTTACTCTCTCTAACTTCATCCGATGTAGGTTTGGGTACGCTGGTATTAGTAAATGCAGCACTATCATCGTCAATAACCAGTGGTGCTTTTTCCGGCTGAGGAAGTGGCGCAACATAGGTTGACTTGAGTGAAGTAAATTCAGGATAAGGTAATTGATGGTACTGAGCATCAACCTGTTTGATTGGTGCAGGCTCAGCCGACATTAGCCGAATCTGTTCTTTGCGCAGTGCTATAGCATCAAACGAAAGCCAGCCTCCTGTGACAGCCACAGGTATGATCAATAAAAGCAAACACCCTGCTTTGGTGTTCATCCACTGCAAATCAGGCATCGACATGGGTTAGCTCCTTCAGTTGTGGAGCATTTTCTTGGCTCATCATTTCTATTCTTTGTAAGGTTCTTTCCCCTGCGACACCATCCACATTCATGTGTTGCCAACGTTGAAATAGCTCCACTCGATGTTGCAGTTCTTGATCAAATTGATTATTTGAGCGCAGTGGCATCTTTAACAGTACTGCCAGTTTATCTTCAAGCGTTGCGACGTCATTGCCCTGCATCCCTAGCTTTAAGGTACGAGGGAAAAGAGATTGCCAAGCGAGTGCATAATGGCCATGCCAATAGGGTTCGATCCACTGTTTTTCAATCTGAAATTGCTGACCATTAATAAGCAAATCCACCCAATCACCTAACCAATGGGATAACACAACATAACGTGAAGAACCATTGATATCTAACTGCAAAATAACGGGCATCTGTAACTTAGCTATCTCATCCCAACTGCCTTCTCGTCTTTCACATTCAAGCTGTGCTGCCGTATCATCTTGGCACAAAGCATCAGCCACTGATGCTTGATAGCCCCACAAACCAAACAGCGCAGTCACAGCCTGCTCTTGACTCGTTGCCTTATCTAGGGCTGCCATCACTGGAACAGGAAGCTGCTCTTTCTCAATTGGCTTAGCTTGAGGAGGTAAAGGCAACCACGCATCAATTAGGCTTGGCTTGAACTGAGGCCAAGCGACAGCAAGCAAAGCTGACAGAGCGATACCGCAGCCTAAAGAGATCACTCCTGCAGGCATTGCTGAGGCTTTTTTGGCGGGAGCTTGATAGACAGTAGATTGGAAGCTCATGATTTGCGTGGTGGCTTGTTTGATGCACTCAACGGAGAGGGATTGTTGTCCCGCTTGATACGCAGCCTTTAAAGCCGCATCACACACCAGATTAATAAGACGGGGAATGCCGTGCGTTTGCGTCGCCAGCCATTTCACGCCATGTTCAGGGAAAAGATGCGGATCACCACCAGCGCGTTCTAAGCGAAATTGAATGTACTGCTGCACCTCTTGCTTATCTAGGGGCAAAATATGGTAACGCGCCGTGATACGTTGCGCTAACTGACGCAGCTGTGGCATTTGCAGCTTCTCTTGTAATTCAGGCTGTCCCACTAGGAGCACTTTGAGCAATTTGCGTTGTTCGGTTTCCAAATTCGTCAGTAACCGCAGTTGCTCTAACACATCAGGGGCGAGGTGCTGAGCTTCATCGATAACGAGCAAAACCTGATTGCCGCGTGACTCTTGCTCAAGCAAATAATCGCCAAGAGACTTACTCAGTTGCTTTAAAGTCGCATGTTCGGGATAGCTGACCTTAAATTCATCACAAATCGCTTCAAGCAGCTCTCGTTCAGAAAAGGTAGGGTTGAGAATAAAACCGCAACGTGTTGTGTCAGGTAGATTGGCTAACATGGCTTTTGCTACCGTCGTTTTTCCTGTTCCCACTTCCCCCGTCAACATAGCAAAACCGCCACCATCCCCAAGACCGGATTGCAGATAGGTCATCGCCTCTCGATGGCGATGACTAAGGAATAGATAACGGGAGTTTGGCACAATTGAAAACGGCAATTCGTTAAAGCCAAAAAATTCCTGATACATGTGCTCTTCTCTACCAATACAACTAGTCGCAAAGTATCATTGCCGACTATGTTTATCCAAATGTAATAACGATTTTTGAGGTTTTGTGGTGAAAATCTACTTAGTTGGCGGCGCGGTCCGCGATCAATTACTGCAACTTCCAGTTCACGATCGTGACTGGGTGGTGGTTGGCAGTACCCCGCAAGCTATGTTGCAATCAGGCTATCAATCGGTAGGAAAAGATTTTCCTGTTTTTCTTCACCCACAAACCAAAGAAGAATACGCCCTCGCCCGTACCGAACGCAAAACCGGTGTCGGTTACACTGGCTTTGATTGTTATTTCGCTCAAGATGTGACTCTTGAAGAAGATTTAATGCGCCGCGATCTCACCATCAATGCGATTGCCCAAGACCAAGACGGCAATCTCTATGACCCTTACCATGGTGCTCAAGACATTCTAGACCGCAAGCTAAGGCATGTTTCACAAGCCTTCGTTGAAGACCCGCTGCGCGTGCTAAGGGTGGCGCGTTTTGCAGCCAAACTCCACCACTTGGGTTTTACAGTAGCAACCGAAACGCTGGAATTAATGCGCAAAATCGCCCAGTCTGGCGAGCTTAACCACCTCACTCCAGAACGAGTGTGGCAAGAATGGCATAAATCTCTGACAACACCTTACCCAGAGAAGTTTCTTGAAGTACTGCATGAATGTGGTGCTCTGGCTATTGTGCTCCCAGAAATCGACGCACTATTTGGTGTTCCACAACCCGCACAATGGCATCCTGAGATCGATACCGGCATTCATACATTAATGGTCAGTGAACAAGCCGCTAAGCTTAGCCAAGAGGCTCAGGTACGATTTGCTGCGCAAGTGCATGACCTAGGTAAAGGCGTCACACCACCAGCAGAGTGGCCAAGCCACAAGATGCATTGTCATACTGGTCTTGCCGTTATTCGTCAACTTTGTGAACGTATCCGTGTCCCAAACGAGTTTCGCGATTTGGCGCTCAGCGTCTGTCAACAGCACACCAATATTCACAATGCGTTGCAGCTCAAACCCAGCACGCTGGTAAAAATCTTCAATGAGATGAATGTTTGGCGACGTCCAGAGCGCCTTGAACAAATTCTTATCTGCTGTGAAGCGGATCATCGCGGCAGACTTGGCTTAGAGCAGATTGCTTACCCACAAGCACACTACGTCAAACAGGCCTACCAAGTTGCGCTCCAGATTCAACCACAGCCTATTATTGCCGATGGATTTACCGGTAAAGGAATTAGTGAAGAGCAACATAAGCGCCGTATCGAAGTGGTTAAACAGTTTAAGCAGCAATATCAAAGTAACGTTATTAACTGACTCTAATACGAGCAAATTCAATCTGTCGCGTTGATAAAAATTGGACAATAAAAAACGCCTCCCAATGGGAGGCGTTTTATTAGCTATTCGCTAAGAACAAACTTAAAAATTAAGCTTGGCCTTTGATCTCTTTACGACCGTTGAATGGTGCACGTTCGCCTAGAGCTTCTTCGATACGGATCAATTGGTTGTATTTAGCAACACGGTCAGAACGGCTCATAGAACCAGTTTTGATTTGACCTGCAGCAGTACCAACAGCTAGGTCAGCGATAGTTGCATCTTCAGTTTCACCTGAACGGTGAGAGATAACTGCAGTGTAACCAGCGTCTTTAGCCATCTTGATAGCTGCTAGAGTTTCAGTTAGAGAACCGATTTGGTTGAACTTGATCAGGATAGAGTTAACGATACCTTTCTCAATACCTTCTTTCAAAATCTTAGTGTTAGTTACGAATAGATCGTCACCAACAAGTTGGATTTTGTTGCCAAGAAGTTCAGTTTGGTGTTTGAAACCTTCCCAGTCAGATTCGTCTAGACCATCTTCGATAGAAACGATTGGGTATTCTTCAGTTAGACCAGCTAGGTAGTGGTTAAATTCTTCAGAAGTGAAGATTTTGCCTTCGCCTTTAAGGTTGTAGTTACCAGCTTCTTTGTCGTAGAACTCAGATGCAGCACAGTCCATAGCAAGAGTGATGTCTTTGCCTAGAACGTAACCAGCAGCAGCTACAGCGTCTTTGATTGCAGCTAGAGCAGCAGCGTTTGATTCTAGGTTAGGAGCGAAACCACCTTCGTCACCAACAGCAGTGTTCATGCCTTTAGCTTTAAGAACTTTAGCTAGGTTGTGGAACACTTCAGAACCCATGCGGATTGCTTCTTTGATTGATTTAGCGCCAACAGGTTGAATCATGAATTCTTGGATATCAACGTTGTTGTCTGCGTGCTCACCACCGTTAAGGATGTTCATCATTGGTAGAGGCATAGAGAAAACGCCAGGAGTGCCGTTTAGTTCAGCGATGTGTTCGTAAAGAGGCATACCTTTAGCTGCAGCAGCTGCTTTAGCGTTAGCTAGAGAAACAGCTAGAATAGCGTTAGCACCGAATTTAGATTTGTTTTCAGTACCGTCAAGGTCGATCATGATTTGGTCGATTGCAGCTTGGTCTTTTGCATCTTTACCAACTAGAGCTTCAGCGATTGGGCCGTTAACAGCTGAAAGAGCTTTAAGAACGCCTTTACCTAGGAAACGAGATTTGTCGCCATCACGTAGCTCAAGAGCTTCGCGAGAACCAGTAGAAGCACCAGATGGTGCAGCAGCCATACCTACGAAACCGCCTTCTAGGTGTACTTCAGCTTCAACAGTTGGGTTACCGCGTGAGTCGATGATTTCACGACCTAGAACTTTAACGATCTTAGACATTAATGTTTCCTCTCATTGAATTTAAATGTCAAAACTAAAGAGGTACCCGACACGCCGGATACCTCCGTATCCTTTTATTTCAATTCACCACGCTGAAATTGACCCGCTGCTTTCACAAAACCAGAGAACAGAGGGTGTCCATCGCGAGGAGTTGAAGTGAATTCTGGGTGGAACTGCGCTGCAACAAACCATGGGTGTGCAGGGTTCTCGATCACTTCAACCAGTTTCTTATCTGCAGATAGACCAGAAACTTTCAAGCCCGCTTTTTCAAGCTGTGGACGTAATACGTTGTTCACTTCGTAACGGTGACGGTGACGTTCATGAATTGTTGGGTTGCCATACAAATCACGAACTTTAGAGCCATCTTGAAGGTGACATAGCTGAGAACCTAGGCGCATAGTACCACCAAGATCCGATTTTTCGCTACGCTCTTCTAAATTGCCTTCTTCGTCTACCCATTCGGTAATCAATCCTACCACAGGGTATTGAGTTGCTTTGTTAAATTCTGTTGAATGAGCACCAGGCATGCCAGCTACGTTACGTGCGTATTCAATCAACGCTACCTGCATACCTAGACAAATGCCAAGGTATGGGATGTTGTTTTCACGTGCATATTGTGCAGCAAGGATTTTACCTTCGATACCACGGTCACCGAAACCACCAGGAACTAAGATTGCATCAAGACCTTCAAGAAGTTCAACACCTTTTGTTTCTACATCTTGAGAATCAATATATTTAATGTGCACACTTAGACGGTTTTTCAGGCCAGCGTGTTTCAAAGCTTCGTTTACTGATTTGTAAGCGTCTGGTAGTTCAACGTACTTACCAACCATACCGATAGTCACTTCACCGGTTGGGTTCGCTTCTTCATAAATCACTTGTTCCCATTCAGACAGGTCAGCTTCTGGAGCATTGATGCCAAAACGAGTACAAACAAGATCATCAAGACCTTGAGATTTGATCAGTTGAGGAATTTTGTAGATTGAATCTACGTCTTTCATCGAGATAACCGCTTTCTCTGCTACGTTACAGAACAACGCAATTTTCTTACGTTCGTTAGCAGGAATCATACGATCGCTACGGCAGATCAGTACGTCAGGTTGAATACCAACAGACAGTAGCTCTTTAACAGAGTGTTGAGTTGGTTTGGTTTTTACTTCACCAGCAGCGGCTAGGTAAGGAACCAAAGTCAAGTGCATGAACATAGTGTGTTCACGACCCACTTCAATCGCTAGCTGACGAATAGCTTCGATGAATGGTTGAGATTCGATATCACCAACAGTACCGCCGATTTCTACAAGTACTACGTCGTAGCCTTCAGCACCCGCAACTACGCGGTCTTTGATTGAGTTAGTGATGTGTGGAACAACTTGGATAGTTGCACCTAGGTAGTCGCCACGACGCTCTTTACGTAGAACGTCAGCGTAAACACGACCCGCAGTGAAGTTGTTACGCTTAGTCATCTTAGTACGGATGAAACGTTCATAGTGACCAAGGTCTAGGTCTGTCTCTGCGCCATCATCCGTAACGAACACTTCACCATGTTGAGTCGGGCTCATTGTGCCTGGGTCAACGTTGATGTATGGGTCAAGCTTCATGATAGTCACTTTAAGACCACGAGCTTCTAGAATCGCTGCTAATGATGCTGCTGCAATACCTTTACCTAGAGAGGATACAACCCCGCCAGTAACAAAAATATAATTTGTCGTCATGTTTAACCTGAAATTGGTTGAATGAGGGAAATGGATTTCTTCTGGACGGGAAATAAATATACCAGAACCCATTGATCGCCACAACGTGAAATCTATCACACTCAGTTTTTTATTTTTTGCTTCAAATCAAACTGTATTAACGCAATAAAAATCACATCACACAGATTGAAGCAAATTTGTTCCAAAACAAATAATTACTCGCACGCGAACAATTACTTTGTTTCGCTCGCTTTGACTTGCTCCCAGAATCCATCCAATTCATTGAGAGAACACGCTTGCAACGTTTTGTTATGCGCTCTGACATGCTGTTCTACACCATGAAAACGACGGACGAATTTCTGATTCGCTTTGCCGAGGGCGATTTCAGGATCCTTGCCTAAATGTCGCACCAAATTGACTGTAGCAAATAAAAGATCACCAAGTTCCTCTTCTACCCTTTGCTCGTTGACATCCACTTGCACCGCTTCATCAACTACCTCGTCAATTTCTTCTCTTACCTTGTCCACTACTGGCCCTAACGTATCCCAATCAAATCCATACTGACTGCATTTTTTCTGGATTTTATTGGCCCGCGATAACGCCGGCAATGAAGCCGGAATACTGTCTAAAATGCTCTCTTCCACAACACCTAAGTGCTGTTTCTCTGCCTTTTTCTGTGCAGCCCAATTCGCGTTCAACTCTTCTGCCGTGGTGAAATTGGCATCACCAAACACATGCGGATGGCGGCGGACTAGCTTTTCATTGACACCTGAGACCACCTCATCAAAATCAAAAAGCCCCTGTTCTTGGGCTAATTGACTGTAAAAGATCACTTGGAACAGTAAGTCCCCCAACTCCTCTTTGAGGTTGGTCCAATCTTGCTTATGGATGGCATCAACAACTTCGTAAGTCTCTTCAATCGTATGAGGAATGATAGACGAGAATGTCTGCTTCTTGTCCCAAGGACAGCCATTTTCTGGATCTCGCAGTTGTTGCATGATCTGTTTAAGTTGCTCGATAGGTTGAGTCATTACTGTCTCCAAAAAATAAACGAGGTTGTCACTGTGAGTTTCAACCTCGTTTCAATGCTATTGAGATGCGCCACACTGGCGACGCCTTATCCTAATCGTTTTACTTGAATCACATCTTTGGTCGCTTCAATACGCTTAATTACGCGCTCTAAAACTTCAGCACTGCTTAATTCAAGCTCAAAATCCATCACTGTCATTTGGCGCTTAAAGTCACTGCGGCTCTTCATGCTGGTGACTTTAACTTTTTCATTCGCCAACAAGGTGGTCACATCTTTGAGTAACCCGCTACGCTCCATGGCTTCGACACGCAATGTCAGCAAATAGGAACCCACAAAACCTCGTCCCCAAACGGTTTGAATAATCCGCTCTGGCGCGTGATGACGCAATTCAGCTAACTGTTCACAATCACTACGATGCACAGAGATACCGCGACCTTGGGTGATATAACCGCAAATTTCATCACCAGGAATCGGCTGACAACAACGCGCGAGGTGCGTCATTAGGTTATCAACCCCTTCCACAACGACTGCATCTTTAAATGGTGTCGTAGGATGACTTGCTTTGCTCTCACCTTGCAATTTTTCCAAGGCAAGTTTGTCTTCTTCTTCCGCCGTTGGCTTATTAACTAATGCATTGATGTGGTTAACAATTTGGTTAATACGCAAATCGCCACTACCCACCCCGACATACAACTCATCACTAGAGTTAACGTTAAAGCGTTTCAATGCATATTGCTCGGCGTCTTTCAACGTCGCACCAATTTTAGCTAGCTCGGTTTCTAAGATCTCACGCCCTGCTTCGAGGTTTTTCTCACGACTTTGTTTGCGGAACCAAGCGTTAATTTTCGCCCGAGCACGCCCTGAGTGAACAAAGCCTAATGCAGGGTTTAACCAGTCACGTGAAGGGTTAGGCTCACGTGAGGTGATGATTTCCACTTGGTCGCCCATCTGCAGTTTATGGGTAAATGGTACGATGCGTCCGCCCACTTTGGCACCGATACAACGATGCCCCACTTCTGAGTGAATGTGGTAAGCAAAATCCAATGGCGTTGAACCCATTGGCAGATCCACCACATCACCGCGTGGTGTAAAGGCGTAAACCCGATCATCAAACACTTGGCTACGCAACTCATCCAGCATTTCGCCAGAATCGGACATCTCTTCTTGCCAATCGAGCAGTTTACGTAGCCATGTAATCTTCTCATCGTAACCACTGCGACCTGCGCTAGCGCCCTCTTTGTATTTCCAGTGAGCGGCAACACCAAGCTCAGACTCTTCATGCATCTGCTTGGTGCGAATTTGAATCTCTATTGTTTTGCCTTCTGGCCCCAGAATCACCGTATGAATCGATTGGTAACCATTCGGTTTGGGGTTAGCCACATAATCGTCAAATTCGCTAGGTAAATGCTTATATTTGGTGTGAACAATACCTAAAGCTGCATAACAGTCTTGCAGCTTATCAGCAATAATACGCACTGCGCGCACATCAAATAGCTCATCAAATGCCAGATTTTTCTTCTGCATTTTGCGCCAAATACTGTAGATGTGCTTCGGACGTCCACTCACCTCAGCTTTGATATTGGAAATTTTCATCTCTTGACGTAAATCGTCAACAAAATCGCGGATGTACTGCTCACGAACGATACGACGCTCAGACAGCTGCTTAGCGATTTGCTTATAAGTATCAGGCTGTTGATAACGGAAAGCGTAATCTTCGATTTCCCATTTCAGCTGACCAATACCCAAACGGTTCGCCAATGGTGCGTAGATGTTGGCACACTCTTTCGCTGCCGCTCGACGCACTTCATCAGGCTGATTTTTCACTTCACGTAAGTTACAGATACGTTCGGCCAATTTGATGACAACGCAACGAAAATCGTCCACCATCGCTAGCAACATGCGACGCACGTTATCCACTTGAGCAGACGCTTCTGTGCCATGCAAAGTAATGTTCAACTGACCAATCGCCGCCATCTCTTCAACGCCGCGGATCAGCTTAACAGTCTCTTTGCCGTAAACTTCTTCTAACTCTTCAAAATCCAAAATACCGCTGGTTGCAATCGGCAACAGCAAAGCAGAAACGAGGGTCGCTTTATCCATCGAGAGCGTGATCAAAATTTCGATCATTTCTCGCCCACGCCACAGCAACATCGCCGCTTGAGAATTTCCTTCAAGCAACTCTTCACACTGGCGGTAAACTTCCGTCAGTTTTGCTGCCACTTTGGGCTCTTGTTGTAAGCTAGCAATCCACGTCGCCAACTCAAACTGTTGATCGGGATTTAAGTGTGCGCTCCGTACCGCAACCATCGATATCGTCCTAAGTTCTGTTTACTGTTCAGCTGGTGAGACACAGCCAATAAAAGTGAAGTTCATTGTTCCTAACGTTTTTTTACAAATAACGCCATGGATTCCAAATGACTGGTATGTGGGAACATGTCTAACATACCTAAACGTGCTAATTCGTAACCTTGATTTAACAAACTCTGGCTGTCACGAGCAAGCGTAGCAGGATTACACGAGACATACACCACTTTGCGTGCAGAAAATGCCCCTAGTTGCTCAATAATGCCAGCCGCTCCAGCTCGTGCCGGATCAAGCAAAATTTTATCGAATTTCTGACCTGCCCATGTTTGACTGGTCATGTCTTCTTCTAAGTTAGCTTGGTAAAAGGCAACGTTTTTCAACTGGTTAATTTGGGCGTTATCGGTCGCTTTCAAGACCATGTCATCAATACCTTCCACGCCAACCACTTCTTTGGCCAATTTAGCCAGCGGTAAACTGAAGTTGCCCAAACCACAAAAGAGGTCTAACACGCGATCGCTTTCCTCAACCTCTAACCAAGCAAGCGCTTGTTGAACCATTTTCTCGTTCACATTGCGGTTAACCTGAATAAAGTTCGTTGGCAAAAATGGGATGGTGACGCCATTCTCATCATAATAAGGATCGTCGCCTATCACCTTAACTAACTGATTATTTTCTGGCATGAGATATAACGTTAGCCCGTTATTCTGCGCATAAGCCACGAGTGCCGCATGGTCTTTTTCAGCTAATGGTGCGAGATGGCGTAATACCATCACTGGCGTATTGGCTCCACGCACTAACTCAAGGTGACCTAATGTTTCTGGGCGTTGAAAACCGGTCAATAGTGATTGAAGCGGAGCTAAATGGCGATTCAATTCCGTGTCCAGCACTGGGCAATCCGTTACATTAACGATGTTTTTACTCGCCCGTTGACGAAAACCGAAATCAAGATGCTGTGCCTTTTTATCCCACATCAAACTCAAGCGTGCGCGGCGGCGATAGCCTTTATCATCACCTAGCACAGGTTCAGAAAGCGTTAAGGTCTCGCCAGAAAACTTGCGCATCAATTGGGACAACGCTTGCTGCTTATGTGTTACTTGCGCATCACGCTGCAGATGCTGCAAATCACAACCACCACAGACCTGATAATGCGGACAAAAAGCGTCGACACGCTCTGAACTAGGCTCAAGCACTTTTATTAAATTGGCGCGTGCGAATTTGCTCTTGGTTTCCGTGAGCTGCATTAGCACTTGCTCACCAGCCAATGCACCTTCAATAAACACTGGCTTTTTGTTGAGAAACGCGATCCCCGCACCTTGGTGGTCAAGCTTTTCTACCTTGATCGCTTGATGCTTTGTATCGATTGATGTTTTCTTTTTCGGTTGGAAAAAACGCGCCATGCTTACACTGCCTAAATCATTGTTATTTTTGCCGGGTTATCACTATTCTGGCTCGGGATGATTGTCGAACACAGAGGAGTTGATTAAGCTAAACACTTATCGGATAACTTGAGCACTTCGAATGCCGGTTATTTTCCCATATCCACACCATAATGTTTAGACAATAATGATTCGATCCCGATATGGTTTGCGCGCACGCGTTATCACACTGACCCTCGCCCCTACGTTAATCATAGGGTTACTGCTCAGCGCCCTGTTCTCTTTTAACCGTTATCACGACTTAGAAACCCAAGTGATCAACGCTGGCGCCAGCATTATTGAACCTCTCGCCATTGCCAGTGAAGATGCTCTGCGTAGTGATAGCCGCGAATCAGCTCGACGTATCATCAGCTACGCTCATCGTAAAAATTCTAAGTTTGTCCGCAGTATTGCGATCTTCGATGCCAAAAACGAACTGTTTGTCACCTCAAACTTCCATCCGAACTTTGAAGAAATGATGTATCCCAAAGACAAACCGATACCGTCCCTAAGTAGTTCGCAACTCGATGAAAACACACTGATACTTCGCACGCCGATTTTAGCGGAAAGCCGTTTGTTGGAAGGTAATTGGAATGAGCCTAATGCGCCAATCTTGGGCTATATCGCTATCGAACTGGATCTGACCTCATTAAGACTACAGCAATACCAAGAGATTTTTTCTGCTTGTTTGGTCTTGGTGATGGGTCTGATTCTGTCTGGAATTTTTGCCTTCCGCTTGATGCATGATGTCACTAAACCTATCAGTCACATGAAAGATGTGGTCGATCGAATTCGTCGCGGTCACTTGGACGTGCGTATCGAAGGCACCATGCACGGTGAATTGGATGACCTTAAAAAAGGCATCAACGCGATGGCCATGTCGCTGTCGGAATATCACGTCGAAATGCAGCACAGTATCGACCAAGCTACGTCGGATTTACGAGAAACGTTAGAGCAATTGGAAATCCAGAACGTCGAATTGGATATCGCGAAAAAACGCGCCCAAGAAGCGGCAAGAGTGAAATCGGAATTCTTGGCTAATATGTCGCACGAGTTACGTACGCCGCTTAATGGGGTCATCGGCTTTACTCGTCAAATGCTCAAAACTCAGTTAACCAACAGCCAACAGGATTACCTGCAAACCATTGAAAAATCGGCGAACAACTTACTTAACATCATCAACGACATTTTGGATTTCTCCAAACTCGAGGCTGGCAAACTCGCACTAGAAAACATTCCATTTGAGTTCCAAGATACCCTCGAAGAGGTGATCAACTTACAAGCCACCAGCGCTCACGAAAAAGGGCTAGAGATCACCTTAAAAGTCGACTCAAAAATCCCGTCAGGGTTAGTTGGCGACCCGTTGCGTATTCAGCAAATCTTGACCAACTTGATGGGTAACTCCATCAAGTTTACCGAGCACGGCAACATCGATATCAGCGTAGAAATGCGCTCTCAACGCGAAGACACCATAGAATTGCAATTTATGGTGCGCGATACCGGGATAGGCATCTCGGAACGCCAACAAGCGCAGCTATTCCAAGCCTTTAGTCAAGCCGATGCCAGCATTTCTCGCCGTTATGGCGGTACCGGTTTGGGCTTGGTTATTACTCAAAAACTGGTTAGCCAAATGGGGGGCGAAATCAGCTTAACCAGTCGCTTACACCAAGGTTCAACCTTCTGGTTCACTATCCGCGTGCATTCAACCGATATGCCAATGAGCGATAGTTTGCTTGAAACCGCCGCTCTTACTGATAAGCAGTTATTGCTGATTGAACCTAACATGCAAGCGGCTTCTATCATTCAACAGACCTTGGCAAATGTCGGCCTGAAAGTCACTTACCGCTCCGGTATGCCAGCAGAGTCAGCACACTACGATTATGTGTTGCTTAACCTTTCGCCAAATAAAGAAGTGGACATTATCGAGCTTGAAAATTGGATTCACTCTGCTTTACAAATGTCGCCAAACCTTATCATCGGCACACCAAGTACCGAGCTTGCTCTGGCTGATCAGCTCATGCAGCGCTTCCCTGTTCAATGCATTACCAAGCCGATCGCCCGTAAAAAACTACTGCAAACCCTACTCAGTCATCAACCGCAACAAGTTGAGGTGATTGAGTTACCACCAACGCCTCACCAAGATAAATTGCCTTTAACCGTCATGGCGGTGGATGACAACCCTGCGAACTTAAAACTGATCACTGCCCTACTACAAGAACGAGTGGAGTCTGTCATCAGTTGTAAAAATGGCTTAGATGCTGTCAAAGAAGCGCAGATCCGCCGCTTCGACATTATCTTGATGGATATTCAGATGCCGCATATGGATGGCGTTACGGCGTGTAAGGAGATTAAAAAGACCGATCTTAATGCGCGCACACCAGTTGTAGCCGTCACGGCTCATGCAATGAGTGGCGAACGCGATCGCCTTCTTAATGCGGGTATGGATGACTACTTAACCAAGCCAATAGAAGAGCACATTCTCCAGCAGGTCCTAGTTCATTGGAACCCCAACACCAGCACGGATGAAGTGCAAAAATTGGAACTGCCAGCACCGCAAGAGCCAGAATCCATCGAGTTAGCGACGATTAGCACTGCAGTTACCTCAGATCATGTGATTGATTGGTCAAGTGCGCTGCGTCAAGCGGCTAATAAGCCCGACCTTGCCCATGAAATGCTGCAAATGCTGATTGATTACATCCCGCAGGTCAATCAAGTGGTGGAACAAGCCCTTGCCGATGACCAATTCCTAACTGAGGATCTGTTGCACCACGTACACAAATTGCATGGTAGTTGCTCGTATAGCGGTGTACCACGCTTGAAAAAAGTGTGTGCTACGTTAGAGCAAGCCCTTCGCTCGGGAGCGGCGATTGCCGATGTTGAGCCTGAGCTGTTTGAATTACAAGATGAAATGGAAAAAGTCATTGAAGCAGCGCAGGAACACCTGAACGCTTAAAGGCGGATATCCAAAGAAAGTAAAAGAGGTGGCAATGCCACCTCTTTTACTTTTAATCCATGAACTAGGCTTCGGCTATTACGGTTGCCATGGCGTAATGCTTTTCATCAGAAATCGAAAGATGCCAATGACGGATACCACGCTGCTCAGCCAATTGCTGCGCCACACCGGTCACCACTAACAGTGGCTTACCTAAGGCGTCATGCGTCACCGTAAAATGCTGAAATGACACACCTTGGGCAATTCCTGTTCCCAGCGCTTTCACAGCGGCCTCTTTGGCGGCAAAACGCTTGGCCAAAAATCTGGCAGGCTGTTTATGCTCAGAAAATACCGCTAACTCATCTGCAGTTAATATCCGCTTCGCGAGTGCTTCACCACTGCGACCGAGTACCTTTTCGATACGCTCAATTTCAGCGATGTCGGTGCCTAATCCAATAATCATAACGAACTCTTAACGACGCGCATCCAACATGACCGCTTTCATGTCAGCCACCGCTTTGTCTAACCCATCGAACACAGCGCGACCAATGATAGAGTGGCCGATGTTCAATTCGTAGATCTCAGGAAGAGCAGCAATCGCTGCGACGTTATGGTAAGTCAAGCCATGACCTGCATTGACCGTAATACCCAAATCCGCTGCATAACTCGCCGCTGCTGCGATTTTTTTCAGCTCAGCTTGTTGTTCTTCTTCAGTTTCTGCATCTGAGTAGTGACCAGTATGAAGCTCAATAAAAGGGGCACCACACGCTTTAGCCGCGTCAATTTGCTCACGATCTGCATCAATAAAGAGTGACACGCGAATACCAGCAGCCGTCAGTTTTGCTGTTGCCGCTTTGATTTTTTCCAACTGGCCACGCACATCTAAGCCACCCTCAGTGGTGAGCTCTTCACGCTTTTCAGGTACCAAGCAGACGTACTCTGGTTTCGTTTGCAGAGCAATTTCCACCATTTCATCGGTCACAGCCATCTCAAGGTTCATGCGTGTTTGCAGTGTTTCACGCAGAATACGCACATCGCGATCATTGATATGACGACGGTCTTCACGCAAGTGAATGGTAATACCATCGGCACCAGCGCGTTCTGCGATTTCAGCCGCATGCACTGGATCGGGATACTTAGTACCACGAGCATTACGTAATGTCGCGATATGGTCGATATTCACACCTAATAAAATTGAGCTCATTTTCCTGTACTCCGTGCTCTGGGTAGAATGGCTTGTCTAAACAACTCTCGGCTCTTTAAAGGTCTACCACCGAGATAAGGTTTGAGGGCAATACGCGTAAAGCGCTTCGCTGCCTGTAATTGTTCTTTGGTTGTGAATCGCCGCTCACTAATAGCGATTAATTCGTTTCCAACAAAGGTGAGATTATCCCGTCTCACGGACGCAATAAAGCCTTTTTGTTCGCGATAACGATAGGTCATGTTCGGGTCGACTGGCTCACCAGTACCAGCACAGTGCAAAAAATCCACACCGTAGCCCATGGCAGATAATAACGCGAGCTCAAACCTACGTAAGGGAGGCTCAGGATTATCCCATTGAACTAACTCAGTTAAGGCAAGTAGATAGTCATGAAACAGTTCGGGGTGAGGCACTTCAGGTGCTAACACTCTATCCACCAGCTCATTAACATACATGGCTGAATAGAGGCTGATACCAGTGAGAGGTAAACCAAGGCTGATCGGCTCAGCTTGGCGCAATGTCTTCATTGAGCCTTTTCCGGACCATTTAAGTAACAGCGGTGTAAAAGGTTGCAACGCCCCTTTGAGGTTAGAGCGTTTGCCGCGCGCTCCTTTTGCCATAAGGCTGACTCGACCATATTCTTCACTGAAAACGTCAAGAATGAGGCTCGATTCACTGTAAGGGCGTCGATGCAGAACAAAGCATCGTTGCAGACCGTCAGACATACTATTTCTATTCCAAATTAGACACCGTGACGGCCACAAGAGAAGGTAGCCATAAGATAGCTACCTTTTGAAGAGATGATAGAGAAGCGTTATAGGTCGTCGATGTAACCAAGTGAACGCAGTGCACGTTCATCATCAGCCCAACCGGATTTCACTTTAACCCAAGTCTCTAAATACACTTTACGGCCAAAAAGTTCTTCCATGTCCAAACGTGCTTCGCGACCTATGGTCTTGATCTTCTCACCTTTGGTACCAATCACCATTTTCTTCTGACCAATACGTTCAACCAGAATCAAGGCGTTAATATGGAAACCATCCGTTTCAGGGTTGTAGTCAAAGCGTTCAATTTCCACGGTAACAGAATATGGCAATTCTTCACCAGTAAAGCGCATTAGCTTTTCACGGATGATTTCGGATGCCATAAAACGCTGCGAACGGTCAGTCACATACTCTTCTGGGAAATGGTGTACTGCTTTTGGCAAGTGATCACGCACGTGCTTACGCAATACTTCGATGTTTTTACCCAGCTTGGCTGAAATCGGCACAACATCAACGAAAGGATGGCGTGCAGATAGCTCGTGCATATGCAGCATCACATCGTTTTTGTCTTTGACGTTATCAACTTTGTTCACACAAAGGATGATTGGGAAGTTAGTGTTCACCAACTTATTGAAGACCATCTCATCATCTGCGGTCCAGTGAGTTCCCTCAACCACAAACAGCACAAGGTTCACATCACTTAATGAACTGCTTGCTGCGCGGTTCATTAGGCGGTTGATTGCACGTTTTTCTTCGATGTGAAGTCCAGGGGTATCGACGTAAATCGCTTGGAAATCACCATCAGTCTCAACACCCATAATGCGGTGACGAGTGGTTTGTGGTTTACGTGAGGTAATAGAAATCTTTTGCCCAAGAATGTTATTCAGGAGCGTTGATTTACCCACGTTTGGACGACCAACAATCGCGATAAAACCACAGTGCTGGTTTTCTGGTAGCGAGGTTGGTTGTGGTTTTGACTCAAAAAATGCGTCAATATCAAATTCTTTTTCAGACATTAGTAAGTTGCTCTAACGCGGTTTCCGCAGCCGCTTGCTCTGCCTTGCGACGACTGGTGCCTTTACCAATAACAGGCTCTCCGACGCCCGCCACTTCACACGACACAGTAAACTCCTGGTTGTGTGCTTCACCTTTAATGTTAGTTACAGTATAGACAGGAAGTGGTTTTCTTCTGCCCTGTAAAAACTCTTGCAGGCGAGTTTTTGGATCTTTCTGTGAAACACCCGGCTTGATAGAGTCCAGACGCTCTTGATACCAACTCAAAATAATGCCACGCACTACTTCAATGTCGCTATCTAAATAAATCGCCCCGATAATCGCTTCTACAGCATCGGCCAAGATTGAATCGCGACGGTAACCGCCACTTTTCAACTCGCCTGGACCTAATTTTAAGTAATCTCCTAAGCCAAACTCTCGGCCTAGCTCCGCTAAGGTATTACCACGAACCAAAGTCGCACGCATACGACTCATGTCACCTTCATTAACACGAGGGAAACGATGGTAAAGATCATCAGCGATGACAAAACTTAAAATTGAATCGCCCAGAAACTCAAGACGTTCATTGTGTTTTCCGTTGGCGCTGCGGTGAGTCAGCGCCAAGTTCATTAGCTCAGCCTGCTTGAAGGCATAGCCGAGCCTATTTTCTAATGTACTAATAGGAGAAGTCATACTCTCTCGATGTGTTAATTCTAGATAACTCTAGTCTAGTTAATGCCACCGATGCGGTTAAAACGCACACCAGTTGGTACCCATGTAGGCAGCGCACTATCAGGAGAACGATCAAAAACGAAACTGATCCAAATACCGACCGCTTTACCCACTAAGTTCTGCTCTGGAACGAAGCCCCAGAAACGGCTGTCAGCGCTATTATCTCGGTTATCCCCCATCATAAAATAATGACCTTGTGGAACAACCCATTCGTTAACGCCAGCACGTGGCTCATATTCACTGACTCTATCAGCATGCATCGGATTGATCAAAATATGGTGCTTGACCTCACCTAATTGTTCATCCAACTGCATTAAAGGAGTGTAACCTTGCGCAAACTCACTCTGTTGTAAGTTGGTCAATGGCACAGGTTTGCACTCAGACTCGCCTTTAGCTTGAATACAAATTTGTTTCAAGCTGCTGTAGCGAATCGTATCCCCTGGTAAACCGACAACACGCTTAATGTAGTCAATATTAGGGTTTTTAGGGTAACGAAATACCACAATATCACCACGTTTAGGCTCACCTGTTGGCACAATCGTGTTATGCCACACAGGATCTTTAAGACCATACGCGTATTTTTCCACCACGATAAAATCACCTACTAATAAGGTAGGCATCATCGAACCAGAAGGAATCTGAAACGGTTCAAAAATAAAAGAACGTAAAATCAGCACAAATGCAATCACTGGGAAAATAGAGACTGCATTTTCTACCCACCATGGTTGTGGATCGATTTTTTTGGATAACTCAGGATCGATACCATTGGTTTCCGCTTGTAAGCTGGTCAATTTTTGCTGACGCTTCTTCGCCCAGACAAGTTTCTCTAACACCCAAATCACACCAGTGACTAAGGTAAAAATTACCAAAAAGAGTGAAAATGTATTGGCCATCGAATTCCCTTATCTAAAAATACGAAAGTGAAAGGGCCGAAACCCTTTCACTTGAGATGGTGATCCTAACGCAGAAAAGCAACCAACAAATTACTTCTCACCGACGTGCAGAATCGCTAGGAACGCTTCTTGTGGTAATTCAACGTTACCGATCTGCTTCATGCGTTTTTTACCTTCTTTCTGTTTCTTCAACAGTTTTTTCTTACGGCTAACGTCACCACCATAACATTTTGCCAAAACGTTCTTACGTAATTGTTTTACCGTTGAACGAGCAATAATGTGGTTACCAATCGCCGCTTGAATCGCGATATCAAACATTTGGCGAGGAATGAACTCTTTCATCTTCTCAACCAATAGGCGTCCGCGAGTTTGTGATTGGTCTTTATGAGTGATGATTGCCAGAGCGTCCACTCGGTCGCCGTTAAGCATCACGTCCACACGAACCATGTCTGACGGTTCAAAACGCTGGAAACTGTAATCCAAAGAAGCATAACCACGAGAGGTTGATTTCAAACGGTCGAAGAAGTCCAAAACCACTTCCGCCATTGGAATATCGTAAGTCAACGCTACTTGGTTGCCGTGGTAAACCATCTCTTTTTGCACACCGCGTTTTTCGATACACAAAGTAATCACGTTACCTAGGTATTCCGCGGGCAACAGGATGTTACAACGAGCAATCGGCTCACGAATTTCTTCGATGTCGTTCAACGCAGGTAACTTAGCAGGACTATCTACGAGCATAATCTCTTTGTTAGTCTTAACCACTTCGTACACTACGGTTGGAGCCGTTGTAATAAGGTCTAGATCGTATTCACGTTCCAAACGTTCTTGGATGATCTCCATGTGCAGCATGCCAAGGAAACCACAACGGAAACCAAAGCCCAATGCAGCAGACGTTTCTGGTTCATAGAACAATGATGCATCGTTTAGCGCCAGTTTACCCAACGCATCACGGAAGCTTTCATAGTCATCAGATGAAACAGGGAATAGACCTGCATATACCTGAGGCTTCACTTTCTTAAAGCCTGGTAATGGTTTTTCACAACCGTTTTTCGACAGAGTTAACGTATCGCCAACCGGTGCGCCAAGGATATCTTTGATACCACAAACCACCCAGCCCACTTCACCTGTGTTTAACTCGTCAGTATCCACCTGTTTTGGAGTAAAGATACCCAAACGGTCGACACCCCAAGTTTGACCAGTGCTCATCACCTTGATCTTGTCGTTTTTCTTCAGGCTACCGTGTTTAACACGAACCAAAGAAACCACACCAAGATAGTTATCAAACCATGAGTCGATAATCAAAGCTTGTAAAGGTGCATCTGGATCACCTTCAGGAGCTGGAATAGATTTAACGATTTCTTCTAGAACTTCGTCGACACCCAAACCAGTTTTTGCCGAACAACGCACGGCATCCATTGCATCAATACCAACGATGTCTTCAATTTCTTCAGCAACACGCTCAGGTTCAGCGGCTGGTAAGTCAATTTTGTTTAGGATTGGAACGACTTCCAAATCCATCTCAATAGCGGTGTAACAGTTAGCTAAGGTTTGAGCTTCAACACCTTGGCCAGCGTCAACCACCAGCAATGCCCCTTCACACGCAGCAAGAGAACGAGACACTTCGTATGAGAAGTCCACGTGTCCAGGAGTATCGATAAAGTTTAACTGATAGGTTTCGCCATCTTTCGCTTTGTAATCGAGAGTCACACTCTGAGCTTTGATGGTAATGCCACGCTCACGTTCAAGATCCATAGAATCAAGAACCTGCTCTGCCATTTCACGGTCGCTCAATCCACCACATACTTGGATTAAACGGTCTGATAAAGTCGACTTACCATGGTCGATGTGGGCGATGATCGAAAAGTTACGAATGTGCTTCATAGGTTTGGGATGACTAAACTCGTTACAAATTAGGACAATAGAATGCCGCCCATGGCGGCATTTCATTCAAGTTGGGCGATTCTAACCAATTTCGGTTGGGTTCGCACCTTATTTAAACAATAGGCTCTCCCAGCACTCTAAGCAAAATAACCTCCTGCTGCGAACGTTGTTCAAGGCGTGGAGATAAATATTTTGCCAGTGCGACACCTAATAAGATAAACAGAAAAGAGCTCGCAATCACAATCCCTTCGCCCATATGCAGCACTGGCGCAAGCCATTGATTGGCGATCCAAGCACCAAAGATCATCATGAACAGAGGGACTAAGTACACCAAAGCTGCAGACTGAAGCAGGCTTTTCTCTGGAAAGCCGATTTCAACCACTTGGCCTTGGTGCACTGATTGAGAGGTATTTAAGGTCCAAAATAGCGCTTTGTTACCAATAGCTTTCGATACGATTCCCGTTCCACAACTTTTCGATGAGGAACAACTGCTACAACTGGTTTTCTGCTCGCAGCTTAATTGGATTTCATATCCCTGTGATTGAGGTTTTACCTGCATCACAGTCGCTAAGGCGGTCATCATGGCTATTTTGCTCCTTGCGGATTAAAACGAACAGATTGCGCTACACGCTGCGCCGTTGATGGAGGAATATCTCCCACGACTGAAATCTCATTCGATCCTTCCACATACGTTTGCACGGTGCGACGACCTTGTCTAATAATCTGATTTTTCAACGAATTATTATCGCTTTCAGAAACATAAACAGAGAAACTAAACAGGCCATCGGAGAACATTTGGCTTTCAACAAGACGGTCGGTAATCGCCATTCTATAACGATTAATCTCCATCGCTTTGAAGCCATCTGGCACCCATTGTACCGACCATTGCGCCTGTTTGATATTCCCTTTTGGAATCGATAACACTTCTGGCAACTTAACGTTATTCAAACCAGCCATTAACTGCGCTAACTTATCGTTAATCGAATAGGAAATGGTGCGGTACTGTTCGAGTACTTCACCGTCACGATCAACCAGATCAGCTCGCAATGGTAAATCACTGTGCTCGTCAACCCAAAGTACATACGAATAACGTAGGCCATCTTTAGGAACGATACGCAGGACTTGGCAAGGCGTTCCGGCCTCACGAGCACGACCAATCTTCACGAAGTCATAGTATTTGCTGATGAGATCAACATCACTGTTGAGCATAGGGATCAGCGGCGCCACCATATTGCTCGATTCAATCGTAAAAGGATCGACGCCGGGTTCGATGTAACTCACTTCATCGCCACGGCGAATCACTTCACGAACAGGTCCACTCAGGTAAACCAGATGGGCAAACTGCTGATCTTTTTCTCGCGCATGACGATACAGAATAGGCTCAATACTGTTTTTCTTAATCAGAATATAAGAGAGCTCGTAATTGAGTTGCTGACTCGCTTTGTTCATTTGATGTAACAATGCCTCTGCGGAAGGTTCTTCAGCAAAGGCAACTGTGGCATTCAAACTGAACAGCATCAGCGTACTGATCAGAAATTTCTTCATTCAACTACCGGTTCAATTTGATCATTGTGAGTTGCAGCATTGCCTTCACTGTTCAAACGCAACTGCAACTCATAGTCTTGAAGCAATGCATTCACACGACGATGTTGATCTTGCAGATTGGCTTCATGACTCTGTTTTTCAGCAGATTCACGAGTATAGCTTACAGGCTCAGCCGTTCCAGATAGAGGGATCGTTTGTAAAACTGGAATCTGGTCATCTTGTGACTGTGCACCCGGTGTATGACTACCGTTACCGTATTGTTGAACGCCAAGTATCACAACAAAAGAGACACACGCGGCAACCGCAACTTGTCCCAATTGAGATAACCATGTCGGCATTTGACGACGAGCTTTTGCTGGCTTCGGTTGTTCTTCCATCAAAGGCGTTTGGGCAACCACTCGCAAAGGAGTCGTCACGTTAGCGTTATGCGCTGGTTCATTTTCCAGAGCAAGAGCGACACTTTCAGCAATATTCCACTCAGGTCTTTCTGGAGCATCTCCACGCATAACATCACCAATTAAATGATAATGTTTCCATGCCTCAAGACCTTCTTGATCGTCAACTAATTCTTGAATTAGTACTTTGTCGATCAATTCTCCATCCATGAGAGCTGAAAGTTTTTCTTTGTCAGCCATTCTTTTCACCATAAATAGTTACTAACACTAGCGTTAGAGCAGAGGACTTATTCTCTTTTCTACCGCTTCTCTAGCACGGAAGATACGAGAACGTACAGTACCAACAGGGCAATCCATTACCTGTGCGATTTCCTCGTAACTCAAGCCATCTAGCTCTCGTAACGTCATCGCGGTTTTCAAATCTTCAGGCAATGCATCGATAGCCCCGAACACTGCCTCTTTCAATTCTTTGGACAACGTTAAGTTTTCAGGGTTCGATATTTCTTTTAGGGCATTACCCGTTTCATAAAATTCAGCTTCTTCAGCATCAACATCGCTAGCCGGTGGTCGACGACTTTGGGCAACGATATGATTTTTTGCAGTATTGACAGCAATGCGATATAGCCAAGTGTAAAACGCACTCTCGCCGCGGAAAGTGGGAATCGCTCGATACGCTTTAATAAACGCCTCTTGCGCCACATCTGCCACATCGCCGGAATTGCTCACATACCTAGAAATAAGGTTGCAGACTTTATTCTGGTATCTTAGAACCAGAAGGTTAAAAGCTTGCTTATCTCCGTTCTGAACTCGCTCAATCAATACCTGATCGGTCAGCTGCTCGTTCATTCGAGCGGTTACTCCTATTGTTATATCCCCGTACCTTCACAGATATGGGCATTAATTGTGCAGAATGTTCTATTCGACACCACTGCTTACATGAGCACTATTGTGACTCTACACCTAAGAAAAAGTTCAATTCTCTGTGAAATTTTTACCAATATGAATTGGTAGTGTGACGTAATCTAGGTTTGCGTAAAAACTGCTTAAGATATTGAAGAACTCACTGTAAAAACACAATAGCATTTACTCAACTAATGTATTCCTTTACGAGTGAACCTTCAGGTGACGGTATGATCTCATCAAAATCGAGGAATATCTTAACTATCAACTCTCGTTCAGGAATGGAATGACTATGAACACCAATCGAGAACATCAGTGTGACGTACTGGTCATCGGTAGCGGCGCTGCAGGTCTATCTCTGGCATTACGCGTTGCCAAAAACTGCCGCGTGATCGTCCTCAGTAAAGGGCCACTGAGTGAAGGTTCTACCTATTACGCTCAAGGTGGTATCGCCGCCGTTTTCGATGAGTCTGACAGTATCGATTCACATGTGCAAGATACCTTAATTGCAGGCGCTGGAATTTGCGATGCCAAAACAGTCCGTTTTATCGCTGAGCATGCCAAAGAATGCGTGCAGTGGTTAATCGATGGTGGTGTGCCTTTTGATCGAATCGATGATGCCGATAGCAGTGAACCTCGCTATCACTTAACCCGTGAAGGTGGACACAGCCATCGCAGGATACTGCATGCAGCCGATGCCACCGGTATGGCAATGCAAACATCACTTCAAGAAAACATCAAAAATCAACCTAATATACAGATACTGGAACGGCATAATGCGCTCGATCTCATTACAGTGAACGATGAGACAAGCGCTAAAAGACGTGTCATTGGCGCTTATGTTTGGAACCGTAATGATGAACACGTTGAGACGATTCGAGCCAAATTTGTTGTCTTAGCCACTGGTGGAGCTTCCAAGGTCTATCAATACACGTCTAACCCAGATATTTCTTCTGGTGATGGCATAGCCATGGCATGGCGAGCGGGCTGCAAGGTCGCTAACCTCGAATTTAACCAGTTCCACCCTACTTGTTTGTATCATCCAGAGGCCCGTAATTTTTTACTGACGGAGGCACTGCGCGGCGAAGGTGCATATTTAAGACGCCCAGACGGTTCTCGCTTTATGCCTGATTTTGATGAGCGTGGCGAGTTAGCGCCTAGAGACATAGTGGCGAGGGCAATCGACTTTGAGATGAAACGGCTCGGTGCAGACTGTATGTATCTGGATATTACCCATAAGCCTGCAGACTTTATCATCAAACATTTCCCGACCATTTATGCACGGTTGATGGATTTGGGTATCGATATGACCAAAGAGTCCATTCCTATCGTTCCAGCGGCGCATTACACCTGTGGTGGCGTAGTCGTCGATCAGCAAGGACGTACCGATGTTGACCATCTATACGCCATAGGTGAAGTCAGTTACACAGGTCTACATGGTGCCAACCGTATGGCATCCAATTCTCTGTTGGAATGCGTCGTGTATGCCTGGTCAGCAGCTAAACATATTCTGAGTAAAAACAAATCAGTAGCTATGCCACCTACGCTTCCTAGTTGGGATGAAAGCCAAGTCACCTGCTCCGATGAAGAGGTAGTACTGCAACATAACTGGCATGAATTGAGGCTATTTATGTGGGATTACATGGGCATCGTGCGCACTGATAAACGGCTTGAACGAGCGTTGCGCCGTATCCAACTTCTCCAACAAGAGACTCACGAGTACTACAGTAACTTTCGAGTATCCAATAATTTAATTGAGCTTAGAAACTTACTGCAAGTAGCAGAGCTGATGGTTCGTTGCGCTATGCTGCGCAAAGAGAGTCGCGGTTTGCACTATACGTTAGATTACCCAGAACAATTAGAGCACAGTGGCCCAACGGTTTTAACTCCCGAATAAATCCACTTTAATACCAATTGACGTATTGAAGACCAATTAACTTAGTCGTGGGAGCCTTGTTGCTCCCGCTTTAATTGCATGACCAATTGCCGATAAGCAAACTCATCACAACTGTCTCTCCATAATAGCCATCGTCTACCGTGACCATAAAATACAATAAAGCAGCTTGAATAGATTAAGGAAAATTGATGGTAGCTTTCTCGAGAAGACGAGATGATTTCCTGCGCTTGGGTATCAATATCAACATAGCCGATTAACACTTTGGGCATAACACCAAAAACCGAATAATATCGATACAGCACAACCAATAAAGGCCAACTCAGAACAAGGGGAATATCAGAAACAACGATCCCCCATAACACCAGCTGCACGATACATTGTGATGTTATGAGGGCGAAAATGGAGATTTTAAGGGTAAGCCTAACGAGACTTGCTGAGGTTATAGGCGACAATCTTATCAACCATAGCCGCATGGTTTAGATTTTCTGAACGACCATGACGCATCACCCACTTAAACAGGTCTGGATCATCGCATTCAAGCAAAGAGACAAAACTTTGTTGCTCTATTTCACTCAGGCTATCAAAACATTCTTCAAAAAACGGCATGATGACAACGTCGAGCTCAAGCATGCCACGGCGACATGCCCATTTAATGCGAGCTTTTTCTTCTGTGGAATACATGGTTTCCCTCACTTAATCATTATTCTTTATGACGAGTTTACCAACTCATCTACGTCACAACCATTAACTAAATCAAAGAGTCTGTTCAGGCTGACAAAAAACTTCAACCAGATTACCATATAGGAAATTCGTCACTTAGGTGAATAACATGGATTGGAAAAATCAATTTTCTCCGCTCGACGTCACAACGAGCGATACATTGCCTGATTTAATGCTCTCATATTTGGGATCTTGGAGCGCTATCAATATGATAGGCCCAGACAAAAAGAGCTATCTGCAAGGGCAAGTGACTTGTAATGTGGTGACGCTGACCAATGAACAATCCACACTCGGTGCACACTGTGATGCCAAAGGTAAGGTTTGGTCGGTTTTTCGTCTATTTCATCACAATGACGGCTATGCACTATTCCAACCAGCATCCGCGATCGATGTTGAGTTAGCTGAACTGAAAAAGTATGCCATCTTCTCCAAAGTAGAGATCACTGCCAGCCAAGATGTGGCTTTAGGTGTTATGGGGAATGAGGCGCAAAATTGGGTCGATTCACTAACCGATAGTCGTGCCGATGTAAGGCCTATCACTGGTGGTAGTGCAGTCAAAATTTCTGAAAAGCGCTGGTTACTTTTAGTCAATCAAGATCAAGCTGAAATCATTATTAACGAGTTCAGCTCAAGTAAAGTCACTGAAGCGACTTGGACTCGTTTTGATATTGAAGAAGCATTACCTGTCGTCACAGCACAAGTGCAAAATGAATACATTCCACAAGCACTGAATCTACAGGCAATTGGTGGAATCTGCTTTACCAAAGGGTGTTACACCGGACAGGAAACCGTTGCTCGTGCCAAATATCGTGGCATTAACAAACGTATGATGGCTGTTGTAAAAGGTAACCTTGCTGAAGAACTGCCATCAGCAGAGCCTATCGTATTAGAGCGTTCTGTCGGTGAAAACTGGCGTACCGCTGGAGAGTTACTAACGCACTACACATTTAAAGATAACGTAGCGATAGGTCTAGTCGTTCTACCCAACGATTTGGAAGACGGCACTCAGTTACGCCTAGCAATTCAACCCGATACCCGCTGGACAATTGAACCGTTACCTTACTCTCTTGCAGATGAATAACGAACTTAATACCCCACTGATTCAATTCTTACAAACGCAGCAAGTGAGCTATCGCTTGCTGCCTCATCAACATCCCGCAACAACCATCGAAGAAGCCGCGGCGCAACGTGGCATATCACCGAAACAGATGGTGAAGTGTATCTTGCTCAGAGATATGTCGGATCGCTATGCGTTGGCTTGTACCTCGGGTGACACTCAAATCGATCCTAAAAAAGTACGTGCTGTATTGCAGTGGCGCAGAATGACCTGCGTAAACAGTATCAATGTGAAAGAAATCACTGGCTATGAAATAGGCACAGTGACGCCAATAAATCTTAAAACTGAAATGCCTATCTTATTCGATAACAGCATATTAAATCAAAATGAGATAACTATTAGCAGTGGGTCGAGAATGGCCGGTATCGCGTTAAAGACATCAGATTTATTAACACTAGTTAACCCTTTGATTAATAATATTCAAAGACCATAGAACAATTAATGTAATCCATTACAAATAAGCATGATAAAGATCACATTTTCAGATATTTTTCAATGAATACCTAATCATAATGAAAACATAAATAGTCACAATGTACTTTTTAGGATAATCTGCACTCGTTGGTTAATGTTCAGGCAACATTGTCTGACAAATTAACTGACGAAAAAGTGAATCCACTGATTTTCAGTACATCCACTTTTTGTGTAATGCATCTGTGACTATTGGCCCGCATATTTGCGGGCTTTTTTTTAGAAGTTTTACGGCAGCATTACATTTTAACTAAAACATCCACTATTCTTACGAACGTCATAAACCTTTGTTTCAATGACCCACCCAAACGTCTAAGAACAAAAATATAAATAAGTTGGCAACAATCTTGCATAGGTAACAATGTCTCCAGACGCAATAAGGAATTGTGAAAAGTGTCTATGGCAGCACATTTTGCTAATAAATAGATTTTTCACCGGAGATATATCTGCACTTGTCACACAAAAAATCACTCAGTTCAGATATGCTTACCTCGCAAATAAAAACAGAAGGACTCAGAACAGAGATGAGACTGTTTAAGCGCTATACACCAAACATGATCGCTAAGCACGTAAGTCGCCTATTTAAAGGGCGTATCTATATCTATGGCATTGGTACATTTGAGTTTGATAATGGCAAATTGATTTTGCCAGAGAAGGCTGAGCCACGGCATTTCCAGACCGTCAAAGAAGTGAACCAAGAGATCATGCGCCTACGTTGCGCTCACGCTTAAGCAGTTGAAATAAAAAGGGTTGGTATAAAACCAACCCTAGAAGTATCGTTAGTTAATCGCTCGTTAGATAACGGCTACGACTGATGCACTTGACCTGTCATTTTAGCGAGTTCTGGCAGTTCACCTTTTAGACCCAATGCACGTTTCATGATCTCATCTTTAGCACCTGGTAGATGACCTACTAATTGCATTCCGATACCACGAATCAGTTTCTTCGCAGGGTTATTTCCCTCAAACAGATCTTTAAAGCCTTGCATCGCAGCAATCATTTTTGCAGCTTCCGCTTTGCGCCACCGTTCATAATGACGAAGACTACGTTTTGCACCAATATCTTCCCCATTTTGCCACAGAGCGATCACTTCTTGTGCAAGGCTCGCAGCATCGAGCAATCCTAAGTTAACCCCTTGACCTGCTAATGGATGAATCGTATGCGCGGCATCGCCAACCAAAGCAACTCTATCGAGCACAAAATCTCGGGCATAACGCATTCTTAGAGGAAATGCTTGTCGCTCACCAACCACCTGACAAACACCCAATCGAGCATCAAATTCAGTCGTCAATGCTTGGCTAAATTTCTCATCACTCAGTTCCAACAAACGCTCGGCACGTACAGGGTCTGTAGACCAAACTATCGAGCACATATGAGGATCTGACATGGGTAAGAATGCCAAAGGTCCCATTGGGGTGAAAATTTGCCGCGCGACACCATCATGAGACTCAACAGTGCGTACATTAGCAACGATGGCACTATGTCCATAATCCCAATGAGTTAGCGGAATATCCATCTGCTTACGTACCCAAGAATTGGCCCCATCGGCAGCAACCACCAGCTTAGCGGTGATAGATTGCCCATCATTAAGGGTCAACCAGGCTTCACTCTCCCCAATGGCCATACTTTGTACAGTCTGAGGAATGTGCAAAGAAACATTCATCTGCTTCTTCACTTGCTCTAGCAGAGCCAGTTGAATCACTCGGTTTTCAACAATGTGGCCAAGGTTAGGTTGAGTCATTTGATTGGCGCTGAATTCGATGCGCGAAAAGCTATCTTGTTCCCACACTTCCATCGCCATATAAGGGGAAGCTCTGCGAGCCAAAATTCCATCCCAAGCATTGAGATTACGCAGAATCATTTCAGTAGAACGACTTAAGGCAGACACTCTAACATCGGGTAACTCGGCGAGGTTTTCATCAGGGAGACGCCCTTCGATAACTGCAATACGTAGATCGGTGTTTTTCAATGCAGCAGCCATTGCTAAACCCACCATTCCACCACCTACAATCGCAATATCCACACTTTGCATCATAATTGATTACCTTTTATCGGTTCACGATTCCCAACGTTCGTTTGAGCAATGGGGCTTTGAGCAACGCACAGTTATCCATCAATGCAAGTCCCACATTTCGTCCGACGCTAAGCGTTGGGAGATCATTTGAAAACAGGTGAACAAGTGAAGAAGTTAATCCAATCGTCATTTGACGATCATGTTCACGTCGAGTTTTATAACGCGCCAATTGTTGATAGCTCCCTAGGGCATCACCTCTAGTTAACTCTTCCGCTAAGCTGGCAACATCGCGAATGCCAAGATTAAATCCTTGTCCAGCTATGGGATGCAAGGTTTGTGCAGCATTACCCACAATAGCAAAACGATGGGATACCACTTGTGAACGAGTACGAAGCACCAATGGATATGAAGCACGCTGCCCCACTCGAATCAATTTACCTAGTCGCCAGCCAAAAGCCTGCTGCAACTGCTCAAGAAACTGTTCGTTACTGCAAGTAAGTAGTGCTTCAACTTTGTCAGGTGGCTGGCACCAAACCAACGACATTCGTTGGTCACTCATCGGTAATAAGGCAACGGGGCCGCAAGGAGTAAAGCGTTCAAATGCTCTTCCTTGATGAGGTTCGCTGATTTCCACATTCGCAATGATGGCATATTGTTCAAAATCATGCTCTTTGAGTTCTAGACCAAGCTGCTCACTGCAAGTCGATAACGCGCCATCGGCTGCAACCAACATCTTACCTTGTAACTGTTCGCCATCCGATAAAGTGACCGTAACAGACTCTTGCGAGCGTTTAACATCAGTCACGCTTAATGGGCAATACTGACTGATTTTTCCATGCTGGCTAATCTTAGTTTGGTAGATCCGGCCAACATCTGCCAATTCAATTACATATCCAAGCGCTTCTAAGTTGGCTTCTGCATGATCAATCTCTGTCATACCAAAGTGAGAACGATCAGAAACATGAATGTGTGTGATGGGGGTTGCAACTGGGCGTAAGTCGTCCCATAAGCCAAATTGCTTAAGCGTATTGACGGTACCATAAGATAGAGCAATCGCCCGAGAGTCAAAACCAGGATGAGAGATCCCTTCTTGTTGATAGGCTTCAATTACCGCAATCGACAAAGATTGCTGGCTTAACTGATTTAATGCCAATGCTAGTGTGCCACCAGCCATTGCTCCACCAGCAATAATTACATCAAATGACTTCACGCGTTTGCTCTCCTTAGCTGTTTAGTGCAACGTTGGCTTTTTTTCCTGTGTTGGTCGAACACCAAACTCAGCATGCAACGTAAGAACACACGCTTTTACGTGTTCAATCACTTGTTCGAGCAATTCAGCTTGCTCTTCCAAGTCATCATCTTCATCAATACCTAACTTGGCCATCTCTTCAAGATCTTCTAACGCTTCGCGAGCTGCAGGCGATGCTTTTTTAGTATCAGCCCCTGCCAATCCTAAACCAGAGATAAAGTGGTTAATCCACTCAGCTACGCTATCAGCCAATTCAAACACAGCATTTTCACCGGACACGTTTGGTAGGTTAATTGTCAGCTCCATGCTCAATTGGCTTAGTTGATTAAATGTTGCCTCTAACATGTTTTTTGCCTGAGTCAGCAAGAAAACAGGCCATCCCATCCCATCATTAGTGTAATCAAACAACAGAGGTTGCCATGCCGAACCTTCGAGACTTAATCCACCAGCAGCAAATCCTGTTAACAAACCATGCAGTTCTGCAGGTGTCATATCTAAGCTAGCTTTTTTGAGTTCGTTGGTCAGGTCAGCATATTCAGGAAAAATGTTATCGCTCATAAATGGGGCTCTGTTGTATTAAATAATGCCCATCCTATCACTTCAGCGATCTTGCGAAAACGTCCAAATAGTTATCCTGCACACCTTTTAATCAAATTGCCCAATAACTGAGTTTTTGCTTCGTGTTTTATGACTTAAGCGAGTGAAAAGCTTGAATCTTACAGCGGCTTTTCCTATAGTTGGCGCTCGATACCAAATAACGGTATGGTATCTTTAGTTACGCTAACAGAGTTCACTAATCATGAGTAATCAAGCGGTTGACGTTGAAATTTTAGGTAAAATCACTCGAGTCAATTGTCCCCCAGGACAAGAAGAGTCATTGATTGGTGTAGCCAAAGATCTTGATCAGCGATTGAAAGATATGGCCGAGCGTACTAAGGTAACCAATGAGGTTAAACTCCTCACCATCGCCGCGTTGAACATCTGTTATGAGCTTCACGAAGCTAAACAGCAACAAAGTGATAAAGCTAAGATGCAGGAACGTATGGAAAAGCTGACCGCATCATTAGAAGAAGCATTAAGCAAGGTCAAGCCCGGACAGCTTTAACCTAGTGCATCAAGAATTTACCCTGGAGTGTTCGTGTCGGGATTGAAGTCCCTGAGCCGATAAGCAACGAAACAGGGTTGGTACTTGGAAGCTATTGAGCAGGCTCGGCTTGTACCGAGAAGCCTACGGTTACCATTGCTAGCCCGCCTTGAACCAGCTGGTTCAAGGGTCCTAATCCCAAACGGCACTCCGGGGTTCCCTATGCCAAATCATCGTGATGAAATACGTCAGCTGATTCGCCAGCGTCGTCGACAACTCAGTCAAGATCAGCAACATCAATCCGCATTAAAGCTCGTTGAACAATGTATGCAACAAGAGCTTTTTCATGCGAGTCAGCATATTGCTCTTTATCTTTCCACCGACGGCGAACTCAATACTCAACCTCTTATCAATGCACTCTGGCAAGCAGGGAAATCCGTGTATCTCCCGGTATTGCATCCTTTTTCTAAAGGGCATCTGCTCTTTTTGCACTACCAAGCCAACACGCCTATGACGCTAAATAAGTTTGGTATTTCTGAACCGAAACTGGATCAACGCTTGATCATTCCGACAGACCAACTCGATGTCATTTGTACCCCTTTGGTTGCTTTTGATGACTCATGCCAGAGACTCGGAATGGGGGGCGGTTATTACGATCGCACTCTTGCCCCTTGGTTTCATACCCAAGTTGGCGCAACGCCCATCGGCTTAGCCCACGACTGCCAACAAGTCGATAAGATCCCAACCGAGAAATGGGACATTCCCCTGCCGATGATCATCACGCCTAGCCAACGATTTTCGGCCAGCTAACCTCTAAAAACGGTTAACTGTTTTTCACTATGTAGTTCAGTTTGGTGAAGTGATGAGAATAGCTATGCCCTACTCATTTAGACTCAAGTGCAAGGGTTCAGCTTCAAGTCATTTGGGTAACGGTATATAATCCCGCTCGTATCTGACCCCATTTAATTGCTATCAGGAGATTGGCATGACTCAAGATGAAATGAAAAAGGCCGCAGGTTGGGCTGCTTTAAAATACGTTGAAAAAGGCAGCATTGTCGGTGTTGGTACAGGTTCCACTGTTAATCACTTCATCGATGCATTGGGTTCAGTGAAAGACGATATCAAAGGTGCAGTTTCAAGCTCTATCGCATCAACTGAGAAGCTAAAAGCATTAGGCATTGAAGTTTACGATTGTAATGATGTAGCTCTGCTAGATATCTATGTTGATGGTGCTGATGAAATCAACCCACAACGTGAAATGATTAAAGGTGGCGGTGCTGCACTCACTCGCGAAAAAATTGTTGCAGCCATCGCTAAGAAATTCATCTGTATCGTGGATAGCTCTAAAGCAGTCGATGTTCTTGGCAAATTTCCATTACCAGTTGAAGTGATTCCAATGGCGCGCTCTTTTGTTGCTCGTGAATTGGTTAAGTTAGGTGGTGACCCTGTATATCGTGAAGGTGTTATTACCGATAACGGCAACGTGATTTTGGACGTGCATAATATGCACATTAGCCAAGCGAAAGACATGGAAGATAAGATCAACGGCTTGCCAGGTGTGGTAACGGTAGGTCTATTTGCCCACCGCGGTGCTGATGTGGTGATCACAGGAACACCTGAAGGTGCTCGAGTAGAAGAATAAGTTATTCTTTATATAGAATTTTATGAACGGCACTGAAAAGTGCCGTTTTTTTTAGAGCAAAAATTTATTATCTCTTATTCCGTAAATTTCTTACCCAAAGCACAAAAAGTTTGTTAATTTAGTGGGCAGAAGATGCCCAACGAAAACGTTTGCTTTTCATAACAAGACTCAATAACCTATTTGAGCTCAGGTGTATCTTAGCTTCCCCCTTCCATATTTAAGGACGAGAATAATGGCCAAAGTTTCATTGGAAAAAGACAAGATCAAGATTTTGCTACTCGAAGGTGTTCACCCATCAGCTGTTGAAGTACTTCAATACGCTGGCTATACCAACATTGAATACCACAAAGGCTCCTTACCTGAAGAAGAGCTAATCGAAGCAATCAAAGATGTGCATTTTGTCGGTCTTCGCTCGCGTACTCACCTAACAGAAAAAGTGATTAACGCTGCTGAAAAACTTGTGGCTATTGGTTGTTTCTGTATCGGTACAAACCAAGTTGATCTAGAAGCAGCCGCGGTACGCGGGATCCCTGTATTTAACGCACCATTCTCAAACACTCGTAGTGTGGCAGAATTGGTTCTAGCGGAAATGATCATTCTATTCCGTGGTGTAGCAGAGAAAAACGCTCTAGCACACCGTGGTATTTGGAAAAAAAGTGCAGACCACTCATTTGAAGCACGTGGTAAAAAATTGGGTATCATCGGTTACGGACACATCGGTACTCAACTTAGTATCCTTGCTGAAAGCCTAGGTATGTATGTTTACTTTTATGATATTGAAAATAAACTGACTCTAGGTAATGCCACTCAAGTTCACACCATGAGTGAACTGCTTAATATGTGTGATGTTGTGACTCTGCATGTTCCAGAAACACATGACACCATGAACATGATGGGTAAAGAAGAATTTGCTCGTATGAAACCGGGCTCAATCTTCATCAACGCTGCTCGTGGTACTGTTGTTGATATTCCTGCACTGTGTGATGCTCTTGAATCTGGCCATCTTGCAGGTGCGGCTGTTGACGTATTCCCAACCGAACCCGGTTCAAATACTCAACCTTTTGAATCTCCACTGATGAAATTCGATAACGTTATCTTGACTCCACACGTAGGTGGTTCGACTCAAGAAGCGCAAGAAAACATCGGTATTGAAGTTGCTGGTAAACTGGCTAAATACTCAGACAACGGCTCAACACTATCTAGTGTGAACTTCCCTGAAGTATCTCTACCAGAGCAACGTGACTGCTCACGTTTACTGCATATTCACGAAAACCGCCCAGGTATTCTGAATCAGATCAACACCATCTTCGCTCAAGAAGGGATCAACATTGCAGCTCAATACCTACAAACATCACCAAAAATTGGTTATGTAGTAGTTGATGTACAAGCAGCTCGCTCTGAAGAAGCTTTGGAAAAACTAAAACAAATCCCTGGCACTATTCGTGCTCGTATTTTGTTCTAACCACCAGCGCTTTTGTTAGATATAAAAAAACCAGCCTCGGCTGGTTTTTTATTAATTTTTTCTTAGGGTTAACTGCGGACTTTCTTAGGCTTAACTGCGTAATGCACGTTCACCACGAGAAATACCGACAATACCACTTCTCGCTACTTCAACGACTTCAGTAAATTGAGCCACAGATTTAACGAACGCATCAAGCTTGTCACTTGTACCTGCCATCTGCACTGTGTAGTGCGTTGGCGTGACATCGACAATCTGACCACGAAAAATATCTGCCATGCTCTTCACTTCTTCGCGAGCTGAACCCGTAGCCTTTAATTTCACTAACATCAGTTCGCGTTCGATATGCTCGAACTCACTGACATCTTGCACTTTGAGCACATCGATAAGCTTGTGCAGCTGTTTCTGAATTTGCTCTAACTGCATGTTGTCTGAATTAGTGGTGATGTTTAGACGAGATAAAGTTTCATCATCCGTAGGCGATACGTTTAAGCTTTCGATGTTGTAGCCGCGTTGAGAAAATAGACCAACAACACGAGACAAAGCACCAGGTTGGTTTTCCAATAGCAACGAAATAATATGTCTCATGTTAGGTTCTCTCCGTTTTGCTCAGCCACATTTTATCCATTCCTTCACCCTTGATTTGCATAGGGTAAACGTGCTCAGTTTCATCAACACTAATGTCAACAAACACTAAGCGATCTTTCATTGCGAGTGCTTTTTTCAAGCCTTCCTCTAGTTCATCTGGATGAGAAATTCTCACACCAGCGTGACCGTAGGCCTCTGCTATCGCAACAAAATTAGGAACAGAACTCATGTATGAGTTGGAGTGACGACCATGATAAATAATGTCTTGCCACTGTTTAACCATACCTAAGAATCGGTTATTTAAGTTAATGATTTTAACTGGAATATCATATTGCAGTGCTGTAGATAGCTCCTGAATATTCATCTGGATACTACCATCCCCAGTCACCACAACAACTTCTTCTTCAGGATGAGCAAACTTAACTCCCATCCCTGCTGGTAAACCAAAGCCCATCGTGCCAAGGCCACCTGAGTTAATCCACTGTCTCGGCTTAGAAAATGGATAATATAAGGCTGCAAACATCTGGTGTTGACCCACATCAGATGCAACATACGCTTTACCTTCCGTTAGACGATACAAGGTTTCAATAACTTGTTGAGGTTTAATACGCTCAGAACTTTTGTCATAGGCCAAACATTGACGCTCGCGCCAACCATTGATCTCGCTCCACCACTGACCAATCGCTTTTTGATCGTTTTGGCGCTCTTTTTCACCCAATACTTTTAGCATGGTGTCCAAGACTTTGTCGGCAGAGCCTACAATCGGTAGATCCACATGCACGTTTTTCGAGATAGAAGAAGGATCAATATCGATGTGCATGATCTTGGCATTTGGACAGTACTTTTCCAAATTATTGGTAGTGCGATCATCAAAGCGAACCCCAATACCAAAGATCAAATCAGAGTTGTGCATCGCCATGTTGGCTTCATACACACCATGCATACCAAGCATACCAAGGAAGTTGGGATGTGTGCCTGGGAAAGCACCAAGTCCCATCAACGTACTGACAACTGGCAGATTGAGTGACTCAGCCAATTTTAGGATCTGTTGATGAGCTTCAGAAATAATTGCCCCACCACCGATGTACAATACAGGGCGCTTAGCTTCAAGTAACGCACTAAGTGCTTTCTTAATTTGCCCTTTATGCCCAGCAGTCGTTGGGTTATAGGAACGCATTGTAATCGTTTCAGGGTAAGTGTAAGGCAGCTTGATTTGCGGGTTCATGACATCTTTAGGTACATCAATAACCACAGGACCAGGACGACCGGTTGATGCGATATAAAATGCTTTTTTGATGGTTTCAGGAATGTCTTCTGCTTTTTTAACGAGAAAGCTGTGCTTTACAATCGGACGCGATACACCAACGATGTCACACTCTTGGAATGCATCGTTACCAATCAAATTGGTCGCAACGTTACCAGAGATAACAATCATTGGAACCGAATCCATGTAAGCAGTCGCAATACCAGTGACAGTATTGGTTGCTCCAGGACCAGAGCAGACAAGCACGACACCTGGTTTACCTGTAGAGCGGGCATAACCATCTGCCATGTGAGTAGCAGCTTGCTCGTGACGAACTAATACGTGCTTAATTTTATCGGTTTTTTCATGAAGGGCATCATAAATATCAAGTACTGAGCCACCTGGATAACCAAAGATCTGCTCAACACCTTCTTCGATCAGAGATTGCACGATCATCTCTGCGCCGGATAACATCGCCATTTTTTCTCCTTAAACAATCACTAGTTACGAGGTCGGTCACTAGGATTGAATTACATAGTCTAGGGCTTATTCGTAGCCTAATTCGAAAACATTCCGCTTTCAGCTATGTCCCACACTTGTCATAACAAGTGGCGGGGAATCGGAGATACTTTAACCGCTAAATTGCCTGAGATCTAACGTGTTCTTGAGCACACTTTTAATAAGATATGGTAAAAATGTAAAAATAAAGATAACAACACTAGTTTATTTGTTAAAGACAGCATAATCACAAGATTATCTAGTGAAATAAGAAGAATATTTCACATAAAAAACCGCTCATATGCAACAAAAAAGGGCAACATAGTCATGCCGCCCTTCCCTTAGATACTCTCGTATTAAGTTATTCCCGATACATCTCTTCGATTTCATCTTCATACTTAGTATGGATGATTTTGCGTCGCAATTTTAACGTTGGGGTTAACTCACCGTCGTCCATCGAAAATGCTTTAGGTAGTAGCTTGAATCGCTTCACTTGCTCAAAACTTGGTAGTTCTTGCTGCAACTCATTGATACGTTTTTCAAACATCTCAACAATTTGGCTATCTTTAAGTAGCTCTAAGCGGTCATGATACTTAATGTTTAACTGTCGAGCGTAGCTTTCTAACGTGTCGTAGCAAGGAACAATTAATGCGGAGACAAATTTACGAGTATCCGCGATGACAGCAATCTGTTCGATAAAGTGATCTTTCCCTATCGTACCTTCAATCACCTGAGGAGCGATATATTTGCCGCCAGAGGTTTTCATTAATTCCTTAATGCGATCGGTAATAAAAAGATGCCCATGTTCATCTAAATAGCCTGCATCACCGGTTTTTAAATAACCTTCAGCATCGAACGCTTGCTCAGTTTCGCGCTCTAGCTTGTAGTACCCTTTCATCACCATCGGACCTTTCACGAGAATTTCATTCTCATCACCGATACGAACCTCAACACCAGGCATCAGTTGACCAATCGAATTGGGATCAAAAGTGAAGTCTTCCCAGCAAGAAACGGTTGCCGTCGTCTCAGTCATGCCGTAACCGACTTTAACGTTGATTCCTAATGAATGAAAGAAACGACCAATAGTCGGGTCTAATTTAGCACCACCACATGGCATGAGCGTTAAACGTCCACCAAGCAGATCACGTAACTTCTTCAATACCAGTTTATCGGCCCAGTGATAGCTCAGATTCAAAATAGCGGATGGAGATTTGCTTTCAGCTCGACATTGCGCTCGCTTGGCTCCCATATTCACAGCCCATGTGAACAGTATTTTTTTCATGACACTGGCGGAAGCCACTTTCTCATGTACTGCGGCAAAAATCTTTTCATAGAAGCGCGGCACAGCACACATCAAGGTTGGACGAACTTGCTGCAATGCTTCTCTAACCATTTTTACATCGTGTAAATAGCAGTTTGTTGCGCCTTTATAGAGCACGTAAAAACTCCATGCCCGTTCAAAAACATGAGATAAGGGTAAAAAGCATAGCGACACATCAGCCTGAGTAACATTCAATCGCTGATCATGACTCGACATTTGCGCTGCTAAATTGGCATGAGTCAGCATGACTCCTTTTGGCTGTCCCGTTGTTCCAGATGTATAAATTAGGGTAAACAGATCATCAACGTTAGCTTCGTTAATTCGCTTGGTCAGTTCTTCAGAATGGTCATGATTAGCGTTAGCGATAAATGATCGCCAACTCATCACATAAGGTAAGGCAGATTGCACGTCACACGTTCCCATTACCACAATCAGTTCTAAAGTCTCACACTGATTAAATAACTCAGTAGCGATACTCAACTGCTTTTCTCCAGCAACAAACAGCACACGCATATCCGCGTTATTCACGATAAAACGGGTTTGCTCAAGAGTATTGGTTGGATAAATGGGTACAGTAACTGCGCGCACTTGCAAGGTGGCAAGATCAGCGATCGTCCATTCAGGCATGTTAGACGCGAAGATGCCAACTTTGTCCTGAGTAGCAATACCAAGTTTAAGTAAAGCTAGAGAAACAAGATCAACCTCTTTGCCAAATGCCTGCCAAGAGATATCTTGCCATTGAGCATCAGCATAATATTTTAAAGCGGTACCAGTACCAGCTTGAGAAATACGTTCGCGTAATTTTTTAACAATATGAAAGTCTAATTCTGCCATCTTTTCTACCTTTAGCTTACAACTGTAAGCCTTACGAGGCCGCACAGTTTACAGGCAGAGTTCGAAAAGGCAACTGACAAACATCAAAGTTAAGCTGGCAAAGTGTAACGAAACAGCAGAAAAAAGCCCCAAATCACAAAATATGATTTGGGGCTAAATGAGGCGAAAATAATTTATTTGGTGGCGACGACTTCACCACAAATCATCATCAATTGGTCGCGCAACCAGATGTGACCTTTGTCTTTTTCACTCGATTCATGCCAGCTTAGGTAGCCATGAATTTTCACATTATCGAATGGGCAGGAAATGATCTGTAGTTGATCTTTATTCGCTGCGTTTTCTACCATCCAACGTGGAGCAATAGTCACTAATTCAGATTGTCCAACAACATAAAGTACATTGCTTAAGCTGGTTCCTTCATAGCTTGAATGGCAATCGAGTTCACGATAGGCCTGTTCAGAGAAGCTACGTTGACCATGGATTCTAGACAACTTAGCGTGCTGTTCGCGTATCAATGTTTCGCGTGAAACCGAGCCTTGAATACGTGGGTGAGTTTTTGCCGCTACAACCACTAATTCATCTTGGAAAATTTCGGTGCTTGAGAAACCCTGTTCATCAAAACGTGCATAATCGATAACAAAGTCGATCTCTTGATAACGCATGCGTTCAGCGAGCATACGGTCAAATTCTGCATCCAAATGTAATTTTACACTTGGAGCGATATCTTGAATCGACTGCATAATCTTCGGTGCAAAACGAATATCACATGGGCTGCAAATAGCCAGTTTGAATAAACGAGTTGACGTCTCTGGAGAAAATACAGAACTTGGCAATTCATTACGAATTAACTGTAACGCTTGACGAATTGGACCAAATAATTGACGAGCGCGTTGTGTCGGTTGAATACCGCGACCTTGACGCATAAACAGTTCGTCATTAAACATCACTTTCAAACGAGCAACGGCATTACTTACTGCCGGCTGAGACATTCCCAAATTGTGTGCAGCGCGAGTAATATTTTGTTCTTGCATAACGGCGTCAAAAACGGTGAGCAAGTTTAAGTCAACGCCGCGTAGAGTACTTTCCATTCGATAGCTGGCGATGGCACTCATCGCATCTTTTCTTTCTACTTTGTCTAACATACTGATCTTTGCCTCGGTATTGATTTTTTATAGTGTCTTTCGAGTGATCGTTTGGATAGTTATTCCAAACGTTTTACAGCAATAAATAAGCGGGGCTTCTAATATTTATCACTCGGATAATTTAAGCATGACAACTACTATCAACTAATTCGTACACGAATGGCAACTGGATTGATAAAAAGTCACTTATTTTTATAAGTGAACTAACACACGCCTTCATAAATCAAGTAATTAGATATTTATAAAAAAAGGTAAAAGCGTGACATTGTGCAAATTTCGAGCTAAATGGCAAACTGGCTTATTGTCCTATAGGGCAGTAAAATTCCATTCACCTAGTAAATAACAAACCACTTGTCATCTTTTGCAACCGATTTCTTACTGCATTTAGATTATAAAAATGTCGCATAACTAGGGAAAGAAACATCTTTCCAAAGCGCATGGCAAAGCTCGCTAGAGTCATTCCATTCACCTTGTAAAAGCCAATGAGCTATCTCCTTAGCAACGTCAGGATAGATAACTTTTTCAGCTGGCTGTTCAAATGCCCACTCGCGAATTGCAGTCAAATCCACCCGTTCCATCATGGAGGCTAATCCTAAACACTCCAAGGTTGCGACATTACTCATCTGTTCAAATTGACCATTCAGTGGTTTGAGTAATAGCTTTTTACCCAGAGAGAGAGCCTCTGAGGGTAATTCAAATCCACCGTTAGCGATCACTCCATTACACTGACGTAAATGCGTTTGAAAGTTCACATGAGAGAGTGATTTCACCTCAACGTTAGCCATTTCTATATCTGTGGTGACATCTGGGTGGTAACAAATGAAATGATGCTCGGGAATGGCCTGCAAAATGCTCAAAGTATTATCGAGATTTTCAAAAGGTAGGTAGACAAGAAAAAAATTGCCCATTCGTGTTTCACAATCTGTTTTGTGAATAATGGGAGGCAAAATAGGCTGATCAAAATGGTACCAATGTAAGCCGATGTAGTGCTCAGCTGGAGCAAATTTGTGCATAATTACTTTATCTAACCATGAAGCCCCTTTTAACGGCACCTCATAACGAAACGCATTTTGGTGACTGATACTGACTGAAGGCTTACCTTGTTTACGAGCAGCCCACGCAGATATTGGCTCAAAATCGTTCACAACAAGGTCGTAATCACTGAGATCAAGCTGATCAATATCTCTGAACAATTGAAAGACGTTATTCTTGGTCGCTGTATCCCGATAGTCTACTTTGCCATTCTTACTTACGAAGGTTAATCCGGATCGAGTTTGGTAGTCGCCAAACGCATCCATCGAAAAATATTTGTTTTCCTCGCGTCCAGAAAAAAGGAAGTCAACTTGAACTCCCTTATTCTTTAGTGCATTGGCCATTTCTCTTGCTCGAGCAATATGTCCATTTCCAGTACCTTGAACACCATAAAATATTTTCACAAACGACTCTCCAGCAGAATCAGCGACAACGTAGCACAACCATTTCCAAGTAAAGCACCGATCAGAACATCACTTAAAAAGTGAACACCAAGCATTATGCGGGCACTGCCGATAAGTGCAGCCCACACAAACGCCATTCCAGCAACATCGGGGTACCAATGACTCATTAATGTCGCCATAACAAAAGCAGCAGCAGTGTGCCCAGAAGGTAAACTGTAACGATCAGAAGGGGTAATAAAGGCGGGTAACAAAGGTGACAGTTCTTGTGGGCGACGACGCTGAAAGCTGTTTTTTAATACCCAGTACATGGGCAATTCGAATAAAAAGGCCAACAATCCAGTAATGACAAAACCTTTGCCGCTAACACCGTCAATCCCCCACGCTAGGCAAGCAAAAATCACATACAAATGCCCATCTCCCGTATGTGATACTGCTTTGCTTATTCGCGCTAATGGATGACTATAGCGATGCTGTAAGCAATAAAAGGAGAAGGCAAAATCCAATTTGGCTATAGGTTGAATCGCTTTCATACCCATGTTCCCTCTTGAAGTATTAAGACAAATCCCTAAGTTATCTGTTAATAAAACTAGAGGTGGCATATGACAAATGAGTGATCTTTTTTTTGAAAGCTGATGACACGTAAAGAAGAAAGGAACAAACGTAACAAATCCGTTAAAGTGTCCAATAAACTGTGGTGAATACATAGACAACAACAAAATCAATAAACCATATACTTATCATTGCGTTAATTTAGCCATGTCATTTATTTGCATAAAAAATCAACTTAATGGTTGACGTTGTCACTCGAGTGCGGTACTAATTTGTTAATTTAATTTTGTGGATGTTAGCAATGACAATTCGTTTTTCTCTTCTCCTCAACCTCCTCCTTATCGTGAAACAATCGCGCGGGTAGGCTGTGGACGAAAAACACCACAACGAAGAATTACAAAAACCCGCTTAAAGCGGGTTTTTTTATAACTAAATCCAGGAAGTAAACGATTAACACCCGACATGAGGAAGTAAACATGAGTGACCAGGTCATTATATTCGACACAACATTACGTGATGGTGAACAAGCATTATCAGCCAGTCTTACCGTAAAAGAGAAACTGCAAATTGCTTATGCACTAGAACGTCTTGGCGTTGATGTGATCGAAGCAGGTTTTCCAGTTTCTTCTCCGGGCGATTTCGAATCTGTTCAAACTATTGCAAAACACATAAAAAATAGCCGTGTCTGTGCTCTTTCTCGTGCCGTTGAGAAAGACATTGATGCCGCAGCAGAAGCATTGAAAGTCGCAGAAGCATTCCGTATCCATACGTTTATTTCCACTTCAACAGTTCATGTTCAAGACAAACTACGCAGAAGTTATGACGATGTCGTAGAAATGGGGGTACGAGCGGTAAAACATGCTCGTAACTACACCGATGACGTTGAATTTTCTTGTGAAGATGCAGGTCGCACACCAATCGACAACCTATGCCGTATGGTTGAGGCTGCGATTAATGCTGGTGCCCGCACTATCAATATCCCAGATACAGTAGGCTATACCGTACCAAGCGAATTTGGCGGCATCATCCAATCACTATTTAACCGCGTACCTAACATTGATAAAGCCATTATCTCAGTGCACTGCCACGATGACCTAGGTATGTCTGTAGCAAACTCAATTGCCGCAGTCCAAGCTGGTGCTCGCCAGATCGAAGGAACAATCAACGGGATTGGTGAACGTGCTGGTAATACAGCATTAGAAGAAATCGCGATGATTCTAAAAACTCGCCAAGAGTTGCTAGGTGGCGTGACAACCAACATTAAACATGAAGAAATCAGCCGCACGAGTAAATTGGTGAGTCAACTATGCAACATGCCAATTCAAAGCAACAAAGCGATTGTTGGTGCGAACGCATTTAGTCACTCTTCAGGCATTCACCAAGATGGCATGCTAAAGAACAAGAACACGTACGAGATCATCACACCAGAATCTATCGGTTTGAAAAATCAAGGTCTTAACTTAACCAGCCGTAGTGGTCGTGCTGCTGTTAAAAGCCATATGGAATCACTAGGATACAGCGAAAATCAGTACAATTTGGATATCTTGTACGAAAACTTCTTAAAACTGGCCGATAAGAAAGGACAAGTTTTCGATTACGATCTAGAAGCGTTGATGTACTTCTCTAATCTACGTGATGAAGATGATTTCTTTAAATTGAACTATTTAAGCGTGCAATCTGGTAGTGTAATGGCCACCACGAGCATCAAGTTGCAGTGCGGCGATGAAGAGAAATGCGAAGCTGCAGTCGGTAATGGCCCCGTAGACGCTTTATATCAATGTATCTACCGTGTCACTGGCTACGAGATCGTATTGGATAAATTCGATCTAACTGCAAAAGGTGAAGGTGAAGATGGCCTTGGTCAAGCGGATATTATTGCCAACTACAAAGGCCGTAAATACCACGGTACGGGTGTTTCAACCGATATCGTTGAAGCATCAGGACAAGCTCTATTGCATGTAATTAATAGCATTCACCGTGCAAACGAAATCGAGCAAATCAAACAGAACAAAAAAATTGCTACTGTTTAAAAATGAATAGCAAAAAATATTGAACATAATTGAGACGAATAGGATTCGCATGACAAACACAACATACAAAATTGCCGTTTTACCAGGTGATGGCATCGGACCAGAAGTAATGCAACAAGCACACAAAGTGCTAGATGCAATTGAAGCAAAATATAACGTCACTTTCGCACGTGAAGAACATGACATTGGTGGTATCGCAATAGACAACCACGGTAAACCACTACCGGATAGCACACTTGCTGCTTGTGAAGAGTCTGATGCGATTCTGTTCGGTTCTGTCGGTGGTCCAAAATGGGAACATCTGCCAGCTAATGAACAACCTGAACGTGGTGCACTTTTGCCGCTACGCAAACATTTTCAATTGTTTTGTAACCTTCGCCCAGCTCAAATCCATCAGGGATTAGAAAACTTCTCCCCTCTTCGTGCTGACATATCAGCACGCGGTTTTGACATCGTGGTTGTGCGTGAATTAACTGGTGGTATTTACTTCGGTCAACCTAAAGGCCGTGAAGGCGAAGGAGCAAATGAAAAAGCATTTGATACCGAAGTTTATCATCGCTACGAAATTGAACGTATCGCAAAAATCGCTTTTGAATCAGCTCGTTTACGTCGTAAGAAAGTATGTTCCATCGATAAAGCAAACGTTCTACAGAGCTCCATTTTATGGCGCGAAATCGTAACTCAAATTGCCAAAGACTACCCAGATGTCGAGTTATCACACATGTACATCGACAACGCGACCATGCAGCTAATCAAAGATCCTTCGCAATTTGATGTACTACTTTGCTCAAATATCTTTGGTGACATTCTGTCTGATGAATGCGCCATGATTACTGGCTCTATGGGCATGCTACCTTCAGCAAGTATGAATGAAAGTAAATTTGGTTTATACGAGCCAGCTGGCGGTAGTGCTCCAGACATTGCTGGAAAAAATATCGCTAACCCAGTAGCTCAAATCTTATCAGCAGCGCTAATGCTACGTTATAGCCTTGGTGAAGAAGCTGCAGCTCAAGATATTGAAGCTGCTGTAAGTAAAGCACTAGCTGCCGGTCAACTAACTGGCGACTTGGCAGGTAATAAACCTGCGTTATCTACTAGTGAAATGGGCGATATCATCGCTGCTTACATCTCTAACTCATAATAAGTGAGGCCAAACAATGGCCTCCTTTTGCTCTGAGAGCGGAAAGGATACAAGCAATGTCAAAAGCAAAAACCTTATACGAAAAAATTTATGATGCACATATTGCCGTAGCAGCTGAAGGTGAAAACCCGATTCTGTATATCGACCGACATTTGGTGCATGAAGTAACTTCACCTCAAGCCTTTGATGGCTTACGTGAAAAAGGACGCCCAGTCCGCCAAGTTAGCAAAACATTTGCGACCATGGACCACAACGTATCGACTACCACCAAAGATATTAATGCCTCAGGTGAAATGGCTCGAATTCAGATGGAAACGCTTTCTCAAAACTGTAAAGAGTTTGGCGTCACTCTGTTCGACATTAACCATAAATACCAAGGTATCGTTCATGTAATGGGGCCTGAGCTAGGTATTACTCTACCAGGTATGACCATTGTATGTGGTGACTCTCACACAGCGACACATGGAGCCTTCGGTTCATTAGCATTTGGTATCGGTACTTCAGAGGTTGAACATGTTTTGGCAACACAAACGCTAAAGCAAGCTCGTGCTAAAACAATGAAGATCGAAGTCAAAGGCAAAGTTGCTGCAGGTATTACGGCTAAAGATATCGTGTTAGCTATTATCGGCAAAACAACTGCTGCCGGCGGTACTGGTCACGTTGTTGAATTCTGTGGAGAAGCTATTCGCGATCTAACCATGGAAGGTCGTATGACTGTATGTAACATGGCGATTGAGCTAGGTGCTAAAGCTGGCCTTATTGCACCTGACCAAACCACTTTCGATTACATCAAAGGTCGTCGTTATGCACCATCTGAAGCAGATTGGGAAGCAGCAGTTAGCTACTGGTCATCGCTAAAAACGGATGACGGCGCAGAATTCGATTCAGTAGTAACACTAAACGCAGCGGATATTCGCCCACAAGTTACATGGGGTACAAACCCAGGCCAAGTGATGGCAGTTGACGGTATTATTCCATCTCCAGAAGACTTTACTGATCCTGTTGAAAAAGCGTCGGCAGCTAAGGCGTTAGCTTATATGGGATTAGAAGCGGGTAAAAAACTGTCTGATTACAAAGTGGATAAAGTATTTGTTGGCTCATGTACCAACTCTCGTATTGAAGATATGCGCGCTGCAGCTGTTGTAGCCAAAGGTAAAAAAGTAGCTGCACATGTACAAGCGTTGATCGTTCCAGGGTCTGAACAAGTGAAAGCTCAAGCTGAAGCAGAAGGCTTAGACAAAATCTTTATTGAAGCGGGCTTTGAATGGCGTTTACCTGGCTGCTCTATGTGTCTTGCGATGAACAACGATCGCTTAGGCCCTCAGGAGCGCTGTGCATCCACCTCTAACCGTAACTTTGAAGGTCGCCAAGGCCGTGATGGCCGTACTCACCTAGTCAGCCCAGCTATGGCTGCTGCTGCTGCAATCGCTGGACACTTTGTTGATATTCGCGAATTTCACTAAACTTAGAGGACATTGTCATGACAGGATTTAAACAACATACTGGTTTGGTTGTGCCTCTTGATGCGGCTAACGTAGATACCGATGCAATCATTCCAAAACAGTTTCTACAGAAAGTAAACCGTATCGGTTTTGGTAAACACCTTTTCCATGATTGGCGTTTCCTTGATGACGCTGGTGAGCAGCCAAATCCAGAGTTTGTATTGAATAAACCTCAGTACAAAGGTGCAAGCATTCTATTAGCACGCGAAAACTTTGGTTGTGGATCTTCACGTGAACATGCGCCTTGGGCATTAGCGGACTATGGCATCAGAGTTATGATTGCACCAAGTTTTGCCGATATCTTCTATGGTAACTCCATCAATAACCAAATGGTTCCAGTGCGCCTAACCGAAGCAGAAGTCGATGAAATTTTCCAATTCGTGCAAGCGACTGAAGGCGCTCAAGTGACCGTTAATTTGGAAACAATGACAGTCACTGCCAATGGTAAAGAGTACCACTTTGAAATCGATGCTTTCCGTCGTCACTGTTTATTAAATGGTCTAGATAACATTGGCCTAACTCTACAACATGCCGACAAAATTGCTGAATATGAGGCTAACATCCCTAGCTTCCTGCAATAAATACTATTGAATGTTTAACCTAAAGCTGCCTCTCAGGCAGCTTTTTTTATCTATAAGAAGATCTTTATCTGCCTATTCCTGTTTTTTCTGGGACACCAGAGGGAAAACATTCAGCTAGTGTGAAGTATCAAGCAAGCTAGTATCCACGTTATCTTGTTAAAAAGTATTCAACCCTAGTGATTATCCATATTCCACCCTATTCACCCGAACTGAACTCAGTAGAACAAGTATGGCGTTGGTGAAGGCAAAATGAATTGGCTAACCAATGTTTTGCTAACTATGAAGCGATTGGTGATAGTGTTTGTGGGGTGCTTGGAATCGTTTTTCAGAGGACAAAAGTAGAGTCGTATCACTCTCCTTTAGGAGTTGGATAAAATTGACCACTTAATTAATGTCATAGGTATAGATAGGGAGAGATAGGTCCAAGCTGTGATAGCTATAAACGAGAAAACCCCAGCCGGTGGCTGGGGTTTTAAAATAAAGCCTAGCGATGTCCTACTCTCACATGGGGAAACCCCACACTACCATTGGCGCTAATTTGTTTCACTTCTGAGTTCGGCATGGAATCAGGTGGGTCCAAATCGCTATGGTCGCTAAGCAAATTCTTTATTACTGAAGAATATTCAATAATATTTAATAAGTGGTGCTGATACCCAGAATCGAACTGGGGACCTCATCCTTACCAAGGATGCGCTCTACCGACTGAGCCATATCAGCACTCAAATTCTTTAATTCGATTAAAAAAGCCCGCGTAAACACGGGCTTTTTTAGAAATTAAAGCCTGGCGATGTCCTACTCTCACATGGGGAAACCCCACACTACCATCGGCGCTAATTCGTTTCACTTCTGAGTTCGGCATGGAATCAGGTGGGTCCAAATCGCTATGGTCGCCAAGCAAATTCTTTAATTTAGAAAGCTGTTTCAAGTCTCAACACAATTCAAGTGTCTTAATCGAGTCCTACAAAACCCTTTTGGTGTTGTATGGTTAAGTCTCACGGGCAATTAGTACAGGTTAGCTCAACGCCTCACAACGCTTACACACCCTGCCTATCAACGTTCTAGTCTCGAACAACCCTTTAGGACGCTTATAGCGCCAGGGAGAACTCATCTCAAGGCTCGCTTCCCGCTTAGATGCTTTCAGCGGTTATCGATTCCGAACTTAGCTACCGGGCAATGCGTCTGGCGACACAACCCGAACACCAGAGGTTCGTCCACTCCGGTCCTCTCGTACTAGGAGCAGCCCCTTTCAATTCTCCAACGCCCACGGCAGATAGGGACCGAACTGTCTCACGACGTTCTAAACCCAGCTCGCGTACCACTTTAAATGGCGAACAGCCATACCCTTGGGACCGACTTCAGCCCCAGGATGTGATGAGCCGACATCGAGGTGCCAAACACCGCCGTCGATATGAACTCTTGGGCGGTATCAGCCTGTTATCCCCGGAGTACCTTTTATCCGTTGAGCGATGGCCCTTCCATTCAGAACCACCGGATCACTATGACCTGCTTTCGCACCTGCTCGAACCGTCATTCTCGCAGTTAAGCGGGCTTATGCCATTGCACTAACCTCACGATGTCCAACCGTGATTAGCCCACCTTCGTGCTCCTCCGTTACTCTTTGGGAGGAGACCGCCCCAGTCAAACTACCCACCAGGCACTGTCCTTGTCCCAGATAATGGGACTAAGTTAGAACATCAAACATACAAGGGTGGTATTTCAAGGTCGACTCCACGAAAACTGGCGTCTTCGCTTCATAGCCTCCCACCTATCCTACACATGTAGGCTCAATGTTCAGTGCCAAGCTGTAGTAAAGGTTCACGGGGTCTTTCCGTCTAGCCGCGGGTACACTGCATCTTCACAGCGATTTCAATTTCACTGAGTCTCGGGTGGAGACAGCGTGGCCATCATTACGCCATTCGTGCAGGTCGGAACTTACCCGACAAGGAATTTCGCTACCTTAGGACCGTTATAGTTACGGCCGCCGTTTACCGGGGCTTCGATCAAGAGCTTCGCTTGCGCTAACCCCATCAATTAACCTTCCGGCACCGGGCAGGCGTCACACCGTATACGTCATCTTACGATTTTGCACAGTGCTGTGTTTTTAATAAACAGTTGCAGCCACCTGGTATCTGCGACTCTCAATAGCTCCATCCGCAAGGGACTTCACCGTCGAGAGCGTACCTTCTCCCGAAGTTACGGTACCATTTTGCCTAGTTCCTTCACCCGAGTTCTCTCAAGCGCCTTGGTATTCTCTACCCGACCACCTGTGTCGGTTTGGGGTACGATTCCTTACAATCTGAAGCTTAGAGGCTTTTCCTGGAAGCATGGCATCAATGACTTCACACCCTTGGGTGCTCGACATCGTGTCTCAGTCTTAGGTGTCCGGATTTGCCTAAACACCCAACCTACGCACTTGAACTTGGACGACCGTCGCCAAGCCCACCTAGCCTTCTCCGTCCCCCCATCGCAATTGTAAGAAGTACGGGAATATTAACCCGTTTCCCATCGACTACGCATTTCTGCCTCGCCTTAGGGGTCGACTTACCCTGCCCCGATTAACGTTGGACAGGAACCCTTGGTCTTCCGGCGTGGAGGTTTTTCACCCCCATTATCGTTACTCATGTCAGCATTCGCACTTCTGATACCTCCAGCAAGCTTTACAACTCACCTTCAACGGCTTACAGAACGCTCCCCTACCCAATACAATAAATTGCATTGCCGCAGCTTCGGTTTATAGCTTAGCCCCGTTACATCTTCCGCGCAGGCCGACTCGACTAGTGAGCTATTACGCTTTCTTTAAATGATGGCTGCTTCTAAGCCAACATCCTAGCTGTCTAAGCCTTCCCACATCGTTTCCCACTTAGCTATAATTTGGGACCTTAGCTGGCGGTCTGGGTTGTTTCCCTCTTCACGACGGACGTTAGCACCCGCCGTGTGTCTCCCGGATAGTACTTACTGGTATTCGGAGTTTGCAAAGGGTTGGTAAGTCGGGATGACCCCCTAGCCTTAACAGTGCTCTACCCCCAGTAGTATTCGTCCGAGGCGCTACCTAAATAGCTTTCGGGGAGAACCAGCTATCTCCGAGTTTGATTGGCCTTTCACCCCTAGCCACAAGTCATCCGCTAATTTTTCAACATTAGTCGGTTCGGTCCTCCAGTTGATGTTACTCAACCTTCAACCTGCCCATGGCTAGATCACTCGGTTTCGGGTCTATATCCAGAGACTGTGCGCCCAGTTAAGACTCGGTTTCCCTACGGCTCCCCTAAACGGTTAACCTTGCCACTGAATATAAGTCGCTGACCCATTATACAAAAGGTACGCAGTCACCCCACAAAGGAGGCTCCTACTGCTTGTACGTACACGGTTTCAGGTTCTATTTCACTCCCCTCACAGGGGTTCTTTTCGCCTTTCCCTCACGGTACTGGTTCACTATCGGTCAGTCAGGAGTATTTAGCCTTGGAGGATGGTCCCCCCATGTTCAGACAGGATAACACGTGTCCCGCCTTACTCGTTTTCACTTACTATGCGTTATCAGCTACGGGGCTATCACCCTGTATCGCGGCCCTTTCCAGAGCCTTCGCCTGACGCATAATAAACTTAAGGGCTAATCCAATTTCGCTCGCCGCTACTTTCGGAATCTCGGTTGATTTCTTTTCCTCGGGGTACTTAGATGTTTCAGTTCTCCCGGTTCGCTTCTTTAACCTATGTATTCAGTTAAAGATAACTGCTTATGCAGTTGGGTTTCCCCATTCGGAAATCGTAGACTCAAGTGGCTCTTACTGCCTCATCTACGCTTATCGCAAGTTAGTACGTCCTTCATCGCCTCTGACTGCCAAGGCATCCACCGTGTACGCTTAGTCACTTAACCATACAACCCAAAAAAGTTTCGAGTTGAACTATTTGTCTCCACTTTTAAAAAGTGAAATCAAAGGTTAGTCACCAAGGTTGTCTGCATTTTTATACATGTTGCAGACTCGATATTGCCGGACTCAATTTTGAATATTCACTGTAAAAGTGAATCCAAGAACACTTGAATGTGTTTTTGTTTGTCTTCTTAACGAAGACAATTGAGAACTTTACAAACAATGTTTTATTTCATTGAAATAAAACATTGTTTTGTCAGCTTTCCAAATTGTTAAAGAGCAAAGATTTTCTTTCATAAAGAAAGTAAAACCATTTTTAAGAACACTGTCGCAAATGCGCTTAAAGATGGTGGAGCTATGCGGGATCGAACCGCAGACCTCCTGCGTGCAAGGCAGGCGCTCTCCCAGCTGAGCTATAACCCCATCGGTGTTTTCCTTACGGAAATATTGGTGGGTCTGAGTGGACTTGAACCACCGACCTCTCGCTTATCAGGCGAACGCTCTAACCACCTGAGCTACAGACCCACTAGGTGCTCTATTAAACCGTATCAATCTGTGTGAACACTCATCGCAATAATCTTCGTATTAAGGAGGTGATCCAGCGCCAGGTTCCCCTAGCGCTACCTTGTTACGACTTCACCCCAGTCATGAACCACAAAGTGGCAAGCGTCCTCCCGAAGGTTAAACTACCTGCTTCTTTTGCAGCCCACTCCCATGGTGTGACGGGCGGTGTGTACAAGGCCCGGGAACGTATTCACCGTGGCATTCTGATCCACGATTACTAGCGATTCCGACTTCATGGAGTCGAGTTGCAGACTCCAATCCGGACTACGACATACTTTTTGGGATTCGCACACTTTCGCAAGTTAGCCGCCCTCTGTATATGCCATTGTAGCACGTGTGTAGCCCTACTCGTAAGGGCCATGATGACTTGACGTCGTCCCCACCTTCCTCCGGTTTATCACCGGCAGTCTCCCTGGAGTTCCCGACATTACTCGCTGGCAAACAAGGATAAGGGTTGCGCTCGTTGCGGGACTTAACCCAACATTTCACAACACGAGCTGACGACAGCCATGCAGCACCTGTCTCAGAGTTCCCGAAGGCACCAAAGCATCTCTGCTAAGTTCTCTGGATGTCAAGAGTAGGTAAGGTTCTTCGCGTTGCATCGAATTAAACCACATGCTCCACCGCTTGTGCGGGCCCCCGTCAATTCATTTGAGTTTTAATCTTGCGACCGTACTCCCCAGGCGGTCTACTTAACGCGTTAGCTCCGAAAGCCACGGCTCAAGGCCACAACCTCCAAGTAGACATCGTTTACGGCGTGGACTACCAGGGTATCTAATCCTGTTTGCTCCCCACGCTTTCGCATCTGAGTGTCAGTGTCTGTCCAGGGGGCCGCCTTCGCCACCGGTATTCCTCCAGATCTCTACGCATTTCACCGCTACACCTGGAATTCTACCCCCCTCTACAGCACTCTAGCCTGCCAGTTTCAAATGCGATTCCGAGGTTAAGCCCCGGGCTTTCACATCTGACTTAACAGACCACCTGCATGCGCTTTACGCCCAGTAATTCCGATTAACGCTCGCACCCTCCGTATTACCGCGGCTGCTGGCACGGAGTTAGCCGGTGCTTCTTCTGCAGCTAACGTCAAATGATGAGAGTATTAATCTCACCATCTTCCTCACTGCTGAAAGTACTTTACAACCCGAAGGCCTTCTTCATACACGCGGCATGGCTGCATCAGGCTTGCGCCCATTGTGCAATATTCCCCACTGCTGCCTCCCGTAGGAGTCTGGACCGTGTCTCAGTTCCAGTGTGGCTGATCATCCTCTCAGACCAGCTAGGGATCGTCGCCTTGGTGAGCCCTTACCTCACCAACTAGCTAATCCCATCTGGGCGTATCCGATAGCGAAAGGTCCGAAGATCCCCTTCTTTGCTCTTGCGAGGTTATGCGGTATTAGCCATCGTTTCCAATGGTTATCCCCCTCTATCGGGCAACTTCCCAGACATTACTCACCCGTCCGCCGCTCGCCACCCAAGGAACAAGTTCCTCTGTGCTGCCGCTCGACTTGCATGTGTTAGGCCTGCCGCCAGCGTTCAATCTGAGCCATGATCAAACTCTTCAATTAAAAGTTTTTTCGGCTCAATGAATACTGAATAAATTGACTGTGCTAAGTCCGAAGACTTAATTGGTCACTCAGTTCATTGAAACCATTGTGCTTCCTAAGAAGCTATGATTATCATCAACGAGTGCCCACACAGATTGATAGGTTTAAATTGTTAAAGAGCTTGCTTTTCAAGAACTTTTCTTTCGAAGCGGAGGTGCATTCTAGCGATTTCGTTGTCAGTGTCAAACACTTTTTTCAACTTTCTCATTCGAGCGTCTTATCCTCTTACTGATACCGCTGAAGCCTTGTGGCGTCTGCCGTGTCAGTGGGGCGCATTATAGGGAGTTATAAAATGTTGGCAAGCAGAATAATGCGTTTTTTTACTGAAAAACGTTCGTTTGAACAAACTTACAGCAACCTATTTTTTATACCCAAACAGCCCTCAGAATGGTAACAAGTTACACACAGAATCCTGTGGATAACTATTCATTACCATCAAAGAAATAGGATACTCGAGCTCTTGGATTTAGATACTCGCGAATTTTGTCCGGTAGTTTATTAGGAAGGATTGCATTCACTATCTTTATGTCTTTATCTGCCAAGTCAATAATTGGGGCTTGGTTACGTGGAACGCTGGGGTCATAGATGAGTACATTGGGGAACAGCAGATTGTTAATGTTGACTGAGATGACTAACCCGACCATCTCATTAGAAAGCTGAACGACAGTGCCTGGAGGGAACACCCCCATGAACTTAACCAGAATACTTAAGTTCTCTTGGTCATAAAGATGTTTGCAGTTTTTAAATAGATGCGACAGAGCAATGTATGGAATCTTTTGTTCACTTGGAATGTTGGGATGGCAAAGGTTATCAAATGCATTTGCTACAGCGACCACTTTCGCCAACTCATCGATAGCATCACCTTTTAACCCCTGAGGATACCCAGAACCATCATTGAGTTCATGATGCTGTTCAATCACCTTACGTGCTGTCTCGGGAAAGTCCTCTATATTACCTGCTATCTCTAAACCATATTTGGTATGCAGCTTAAGATAGTTGAGTTCCGGCTCGCTTAGCTGAGTCTGTTTACGAACAATGGCCGTCGGCACTCTTACTTTGCCCATATCATGAAAGAGTGCAGCAAACGCCAACTCTTTTATCTTTTCTGGCGCATACTCTTTTGCTCGGCCGATCATCATCGCAATAACAGCTACGTTAAGAGAGTGAAAATAGATATCTTCAAATTCACTCTTACTGTTCATGAGATGCAAAGTCACATTATCGTCGCTTAACAGTTTATCGACGACATCCTCTACTAGTTGACTCGCTTCATTTACCGCATCCATTGGTCTATTGCGAATTTTGTTCATCACTGCACGCATACGTGAAAGCGATCGTTCAAACTCTTTTTCAACGGCACTCACTCTTCTTCTATAAGTGTTGAGTTTTTCAATGCGCTTTTGCTTCTCTTGCCACAGTTTATCGACTTCTTGATCAAATTCAGATTGAGCCTCAGCTTCAGTGGAATCTGGTTGGCTATCTTGTTCACTTTTAGGAGGGAGAGGTTCAGTATCACTCTGATTAGTATTCAGGAAGACATGTTGAATACCTAAATGACGAATAAGATTGATCTGCTCTTGAGATTTAATTTTGAAGCTATTAAATAGAAAGGGGTGATCATTCCACTTCACAGGAAGTCGAATATGTAAACCAGGTTTCAGACGATCGACAGTAATCTTGATACTCGCCACTCTTTTACCCCATACCAATTTACGACAATTCTTTAAGTCTAGGATAAGGTATAAAAGTATGACTAGTGATAAAGATAACGTTTTTGTGAAATGGATGAGTTATTGATAGTAGTGCAAACCACCAGCTGAGGTTTCTTGTATATCAAAAGCAAACAAGAACCGCACCGAAGGTAACGTTATCAGCTCCCAAATTTCAGACGCAAAAAAGCCGCTAATAAATAGCGGCTTCTTCGAATTTGGTACCACTGGGCGGACTGATTGGACTGGCATTCCAGCCGCCGCACCGAAGGCAACGTTTTTAATTTGCCAAACGTCAGACGAAAAAAAGCCGCTAATAAATAGCGGCTTCTTTGAATTTGGTACCACTCGGCGGACTGATTGGACTGGCATTCCAGCCGCCGCACCGAAGGCAACGTTTTTAATTTGCCAAACGTCAGACGAAAAAAAGCCGCTAATAAATAGCGGCTTCTTTGAATTTGGTACCACTCGGCGGACTGATTGGACTGGCATTCCAGCCGCCGCACCGAAGGCAACGTTTTTAATTTCCCAAACCTCAGACGAAAAAAAGCCGCTAATAAATAGCGGCTTCTTCGAATTTGGTACCACTGGGCGGACTTGAACCGCCACGCCCGAAGGCAACGGATTTTGAATCCGTCATGTCTACCAATTCCATCACAGTGGCATTGCATCTCAAGGGATTTGCCCTTTCGATGTGACGCATTATACGTAAGAAATGCAGGCGCGCAATAGTAAATTTTTGAATTTTAAATCGTTTGCTGATATTTTCACCAAACGATCGATTTAATAGTCAAATTTGCCAACTATTAGGCAACTTTTCAGCAGAATTAGTGTTCAACATATCCTGATAACAGCTTATATTGTCGTCTTTATATTACCAGTATTACTAATTTAGCTTTTCAGTCCAACACATGAGTGCTTAGCTTTCATACTATCGTCATTGATTTAAGCATATTATGCTGCTCTGATAAGCGACAACACCGGCTTACTATTATGATAAAACTCTCTGTGGTGTTACCAGCGAAGAACGAAGAAGGTAACATCGGTCCTCTTATTGAAGAAATACATAACGCATTAAACTCTCATATCACCTTTGAGGTAGTACTCACAGATGATGGGAGTACTGATAACACTGGGAAAGAAGCTGTAGAGACAGCTGCCCGTCTCGGTTGCTCGCTCACTCTACTACATCATCCTCAAAGTTGTGGTCAAAGTACCGCGGTTCATAGTGCTGTTCGTCATGCAAAAGGTAAATGGATTGCGACTCTCGATGCTGATGGCCAGAATGATCCAGCAGACCTACTCGGTATGATTGAGAAAGCCGAAAACCTTTCTGTTGAACATTTTTGTATTGCAGGCTTTCGTAACAAACGTAAAGACACCGCATGGGTACACTTTCAATCCCGCGTAGCTAATGCTGTACGCCAATTTTTCCTCGCCGATGGAGTTCCAGACTCAGGATGTGGATTAAAAGTTTTTCCCCGCGAGACTTTTTTACTTCTTCCATACTTTGATCATATGCATCGATTCCTACCTGCCTTAATTCGCAGAATGAATGGTGAAATCATCGTTTATCCAGTCAACCATCGCGAACGTACTGTTGGGGTTTCTAAATACAACGTATGGAACCGACTCTGGGTTGGGATTGTCGATATGTTTGGTGTAATGTGGCTTCGCAAACGCACCATGTGGCCAACTATTGAAATTAGACACACAGACCAAGAATGAAACTGCTCAAGATCATCTTCTTATGTGCGTTATGTATCCTGATCTATTCAGAATCTGATAGTGATATTTGGATTCATATTGCAGATAAAAACTGGATTGCAAATTACGTTGCCAACGATGGTGTTCGTGGGTTAAGCATTCTATTGGTATTTGGTGCCGTATTTACCGCATGTGGTGGGCCCAGACAACTGATCGCATTCACATTTGGCTTCACGTTTGGTGGAGTGCTAGGCACTCTACTCTGTCTACTTAGTGCGATCACTGGTGCTATCTGCACCTATGCGCTAGCTGCTTGGATTTTTCGAGAAAGCTTAACGCGCAAATTGGGTAAGCGTTACCGTAAATTCAAAGGTTTTGTGGATACTCAACCCTTTTCCAAAGTGTTGCTACTACGTATTTTTCCTCTTGGTAGCAACCTCATCACCAACCTATTATCAGGAATCACAGGAGTTCCTGTGCTTTCTTTTATTGGTGCCTCCTTGCTTGGTTATCTGCCTCAAACCATCATTTTTGCTCTTGCAGGTTCAGGAGTAGGTTCTGCAAGTCAATGGCAGTTAATTGTCAGCATCATTCTAGGTATAGTGAGTTTGGTTCTTACCCATTACTTATATCAACGATATAAGCAATCTCTTCATTCAGAAGAACAGCTAGGGGAACATTCGAATGTTTAAGTCTCTCTCCGACCGCTTTTATAGTGACGATTACTATAAGGTACTCTCTTTATTACTTTTCTTTGCCTTTATTATTATCGCGATGGGGATTGGTTTACGTGGTCCTTGGCCAGCAGACGAACCCCGCTTTGCTGAAGCAGCAAAAGAAATGGTGGTTTCTGGGAATTGGTTTTTCCCATTGCGTGGTGGAGAACTGTATCCAGATAAACCCCCCATTTTTATGTGGGCGATCGCCATTTTCTATAGCTTAACCAACAGTATTTACTGGTCTTTTTTAATTCCCAATACCATTGCAGGTCTTGTCACTCTCGTATGTGTTTATGACATATCGGCAAAACTGTGGAGTGTAAAAGTCGCCCGCAACGCATTTTTGCTATTGATGCTCATCCCGCAGTTTGTGCTACAAGCCAAAACAGCCCAAATTGACGCGATGGTTACCTGCTGGATTACAATTGCGATGTATGGCTTTATTCGCCACTACTTCATTAAGCAGAGTTGGCTTTGGTATGGACTGAGCTGGGCATTTATGGGATTGGGTATCATCACCAAAGGTGTCGGCTTCTTACCTATCCTCTTCTTAATTCCAGCCCTCACCTATCGCATTCGTTCTGGAGAGACATCCGTTAAACGAGCGATTGGCGAGATTGTATTTGGGTTGATTTGCATGCTGCTGGTTTTATCTGCTTGGTTCTTCCCGATGTTGCATTGGGTTGATGTCAGCGGTAATCCAGATTACATGGCGTATCGAGATAACATCCTATTCAAACAAACAGCAAAGCGCTATGCAGATTCTTGGACTCATTTACAGCCTTGGTATCACTTTGTGTTACAAGTTATTCCAGGTTTTTGGTTTCCAGCATCACTTTTCCTATTCAGCCGTAGCTTCTGGAAAAACTATCACCAAGACCGTGTCATTCGCTCGCTTCTGATTTGGGTTGCTCTCGTCGTGTTTTTCTTTAGCCTAAGTCCTGGTAAACGTGGGGTCTACATACTACCTGCAGTTCCGATGCTGGTTGTCTGCTTCTCGCATTGGTTGACTCATAAAACTATGGAGCGGTGGATGAGCGTCCTCATCAAATGGGTGACTTGGGTACTTAACTTAGCCTTGTTTGTGGTTGCCATCCTACTGTTTACCCATAATAAAGGGCTGATTAAAAACCTAGGTGAAGATCCAGATGTGATTGGCTTTGCCATTTTCTTTACTGTAACCGCACTGATATGGCTCGCCATCAACATCAAAATGCATCGTTCGCAAATACTATGCAAATTTGGTGTTTTGATGTCGATAACCTGGATTCTCTATAGCTCCTGGGGATATGTTTTGCTTGATCCGGTAAGAACCCCCGCAAAAGAGGTCATGACCGAAGCGGCTGAAGCCATTGGCCCTAACGGACACTTAGCCATCGTTGACTATCGTGAACAATTTTTACTTTATTCACCCGTAGAGCTGACCCAATTTAGCTATCTTGCCGATATTGACGATCAATACCGCAACGCTTGGCTGTGGATTCAACAAGGGGAAAACCGCTTTGTGATTGGCCGCGATAATGACAATCTCGTTTGCTTCAACGCAGATAAAGCAAAATTCATTGGTAAAGCGCATCGTAGGGGCTGGTATCTCTTCGATATCAATTCCATTTTGCCAAACTGCGAACCACCAACCAAAGTTAAGCAGTATGTGATGCCGTTCGCTAAGCATGCGGTGACTGACTAGTTATTACTTCGCAGTGACTATAAAAAAAGCGCCGACCACGGCGCTTTTTTTGCGTTAGTAGAAAACTCATTTTGTATCTATGGCAAACTAAGCTTTAGCTTTATAACGGTGAGCCATATTATTAGCGGCAACCATTGCGCTATAAACTTCTTCTTCCGTAACGGCTTTAGGCATGTTGCTCATGGTATCACCTTCTGCACAGGCAATTTGAGCCACTTTACGCCATTCAGATTCAACAAACTTGGTCAGCCCCATATCTTCAAGTGTCAAAGGTAAACCAACGGTTTTCACAATCCGAATTACTTCATCGATTTCTGCTTTAGGTGCATTTTCTAACACTAGCTGAGTGAGCAAGCCAAATACCACTTTTTCACCATGCTGAGCTTTATGTAAATCAGGTACAGCTGACATACCATTGTTAACCGCGTGAGCTGCGGCCAAACCACCTGCTTCAGCGCCAACACCACTTAGGTAAATGGTCGCTTCAATAGTTTGTTCCAAAGCTGGAGTCGTGATTTTATTTTTCAACGCATCCATAGCGGCTTCAACGTTTTCACTGAGTAGTTCATAACACAGTCGTGCTAAGCCCAAACCAGTACGAGAAGGTTTTTTCAAAACAAGGTTGACACCATCACATGCATAGCAAGCTCTTGCTTCAAAATAGGTAGCCAAAGCATCACCCACACCAGCTGCGAAGAAACGTGCAGGTGCACCAGAGATAATGTCTGTATCTGCAATCACTGCATCAGGGTTTTGAGGTAGGAATAGATAATGGTCAAATTCACCATTAGATTTATAGATAACCGCTAGAGCGGTACATGGTGCATCAGTTGATGCGATAGTTGGGTAAAGAATAACAGGCAGTTTTTCTTGATAACCGACAGCTTTAGCACAGTCCAATGTTTTACCACCACCAACGCCAACGATAACATTTGCGTGGGTTTTCACTGCCAATTTTGCATTACGATCGATCTCTTCTTGAGTACATTCGTAATTAAATTTTTCAGCCGTTGCGGTCAGGTTGCTGTCTTTTTCAATGGCAGCAATCGCTTCTTCTTTGACTTTGGTAAGAATGAATTCATCACAGATGATAAACGCATTGTTGCCAAAATCTTTCACATAATCTGGAAGTTGAGCGAGCAAACCAGTACCGATAATAAATTTTTTAGGTGACGTTACTGTCCGTGGTGTTTTATTCACAACTTGCTCCTTTGTAATAGTATTAAACCACGCACATATCCTAGCAAAGTGTGCTGTGGATTCTTTGACCTCAGGCACGTTAATTACGTTAGGCGAACTAAACTCGGGATTTTTTCCTATCACAGACAAACATTGCTTGCGCCGCAACTCCATTTTGCCCAATAAAAAAGGAAGCTAGCGCTTCCTTTTAATCATCAAATAAGCTGTCTTACTTATTCATTTATTATGCTTTGCGCCCCATAAGGACTAACGCAATCGTTAGAAACACAAGACTTGGCGCTATTGCTCCAATAAATGGAGGGAAACCATACACTAAGCTTAGTGGGCCAAAAAACTCGCTCGAAATATAGAAAGTAAAGCCAGCGATCACCCCAGACAAAATACGAGCGCCCATGGTCACACTACGCAGTGGACCAAAAATAAACGACAACGCCATTAACATCATGACCGCAATAGAGAAAGGTTGAGTAATCTTACGCCAAAACGCTAGGTCATATCGCGAAGCATCTTGCTCTGAGGCTTTAAGATAATGTACATAGCTGTACAAACCACTCAGTGACAATTCTTCAGGTTTTACCGTAACAACCTGCAGTTTGTCTGGCTCTAAAGACGTTTTCCACTGATAGGTTGGCAAATTGGTTTTCTTAATCACTATGTTGTCACGCATATCGGTCAAGGTCGCGTTTTTCAATAACCAATGTTTACCTTTGATGTAATCTGCTTCTTTAGCAAACAATACTTCAGTTAACTTTTTATCATCGTTAAAACGCCACATATTAATGCCATACAGCTTATCGTCATCGATCTTAGTGATGAAAATAAAGTCACTGGCATCTTTAGCCCAAACTCCTGTTTGTACTGATAAAATATTACCGTTAGAGGTGGCAAATGCGCGCATATCTCGAGCCAATTTCTGCGCTTGTGGTGCACCCCATTCACCTAGCAAGGTGATGATGATCATCAAGGGAACAGCGGTTTTCAACACAGACAAACCGATTTGTAACTTCGAATACCCCGCAGCTTGCATCACCACTAGCTCAGAACTCGAAGCCAACATACCCAAACCGATCAGAGCGCCCAAAAGTGCCGCCATAGGGAAAAACATTTCGATATCACGAGGCACGCTCAAAATAACGAAATAGAGCGCATGCAACAAATCGTATGATCCTTTGCCCACTTTACGCAGCTGATCGACGTATTTGATGATTCCAGACAAACCAACAAAGGTCACCAAAACCAAAGTCGACGTGGCAATAATCGTTCGGCCAATATACCAATCAAGAATTTTAAACACGACTTACGCCACCTTTCTTTTTTGTCTGAGCTTATCTTTAAATCTTCTCACAGGAAGACTATCTAACGAGTTCACAATAATGGCAGCCACTAAAAGACCCGCGTTAATTGGCCACATCCCTAACGCAGCAGGAATCGCTCCATCTTCTAACGCTGACTTAGTCGCACTGATGGCTAAGAAATACGCCAAATAGATCAAAATCGCCGGCCCCATTTTGGCAAAACGACCTTGTCTTGGGTTCACCGCAGATAATGGGACAACCAACATAGTTAGTAATGGAATACACACCACTAAGGAAATACGCCACTGCAGCTCTGCCTGCGCTTTCGGATTCGAGTTTTTCATCAATTGCATGGTCGGGATGGCTTCCCAATCGCGATCTTCATGTTCAACTTCACGCTGACCAATTAAGCCTTGATATTGCTCGAAGGTGGTAATCATGTAATTCACTTGTGTGGGTACACCTTCATAACGTGTACCGTCATACATAGTGATCACTTGGCGACCATCGCTTAACTCTTTTACATCTCCTGAATTGGAGAACATAACACTGGGCAGTACCGATTCTCTTGGCGTTAACTGAGCCACAAAAACATTCGACAGTTTTTTGTTTTCGATGTCATCAATAAATACCACTGAAGATCCATCTGGAGAACGTTGAAACTGACCTTTTTGCAGCAAGTCGACACTGTTATCAGCAGAAAGCTGCTCCATCAATTGAGCCACTTTGTCTTGGCTCCATGGCGATAACCACCACGAGTTAAAGGCCGCAGCAGCTGACGTAATTAACGCCAGATACAATGCAGCCCGCACTAAAAATTTGTTGCCAATGCCGGTGGCATTCATCACGGTGATTTCGCTTTCCGCATAAAGTCGACCAAAGGTAAGCAAAATACCTATATACAAACTCAATGGCAGCATCAAAAGCCCCATTGATGGCATATTCAATCCTACGACAGATAAAATCATTCGTGCAGGAATTTCGCCATCAGAAGCATCAGCTAAAACCCGGATAAACTTCTGGCTCAGAAACACTAAAAAAAGTACAAAAAAGATGGCAAATTGACTCTTTAGTGTTTCGCGGATCAAATATCGGACAATAATCACGCTGAAATTACCTATACAAAACTTGTTTTTTTGATTGAATCACTATAATTTCTCGTTGAACCTTTTATTTTTGAAATTTTCACTATTTGTTAGCACTCAACTTTAAAAGGTAGCTCCCTTTAGGGATTCAACAAGTAAGAGTGCATTATCCAACATTTAGTTCTATTTGTCTTTAGGATGTAGGAGTACGCATGGAGTTCAGTGTTAAAAGTGGTAGCCCAGAGAAACAACGTAGCGCTTGTATCGTTGTGGGCGTATTCGAACCACGCCGCCTTTCTCCAGTGGCAGAACAACTCGATAAGATCAGCGATGGTTATATCAGCTCACTGCTTCGTCGCGGTGATCTAGAAGGTAAACCTGGGCAGATGCTACTGCTGCATCAAGTACCGGGAGTTCTGTCTGAACGCGTTTTACTCGTAGGTTGTGGTAAAGAACGCGAACTGGGTGAACGTCAGTACAAAGAAATTATTCAAAAAACCATCAGCACATTGAACGAAACAGGTTCAATGGAAGCGGTATGTTTTCTTACAGAATTGCACGTAAAAGGCCGTGATACTTATTGGAAAGTTCGTCAAGCGGTTGAAGCCACCAAAGATGGCCTTTACACGTTCGATCAATTTAAATCCGTTAAGCCAGAGACTCGCCGTCCATTACGTAAATTGGTATTCAACGTACCAACACGTCGCGAACTCAGCTTAGGTGAAAAAGCAATCGCTCATGGTCTGGCGATCGCCTCTGGTGTGAAAGCATGTAAAGACTTAGGCAACATGCCACCTAACATTGCTAACCCAGCTTATTTAGCCTCTCAAGCTCGCCGTCTTGCTGATGACTTCGACACTGTCACCACAAAAATCATTGGCGAAGAAGAGATGGAAAAATTGGGTATGTATTCATACCTCGCTGTTGGTCGTGGTTCGAAAAACGAATCCATGATGTCGGTTATCGAATACAAAGGTAACCCAGATGAAACGGCTAAACCTATCGTTCTCGTGGGCAAAGGCCTAACCTTTGACTCAGGCGGCATTTCACTCAAACCAGGCGAAGGCATGGATGAGATGAAATACGATATGTGTGGCGCAGCCTCCGTGTTTGGAGCGATGAAAGCACTGGCGCAAATGAATTTGCCAATCAATGTTATTGGTGTGCTTGCTGGTTGTGAAAACATGCCTGGCAGTAACGCTTACCGTCCAGGTGATATCCTGACTACCATGTCAGGCCAAACAGTTGAAGTGCTTAACACGGATGCTGAAGGTCGTTTGGTTCTTTGTGATGCACTGACTTACGTAGAACGCTTCGAACCAGAATGTGTTATTGATGTAGCAACCTTGACTGGCGCTTGTGTGATTGCACTTGGTCATCACATCAGCGGTGTTATGGCAAACCATAACCCACTTGCTCATGAAATTGTTAACGCGTCAGAGCAAGCAAGTGATCGCGCATGGCGACTGCCTCTTGCTGACGAATACCATGAGCAGCTTAGAAGCCCATTTGCTGATATGGCAAACATTGGTGGCCGTCCTGGTGGTGCTATTACTGCTGGTTGTTTCTTGTCGAAGTTTGCCAAGAAATACAACTGGGCACACATTGACATCGCAGGTACTGCATGGAAATCTGGAGCAGCTAAAGGATCGACGGGTCGCCCTGTCTCTTTACTTGTCCAATTCTTGCTAAACCGCAGTGGCCTAGAGACTGAAGAGTAATTTGAATAAAGGGCCGTAAGGCCCTTTTTACTTCGCACCTTATTTTCATTTGCAGTAAAGGTATCGCGTTATGCCAATGGCCACTTTCTACATTGTGAGCGAGTCATCTCCTCAAGCTGAACCCTCCGGGTTTGAACAATACGTGGTATTTTTGACACAACACTTTGCTCAGCAAGGTGCCAAGGTTTACTTACAGTGCCAAGACAAGCTCCACGCCGAACACTTTGCTGAGCTGTTTTGGCAGGTCGATGCGCACCAATTTATTGCGCATAACCTAGTGGGAGAAGGACCTAAATATGGCACTCACATTGAGATAGGAGACCAAGGAATAAAAGCGTCATATCATCGCCAATTAGCAATAAATTTGGCGGATAATCAGACAACCTTTGCGCAGAACTTCGCTGAAGTGATAGACTTCGTTCCTTGTGAAGAAAATGCGAAGCAACGAGCTCGAGAACGATATAAACTCTATCGGCAAGCAGGGTATCAACTGCAGACTATCGAGATTCAATATCCGTAACAGTTCATCCTTATAGTTAAGCTCTCTTTGCCAGAGAACTCACTTATGAAGATTGACTGAATTAACCATCAAAGTATCCATTTAAGAGCACTATGGAAAAGACATACAACCCAACATCTATCGAACAAGATCTGTATAAGACTTGGGAAGAACAAGGCTACTTTAAGCCTCACGGTGACACAACTAAGCCTGCTTACAGCATCGTGATTCCGCCACCAAACGTCACTGGTAGCCTACATATGGGTCACGCCTTCCAAGACACCATCATGGATACTCTGATCCGTTGTCAGCGTATGAAAGGCAACAACACTTTGTGGCAAGTGGGTACTGACCACGCGGGTATCGCAACCCAAATGGTGGTAGAACGTAAAATTGCTGCTGAAGAAGAAAAAACCAAACACGACTACGGTCGCGATGCTTTCATCGACAAAATTTGGGAATGGAAAGCAGAGTCAGGCGGTAACATCACTCGTCAGCTTCGTCGTCTAGGCGCATCTGTTGACTGGGATCGCGAACGCTTCACTATGGATGAAGGTTTCTCAAACGCAGTTCAAGAAGTCTTCGTACGTCTATTCAAAGAAGACCTGATCTACCGTGGTAAACGTCTAGTTAACTGGGATCCAAAACTGCACACTGCGATCTCTGACCTAGAAGTTGAAAACAAAGAATCTAAAGGCCATATGTGGCACTTCCGCTACCCACTAGCGGATGGCGTAAAAACAGCTGATGGCAAAGACTACATCGTTGTTGCAACCACTCGTCCAGAAACCATGCTTGGCGATACTGGTGTTGCAGTTAACCCAGAAGATCCACGTTACAAAGATCTGATTGGTAAAGAAATTCTTCTGCCTATCATTGATCGTCGCATTCCAATCTTGGGTGACGAACACGCAGATATGGATAAAGGTACTGGTTGTGTAAAAATCACTCCAGCACACGACTTTAACGACTACGAAGTAGGTAAACGTCACAACCTACCGATGATCAACATCTTTACTCTAGATGCGAACATTCGTAACGCTGCAGAAGTCTTCACGACTAAAGGTGAGCCAAGCGACGTTTACGCAACTGACATCCCAGAGCGTTTCCAAGGTATGGAACGTTTTGCAGCACGTAAAGCGATCGTAGCGGAATTTGAACAACTGGGTCTTCTAGTTGAAATCAAAGATCACGATTTAACTATCCCTTACGGCGACCGTGGTGGCGTAGTTATCGAACCAATGCTAACTGACCAATGGTATGTACGTACTGCAACTCTTGCAGAACCTGCAATCAAAGCGGTTGAAGATGGCGATATCCAATTCGTACCACAACAATACGAAAACATGTACTTCTCTTGGATGCGTGACATTCAAGACTGGTGTATCTCTCGTCAACTTTGGTGGGGTCACCGCATCCCTGCATGGTACGACGCAGAAGGTAATGTTTACGTAGGTCGTAGCGAAGAAGAAGTTCGTCAAGAAAACGACCTGTCAGCAGACGTTGCACTACGTCAAGACGACGACGTTCTTGATACTTGGTTCTCTTCTGCACTGTGGACTTTCGGTACTCAAGGCTGGCCAGAACAGACACCTGATCTTGCAACCTTCCACCCAACTGACGTGTTGGTAACAGGTTTCGACATCATCTTCTTCTGGGTTGCTCGTATGATCATGATGACCATGCACTTCATCAAAGATGAAGACGGCAAACCACAAGTTCCTTTCAAAACCGTTTACGTAACCGGTCTAATCCGTGATGAAAACGGCGACAAAATGTCGAAATCGAAAGGTAACGTACTTGACCCAATCGACATGATTGACGGTATCGATCTTGAGTCTCTAGTGACTAAACGTACTGGCAACATGATGCAGCCACAGTTGGCAGCGAAGATTGAGAAGAACACCCGTAAAACGTTTGAAAACGGTATCGAAGCCTACGGTACAGACGCACTACGTTTCACTCTTGCAGCAATGGCATCAACTGGTCGTGATATCAACTGGGATATGAAACGTCTAGAAGGTTACCGTAACTTCTGTAACAAACTATGGAACGCTAGCCGTTACGTACTAATGAACACAGAAGAGCAAGATTGTGGCTTTGCTGCAGGTGCTGAACTTGAGTACTCACTAGCCGACAAATGGATTGAATCTCAGTTTGAATTGGCAGCAAAAACGTTCAACGAACATATCGACAACTTCCGTCTAGATATGGCTGCGAACACGCTATACGAATTCATCTGGAACCAATTCTGTGACTGGTACCTAGAGCTAACTAAACCGGTTCTATGGAAAGGTACAGAAGCTCAGCAACGTGCTACTCGCCGTACACTGATCACTGTTCTAGAGAAAACACTTCGCCTAGCACACCCAGTGATCCCATACATCACTGAAACTATCTGGCAAAGCATCAAGCCACTAGTAGACGGTGTGTCTGGTGAAACCATCATGCTGCAAGCACTGCCTCAATTCGATGCATCTAACGTTCATCAAGATGCACTAGACGATATCGAGTGGGTGAAAGCGTTCATTACATGTATTCGTAACCTACGTGCTGAGTACGACATTAACCCTGGTAAACCACTAGAAGTGATGTTGAAAGCGGCTAATGATGTTGACGCAAACCGTCTAGAAACCTGTAAGCAAGTACTTGTTTCTCTGGCAAAACTAGAAAGCGTACGCGTCATTACTGATGGCGAAACTCTACCAGCATGTGCAACAGCACTTGTAGCGAAATCTGAACTGCTTATCCCAATGGCAGGCTTGATCGACAAAGATGCTGAACTTGACCGTCTAGCGAAAGAGATCACCAAAACTCAAGGTGAAATCAAACGTATCGAAGGCAAACTAGGTAACGAAGGTTTCGTGGCAAAAGCACCTGAAGCGGTTATCGCAAAAGAACGCGATAAGCTAGCTGGTTACCAAGACGCATTGGTGAAACTAGAAGAGCAAAAAGTGACTATCGCAGCGCTTTAATTCTCTTACTTAGAATGATAAAAGGCAGCCGAGGCTGCCTTTTTTATTCGCTAGTATTTTGTGTTACACCACGCGGTTTTGCTCTTTGCCTTGCAAAAAGGCATCGATATTATCGATAAGGATTTCAGCCAAACGGGTAATGGCGGAATCACTGCCCCATGCCACATGGGGTGTTAAAATCAAATTCGGCAAATCTGCATTAGCAATCAATGGATTACTTTTATCAGCAGGCTCTTGAGTGAACACGTCTACACCGGCCCCTGCAATCTCTCCGCTTTTCAGAGCATCCACTAACGCGGACTCTTCCACCAAGCCACCACGCCCAGCATTGATTAAAATCGCTGAGGATTTCATGAGAGCCAACTCATGCTTATCAATCAGATTGCGGGTTTGTTCACTTAAAGGGCAGTTTAGTGAAACCACATCAGCTTCAGCCAACACTTGCTCAAATGGCACATAGCCAGAACGACACTCCGTCTTACCCTTATGTTCAGCAAACAAGACGTTCATTCCCAATGCTTTTGCTACTAACGCCAATGATTGCCCCAGCACACCACCACCGATAATACCCAACGTTGAGCCAGCAATATCACCAATGGGATGAGTAAAGAAACAGAACTGATTATTGCGCTGCCACTCCCCTGCCATTATGTCTTGGTGATAACCACGCAAATTACGGCGCAAGGCAAACATCATAGCAATAACATGCTCTGGTACAGACTTAGTGGCGTAACCTTGAATATTGGCAACCGCAATTCCATGCTCACGACAGTAGTCAATATCCACATTATTAAAGCCTGTGGCAGAAACAGCGATCAATTTGAGATCAGGAAGTTGAGACAAAATAGTCTTGTCGAGTACGACCTTATTCGTAATCAGCACTTGAGCGTCTTGGCTACGAGCTAAGGTTTGATCTGGGCGAGTAAAATCATACTCGCGCCAGTTATGTTCACAAGAAATGGAAGGAACAACGATCTGTTCAGGAATCGTTGCTCGATCTAAAAAGACTACGGTGGGTTTCGCCATACTTATCTCCTTGTATGCCACCCACTGTCACTAAGGTCGGGGTAGCTTTTTATAATCCGGTAGCTTACGTTCAGGATCGAAATGCTCAAAAATCTCTTCCTTGGCTTCAGGATAAAAATCGCAAGGAACAAATACTGAACGCAGCCAGTTACTGCGTGGATGATAGAAACTCAATTCTGCAGCATGCAGTTGTAGACGATCAGAAAAGTCGATGGCCTCCTGATGAGCATAAAACTCATCGCCCACGATAGGGTGACCAATTGCTAGCATGTGAACACGCAATTGATGAGAACGTCCCGTTACCGGCAGTAGGCGCACTACTGATGTCTTTTCTTCTCTTTTCACTACTTGATAAAGCGTTTTAGATGGTTTGCCATCTTCAAAACACACTTTCTGTTTCGGGCGATTTGGCCAATCACAAATCAAAGGCAGATCAATCTCTCCCTCATCTTGCTCTGGATGTCCCCAAACACGCGCGTAATAAATCTTATGAGTTAAGCGATATTGAAACTGCTTTTTTAATGCTGCTTCCGTGTATTTGTCTTTCGCCAAAATCATCAATCCCGATGTCGACATGTCCAAACGGTGGACAACTTGCACATCAGGATAACGCTCAGCTAAACGACTCCACATGCTGTCATGGTGTTCTTCCAGACGGCCAGGGACAGACAATAACCCTGACGGCTTATTGACTGCAACAATGTAATTATCTTCGTACACCACCTCGATCCAAGGGTCAACTGGTGGATGGTACTCCGTCATCGCCATGATTATTTCGCTCTTATCACTCAAAAACGCGGCATTATATACCGAAATCACTTGCCTGGGCAGAGGCATGATTATCGCCGTTACGGACACTCTTCACTTGCTGGCTTTGAACCACTAGTGCCTTTGTTTTTCATAAACTCTTGCCTAAAAGCAGCTATTCATATTGCCTTTCATTACTCCATAAGCATAAAACACCAACAGTAAATTATTTTTAGCACGTGCGTAAATAATGATTGACACTTTTACACCTTATGATATCAATCGTAACTCTTGACAAGAAAAAGAAGCCAATAAATTGGCCATTTTTATTCATTTATCACTGCATAGCAAAGTACAACGCTGAAAGGAATTACCATGGAAAATGCCGTTCCATACTCAGAGCAAAATACACGCTCTCTTAGCCAATTAGTAAAATCATTAGGTCCAGGAATCATGATGGCGGCAGCAGCTGTCGGTGGTTCACACCTTGTGGCATCAACACAGGCTGGGGCCATTTACGGTTGGCAACTAGCTTCCCTAATACTGTTAGTTAACCTACTGAAATATCCATTTTTTCGATGCGGTGTTCAATACACGCTAGGTACTGGTGAAAGCTTAGTTGAAGGGTATTCCAAACTTGGCAGGCCTTATCTGTGGCTATTCTTTGCTCTAACCTCTATCTCGGCAGTGGTCAGTACCGCCGCTCTATTACTTTTTAGTGCTAGCCTACTTAGCTATTTCATTCCCTTTCAGTTATCAATACATGTACTGAGTGTAGTAACACTGATTACCTGTTTGGCCATTTTATTTGCTGGTCAGTACAAGGCGTTAGATGCCTTATCTAAGATCATTATGGCGCTACTCACCATCTCCACTTTATTGGCATTGGCTTTCGCTGTTTTTGGAAGTACTCCAACGCCATCCAATGCTATCAGCACAGATTCCCCTTGGACTCTCGCAGCCATTGGTTTTATCGTTGTGACCATGGGATGGATGCCTGCACCAATTGAAGTCACTAGCCTGAGCTCAATGTGGCTAAAAAGCCAAAGCAAGCACACTTCAGTCACCGCTCAATCGGCGCTATTCGATTTCAACGTGGGCTATATTGGCACTGCACTTCTCGCTGTTGTTTTCTTGGCTCTTGGTGCGTTAGTACTGCATGGAACAGGCACAAAAGTAGCGATGTCTGGCGCGGGCTTTACTGATCAGTTAATCGGCATTTACGCATCTACTATTGGGGAATGGTCTCGCTACCTGATTGCTATCATCGCTTTCTTCTGTATTTTTGGCAGTACCATTACCGTTCTTGATGGATACTGCCGAGTGATCGCTGAGTCACAACGCTTACTTAAAAATCAGTCAGAACAAAGTTCCAAAGTCTTCCTTAATTGGATGATTATTGTGTCGGTGCTCTCTTTAGGGATTATTTTCTTCTGGGCATCTGCTTTGCTACCCATGCTAAACTTTGCAATGATCATGGCATTTGTTACGACGCCTATTTATGCCTTGCTCAACTACATATTGGTGACACGAACACCTTTACCTAGTGCGCTGAAAATGGGGCCTAAACTCAAAGCTCTATCGATCGTCGGATTGATCTACCTTTTTGGTTTCCTAGCCCTATTCATTTGGTGGAAATGGTTGATGTAACCAACATTCTGCACATAAAAAAGGCTTTCCAATGGAAAGCCTTTTTTCATCTATTTCAGTTTGTTAGTTATGAGAAACTACGATAAGACGTAGAGAATCTAACTGACACTGAGCGCGACCAATAAAGTCTGTTAATTCAGAAATCTGCTCTTGCAACACTGAGATTTCCTCGTCACGAATGTTCGGGTTCACTGCTTTCAGTGCCAACATGCGTTCCAATTCACCGTTAAGTTGCTGCTCCATCTCTTGTTGCGCTTTAGCACGGATGCCTGCAATTTGCGCTTCAACAATAGGTGTTCCAGCTTCAATCAAATCATGTACTTGAGTCTGCACCGAACTCACCAATTTACTTGCCAAGTGACGGTTTACAGGGCTGAGCTGACGGTTAAATCCTTCAAATTCAACCTGAGCTGAGAGATCGTTTCCTTTACCATCAAGCAGGATACGGATTGGTGTTGGCGGTAGGAAGCGACTGATGCCACTACGTTTTGGTGCTTGCGCATCCACGACGTAAACCAGTTCAATTAACATGGTTCCTACAGGTAACGCTTTGTTTTTAAGTAGAGACACAGCAGACGTGCCCACGCCTTCACTCATTAACAAATCGATACCACCTTGGATCATTGGGTGTTCCCAAGTGATCAACTGAACATCTTCGCGTGCTAAAGCGGTGTCACGATCAAAGGTAACGGTCGAACCTTCATGACCTAAACCAGGATAACTTGCCACCATCATATGTTCTGAAGGAGTCAATACAATCGCATTGTCACCACGATCATCTTGGTTTAAACCGACTGTATCAAATAGGCTGATTGCGAAGGTAACAAGATTGGTATCACCATCGGTTGCCGCAATCTGCTGAGCTATCTCTTGCGCTTTGTCGCCGCCATTGGAATGCATTTCTAACAAGCGGTCACGACCTTGCTCCATTTGAGCTTTCAAAACTTGGTTTAATTGCTGAGATTCTTTAATGATCTCGTCCAAACCTTCTTCTGAAACGCTCGCAAGAAGCGCAATTAAGCTTTCAGCACAGCGGTCATAAATGGTACGACCGGCAGGGCATGTCTCTGCAAAAGCATTCAAACCTTCATGGAACCAACGCGCCAAAATCTCTTGCGCCGTACCTTTTAGGTAAGGAACATGGATATCAATATCTTGGGTTTGACCAATACGATCCAAACGACCAATACGTTGCTCCAGCAAATCTGGGTTGAATGGCAAATCAAACATCACCAGTTGGTTAGCAAACTGGAAGTTACGACCTTCAGAACCGATTTCACTACAGATCAGAACCTGAGCACCACCCTCTTCCTGCGCAAAATAAGCTGCGGCTTTATCGCGTTCAAGAATGGACATGCCTTCATGGAATACGGTCGCGCGAATACCTTCACGCTCACGTAGCGCTTGCTCTAATTGCAGAGCGGTACTTGCGCGCGAGGCGATCACTAGAATTTTTTCACCCCGTTTTTCTTTGATCTTGTCTAATAACCAGTTAACACGCGAGTCAAATTGCCACCAGCTTGATTCTTCCCCTTCGAATTCTTGGAAAATCTCTTCAGGGTAAAGCATCTTCATTGCGCGAGCTTCAGGACTCAGCTTGCCACCGATCATACCGGCAACACGCATTGACGTTTCATACTGAGATGGAATATCCATCGGCAGTAAATGAACGTGACGTACAGGAAATCCTTTCACACCAGCACGAGTGTTACGGAACAATACGCGACCAGTGCCATGGCGATCCATCAAGTTAGTGATCAGCTCTTGGCGCGCGGATGCTTTTTCTTCATCACTTGCCTTGCTTTCAAGCACCTTAAAGATAGGTTCAACATCTTGCTCACCTAACAGATCAGCGATGTCATTTTTCTCTTCATCAGTCAAAGGATGACCAGACAGTAAACTTGTCACCGCATTGGCGACGGGGGCGTACTTATCTTCTTCTTCAACGAAGGCTTCGTAATCATAAAAACGGTCTGAATCGAGCAAACGCAGACGAGCAAAGTGGCTTTCACGACCTAGCTGCTCAGGCGTTGCCGTGAGCAGTAACACACCCGGAGTTTGCTCAGCTAACGCTTCTACCACTTGGTATTCACGGCTCGGTTTTTCTTGGCTCCACTCGAGGTGGTGTGCTTCGTCGACAACCAGCAGATCCCAGTCAGCCTCAAGCGCCTGATCAAGGCGACGGCGACTTTTACGTAAGAAATCGAGAGAACAAAGAACAAATTGTTGGGTATCAAATGGGTTGTCTGCTTCAGCAAAGGCTTCGACACAACGCTCTTCATCAAAGATAGAGAAGTGCAAATTGAAACGACGCAGCATTTCAACTAGCCATTGATGTTGAAGCGTTTCTGGTACCACAATCAAAATGCGCTCAGCACGGCCAGATAACACTTGCTGGTGAATGATCATGCCAGCTTCAATGGTTTTACCTAAACCAACTTCATCGGCAAGCAAAACTCGAGGGGCGTGACGACGTCCTACTTCATGAGCGATGTACAATTGGTGAGGAATCAATCCTGCGCGCATACCACACAGGCCGCGCATTGGGCTCTTTTGTTGCTGAAACTGGTTTTTCAGCGCGCGATAACGCAACACAAAGTTATCCATGCGGTCGATTTGACCAGCAAACAACTTGTCTTGCGGCTTGTTAAAACGGATTTGATGGCTCAAAAAGATTTCACGTAAAGCAATACCTTGCTCTTGAGTATCCTGACGAGAACCTTGATAAGTCAGAACACCCTGTTCTTCAATGACTTCTTCAACTTTTAAAGACCAACCTTCCTGGCTATCTACTACATCTCCAACATTAAAGGCAACTCGTGTAACAGGAGCATCATGTCGTGCATACACACGATTTTCCTCTGATGCGGCAAACATCAAAGTCACTGTGCGTGCATCGAGTGCTACCACTGTACCTAAACCTAAATCGCTTTCTGTATCGCTTATCCAGCGTTGCCCCAAAGCAAAAGTCATGAATCGACTACCTCTTTAATTTGGATTGGATATAAATTTGCGTCATTGAACTACGGCTGCGAGGACTAATTATGACGTGTCCTGAACCGCTGTGCAGAAAAGGTCGATAATCTTACTCGAAGGCGTGATATAGGTCACGAGCAAACACCGAGAATTCCTGCCTTTTTTCTCCTTTTTAACGATTCGTTACTCGCTTGACATAAAACGGTAAAACAGCAGTGGCATTTCTATCATGGTTGCTATACTGATCTTGTACAAGCATGCATCTTTACTTAACAAAGTTGGCATAGAGCCTGCTTGTCAGACAGTGAAGTATCAAAATGAGTTTGCAGACCGTCGACCAGTGATCGAACGCCTGCCAAAAGCGTAAGAACACTCTAGACAAATATGCAAACTTCCTTTGCATAGCAAGCTACTCACCGTAGCAAGGAGACGCTTATGGGCGATACCGATCGCAAACTGTTTGTACTGGACACTAATATCCTGCTTCATGAACCTCAAGCCATCTACTCCTTCAAAGAACATGATGTAGTCATCCCCATGACTGTCCTAGAAGAACTTGACCGAATCAAAGACAGTAAACGCGACGTCGCCAGAGACGCACGAGTCGCCATCCGAGCACTCGAAAATATCTTCCATGATGCCACTCCAGACGAGATAACTGAGGGCATTCCATTTAGCCAAAACATCAACGCAACCGGCTCAATTTCGATACTTGCGGACTACGAACTGGTCGATACTTTCCGCGCCTTTACCGACAAGGAAGGCGATAACCGCATCCTGAACGCGGTTCTGTATTTGCAAAACAAACGCGCACCTCGCGCCGTGGTTCTCGTCACCAAAGACATCAATATGCGTTTAAGAGCCAAAGGAGCTGGCGTCTTATACGTAGAAGACTATCGCACTGACCAGTTAATTGATGATGTGCAATACCTAACCAAAGGTTTTCAATTGCGACCGGGAGCGTTTTGGGATTCAGTTGACGAAGTTGAAAGTCACACCGCCGATGGCAAAACCTTCCATACCTTAGCTCGCGAACCGTTTGAACCTACCTACCTAAACCAATACGTCATTGATGAAGACAGCGATTTTGCTGCCCGCGTAGAGCGCATTAATGGCGATAGCATCACCCTCCGAGACTTAAGTCGAGAACGAATGATGCATCGTAAAGCATGGGACGTGACACCAAAGAACATCTATCAAGCGATGGCCTTTGATGCCCTGCTTGACCCCAATATTGACCTCGTCATTCTGACAGGTGCAGCTGGTAGCGGTAAGACCTTATTGGCCATGGCGGCGGCGTTAGAATTAACGGTAGAGAAAAACATGTTCGATAAGATCATTGTGACTCGTAATACGCCAGATATTGGCGAGTCCATCGGTTTTCTACCAGGTACTGAAGAAGAGAAAATGATGCCTTGGCTCGCTGCGGTGACAGATACGCTTGAAGCACTGCATAAACATGACCACTGTACCGAAGGTTCACTCAAATACATTTGTGATAAAGCCAATATCCAGTTCAAATCGATCAACTTTATGCGTGGTCGTTCCATTCAAAATGCCTTTGTACTACTGGACGAATGCCAGAACTTAACGGCATCACAAATCAAAACCATCATTACCCGTTGTGGTGAAGGCACCAAAATCGTGTGCTCTGGTAACCTAGCGCAAATCGACTCCCACTATCTCACCCCTGTTACATCAGGGCTAACTTACATGGTGGAACGTTTTAAAAACTTCGAAGGCAGCGCCAATATTCACCTCAATGGCGTGGTACGTAGTCGCTTAGCTGAATACGCCGAAGAGAATTTATAAGCAAAAAGAGCGAGATATTATCTACATATCTCGCTTTATTTTAAAATAACTATTCACTTTTGTAGCATTTGTATGTTTAACTAGCCATATCAGTTATCGAGCTTTCATTAGGACCGAGATATGGCATTCAACTTACGTAACCGCAACTTTTTAAAACTGCTGGATTTCACCCCAAAAGAAATCCACTTTTTACTCGATCTCTCTGCTCAGTTAAAAAAAGCCAAATACACTGGCACTGAACAGAAAACCTTATTGGGTAAAAACATCGCGTTGATTTTTGAGAAATCCTCCACTCGTACTCGATGTGCATTTGAAGTAGCGGCTCACGATCAAGGTGCTCATGTCTCTTACATTGGTCCATCAGGTTCACAAATCGGCCATAAGGAATCGATGAAAGATACCGCCCGCGTACTCGGTCGTATGTACGACGGCATTCAATATCGCGGCTACGGTCAAGAGATTGTCGAAGAGTTGGGTAAATATGCAGGTGTACCCGTGTGGAACGGCTTAACTGACGAATTTCACCCAACCCAAATCCTCGCCGATTTTCTCACTATGCTTGAGCATGGTCGTGGTAAACAACTGAATGAAATCTCGTTTGCTTACCTTGGCGATGCACGCAATAACATGGGGAACTCTCTCATGGTCGGCGCAGCACAAATGGGGATGGACATCCGTCTGGTTGCACCAAAAGCATTCTGGCCAGCACCTGAGTTGGTGCAAGAGTGCCAAGAGATCGCCGTAAAAAGTGGTGCAAAAATCACTCTGACAGAAAATGTGAGTGAGGGTGTCAAAGGTTGTGATTTCCTTTATACCGATGTGTGGGTTTCCATGGGTGAAGCTCCTGAAGCTTGGGATGAGCGTGTTGCACTGATGAAACCCTATCAAGTGAATATGGATGTGATTAAAGCAACGCAAAATCCGAACGTCAAATTCATGCACTGCTTACCTGCATTTCATGATGACGAAACCGTCGTAGGTAAACAAATTGCTGAAAAATATGGCATGAAAGGTTTAGAGGTCACTGACGAAGTGTTTGAATCTGACTACTCGATTGTCTTTGATGAAGCCGAAAACCGTATGCATACAATTAAAGCGGTCATGGTGGCGACGTTAGGCCTATAATTGCTTGTGCGCCAAACAGCATAAAATCCCTAAAATCATGTGATGTAATCGCTTGCACTCACCAACTTTAGGGGTATAATGCCGAGCAATTTGTCTAAGGGGTAGCCAATGAAATTCACGCTCTCTGCACTCAGTGCACCAGTTAATTTCGGTAAGTATCATTGCTTACGTGGCATTATTTTTCCCCTTAATGATCACTAATTTTGAAGCCTCCCAGATCGGGGGGCTTTTTTATGGCTGTTAGAAAAGATAGGGATAAAGATCATGGCGAACTCGCTGTACAAAAAACACATCATCTCCATTTCTGAATTGTCACGTGCAGAGTTGGAATTGATTGTTGAAACTGCTGGCCAATTAAAAGCTCAGCCAAATCCTGACCTGATTAAGAACAAGGTTGTGGCAAGTTGTTTCTTTGAACCATCAACGCGTACTCGTTTGTCATTTGAAACAGCGATTCAGCGCATTGGTGGCAGTGTGATCGGTTTTGATAACGGTGGTAATACTTCTTTAGCGAAAAAAGGCGAAACCTTATCAGACTCAGTACAAGTTATCTCCAACTATGTTGATGCATTTGTTATGCGTCACCCTCAAGATGGTGCCGCTCGTCTAGCTTCTGAATTCTCACATGGTGTACCTGTGATTAACGCTGGTGATGGCTCAAACCAACACCCATCACAAACCTTGCTTGATCTGTTTACCATCTACGAAACCCAAGGTCGCTTAGACAACATCAATATCGCCTTTGTCGGGGATTTGAAATACGGTCGTACCGTACACTCTCTTACTCAAGCACTGTCTAAATTCAATAACATCCGCTTCTTCTTCGTTGCTCCAGATGCACTTGCGATGCCTGACTATATCTGCGAAGAACTTGATGATGCTGGTATTGAATACAGCCTGCACAGTGATATGGAAAGTGTGATTCCTGAATTGGATATTCTCTATATGACTCGCGTACAAAAAGAACGTTTCGACGAATCTGAATACGCTCACTTGAAATCAGCTTACATCTTAACGGCTGCTCACCTAGAAAATGCTCGTGAAAACATGAAAGTGTTACACCCACTTCCTCGCGTTGATGAGATCACGACTGACGTCGACAAAACACCACACGCTTACTTTTTCCAACAAGCAGGTAACGGTGTTTACGCTCGTGAAGCACTACTAGCGCTCGTTTTGAACGAGTCATTATAAGAAGAGGAGATGTGAACCATGATTAAAGAAAACAAACTGCAAGTAGAAGCAATTAAAAACGGTACAGTGATTGACCACATCCCAGCCAAAGTGGGCATTAAAGTTCTTAAACTGTTTGATATGCATAATTCAAATCAAAAAGTGACCATAGGTTTGAATCTTCCCTCTTCTGCTCTCGGTTCAAAAGATTTGCTCAAGATCGAAAACGTGTTTATCACTGAAGAGCAAGCAAGTAAATTGGCACTCTACGCACCACATGCCACAGTGAACCGCATCGAAAACTACGAAGTGGTGAAAAAGCTACCGCTTGAGTTACCACATAAAATCAACAATGTGTTCTCTTGCCCAAACAGCAACTGTATTTCTCACTCAGAACCGGTCGAAAGCAGTTTCACCATCAGTGAAAAAGGCCAAGATATTCGTTTGAAATGTAAATACTGCGAAAAAGTCTTTTCACGCGACATCGTTACTGAACGCGACGCATAAAAATTAAAGAGCCAATCACGGTAAATGTCGCGGTTGAGCTCTTTACCTTAGATGACTTTGAAGGCACACTGAATGCTTGTATTTCAGTAACTAATGGAACAGTAACAATGACTAAAGTTTTACACACGGACTCAGCTCCAGCAGCAATTGGCCCATATGTTCAAGGTGTTGATCTTGGCAACATGGTAATGACTTCAGGACAAATCCCAGTTAACCCAGCAACAGGTGAAGTACCTGCAGAGATCGCAGCTCAAGCTCGTCAATCTCTAGACAACGTAAAAGCCGTTGTCGAAGCCTCTGGCCTAAGTGTAAGCGACATTGTGAAAATGACCGTATTCGTGAAAGACCTAAATGATTTCGCGACAGTGAACGAAGTGTACGGAAAATTCTTTGATGAACACAAAGTGGCTAATTACCCAGCTCGCTCTTGTGTTGAAGTAGCTCGTCTACCAAAAGATGTTGGCATCGAAATCGAAGCGATTGCAGTACGCAAATAAGCATCTGATATTCATTAAAAAAGGGTTGCGCATGCAACCCTTTTTATCGACTAAATCTTAGTGATTAGCGTTTATTCAATTCCTGAACTTCCGCATCCAATTCTGCTAATTTATCTTTCATCAAGTCATGGCACTGAGAAGCCAACTGACGAACATTTTCTTTACCGTAACCTTCAGTGCTGATCATAGGTAAGATCTCAACAATCACATGCCCGTTATTCCAGCGGTTTAATTTAAGTTTATCGGTAGAGCTACATACGATCGGTGCAACAGGAACGCCCGCACTGATGGCAGCATGAAAAGCACCTGTTTTAAAAGGCAACAAACCACGACCACGTGAACGAGTCCCTTCAGGGAACATCCATACCGAGACTTTGCTGTTCTTAATGCTTTTAACAACCTGATCAATCGTACCTTTTGCTTTCGCTTTATTAGCACGGTCAATCAGAATATTGCCCGATAGCCAGTAAAGCTGACCAAACAGCGGCAACCATGCCAAGCTCTTCTTACCAACAGTAACCACATTCGGTGTGACTGCTTTTGATACAGTAAACATATCCCAGTTGCTTTGGTGGTTAGCAATATAGATAGCTTGACCACGTTGATAGACATCTTCCGGTACACGAAATACCAGTTTGATACCGAAAATCGGTGCCATCGCAGCGAACAAACGACCAAAGGTAAATACATGTTTTGGGTTACGAGGTGATAACAGACAGTAAGCACAACCAAAGACAAACATGACGATAGCAAATAACGCCACAACAATTACACGAACAAGTGCGATCATCGAATTCTCCAAAGGAGCTAGAATAAAAAAGCCGAAACGCTCCGTTTCGGCCAGTTAATGAGAGAGAGTTTAACTTGCTTCTCTTATACGCTCAATATTTGCGCCGAGTGCAGACAGTTTATCTTCTATCTTTTCATAGCCTCGGTCGATATGGTAGATGCGATCAACGATGGTTTCACCTTTCGCAATGCAGCCAGCAATCACCAAACTTGCCGAAGCACGTAAGTCGGTTGCCATAACTTGAGCACCACTTAAACGCTCTACATCACCACAAATAACGGTGTTACCTTCAATCTCCGCTTTTGCTCCCATACGCATCAGTTCAGGAACGTGCATAAAACGGTTTTCAAAAATGGTTTCAGTGATAACACCACTGCCTTTCGCAATCATATTCAGCAAAGTGAATTGAGCTTGCATGTCGGTAGGAAAACCTGGGTGAGGCGCAGTACGCACAGAAACCGCTTTAAGTTCACGACCTGTCATATCCAAACTGATCCAATCTGGACCTGTCTCGATTTTAGCCCCCGCTTCTTCAAGCTTCGCCAATACGGCTTCGAGTAGATGCGAGTCGGTTTTACGACACACAATCTTACCTTTAGACACAGCAGCAGCCACTAAGAACGTACCGGTTTCAATACGATCGGGAACCACGGCGTGTTTACCACCACCAAGACGTTCAACGCCTTCAATAGTAATAGTATCCGTACCCGCACCTGTAATCTTGGCACCAAGCTCATTAAGAAATGCAGCAGTATCAACGATTTCAGGCTCACGAGCCGCGTTATCCAACACGGTTTTGCCTTCAGCTAACGTGGCAGCACACATGATAGTAATGGTCGCGCCAACAGACACTTTATCCATCACAATGTGAGCACCTTGCAAACGACCGTTCACTTCTGCTTTCACATAGCCATCTTCTAGAGTAATGGTTGCGCCCAGTTGCTCTAAACCATGGATATGTAAATCAACTGGTCGCGCACCGATAGCACAGCCACCAGGTAGCGATACCTGACCTTGACCAAAACGTGCTACCAATGGACCTAAAGCCCAAATCGATGCACGCATGGTTTTCACCAAATCGTACGGCGCACAATATTGGTTAATCTGGCTAGGATCAACGTGAACAGAACCATTACGCTCTACTTTTGCGCCAAGACGTTTAAGCAGCTCCATCGTTGTATCGATGTCACGTAGATGAGGAACGTTCGCAACTTCAACAGCCTCTTCAGCCAAAATTGAGGCAAACAAAATAGGCAGTGCAGCATTTTTTGCACCGGAGATCGTCACTTCACCTTGAAGAGGTGTGGTGGAACCAATAACTCGAAACTTTTCCATTAACAAACCTTACAGCGACATCAGTTTCTTATCGCGAGCCCACTCATCCGGGGTGTATGCCTTAATGGACAGAGCGTGAATATCATTGCGCTGAATGTACTCCATTAATGGAGCGTAAATCAGTTGCTGTTTTTTCACGCGGCTCATTCCATCAAAACACATATCGACGGCAATCACTTCATAGTGACTCCCCTCGCCCTTCACGTGAATCTCCTGAAGATTGAGTGCTTGTTCTAATATCTGTTTTACTTGTGAGCTATCCACAAATCACCCCTGCTGAATTCTCGATGTGTTGAGCCATCATTTGATCAATGTTGCTCAGTTGAAACAGTGTGCGCAGTTGTTCTGGCACAGAATCCAGCATTATATGACAGTTTTGTCGTTTTGCATGCTCAATTAAGTGAATTAACATCACCATTCCTGCCGAATCGATGCGTTCAACCTCGGCTAAAGAGACGTTTAGCTTAGTCTCTTCGGGATGCCACTGGCTTAAATAACGCCACAACTCAGGAACAGTATCTCTATCAAGAGCACCGCTCAACTTAGCTTGTTGAGCGGATACGTTTTGCCATTGGGGATGACTCATTTGGACTGACTCTCAAAATGAATCGGTTGGTTAGCCAAGTCTTGTAGATCTTTCGCCACAGCAAGAATACCCTCGCGACGAATTTTTCCACTCCACTCAGACTGCTTACTCGACAGCAGGCTTACACCCTCTGCGACCATATCGTAAGCACGCCATTCACCGGTTTTTTCTTTACGTAATTTAAATTCTAAATGGATATCGGGACGTGGTGCATCCACGATATTCACTTTGACACTTGTGATGCGACGGTCTGCATCGAGATCCGTTTCTGGTGCAAACGAAAGCTGTTGATCGGTATATTGAGTCAACACTTGCGCGTAGTTTGTCACAAGATATTCACGAAACGCCTTAATAAACGCTTCAACATCTTCATGTTTTGCACCGCGTAGGTTAGGACCAAGCAGTTTCAATGCAGCATATTTATCATTCACATACGGCATCAACTCTTCTTCTACGATTTGACGTAGATATTGAGGATCCTTATGAATTTTGGGTTGCTCGTTTTTAAGGCGATTAAAGGCCTGTTCCGCAACCTGCTTCATCATACTATAAGGCTGAGTTTGATCTATTTCCTGAGAATAAACCGCCCAAGAGAGCACTAAACTCAATACGAGAACGAAGTACCGCTTAAACATTATTTCTCCTCAGTTTTACTAGTATCTTTGTCGCCTTTATCACCAACGCCATATAGGAATTGACCAATCAAATCCTCAAGCACTAAAGCCGACTTAGTATCTTCAATGCGATCGCCATTTTTCAGCATAGTCCCTTCATCTTCATAAACAAAACCAGGGACTAAACCAATGTACTGCTCGCCAATCAGACCAGAAGTCAAAATCTGTGCACTAGAAGTATCTGGGAATTGGTTGTATTGCTCATCAATTTCCAAGGTAACCAGTGGCAACATGTTTTGTTTATCTAGTGAGATAGCAGACACACGACCGATAACCACACCACCCACTTTTACTGGTGAGCGTACTTTCAAGGTGCCAATGTTATCGAACTCAGCAGTCAGAGTGTAAGTATCGTTGGATCCAATGCTTTTCACGTCAGCGACTTGAAAAATCATCACTAGGATTGCGCAAATTCCTGCCAAAACAAAACAGCCAACCCCTAATTCTAATTTTTTCGTTTGTTGCATGATTAATTCCCAAACATCAATGCAGTAAGTACAAAATCCAACCCTAAAACAGCAAGAGAAGAATGCACTACAGTTTTCGTTGTGGCTCGGCTAATCCCTTCCGAAGTAGGAATCGCGTCATAACCATTAAACAGCGCAATCCAAGTGACGGTAATCGCGAAGATCACACATTTAATTACACTGTTACCAATATCTTTACCTAATTCAACTGAAGCTTGCATAGTTGACCAGAAACTACCTTGGTCGATGCCTTTCCAGTCAACACCCACAAGTTGACCGCCCCAAATACCCACGGCCATGAAAATCATCGCGAGTACAGGAAGGGAAATCAAACCAGCATAAAAACGTGGGGCAACGACTCGTTTAAGTGGGTCCACCGCCATCATTTCTAAGCTGGAGATCTGTTCAGTCGCTTTCATCAAGCCGATTTCAGCAGTCAACGCAGAGCCCGCACGACCAGCAAACAGCAGCGCTGTTACTACCGGACCAAGCTCACGCAACAAAGAAAGCGCCACCATTTGGCCTAAACTCGCTTCTGCGCCGTAATCAACCAAAATGACGTAACCTTGTAGGCTAAGTACCATGCCAATAAACAGGCCAGAAACAACGATGATGGCAAGCGATTGGACACCAACGCTATAAAGCTGTTTGAGTAGCAAAGGAAAATGTTTAATCGGCTGAGGTCGACCGCTAAGCGCGCCAATCAGCATCAAAGTGGATCGGCCAAGTGACTCACAGACGGATAAAGCTCGCCGTCCTAGATTACTGACCCATTGCTCAATGTTCGTTAACATCAAATAAGTCCTTCTCTATCGGCTGAGCTGGGAAACGAAATGGCACTGGGCCATCGGCTTTACCCTGTAAGAATTGCTGAACACGAGGATCAGATTGCAGTGATAACTGTTTTGGTGTGCCCTGGGCAATGACTTTGCCATCAGCCAGTAAGTAAACCCAGTCAGCGATACTCATCACTTCAGGTACATCGTGAGAGACAACAACCGAAGTTAAACCTAACGCTTGATTCAAATTATGAATCAACTGCACCAACACCCCCATGGTGATTGGGTCTTGACCAACAAAAGGTTCATCGTACAAAACGAGTTCAGGGTCGAGAGCAATCGCCCGAGCTAGTGCAGCGCGGCGCGCCATCCCCCCGGACAATTCACTAGGCATCAGTGATGCTGCACCACGCAGCCCAACCGCTTCCAGTTTCAATAGTACTAGTGTGCGAATCAAAGATTCATCTAGTTGAGTATGTTCCCGAAGCGGAAAAGCAACGTTGTCAAAAACGTTAAGATCAGTAAACAAAGCACCAGATTGAAATAGCATGCTCATTTTCTTACGAGCTTGATATAGCTGGCTTCGCTTTAACGCTGGGATATTCTCGCCATCAAACCAAATTTCTCCACTTTCAGGGAGCAGTTGTCCACCGATCAAGCGCAAAAGTGTCGTCTTACCAATTCCTGAAGGTCCCATAATGGCGGTAACCTTCCCTTTAGGTACTTGTAAACTGACGTTATCAAAAATTTTGCGTCCAGAACGGGAAAAACTCAGATTTTTGATGGTGACTAAGTCATTATCAGACATGTTCGTAGTTCGCCCTTTGGCTTCCTCATCCAGAAGAATGAGCAATCATAAGCAGATTAGTGTAAAATATAAAGCGCCGTACAATTACAACAGAGATAGAAGCTTTTTTTGTCAAAAGGTTCAAAAATTATTGCACATTCTGTTGTAACAGGGCTGGTTATATGAACCATGATGACACGTTAAAATTTTCAACACCAAGCATAAATTGATCCAGCTAAGAGAATTGTCTCTTAAAATGGAACAATAAATGAGATAATCGTCTTCCCTTTTAGTGACCTAAGCGTCAAAATTACCCATTTTATGTTCCACGATTATCAACAAAGTCAGGATTATTCATGTTTGAAGCAGTTGGATTGCTCGTTATCGGTCTTATCCTACTCGTATGGAGTGCCGATAAACTAGTCTATGGGTCTGCGGCTATTGCCCGAAATTTTGGAATCTCACCACTGGTCATAGGCATGACCATTTTGGCGATGGGATCGTCCGCGCCAGAAATGATGGTCTCTGCCACTGCGGCATTGAGTGATAAAACCGATACAGCTGTCGGTAACGTCCTCGGTTCAAATATCGCTAACATTGCTTTAATTCTTGGGATTACCGCCTTAATTAAACCACTGTCAATCAGTTCTGCCGTACTGCGTCGTGAATTGCCATTGATGATCGCAGTGACCGTACTAGCAGGCTTTCTTCTACGAGATAATCATCTGGGCTTTGGCGAAGGCGTACTGCTTTTCGCTCTTTTCGGCGTTTTTATTCTTGGCATGCTGCATATCAGTCGCATGGAGAAAAAACGTGGCGATAACCTTTTAGATGAACACGAATCGGAAATTCCTGATGATGTGCCCAATCGTAACGCACTATTTTGGCTGGTATTTGGCTTAGTTCTTCTACCGGTTTCAGCAGATTTGCTGGTTGATAACGCAGTGATCATCGCGAAGTACTTCGGCATGAGTGATTTGGTTATCGGCTTAACCATTATCGCGATTGGCACTAGTCTACCTGAATTGGCTGCCTCTCTTGCCGGTGCCTTGAAAGGTGAAGATGATATGGCTGTCGGCAATATCATCGGTTCCAACGTATTTAATATTTTGGCTGTGATGGGCATTCCGGGCATCTTAAATCCATCTTATTTGAGCGAACACGCCATGAGTCGCGATTTTTGGGTGCTATTAGGTGTATCACTGCTGCTCGTGGTGATGGCATTAGGCAAATCACGTAGCATTAATCGAATTGAAGGCGCGATTCTATTTATCGTTTTTCTTGCCTATCAAAGTTATCTGTTCATGAACATGAGTGCGTAGTGGGGAGTGAACCATGTTGTCTGGCTTTAACTATCAAAAAGCAGCAAAACAAGTATTAGCCACCGAAATCGAAGGCTTACAACAATTAGACCAGTACTTTAACGACGACTTTACTCAAGCGTGTGACCTTATTTTGAATAACACCACAGGGAAAGTGATTGTAATGGGGATGGGCAAATCCGGCCATATTGGTCGTAAAATTGCTGCCACATTAGCCAGTACAGGGACTTCTGCTTTTTTTGTTCATCCAGGCGAAGCCGCTCATGGTGATCTTGGCATGATCACCTCTCAAGACATTGTATTGGCCATTTCTAACTCTGGTGAATCATCGGAAATCGTATCGCTCTTTCCGGTGATGAAACGCCTCAACATTCGCATCATTAGTATGACAGGTAAACCTGAGTCAACTATGGCAAAACTCGCTGACGTGCATCTGCAAATCAGTGTTCCCCAAGAAGCATGCCCGCTTGGTTTAGCACCGACGTCCAGCACGACTGCAACATTGGTCATGGGAGATGCCATCGCAATTGCTCTACTTCAAGCGCGCGGTTTTACTTCTGAAGATTTTGCCCTTTCTCACCCTGGCGGTGCTTTAGGACGAAAGTTGTTGCTTAAGCTGAGCGATATCATGCATTGCAAAGATGAGCTGCCAATGGTCAAACCCAGTGCTTTGATTCGTGATGCGCTGCTTGAAATCAGCCAAAAAGGTCTAGGCATGACCGCTATTGTGGATGACAAACGTAATTTAATCGGTATCTTTACCGATGGCGATTTACGTCGCATCCTCGACAAACGAATTGATATTCACACCGCATCTATTGATACGGTGATGACGAAAAACCCAACAGTTGCCTCACCCAAAATGCTTGCGGTTGAAGGCGTCAACTTGATGCAAGCCAAACGAATTAATGGTCTGATGTTAGTTGATGATGGGAAATTGGTAGGTGCATTAAACATGCATGATTTATTAAAAGCGGGAGTGATGTAATGACTCAGCAAGTAGACACATTGTACGGCTCAGTCGACGCCCGTATTTTGGAAATCGCGAAAAATATTAAATTGCTTATCTGCGATGTAGATGGCGTATTTTCCGATGGCCTTGTATACATGGGCAATAACGGTGAAGAATTAAAAACTTTCCATACTCGTGACGGTTACGGGGTGAAAAGTTTAATGAATGCAGGCATTGAGATTGCCATCATCACAGGTCGCCAATCGCAAATCGTCACAAATCGAATGAACGCTTTGGGTATAAAACTTGTCTACCAAGGACAAGATGACAAAGTAAAAGCTTATCAGGATATTTGCCAAAAATTGGCGATTGACCCGGAGCACACTGGTTATATTGGTGATGATTTAATTGATTGGCCTGTGATGGAAAAAGTGGGATTACAAGTTTGCGTAGCAGATGGACACCCTTTACTTGCGCGTCGCGCTAACTATGTTACCCAAACCAAAGGGGGTCATGGTGCAGTACGCGAAGTGTGCGATTTGATCCTCCAGGCACGAGATGAACTCGATGTGCATAAAGGCCTGAGTATATGAGTGTTTCCCGAATCATATACGTGATTCTGTTTTTTATTGCTTCTTGGTCCCTTTACTACTTAATGGACAAAGAAAACAAACCTGATATTCAAGTAGCTCCGAATACTGAGTTACCTATGTTTAGCGGCAATAACCTCAATAATGTTTCTTATAACAATTTAGGGGTGCGCAGCTACGTTATTGAATCGAGCCATTTGGAGTATTACGCCCAAAGTGGCGATACCCACTTCCAAAGTCCGATTTTGAAAGTGTATCAGGATGGAACAACCCAAGAGTGGGAAATTACCGCCGATAGAGCTGTTTTATCGAAGAAGCAAGTACTTACCTTGTACGATAACGTCACGGCAAAAAACTTGTTCAAAGATTCAGGTTTTAGCAAAATGACAACCAAACAACTCAGTATCAAGTTGGATTCCCGTGATTTTTGGGCAGATACACCAGTGGATCTATACGGTCCTCAGTTTGAAACACACGGTCAGGCGATGAAAGGTAATTTTGCTGACAACTCGGCTGTCCTTTATAAACACGTTCAAGGTAGATATGAGAATTTCACACCTTAGTCTATTGGCTTGCCTACTGGTAAGTGGACAAACATTGGCCCTATCGACAGATAGTCAGCAGCCAGTGTACATTGACTCAGATAGTCAACAACTGGATATGAAGAGCAACCGCGTAACCTTTTTGGGCGATGTAAAACTCAAACAAGGCAGCATCAATATCAATGCAGATAAGCTGATTGTGATACGTAATGAAGCTACTGGAAAAATTCAGGATATTGAAGGCTTTGGTAAATTAGCGACTTTCTCCCAGTTGACGGATGAGGGTAAGACCCTTTACGGTGAAGCAGAACAACTGTTTTACAAAATGGCCGATGATGAGCTAATCATGATCGATAAAGCCATGCTGGCACAGGATGACAGTGAGATCCGCGGTAAGAAGATCCGCTATAAGATCTCTTTGCAAAAACTGATCGCAGACAGTAATGGTGAAGGACGAGTATCTACCGTTCTACAACCTCAAACGATACAGCAGAAGTAACTAAATTATGTCGGTACTAAAAGCGGAACACCTAGCGAAAAGCTACAAAAAACGCAAAGTTGTCTCTGATGTGAGCCTTGAGGTGAAATCAGGTCAAATCGTAGGTCTGCTTGGCCCAAACGGCGCAGGAAAAACCACTTCATTTTATATGATCGTGGGTCTTGTTGCTCGTGACGATGGCAAAATCTCGATAGACGACAAGGACATAAGTGTGTTACCAATGCACAGTCGCTCGCGAATGGGGATTGGTTATTTGCCTCAGGAAGCGTCGATTTTCCGTAAGTTGTCGGTTGAAGATAACATTATGGCTGTGCTACAAACTCGTGAAGAAATGACTCGAGAGCAGCGCCAAGATAAATTGGAAGACTTGTTAGAAGAGTTTCACATCCAACACATTCGCAAAAGTGCTGGGATGGCACTGTCAGGGGGCGAACGTCGCCGAGTAGAAATTGCTCGCGCGTTAGCGGCAAACCCTCAATTCATCTTGTTGGATGAACCTTTTGCTGGCGTTGACCCGATATCGGTCATTGATATTAAAAAGATAATTGAACACCTGCGAGATCGCGGTCTTGGCGTCTTGATCACTGACCATAACGTACGCGAAACACTCGATGTGTGTGAAAAAGCGTACATAGTCAGTCAAGGACGACTGATCGCAGAAGGTACACCTCAAGAGGTGTTAAACCATGAGCAGGTTAAACAAGTTTATCTCGGTGAACAATTCCGTCTATGATTGACGGTGGTGAACCAGATAACGAATTAAGGTAGTTGGATACTGAATGAAACCTTCGTTACAGCTCAAACTAGGTCAACAATTAGCAATGACACCTCAGCTTCAACAGGCGATTCGTCTGTTGCAGCTGTCTACGCTCGATTTACAGCAAGAGATTCAAGAGGCTTTGGATTCCAACCCTCTTCTTGATGTGGAAGAGGGTCCAGACGAAGTCATAGCCCATGACGACAACAAACCAGCTGCTAGCGAACACGAAGAGAGAGAGCCGAGCGCAGAAGTCACTTCCGAGCCAGAACCTCAAGACAGTTCAGATATTTTTGAAAAATCAGAAATCAGCTCAGAACTTGAAATGGATACCACTTGGGATGACGTGTATAGCGCCAACACAGGTAGTACCGGGCTCGCTTTGGATGAAGACACCCCTGTCTACCAAGGTGAAACCACGCAAACTCTCCAAGACTACCTACTCTGGCAATTAGACTTAACCCCTTTTAGTGAGACAGACAGAACCATCGCTTACGCTCTTATCGACGCTATCGATGATTACGGTTATCTCACTCTGTCATTGGAAGAGATTCTCGAAAACTTTGAAAATGACGACATTGAGATTGAGGAAATCGAGGCGGTTCGCAAGCGCATTCAGCAATTTGATCCCCTTGGCGCCGCTTCCCTTAATCTGCAAGACTGCCTTTTGCTTCAACTAGCTACCTATCCTAGTGATACCCCATGGCTAGAAGAGGCCAAGCTACTCCTTTCTCAGTATATTGATCAACTTGGAAACCGCGATTACAAACTCATTTTAAAAGAGGCTAAACTCAAAGAAGAGGAATTGCGTGAAGCGCTTCAACTGATACAACAGTTGGATCCAAGACCCGGTAGCCGTATTGCTGAAGATCACGCGGAATATGTGATTCCAGATGTCTCAGTGTACAAAGAACACGGCAAATGGATTGTGGCCATCAATCCAGATAGCGTTCCGAAACTGAAGGTGAATCAACAGTATGCGGATCTCGTGCGCGGTAATAGCAGCGAGAGCAACTATATCCGGACCAACTTGCAAGAAGCAAAATGGTTGATCAAGAGCTTAGAAAGCCGAAATGAGACTTTACTCAAAGTTGCCAAATGCATCGTTGAACATCAGCGCGATTTCTTCGAGTATGGTGAAGAAGCCATGAAGCCAATGGTGCTAAATGACGTCGCCCTTGCAGTGGACATGCATGAATCCACTATTTCTCGAGTCACCACTCAGAAATATATGCATACGCCGCGAGGCATATTCGAATTGAAGTACTTTTTCTCTAGTCACGTTAGTACCGATAACGGTGGAGAGTGTTCATCAACTGCGATTCGCGCACTGATTAAGAAATTGGTTTCTGCTGAAAACACAGCAAAACCACTCAGTGATAGCAAAATCGCGGCCCTACTTGCTGACCAAGGAATTCAAGTCGCAAGACGGACGATAGCTAAGTACCGAGAGTCGTTGGGAATAGCTCCTTCAAGTCAGCGTAAACGCCTGCTATAAGGCCTAACCGAAAAGGAAAGTCTATGCAAATCAACATTAATGGCCACCACATTGATCTTACAGATTCAATGCAAGACTACGTAAATTCGAAATTTGATAAACTTGAACGCTTTTTTGATCAAATAAACAACGTTCAAGTGATATTACGTGTTGAAAAATTACGCCAGATCGCAGAAGCTACGCTCCATGTGAGTCAAGCTGAGCTCCATGCGACAGCGGAAAGCGATAACATGTATGCCGCTATCGACGAGCTGGTGGATAAACTCGTACGACAACTTAACAAGCATAAAGAAAAGCTAAGTAGCCATTAATCATGCAATTAAGCGAAGTGTTGACACTGGACTGCACCAAGAGTGCGGTCCAATGTTCAAGTAAAAAAAGAGCCCTTGAAATCATTAGTGAGATCGCTGCCGAGCATACTGGTCAAAATGCCACAGAGCTATTTGAAAGTATGTTGAGCAGAGAAAAGATGGGCAGTACAGGTATTGGTAACGGGATTGCTATTCCTCATGCGCGTATGCCAGAGTGTGAACAAGCTGTCGCGATATTAGTGCAATGTGAAGAACCAATCGAATTCGACGCGATTGATAATCGCCCAGTCGACTTACTTTTTGCGCTTCTCGTTCCTGAGTCACAGTGCAAAGAGCACCTCAAAACCTTGTCCTGCATGGCAGAACGTTTGAATGACAAACAGACGCTCAAACAGCTTCGTGGCGCAACCAGCGATCAAGAGCTGTACGACATCATGGTTAGCCAACCACAATAAAACAGGACACCACCATGCGTTTGATAGTGGTCAGCGGTCAATCAGGAGCCGGGAAAAGTGTCGCGTTACGCGTGCTTGAAGATTTAGGTTATTACTGTGTTGATAACCTACCGGTTAACTTGCTTAATGCGTTTATCAAATCGGTACAAGGCAGCAACCAAAACGTTGCTGTGAGTATTGATATTCGTAACTTGCCGAAAGATCCTGGCTTGATTGAGCCTGTTTTGGAGCAGCTAAAACGACACAATGAAGTGAGTGTACTGTTTCTGGATGCTTCAGCAGAGACCCTACTCAAACGCTATAGTGAAACACGTCGTCTTCATCCCCTATCGCTGTCCGACACCAAAACGTCGTTAGCCAATGCGATAGAGATCGAAAAGCAGATTCTGGGTCCGCTCAAAGAGCAGTCAGACCATGTCATTGATAGTAGCAATAAATCCATTCATGAATTGAGTGAGTTGGTGCGCACCTATGTCGAAGGTCGCGAACGTAAAAAACTCGTGATGGTGTTTCAATCATTTGGATTTAAATATGGTATTCCTAGTGATGCCGACTATGTTTTTGATGTGCGCTTTCTGCCCAATCCACATTGGGAACCCGATTTACGTCCTTTAACGGGGTTAGATGCACCGATCAAATCGTTTCTCGAAAGTTATCCAGAAGTGATTGAACTCAAACTGCAGATTCAAAAATTTATTGAATATTGGCTACCTATGCTAGAAAAAAGTAACCGCAGTTATTTGACTGTCGCAATTGGCTGTACTGGTGGGAAACACCGTTCAGTCTACATCGCGCAGCAGCTAGCGGATTATTTTGCTCAGTTAGGAAATCAAGTTCAGCTTCATCACAATACGTTAGAAAAAGAGACACCTTAAGCCAAGGAAAGCGCTATGCCACAACTGAGTCGTACCGTATTAATTCAAAATAAGCTGGGGCTACACGCTCGCGCCGCCGTAAAATTGGTGGAACTCGCACAAGCATTTGATGCAGTGTTAACGATTCAGGGGCAAGATGGTAAAGAAGCTACCGCAGATAGCGTGATTGGTCTGTTGATGCTGGAATCCGCTCAAGGTCAGCCGATTACAATTTCTGCTGAAGGCTCACAAGCTGAACAAGCACTGGAAGCCGCTTGTCATCTTATCGAAGATAAATTTGAGGAAGAAGAATAATCCTCACACCATACTGATTAAAATATTTCCTACCTCTACTAAGATAATATTAAACATAATAAAAATTTCAGTTACTATTCTCGCACTATCTCATCACCAGCGAATTAGGGGGCATCAATGGCAGAGCAAATAGAATTCGATCAAGCTCACCAAACCCTCCATGAAATCACCCAGGCGTTAGAAAACGGTCGCTTTGTGCATGTCCGCAGACAATTGCAGGACATGGAACCTGAAGATATCGCGATTCTATTAGAAGCCTCCCCGCGCAAAGCGCGTGAAGTACTTTGGCAACTGACCGACCCAGAAGATTACGGTGAAATCCTCGACGAACTGGCAGAGGATGTCAAAGATGCTCTGGTGTCAAAAATGGCGCCCGAGAAACTCGCTGAAGTTACCGAAGGTATGGATACCGATGACGTAGCTTATGTCTTGCGTAGCTTGCCAGATGACCTTTCCCGAGAAGTCCTGTCACAAATGGACAGCTCAGACCGGTTGCGTGTCGAAATGGCGCTCTCTTATCCAGAGGATACAGCCGGCGGTATCATGAATACCGACGTTATCACTATCCGCAGTGATGTAGATGTTGACGTGGTATTGCGCTATCTGCGTATGAAGGGAGAGTTGCCAGAGCTAACCGATGCACTTTATGTGGTGGATAGCTCCAATAAACTGATTGGTCATCTTTCTCTTGCAGTGCTTCTCACTACGCAACCGGACATTCCGGTCGCAGAAGTGATGGAAGATGCCGATGAAGCAATTCGTGTTGATACTAAAGATTCCGATGTCGCTAGCCTGTTTGAACGTCGTAACTGGATTTCTGCCCCGGTGGTCGATGAAAACCAAGTGCTGGTTGGTCGTATCACCATCGATGACGTGGTGGACATCATCCGTGAAGATGCCGAACACTCAATGATGAGTATGGCAGGTATGGATGATGATGAAGATACCTTTGCGCCAGTCTTTAAATCCGCCCGTAAACGCAGTATTTGGCTCGGAGCCAACGTATTAGCCGCATTAGCAGCAGCCTCTGTTTCCAACATGTTCGAATCCACTTTAGAACAGATGGCTTCCGTTGCGGTTCTGATGACCATTGTCCCTTCTATGGGCGGGGTTGCTGGTAACCAAACCGTGGCACTGGTGATTCGTGGCCTTGCACTTGGTCATATCGGTAACAGTAACAAACAAGAATTACTGTACAAAGAAGCCGCTATCGGTCTGTTGAACGGTATTCTATGGGCACTGTTAATTGGTGCGATAGTGGTGGTTTGGAAAGGCAGCTTTATGCTCGGTGGCATTATTTCCGCCGCGATGTTAACCAACTTATTTGTTGCCGGTATCGCAGGGGTAACCATTCCTATCATTCTGAAGAAGATGAATATTGACCCCGCATTAGCCGGAGGAATGGCGCTGACCACGGTAACCGATGTGGTGGGATTATCAGCCTTCTTAGGGCTCGCTACCCTGCTGATCCGTTGAATGTTATCCGTCTAGATAGACACTAAATACAAAAAGCCGAACAATCATGTTCGGCTTTCTTTTTATCTAACGAGATCGCGATTATTCACCCGCTACTTTCATCTTATCGAGCAAGATAGAACCTGTTTGAATTTGTGAGCGTGTCTCTACATCAGAGCCTACCGCTACAATCTGTTCAAACATCTGCTTCAGGTTACTTGCTACGGTAAAGCCTGATACTGGGTATTGAATCTCACCGTTTTCAACCCAGAAGCCAGCCGCGCCACGAGAGTAATCACCCGTTACGATATTCACACCTTGGCCCATAACTTCAGTCACCAACAAACCAGTGCCTAGCTCTTTAAGCATCTGTTCATAGTTTTGACCAGTCGACTTCACAAACCAGTTATGAATACCACCCGCATGACCCGTTGGCGTCATTTTCATTTTACGCGCCGCATAACTGGTTAATAGGTAAGTGGCTAAAGTACCGTCAGTGATGATCTCGAGATCTTTGGTTGCAACGCCTTCGCTATCAAACGGTGTTGAAGCCAATCCACGCAAGATGTGTGGACGTTCACTGACATTAAACCACTCCGGCAAAATACGCTTACCTAAGTGGTCAACTAAGAATGACGATTTACGATAAAGGTTACCACCGCTGATAGCCATCACTAGATGCCCCATCAAGCCCGTTGCCACATCGGCAGCAAACATGATTGGGTAGTGGCCCGTTTTTACTTTACGTGCATCAAGGCGGCTAACTGTATTTTCTGCCGCCTTTAAACCCACCACTTCAGGTGACCATAAATCATCTTTATTACGAGCAACGGTATAACTGTAATCGCGCTCCATTTCACCATTAGCACCTTCACCAATCACACAACAGCTGATGCTGTGACGGCTTGAGGCAAAACTGGCAAGCAAACCATGGCTATTACCATAGACGCGCACACCATAGTGACTGTCGTAACTGCCACCATCACTTTGTTTGATCTTATTACTGTAAGCTAAAGCGATACGCTCAGCTTCAATCGCAATTTCTGCGGCTTTATCCGGATCAGGGACATCTGGGTGGAAAAGGTCCAAATCAGGGATCTCTTTCACCATTAACTCTTTTGGCGCTGGTCCAGCGTAAGGGTCTTCAGAGGTATAGTTAGCGATATCAAGAGCGGCTTGCACTGTCTGTTGAATGGCTTTTTCACTGAGATCAGAAGTAGAAGCGCTACCCTTACGTTGACCACGATAGACAGTAATACCCAAGGCACCGTCACTATTAAATTCGACGTTTTCTACCTCACACATACGGGTAGAAACACTCAGACCTGTACTTTTTGTAATGGCGACTTCAGCGGCATCAGCACTGTGTGAAGCCATCTCTAACGCTTTTGCGACAGCGGCTTCTAGCTCGACCCGCTGCGCAGCGACTTGCTGTTTTACATCCATATTTCATCCAAACTCTAAGGCATCGTATTCCTAGGATAACAAGAATTTCGCATTCTCCCCACGATTCTTGCTAAAATAGCTGACATAAATAACTCACTAGTGAAGAAAATGGCTCGTAAAAACCAAAAAGCTCCTTGGGAAGAGGAAGAAGAGATCATCTGGGTTAGTAAAACCGAGATGAAGAACGACATGACCGTACTGCAGAAATTAGGTGAAGAGCTTGTTGAGCTTAAGCCATCTGCACTGGAAAAGTTTCCTTTACCTGAAGACCTTGCAGAAGCAATTAAAGACGCTCAACGCTTTAAGAACGAAGCTCGCCGTCGTCAGCTTCAATACATTGGTCGATTGATGCGTAATATTGATCCAGAGCCTCTTCAAGCTGCTCTAGACAAATTACGTAACAAACACTCTCAATCCACCGCAATGCTTCATAAATTGGAAGAGTTGCGTAACCGCATCGTTGATGAAGGCGATAGTGCGATTGAAACTGTATTGGAACTTTACCCAGAAGCTGACCGTCAACGTCTGCGTCTACTTGCTCGCCAAGCTCGTAAAGAAAAAGAAGGTTCTAAGCCGCCGAAAGCGTCTCGTGAAATCTTCCAATTGCTTAAAGACCTGTACTTACAAGAAAAGTAAGTCGCAAGTTTGGTTGCAATACCAACCCAAGCTCAACAAAAAGGCCAGAATTCAATTCTGGCCTTTTTCTTTGTGCGATAAGCGTTCGCCGACAAGCTTGAATTAACTCCCAGCCTGAACAAACTGCGCCAAAGGAAGATAGGCATTATCGCTACTTAGAGCATCGATACTATCCACGACTTGTACTCGTCCATGGGACATAAACGCAAAGTCCGTTGCGATAGCACGTGCATCTGAAAGATGATGCGTCACCATCAACACACTCGCTTCCCTTTCCCGTGCCAAACGTTGCACCAAAGCTAACATCTCCTCGCGCAAAATAGGATCTAGAGCGGAAAACGGCTCATCAAGCAACCAAACAGGATGAGATTGCACAAAGCAACGGGCTAAAGCGACGCGTTGTCTTTGGCCACCAGAGAGCTGCTCGGGCAAACGCTCTAAAACGTGATCTAACCCAACTTGCACCGCCGCTTGTGCCACTTGTTGCCACTGCTGATCGGTTAACTTCATGCCTGGGTGTAATCCCAAGGCGATGTTTTGCTTTACGGTTAAATGAGCAAAAAGATTATGCTCTTGAAACAGCATGGCAAACGGGCGTTGATAAGGTGCTTTGCCGTTTAATCGCTCGCCATAAAAACAAATTTCGCCAAAGTTGGGCTCAATAAATCCAGCCACCAGACTGAGCAGTGTCGATTTTCCTGACCCACTAGGCCCCATCAACGCTAGAATACTGTCCTTAGTCATGGTTAAGTCAAACTCAAACCACTCTTGCTGGTACTCATACCGTACCCCGTCGAGCACTAGCATTGGCGACTCCGACTTTTCCACTGACATAACATCTCCACTAGATAGAACACACCAACGCTAAAGAGTAACAAAGTAAATGAAACAACGGCGGCAGCATCCATCTGATAAGAGCCAAGTAGTTGATACAAATAAAGCGGTAGCGTTAAAAAATCATCACTGCCAAACAGTGCCACAGCACTTAAATCTCCTAGAGACAGCAGAAAACTTAAACTCATAGCTTGAGCTATTGGAGCTTGTAAGGCACGAAATTCAACAATGCTTAGCCGTTGCCAACCTGTCATGCCCAAGCTAGCACAGAGAAACTGATACTGCTGCTGGATCTGCAATAGCGGTTGGCTCAGGGTTTTGATCACATAAGGTAGCGCCATTAAAGCATTAACCAACATCACGACCCAGTAGGCGTGACTAAACACATCCACACGATCACGCAGTAGAAGGAACAGCCCTGTGCTAATAACCAAACCTGGAGTGACCAAGATAATCGTACCAATCAACTCAATTCCCGTAGCTTGAGCGCTGCGCTCACGTAAACGTAATGCACGGCTGGTCAAAAGAATCCCAACACCAACGACACAAGCAAGCAGGCTAGCACCAAAGGCAACGCGAACAGAAGTCCACAACGCTTGCCAATATTCACTGCGGCTCAGTACCGACCAAAGCTGGTGATTTATTCCGCTAGATACAACCATCACCAGCGGTGGAACGACGAGTAACAGTACAAAACCGAGCCAGAATCCATCCCATAGCCGCAGCGCATTGGTCATTCGTAACCCGAAATTACCCGCATTACCGGCTTGATTGCTCACGGGTATCACTCGCGAAAACGAGTGCAACCCCCAATACAGCAAAGAACAAAGAACCATTTGCCAGATAGCGAGTAACGCGCCAGTCGGCAAATCAAAGTCGTACTTGATCGCCTGATAAATCGCAAGTTCAATGGTGGTTGATTTAGGTCCACCACCGAGCGCCATAACCGTGGCAAAACTGGTAAAACAAAGCATGAAGACCAATCCAGCGATATGCGGAATTTGCTCTCGTAACCGAGGCCATTCAACCCACTTAAATTTTTGCCAATAACTCATGCCTAAATGGGCACAGAGTTTATGCTGATCTTGCGGAATACCTTGTAAATTCTGCAGCATCAAGCGACTAGCATAAGGGAGATTAAAGAACACGTGTGCCAGTAGAATACCGCCCAAGCCATAAATATTGAAAGGCAAAGCACTGTCGAATATTGAGAATAGCCAAGCTAACCAACCACTTCGTCCATAAATCGCCAGCAAACCAAACACTGCCACCAGCGAAGGCAAAACCAAGGTCATCCCAAACAGTTTGAGCAACAATCCTCGCCCCGGGAAAGTGCGGCGATAACACACATGGGCAACCGGAATCGCCAACACGATACTGATTAAGGTAGAGAGTGAAGCTTGATAAAAACTAAACCAAGTCACGTGCAGATAATAAGAGTCCTGCACTATGGTGATTAATGAGAATGCAGACGTTTGCTGCAGCAGTGAAAACACCGCTGCAGCCACAAAGCAAACAACCAAGGCCGACAGCCATAGGCCAGTTTTAGGAATGGTATTCAAGTGAAGTTCCTAGCGCGAAACCGCTTGTTGCCACTCACGAATCCACGCTTTGCGATGGGTTGCCACCGTCTGAGGGTCAATACTAAGTGCCGCCTTTGGTTTGTCGAGCGTATCGAAACCTTTGGGCAGTTCAACCTGAGTCACCGGATACATCCAGTTTGTCGTAGGAATCACTTTTTGGAAGGCATCGGTTAGCATGAACTGCAAAAACTCATCCGCCAGTTTGGCGTGCTGGGTACTTTTCACCTTAGCTGCTACTTCCACTTGCATATAGTTGCCTTCAGCAAAATGCGCTGTCGCGTAATGGTCATTGTTTTCAGCAATAAGATGATAAGCCGGAGAGGTAGTATAGGAGAGCACCATATCAGACTCGCCTTTTAAAAACATGGAGTAAGCTTCAGACCACCCTTTTGTCACTGTGACCGTTTTCTTCGCTAACTGTTGCCAAGCTTTAGGAGCGCTATCGCCATAAACCTCCTTCATCCACAGCAGTAAACCTTGCCCAGGAGTCGACGTACGTGGGTCTTGGTAGATAACTTTGAGATCAGCACGTTTTTCGACTAATTCACGTAACGATTTTGGTGGCGTTGCCAGTTTGGTTTTGTCGTAAACAAATGCAAAATAGCCATAATCATAAGGAATGAAGGTACTGTCTTGCCAACCGTTAGGCAGGGTCAATCCGCTAAGGTCAACCGATGTCGAGGCAAAGAGACCGGTTTTGTTTGCTTCTGCAATCAGGTTGTTATCTAACCCAAGTACAACATCCGCTTTGCTGTGCTGACCTTCTAAACGTAGGCGATTTAAAATCGACACACCATCTTCTAGCGGTACCCATTTCAACTCACAACCACATTGGGCTTCAAAGGCGGTTTTGATGGCAGGTCCAGGCCCCCAATCGGAAGTAAAGGAATCATAGGTATACACTGTCAGCGTTTCTGGCTGGGCCAATGCAGCAGTGGAAAAGGCAATACAACTTAAGGTAGTAAAACTTAGGGTTGAAATAATAGAGGTTTTCAAGGCTCGCTCTCCTTTAATGTGAGCGGCACAGGCTTGAGGGTGGGTGCAATCAATTCGAAGTTCGATTTTAACAACCGCACTCAATTCCTACGCCAGCATTATCTGGTTCAGGTGTTTAATCACCTAATGAGTCATCTCACTGAAGTGATTAACGGGTCCCGGATATCGTCCGATCTCAGCCTCGCGTAAACGCGTAGCCCCCCGATGAGTGCCAAGGATTGTAAAGCGAAATAAAATAATTCGCTACTGTGTTGTTTGGGAATTGTAACCCCAACGTTCCATTAATTGCTGATCGATGCCGAGATGATCTAACACTCGAGCCACCATGAAATTGATCATGTCATCAATGGTCTGCGGCTGATGATAAAAAGCGGGAGCCGCAGGCATGATAGTGACGCCCATTTGTGATAACTGGTACATGTTACCAAGATGAATGGTGGAAAATGGCGTTTCCCTTACCACTAAGAGTAACTGCCCCTTCTCTTTAATCACCACATCAGCGGCCCGTTCAATCAGGTTATCTGACATGCCATGGGCGATAGCTGCGACACTGCCAGCAGAACATGGGCATACCACCATCTGTTTGGGAGCAGCAGAGCCAGAAGCCACAGGAGAGAACCAGTCTTCTTTACCACACACCACCAACAGATCAGGATTGCAGCCTAACTTTTTAACTAATGCGCGTTGCGCAGCGTCTGGCGCCGCTGGAAGTTTTATACCATGCTCCGTCGCCAGTACGACTCGCGCCGCCGATGAAATCAAAAGATAGACTTGGTACTGAGCTTCAATCAGACACTCTAACAAGCGCATGCCATAAGGCGCACCTGAGGCTCCAGTCCAAGCGAGAGTAATACGTTTTTGCGCTACTGAATCAGCCATGAATCATGCCCTCTCTTTTGCCTGCAATGCCGCCAGTAATTTGCCATGAATACCACCGAAACCACCGTTACTCATAACCAAAATCTGATCGCCAGACTTAGCTTCTGCCGCTATCATTGACACTAACTGGTCAATATCAGCGCTCACCATAGCCGTTTGTTCACAATGGTCAGCCACTTCTTGTACCGACCATGGAATAGAATTAGGTTGGAATAAAAAGACTTCATCAGCACAATGCAGTGATTGAGCTAACGTGGCTTTGTGCACACCTAACTTCATTGTTGCTGAACGAGGTTCGAGTACCGCCAAAATACGCTTTTCCCCCACTTTATTACGCAGACCTTGAAGCGTGGTTTCAATTGCAGTTGGGTGATGAGCAAAATCATCGTAAACCGTTACACCAAATGCCTCACCTTTGCATTCCAAGCGACGCTTAGTATTCACAAAAGTAGCCAACGCCTCACAGGCTAAATCTGGCGTCACACCCACATGGCGCGCCGCGCCGATTGCCATTAGCGCATTTTGCATGTTGTGATCGCCGACCAGATCCCATTTCACCGTGCCGACGATTTCATTTTGAAACAGCACATCAAATTCGCTGGCATCAAGGCTACGTTTTTGCGCTTTCCATGCACCTTCAGCACCAGAAAACTCAGTTTCACTCCAACATCCACGACGTAAAACATCCGCTAATGCTTTATCTTCACTCGGTGCAAAGATACGACCATTACCCGGAACCGTTCGCACTAAATGGTGAAATTGGCGCTTAATCGCTTCAAGATCATCGAAAATATCAGCATGATCGAATTCAAGGTTATTCATCACCAAGGTTCTTGGATGGTAATGAACGAACTTAGAACGCTTATCGAAAAAAGCACTGTCATATTCGTCTGCTTCAACGACAAAAAACATGCTTTCGCCAAGCCTTGCAGAGATACCAAAGTTGCCAAGAACGCCGCCGACCAAAAATCCCGGCTGATATCCACAAAAATCGAGAATCCAAGTAAGCATACTTGAAGTCGTTGTTTTTCCGTGAGTCCCCGAAACGGCCAAAACCCAACGGTCATACAATAGATGTTCTTGTAGCCATTGCGGCCCCGAGGTGTAACGTAAGTTGTGGTTAAGCACATATTCTACGCACGGATTACCGCGACTCATTGCATTACCGATAACCACTAAATCTGGCTGAGGTTCAAGCTGAGACGGATCAAATCCTTCAATAATTTCAATACCCTGCGCTTCTAACATTGTACTCATCGGTGGATAAACATTGGCGTCACATCCCGTGACTTTATAGCCCATCTGACGAGCTAAGGTTGCCAATCCACCCATAAAAGTTCCACAGATGCCCAAGATATGAATATGCATAAAAATCAGCCTCACAAGCCGTATTGGTGTTTGTGCCTCAATTATCCTCATTCACTTAGTAAAAGCGAGCAATGCTTTATCAGGGAAATGTCATTTCAGAAAAAAGGATACAGATTTTGAGATCTCGGTCAGTTACTTCAGTACCCGTAAAAAGTTCTGCGCTCTAAAATCTCGCTATGCTTTGGTGTTACTAGGTTGTTAACAACCATATCAACATCAAGCTAAAGCCCCCATATAATATAAATAAGGAAAAGACATGTCTGAGTTGCGTACACTCGGGGAATTCATTGTTGAGAAACAACACGATTTTCCCCACGCAAGTGGAGAATTGTCCTCACTACTAGCGTCAATTCGATTGGCCGCCAAAATCGTTAACCGCGAGATTAATAAAGCTGGTCTAGTCGATATTACTGGTGCTACCGGTGTGGATAACATCCAAGGCGAAGAGCAACAAAAGCTGGATGCTTATGCGAATGACAAGTTCAAAGCTGCGCTGGAAGCACGAGACCAAGTGTGTGGTGTCGCTAGCGAAGAAGAAGATGAAGCAGTCGCGTTCAACAAAGAACTCAACAAAAACGCAAAATACGTGGTATTAATGGACCCTCTCGACGGGTCAACCAATATCGACGTCAACGTCTCTGTCGGTACTATCTTCTCTATTTACCGTCGCGTTTCAGAAGTGGGTACACCACCAACCCAAGAGGATTTCCTTCAACCAGGTAATAAGCAGGTAGCGGCTGGTTATGTCATTTACGGCTCGTCTACCATGTTGGTTTACACCACAGGCAATGGCGTTAATGGCTTTACCTACGACCCATCGCTGGGCACGTTCTGCCTGTCTCATGAAAATATGACGATTCCACAAGATGGCCGTATCTACTCAATTAACGAAGGTAACTATGTGCGCTTCCCACTGGGTGTGAAGAAGTACATCAAGTTCTGCCAAGAGAACGTGCCTGAAGATAATCGTCCTTACACTTCACGTTATATTGGCTCCCTTGTGGCAGACTTTCATCGTAACTTGCTAAAAGGTGGTATCTACCTTTATCCAAGAACAGAAAGCCATCCTAAAGGGAAACTGCGTTTGCTGTACGAATGCAATCCAATGGCGTTTCTGATTGAACAAGCTGGCGGTGTGGCGACAGATGGCAAACAGCGCATCATGGATATCAAACCAACCGAGCTACATCAACGTGTGCCACTTTTCATTGGTTCAACCAACATGGTGAAAACCGTGCATCGTTTTCTTGAAGAGTACCCAGACGAGGAATAATCACTCTCGTTACTCGCTTAAGAACAAAGAAAGCCAGCAAATCTGCTGGCTTTTTTGTATGGGAAAGAGGTTAGTCTAAGCTAGCTCCATCATCCCAAGAATCGCCCTGACGATATAGGTCACCAAACTGTGGGTGAGTCGAATCACAAACTCCGCGATATGGTCTGTGATGAATGCCTAATACGTAAGGGTCCTGTGCGCAGTATTGAGTAACACCAGCTAAATAGCCTGCGCTATAAGACGAGTACAATGCATCCGTCAGGGACGCATCACTTTGCTGCTGCAACTCGGTTTGTGACATCTTGACGTGACCGAGTTCACCTTGTTGGAACCCGTATCCTTGCCATGCGTCGGTGCTTGTAGTGGAAGGCGTAGGCTGTGCACTACATCCAGCTAAAAATACTGCTAACACTAACAGCTTCTTCATCAGCGTTCTCCTCTCTGAATCGCCAGATTCAGTATAGAAACTGATTCGTATATTTGTGTGGTGAATAAGTAAAATAGTGCAAACTTTAATCAAAATTTTAAACGCGCTGGCACCAATCCCCTGATTCTATTATGGTATCTAGATGATCACTTTCTTGATAAACATAAATCCAAGCACGACCAAATGTGGTCTCGATGCTTTCACGACGGTACTCCACGGGAACATCTTCTAACTCATCCAGTTTGGCGAGTGTCTCTTCATCGACCAAATAGACTTCACCGGAAATGACATTACGCCCTTCCACCAATGCAGGGTAAGGTCCTAAATCGTAAAGCGTATATTCAGGTGGTGTATCAAAATGTCCGAGCAATTGGCTATTGACCAAGTAGTGATGATTACACTCACCTTGGCGTAAGGTGCCATAAACAAAAACCAGATGTTGCATAACCTTCTCCTTAGTCAAATTCAAATTGGTATAGGATATCGACCGCACTGGTTAATCCTGATACCGCCTCTACATATAAATCCTTCATTAAACGATAGCGCACGGTAAACTCGCCGACGGAGTTAAAAATACCCACACCATATTTAACTTGCAAGCCTGGTAAGATATATCCGCTCACTGTCACTTGAGAGTCATCACCAGAACCCGCAGTATCTAGCTGTAAGTCTTGCACTCCGACAGCCTGCCCGATTTCACCAACCACTTTGCCGCTTTGCGCCAAACTCAAACCGATTAATGCTGTGGTCATCGAGTTGCCACCCGCTTCACCATCAATATCTTGACCACGCAATAGATACGACAGTGCATTCGCTTGCGGCATACTTGGATCAGAAAAGACCGTCACTTGTGGTTCATCGACTGAGCCAGTCACTTTGATACCAGCCGTTACATCATCCTCGATGTTGTCTGGATTTCGTATCGCCGTAATCGACAAATTTGGTTGATCGACCGCTCCATTCATCACAATTTTACCTTCTTGGATGATGAGGTCTTGCCCAAACGAGCGATAGGTCCCGTCAATCAAGTTAATCTCGCCGGTTACAAATGGGCCTTTATCTTTCTGTGACACGTTAAGATGCCCAGTCAAACCAGCCTGTAAACCAAAGGCTTTCAGTTTAAAGTCGTTGCCGATATCAATGGAAACTGCTGTTTCGATATCAAATGGGAAGCGATTCTCTTCAGTCACTGGCTTAAAGTGTTTATCTAAAATGATTTGGTCTTTAGAAACACTCACGGCACTTTTCGGCAGTTCTTCAACGACTACGCGTCCCCAAGGTAGCGAAATTTTACCTGAGACAGACGCCAACTTCGGCTGCATAGCCAATGATAAGTCCGGCACCACTTTGGCTTTCACCATTGGCGGCATATCGATCATGAGAGAATCAGCACCGACATGAGCGTTCACACGCCAGTCCTCTAAATCTGCCCAATTTGCATCGCCTGTCACAGCTAACACGCCCTCTTGAGTCGTGATAGAGGAGCTAAGCTGCGCCGTATAATCTTTAAATTCGATGTTCACCTTACCAGAGTTAACATCGACTGGTGAGATATCACCATGGACACCGATATTATCGACCGTGAGATGACCATTCACTTTCGGGTGCAACATATCACCACTGAAATCTAAATCGGTCGCGATATTCGAGGTTACCTTGCTGTACTCACCGAATTGATTAGCCAGAAAATCGAGATTCAGTGGCGTTAAGGTCAAATGTCCTTGCATCTCCTTCTGCGCCTGTGTCACGTCTTTGATCGCCACCTGACCGGTTAAACTGCCATTTTTAGTGAGATCGATTTGCCACTGCGCTTTTAAACTGTTCTCTTCAAGATGAGCGTTCAGTTTCGCGTTATCCCATGCCACGGTAAGAGGCGCATTCAATTGCTGCACCACCTGACCTTTGCCAAGGGTAAGGCTGACATCGACCAACGGCGCTTTATGCTCTGCCCACGTTGCGGCAACCGTCGCATCCACTGCCCCATTCAACTCAGTATCTTGCGGAAGGAACATGGCAATTTGTTGAAAATCCATCTGATGAGCAGAGAGTGCAACAGAGCCCGATTTTCCTACCGTAGTCGGCTTATCTAAACAGATGGCCGCTTTACCATCATTCCAGCAATGCGCCCCAATGCTCACCTCTTGTTTATCGGCATCGATAGCCAAAGAGGTCTTGTCATGCAATCGCCACATACCTAAGTCTGAGCCTATCGACCAATGGTCAATATTGCCTTGCCAAAGGATCGATGGTTTCAACACCAATTTTCCGTCAAACGCCACTTCGGTTTGTAGCTTAGGCTCAGGAGCTTGTACGTTAAGTTCGATACGGTGTTGATCTTCTGTGCCTTTCACCGCCACTTGTACCGACGTTACTTTATGCTGTTGGTAAACAATATTGCTGGCCTTTAGCGCCAAATCAAGTGTGGGTTTAACCAAAGGAGAAACACTTCCCTGCACATTGAGCTGGTGAATCGATAACTGTTTCTGCCACGCAATCTTCTCACCGTTAATGGCGAGATGAATATCCGGTTGCTCCGCTTTGCCACGAAATTTAAGCGTGCCTTGTAATTGACCTTGGGTATCCGGTAGAGACTTCGCCAGATCGGGAATACGTAGTTGCACATCCATATTCCACTGTTTAGCTAGGCTACCTTGAACTTCAACATGGTTGTCACCATGTGCCAACGTTAAACCTTTCGTAACAACGTCAAACTGCCCTTTTCCTTGTTCATCACCAGCACTCACTTCACCGGCTAAATGCAGTGGGTAATCTCGGATATCCCCATCAAAAGAGAGAACCGGAAGCTCAACTTTCCATCCACCAGCTGCCGTTAAATGGCCAGCAGTTTCAACATGCCCACTAAGATGACCTTCGGCTTGTGGCCAATAACGCTGCGGCTGAATGTCATCTAAATCGAGTTTCGCCTGCCAATTGGCAAGCGATTTCCAATCTGCGCTGGCTTGGCCACGGATCTGTCCGCCTAAAGCATCGACTTTAAGCTCGGAGAGCTCGATTGACGTCAAACTGCCAATACCTTGCACGCCCAAACTTATCGGCGGAATTTGTTGACCTTTCACTGCACCATCAAGAGCTAACTGATACTGATTAAGATCGCCAGAGGCCGTTAAATTGGCTTTATCCACTTGATACTGAGCATCCCCCGTCAAAGGCCATTGTGTACTCAACTGCTGCACTTTAAGTGAGAAAGGCAGTTGCGGTTCAAGTGCCTGAAGAGTGGCCTTGGCTTCTGTGGTCACCGGACCTTGCAGGCTAGCACTTACGGTAAGCTTCGCTAAGCTGCCAGAGACGTTAGCCGCTACCGATTGCCCATTGATAGGGTCCATTTTTAACTGAGAGGTTAACGCCAGATTCAGTGGGTAATTTTGATCTAACTGAATATGCCCGGTGAGATGAGCACTCCCTTGCGGCGCAACAACTGAGAGCGAAGAGATAGAAATATCATGCTGATAGGCTTCACCACTTAAATTCAGTGAGTTGACTACCATTGGGGTCGTTTGCTCGAAACGAAAATCTTGCACGCGAAAATGCGGCAGCGAAACACGCAACGGAATTTGTACGCTAGGCAGCGTTATTGCGGTTTCTGAATCGTGAGTTGACGTGCTCTTTGGCGAAGCTTCATCTGCTTTACTCAGCGCCAAACGAATCTGCTGCCAATCGGTTTGCCCTAGCTGCAGATGATTACCACGCATGGTGGCACTGGTTGATAAATGCTTCCAGCTCAGTTGAGTACCTTGCAAGTTTAGCTGGATATCATCAAGGTCTAAGCGACTGACATACAGAGGTATGGGTGTCGCAATAGCAGTGACAGCCTCAGAATCTTGCTTATCAATAGTAGTCTTTGGCTCTTGAGGATCACTGAGCGTTACCTTAAGCCCTTTCATGCCAACGTTGCGCAGGCAGACGGCAGGCTCTAACAAGCAGTGACCTTTGATACCTAACGTCAGCTTATCGGCACTGACATCCACGCCAAGAGATTTATCTTTATAGGTGACGTCCTTGAGCGAAAACTCAGGATAAAGCGCCCCTTCAGACGATCCAATTGAAAGCTGAGGCACTAGATTTTGCACCCCAATTAACAACACCTTAAGACCAGAATTGCTAAACAGTAAGCTGCCGATGAACACCGCAACCACTAAAATGAGAGCGACACAAAATACCGACGCCAAGCGAGTCCATTTCAACGCCAAATGGATCATAGTTCAGGCCCCAGAGTAAAGTGAATGCGGAATTGATCGCCCGGATCCTGTTGTAAGCCCCAAGCGAAATCAAGACGTAATGGCCCCACTGGCGAGATCCAACGGATCCCAAAGCCTGTACCGGTTTTCCAGTCTGGCAGAGTATCGAATGCATCCCCGGAATCGACAAAGACCGCGCCCCACCAATTTCCGGTGATACGATACTGGTATTCTAAACTGCCTGTGGCAATGTATTTCGCACCTGCTAATGCACCAGACGAATCGGTAGGAGAGATCGATTCATAGCCGTAACCACGAATACTGTTATCACCACCAGCGAAAAAGCGCAGAGAGGGTGAAATCCGGTCAAAGTTTTGCACTAGGTTGGCACCACCATCGAGACGGATGATACCGCGATGGTTCTCTCCATAACTGCGAATCCATGAGGTTCCAGCCAAAACCCGAAGTACCTGAGTTTCAGAGAAAAAGGACGGATCACCGTATTCAAGGGTAATGGTTTCTTTATCACCCCAAGTTAACAAGGTTCCTTTAGCGCGCGTGCGAGTTCGGGTATAAGTCACCCCAGGCAAGACGAATTGACCAATGTCGTCCAATTCACCTTGTTCATAGTTTTCAATTAGGTAGCGAGCAAAAATGGTGCGATGCCAACCATCATCCATCAGCCAGTGGCGTTCAATAGCCAAGTTGGATTCCAGGCTTTGGGTATCGCGACTGTCGACATGCTTCATCCCATAAGAAAATCGGTAGTACTGATGCAACACATCTTCTAGCGGAATTTTGTAGCCAAGGGTAATGACTTGCTCAGGCTCAGAAATAGAAAAACTGCTATCAAAACTGTGCCCCTGTTCATTCACCCACGGTTTTTTCCAAGTTAAGGTTCCCTTGATACCCACGTCGGTTGAATAACCCAAACCGGTTTCTAACTGGTTGCGAGATTGAGGAGCCAACGTCACTTTCATCGGCAATTGACGCTCAGTATCAATATGACTTAGATCCGGCTCAACCAGAACCGATGAGAACCATTCAGTATTGGAAAGTGCTTGGTTAAAACGAGCAACGTCAGAAACGTCGTATGAGTCACCTTGCTTATAAGGCTGGAGAGAAGCCACGCGATCCATCTCAATTTGGCTACCGGTAATGGTTGTTTCACCAAATTGATAGCGAATACCACTGTCAAAATGCAGGGTAACCATGGCTTCATTTAATTCAGGAGAGACACCAATCTGGTTTTGCGTAAACTTCCCGTTGAAATAGCCTTTTTTCAGAGCCAAGTTACCTAGTGCACTTTTTAAAGAATCGTACTTACCGTGATTAAGTGGCTCACCAACTTTCAAACCGCTTTGGGCGACCAACTGAATAAAATCTTTGTCGTGCTCAGCTTCACCGGTAATTTGAATGTCAACTTTGACAAGCTTAGTGACCTCTCCGGGAATGACTTGCACGATGAGCTTCTCTTCACCTTCTGGTACAGAAAAACTGATGTCAGGATGGTAATAGCCTAACGCGTTGAGCGCTTCAGTAATCTTCTGTTCGAGCTGCGATTGAAAACGCAGCTTGACGGAGTAATCGTCTGGCGAGATCGAAGACAGATAGGCTTGTACATTGCTCTCCAATGCACCATCCAAACCTTGAATATCAAGGTCAACTTTGGCGAAAGATGAAGCAGAAAACAGGATCGCGCAGATAAACGCTGGAAAAGATGTTCGTCTCATGCTTAATTAAGGGGCATCGTTGTTCAGCAGATTCTAATCATTAATAGCTGAATCATACAGCGAAACACCGATTTCGTCTGTACGAAAACGGTCAATTATCGAACCCAACTCAAAGAGCTCGTCTCGATTGGCATAGAAACCACTCCATCAGCGCACGAATAAAGGAAATAGTATGCTCGATAAACAAGTGATGATCACCGCTGAGAATGCATTGCCGGGTCGCTCAACCCCAATGACCATCGATGACACCCATTTCGTCAACCAAACTAGCATGACGGCAGCACCTAAAGAGGGGGAAGAACACATCCTCATTGGTATGGGCTGTTTCTGGGGCGTTGAGCGCCTGTTCTGGAAATTGGATGGTGTTGTATCCACCTCTGTCGGTTACGCCGGAGGCTTTACTCCAAATCCAACTTACGAAGAAGTGTGTACTGGGCAAACTGGTCACACCGAAGTGGTTCATATTATTTATGATCCAAAGAAACTATCATTTAAACAATTGCTTAATTATTTCTGGGAAAACCACAATCCAACTCAAGGCATGCGCCAAGGTAACGATTTAGGTACTCAGTATCGTTCAGCGATTTACTATTACACTGAAGCACAAAAAGTAGCAGCTCAAGAAAGCTTAGCCGCTTATCAAGCACTATTGTCTGACAGCGAATTTGACCGTATTACTACGGAAATCTTGCCGGCCAAAGAGTACTACTTTGCTGAAACTTACCACCAACAGTATCTTGCGAAAAATCCAAATGGTTACTGCGGATTAGGTGGTACAGGGATCTGCTTCCCACCAAGTCTGCAAGGCTAATTGAACTTGGCCATGAGAGCCAATCTCGTGGCCTTTGCCTACTTTTCCCGACGACTAAGGAGAGTTGTCCGACTCAATCTGGAGCTACCATGACCTATCGTCTCTCTTGCACCCTTCTCTTAGCCGCTCTCCCTTTGTTTGCCAGCGCCCACACTCTCTCCATTGGCAAACCACTTCCTCCAGTACAAGTGAATCAATTGGGAGAAATCGTGTTAAAGCAAACTAACGCGTCATTTCAAACCTGGTCAACGGAGGAAATGAAAGGCAAAGTGCATATCATTCAAGCCATTGCAGGCCGCAGTGGTGCTAAAGCGATGAACCAACCACTAATGAAAGCCATTACTCGCGCAGAGTTCGATCCCAACCAATATCAAACCACGACCATCATCAATCAAGATGACGCCATTTGGGGGACGGGATCGTTTGTGAAATCCTCAGCAATCAGTGGTAAAGAGGAATTCCCTTGGTCTTCAGTCGTGTTAGATGAGCAAGGTAAAGTTGCCCACCAATGGCAACTCAAACCAGAGAGCTCTGCAATCATAGTGCAAGATAAACAAGGTAACGTCTTGTTTGTGAAAGAAGGTGCTTTAAGTGAGCATGAGATTGAAGTGGTAATTCACTTAGTGAGTACTCACCTCGAATAACCACTCCTCCCAAACGACAATCAAACTCTTGTGCGGTTAGCACGTCTGGGATGACATAGGTATATTTAGCAACAAATTAATTCGCAAAATCAATTGTTCACTACTTGCCTCATCACACATTTGTTATACCATAACATTTCTCTAACTTGATGAATCGGGTAAAAGATGGGGCAATCTTTGCATACATGGCGAATGCATTCTCGGATCGTGTCTTGGTGCGCGCTCCTGATCATGCTATGCCTGTGTGTTGCGTTTGTTCAGCATGAAACGGATTATGACGCCGACCATCATCACCATCATGTTTGCCAGCACTATTCAAGTGCCCATAATGCCTTACCTCCCCACGTGCCTGATGTTCCAGTTTGGAGCTCGCACGCCGTTTGGCATTCATACTCGATACTGCCAGCTCTGGTAGTACAACTCGTACCAAGTATTGCGCGCGCTCCCCCTACATCACTTCTGAAACAGAACTAACATTTAATTTATTTTTCAGGAGTACAACATGTTTACTAAATCGCTTATCGCGATCACTCTGTCTAGCGCACTGACAGCAACCGCTTTCGCCCAAGAAGAATTTCGTCAACACGAAGCCCATGTTCATGGTCACGTAGAAATGAACATTGCCCAAGATGGCAACGACCTTTTAATTGAAATTGATGCCCCTGGTGTTGATGTCGTCGGTTTTGAACACGCACCTCAATCTGATGCAGATAAAGCAGCCGTAAAAAAAGCACTCGACCTGCTAAACGATCCAACTCAGCTGTTTTCTCTCTCAACTACAGCAAAATGTCACATTGAAGACGTATTGGTCAGTAATACTGTTGAAGACCATGATGAAGATGCGGATGAGCATGAACACCATCACGACGATGCTGACGAACATGAACACCACGATGACGATGAACATGAACATGAACATCACGAGGGTGACGAGCATGAGCACGAAGGTGAACACCACCATGAACACGGTGCATTCAACATTCAATACCAATTCCATTGTGATGAGATTGGCCAACTTACGCAGTTAGACAGCCATTGGTTCACTCACTTCCACAATACCAAAGAGTTGGATGTGAACTTACTCACCGATAAGCAACAAACAGCACTAGAGCTTTCTCCTGGTCACAGTACTATCTCTCTGTAATAGCATGTATGGAGTGAGTAGTTACTCACTCCTAATTTCAAGGAAGGGTAATGGATTCAGTTTCAAACTCAAGTGCAGTCATGGTGTTAGAGCATGTGACCTATCGGTGGCCAAAAGCTTCACAAGCTACTATCGACATCCCTGAGCTCATCGTAAAGTCAGGCGAGCACTTATTTATAAAAGGCCCGAGTGGTTGCGGGAAATCGACATTATTGAGTTTATTAACGGGGATTAACGTTGCGACGTCAGGTCAAGTTACCGTGCTTAATCAATCACTCAACCAGTTAAGTGGCAGTGAACGAGATCGCTTTCGTGCGGACCATATCGGATATATTTTTCAGCAGTTTAATCTACTGCCCTATCTATCTGTACTTGATAACGTGATGCTGCCGTGTCAGTTTTCATTGTTACGACGCACGAATGTCGCGGGTCAAGCCAAGCAAAAGGCAAAAGCACTGTTAGAACGTCTGCACCTCCCCCAAGAGCTACTGCATAAACCTGTTACTGAACTCAGTATTGGTCAGCAACAGCGCGTTGCCGCAGCTCGTGCGCTGATTGGTGAACCCAGCATTATCATCGCCGATGAACCCACTTCAGCCTTGGATTTTGATACTCGTACGCTCTTTATTGAACTGCTGTTAGAAGAAGCGGATCGGGTTGGCTCAACGTTAGTGTTTGTCAGTCATGACCCAACACTAGAACCTATGTTTAAGCGAAGTGTTTACTTACCTGAATTAAATAAAGCGGGAGGCAAACATGAAAGTGATCGCTAACCTAGCTTGGAAAAGCTTACTCAATCGTAAAACCACCGCACTGCTGGTAGTGCTAACCGTGGCTATTTCTGTCGTGTTGTTATTGGGGGTAGAACGAATTCGCACCCAAGCTAAAAGCAGCTTTGCTAACACCATTTCAGGCACAGACTTGATCATTGGCGCTCGCTCTGGGCAAGTTAACTTGCTGCTCTATTCGGTATTTCGCATCGGCAATGCCACTAACAATATCGACTGGAAAAGCTTTGAAGAGTTTTCTCATCACCGCGCAGTAAAATGGGCGATACCAATTTCATTGGGCGACTCCCATAAAGGGTTTCGTGTTATGGGGACTAACCAAGCTTACTTTGACCATTACCAATATGGACGTAAGCAACCACTGACTTTTGCCGCGGGTCAACCATTTCACGGGCTATTTGATACGGTCATCGGTTCCGATGTTGCTGAGCAACTCGGTTATAAAGTGGGAAGCAAAATCATCATTGCGCACGGTATCAGCGATGTTGGCTTTAGTCGCCACGATAATTTGCCTTTTACCGTAGTAGGAATCTTAGCGCCAACGGGAACTCCGGTGGATAAAACCGTCCATGTGTCACTTGGTGCTATCGAAGCGATTCATGTGGGATGGGAATCCGGAGCGCACATCGGCGCGACGCCTGATGCTCAAATCCTTGAACAGCAACAATTCCAGCCAAAGCAAATTACCGCGATGTTGGTGGGTTTGAAATCCAAAATTCAAACCTTCGCTCTCCAGAGGCAGATTAATGAATATCGCTATGAACCACTTAGCGCCATCATGCCCGGCGTTGCCTTGCATGAACTATGGGGAATGATGTCCGTTGCCGAACAAGCGTTAATGGCAGTCTCCATATTTGTGGTGATTGCTGGTTTGCTTGGCATGCTCAGTAGCCTGTTAACAAGTCTACAGGAGCGCCGCCGTGAAATGTCGATTTTGCGTGCTATGGGCGCTCGTCCACACCATGTATTTACTCTGCTCGTAAGCGAAGCCAGCGTTCTGACTCTGGTCGGAATCGTAACTGGCGTAGCGGTACTTTATGCCTTGTTGGGTGTCGCAGCACCATTAATCGAGACCCACTACGGCATCTTAATTGATTTTACCGCTCTGACTTTACATGAATGGACCTTGATTGCTTATGTGCAAATTGCAGGCATGGTGATCGGAATTATTCCGGCCATCCGTGCGTATCGCCAATCGTTAAGCGATGGCATGACCATTCGTTTATAGGAATTTATCATGAGAAAACGTTATATAACGTTAGGATTAATCTGGCTATTGAGCGCAATATCATTCGGCGCTTGGGCCAATTCAGACCCAGTAACCTTGGATTGGCTGGATTTAATTCCTCAATCGGAACGAGCTCAGTTTGACCAACAGGGAATGCCACTGTTAGATCATTCAGGCAATGCACAAGCCAATCAATCGAAGATTGGTCATGTACGACCTGAATTAAATGGCAAGCTGGTTAAAATCCCAGGATTCGTCATCCCCCTTGAAGGCGACGAAAATAAAATTACCGAGTTTCTTCTCGTTCCTTACTTTGGTGCTTGTATCCACGTTCCACCGCCACCACCCAACCAAATTATCTATGTACGTTTCCCAGAGGGAGCACCCGTACAAGAGCTATGGGATGTGATTTACGTTACGGGTAAGTTAAAAACCGAGACGATGAGCTTGGATTTGGCTGAAACCGCATATTCTCTCGAAGGGATGGCTATCTCTGCATATGAGGATGAAGAGGGCTAAAACAGACTAAGCACCTACAATGTTACTAAATTGTTATGCTATGAATGTGGATAAATAAACCAAGACAACCACATAGGCTGCCACAAGAATACCAACAGATAGGTGCTTTCTCATTCTGAGAGCTTTGACATTTTTCATTTTAACCACCTCAGACAATGAAACAATTTTAACAAATCATTATCATTTTGGATAGTGCAATTTTGTGCACTCTACTCCAGACTTTCACTAGCTCCCTCCTGCATAAACAGGTACATTTTACTCTATGGATAAAATGTCATCGTTTTTAGGGAAACCATGTCAGCACCTAAGCAACCGGTTGTGATTGAGCACGATGCCGATACCGACCATGCCAATAATCACGAAAAGAAAAGTACCTACGTTAAAGACAGTGCCAGCCGTATTTTGACTATTGCTCAGCAGCAAGGACTCGACGCGTTATTGCAGGCTGAAACGCCAAAGCATAATCCCTATGAACGAGCGCTTAAACGTGAACGCTCGCGACGTGAAGTGCGCCAAAAAAACTTAGAGCAAATCATTAAACTGGCTCATGTTTCTTGCCACGACGAAACCGCTGGTGATCCAGACCAAGATTGGCTCTATCGGTTTTTCGATATGGCGCAAGATATCCATAACTCATCCATGCAGCGTTTATGGGCACAAGTACTGAAAAGAGAAGTGACCAATCCGGGATTCACCTCAATGAAAGCGCTCAAAGTTCTGCAGGATATGACCCCCAAAGAGGCGCAGATTCTGCAACGTGCAGCGGCATTGTCATGCAGCTTTGGCAGTGACCATAGCCTAAAGTTGCTGTTTGGTCTTAAAGCGCAAAATGGCAGTTTGTTTCGTTTAGGCAAACGCGACAGCACCACAGCCATTAATATCGGCAATTTTAATCTGCCCTACTCAAGCCTATTAGTGCTCATTGAATTGGGCTTATTGCACGCGACTGAATTGGAATCAGGGGAAATAGAACTCGATCCACCATTAGCCTTAAGCTATCAAGGGAAAAATCTCTCTTTGCAGACAACGTCCAAAGGCGTGCGCCTACTCTATTATCGCTTTAGTCCGACCGGAAATGAGTTGTGTCGGCTACTGGGGAATAAACTCAACAACGCCTACTACGATCAACTGATTGCGTTATTGAGCATCAAGTTTACGGTGCAAAGTGATGCCAACTCCACGTTCCACCACACGGTATAAACCATAAAAAAACCACCAGCTCAAACTGGTGGTTTTTTATATTGATTTCACTCGATAGTTATTGACGAATAATGCCTCGTTCATTGAGTGCCGTCAGACATTGAGCGACCAATTCATCAATACTTGCATCACCTGCTGGCAGATCAATCTCAGGCGAGAGCGGCGCCTCGTACGCAGAATCGATACCAGTAAAATTGGCAATTTCCCCTGCACGCGCTTTTTTGTACAAGCCTTTAGGGTCGCGTGATTCACAGACATCAAGTGATGTGTTCACGTACACTTCAATAAATTCGCCTTCAGGCATCATGTCACGAACTTGCTGACGTTCAGCTCGGTGCGGAGAAATAAACGCAGTCAGCACAATCAGCCCCGCATCCGCCATAAGCTTCGAAAGCTCACCAATACGACGAATGTTTTCGCGACGATCTTGCTCTGAGAAACCGAGATCACTGCACAATCCATGACGAACATTATCGCCATCAAGCAAATAAGTATGATATCCCAGCTGAGCCAAACGCGTTTCTAACGCCCCGGCAATAGTTGATTTGCCAGCCCCTGACAGTCCGGTAAACCATAAAACCGCGGGCTTTTGGTGTTTCAACTCTGCTCGTAAGTGTTTATCTACCGCATGCTGATGCCACACGATGTTCTCATCTTTCACACTTGGTGCGGAGCTCATAATGTCATCCTTCTTCAGATTAAAATGGGAAAAAGACCGGAATCAGTGCAATAACCAAGGTGGAATACACCAGTGAAATCGGAATACCGATACGCACGTAATCTCGAAGTTTGTAATTCCCTACGTTATAAACCAATAAGTTAGTCTGATATCCGTAAGGAGAAATAAAGCTAGCGCTTGCGCCAAATAACACAGCCATGATGAATGGCATAGGATCAACCCCATAGCCTACCGCCATACTGTAGCCAATCGGGAACGCTAAAGCCGCAGCCGCATTATTGGTGATAAGTTCGGTAAGCACTAAAGTGATCAAGTAAGTTGCCACCATCGCCCCAAACGCTCCCCAGCCATTAAATGCGTGAATGAAAAGATCACCCATGCGCTGCGATAAGCCGGTTGAAATCATCAATTGTGCCATCGACAACGCCGATCCTACGATCACCACAATATCGATCGGGAAACGGCGGCGAACTTCGCCGATATGCAAAATGCCCGTTGCCAGTAACACGATCAAATAGATAGCTAAGCCTTTGATGATCGGTAAAACATGCAGCAACCCAGCGATGATCACTGCTAAAAATCCAGCCAGCACACACAGTGACTTTACGCTATCAAGGCGCGCACTGGTGTCGAGATCGTTAATCAGAACAAATTCACGGCTGTTCTTATCTCTTTGTTCCTCAAAGCGTTTACCAGGAACAAGAACTAACGTGTCGCCTGCCGTTAAAACGATATTACCTAAACCACCATCTAAACGTTCATGACCACGGCGAATAGCCACCACCACCGCATCAAACTTTTCACGGAAGTGACTCGACTTTAAAGTTTTATCGCAAATGCTCGCCGATGAGCCGATCACAACTTCAACAAAGTTTTGACCATTCAAAGCCTGTTGCCCAAACAGCGTTAATCCAGGAATTTCTTGTAAGGTTGAAACGCTTTCCACGTCGCCACAGAACAGCAGCCGATCATTGGCTTGCAGTACAAAATCTGGCTTAACAGAAGGAAGACTTTCTCCGTCACGAATCACTTCAGCCAAATAGAGTTTACGGAGTGCACGCAGGTTGTTCTCAGCCACGCTGCGCCCCACCAATATAGAGCTCTCTTCTACAATGGCTTCGAGAAAATAAGGCAAATCGTCTTGGGTTTGCTCATCGGTATTAGGCAGAAAATAACTCAATGGAATCATTATCAGGACACAAGCCACCATCACCGCCAAACCAATCATGGTTGGAGCAAAAAAGTTAAGCCCTGGTAGACCAGCATTTTCAACAAAGCTGTTAATAATCAAATTAGTAGACGTACCAATGAGCGTTAACGTGCCACCAAAAATCGCTGCATAAGAGAGCGGAATTAATAACTTAGATGGTGCATGTTGCTGATTGCGTTTTACCGCCCCAATCAAAGAGACGACCACAGCCGTATTGTTAGTAAACGATGATAAAAATGCCGTTGATAAACCTAATTTGGCGATAACTGTCCCTAACTGACCCTTTGAGATACTGCGACTTACCCAACTGATAAGACGCGTCTTTTCTAACGCCGCTGAAACTAACATCAAAAGAACTAACGTCACCAGTGATGAGTTAGTAAAGTTCGCAGCTAACGCAGTAACATCCATCAGACCAGAGAGGTAAGCAACAAATGCAGCACCAGCAAAAATAATGCTAGGTTTAATACGCGTCAGTAATAAGCACGCGATAATCATAATCAGAATAGCTAAAACCAGACCCTGTTCCCACATACCGCGTCCTTATGAGAGGGGAGCGGACGCTCCCCTCAGATGGTTACTTAATCAATTGACTAAGATCTTTTGCACCCCAATGAGGGAAATGCTTACGAACCAAGGCGTTTAGTTCCAACTCAAAAGCACTAAACTGACCTGCATCTACCGCTACTTTATGCAGACTTTCACGCACCATACCTGCACCAACAGTGACATTGGTTAAACGGTCAATGATGATAAAGCCACCGGTATCAGCACAATCTAAGTACTGGTCGAGTGCGACGGTTTCATTAAATGCCCATTCACAAAGACCAATGCCATTAAGCGGTAATGAACTGGCTGAGAATGTATCTAATGTATTGATATCGTACTGGTAACGTACAGATTCGATATGACCTACTGTCTTCTTACCTGCAATCTTAATGTCGTAATCACGGTTCGCTTCCAGTGGTTTATCCGTCATCCACACCACATCCGCAAGCAGGTGGTTAGTCTGAGCCACTTCGGCATTCTGATGGACAATTAAGTCACCGCGACTGATATCAATTTCGTCGGCCAATGTCAGAGTGATAGCTAATCCGGCTTGAGCACTTGGCAAGTCACCATCAAAGGTCACAATACGGGCAACGGTTGATTCTTTACCTGATGGAAGCACTTTGATCTTGTCGCCAACCGCAACTGTGCCTGACGAGATAGTGCCAGCAAAACCACGAAAATCGAGGTTAGGACGATTCACATATTGGACAGGGAAGCGGAATTCTTCATTGCCTTTTGGTTCATCGACATTCACATCTTCAAGGAGTTCAAGCAGTGTAGGACCTTCGTACCAACTCATATGGGCACTGCGATCTACAACGTTGTCCCCTTCTAATGCAGAAATCGGAATGATCTTAATATCAGTCGATCCACGGAGATGCTCTGAGAACTCAAGGTACTGTTGTTTGATCTCTTCAAAACGGTTTTGTGCATAATCGACAAGATCCATCTTATTGACCGCAACCACGAAGTGCTTGATCCCAAGAAGATTAGAGATAAATGAGTGACGACGAGTCTGATCCAAAACGCCTTTACGACCATCGATCAAAATAACAGCGACATCACACGTTGATGCACCTGTTGCCATGTTGCGAGTGTATTGCTCGTGTCCTGGGGTATCCGCAATGATGAACTTACGTTTTTTAGTTGAGAAGTAACGGTAAGCCACATCAATCGTAATGCCCTGCTCACGTTCAGCTTGTAGACCATCCACCAGCAAAGCAAGGTCAGGACGATCGCCGGTAGTCCCGACACGTTGGCTATCTGAACGCACTGCGGCAAGTTGATCTTCATAAATCTGTTTTGAGTCATGAAGCAAACGACCAATCAGTGTACTTTTACCATCATCTACGGATCCGCAGGTTAGGAAGCGCAGTAATGATTTGTGTTGGTGTTGATTGAGGTAACCTTCAATACCTAGCTCAGCAAGTTGAGCTTGAACTGCATTATTCATTCTCTATTCCTTAGATCCTTAGAAGTAACCTTGACGTTTTTTCAATTCCATCGATCCTGACTGATCGTGATCGATCGCTCGACCTTGACGTTCACTTGAGGTCGTAACCAGCATCTCTTCGATGATTTCTGGCAGAGTTTGCGCTTTCGACTCAACCGCACCAGTCAATGGGTAACAACCTAAGGTACGGAAACGAATACTCTTATGTTGTAACTCTTCACCAGGAAGTAGCTCTAAACGATCATCATCTTTCATGATGAGCATGCCATCACGCTCAACCACTGGACGAACAGCAGAGTAGTAAAGAGGAACGATTTCAATCCCTTCTAGATAGATGTATTGCCAGATATCCAGTTCGGTCCAGTTAGACAAAGGGAAAACGCGAATGCTTTCGCCTTTGTTAATTTGGCCGTTATACGTGTGCCAAAGCTCTGGACGTTGGTTCTTTGGATCCCAGGTATGGTTTTTGTCGCGGAAAGAGTAAACACGCTCTTTCGCACGCGATTTTTCTTCGTCACGACGAGCACCACCGAATGCTGCATCAAAACCGTATTTGTTGAGTGCTTGCTTAAGGCCTTGAGTCTTCATCACGTCAGTGTGTTTAGAACCGTTTTCGAATGGGCTAATGTTCATAGCCAAGCCTTCTGGGTTCTTATGCACGATCAAATCTAAGTCGTATTTCTTCGCCGTTTCATCACGAAACTTGATCATCTCTTGGAATTTCCAGTTGGTATCCACATGCAGAAGTGGAAATGGAAGCTTCCCTGGATAGAATGCTTTACGTGCTAGGTGCAACATGACAGAAGAATCTTTACCAATCGAATACATCATCACTGGATTGGAAAATTCCGCTGCCACTTCACGGATGATATGGATGCTTTCAGCCTCAAGTTTTTTCAAATGAGTTAAGCGTTGTTGATCCATCTTATTGCTTCCTTTTAGTTTGCCGATGGGCTTGGCCCTTTGACCCTTGCAATATGAGTAATGTCTTTAAGCGTATTGGAATTGAGCTTCTGTCTGAGTGTTTTGCCCGAACCACTGCAGCTTATCTGCCAGAGAAACCACCTCACCGACTACAATTAACGCTGGCGATTCTGCCTGCTTTGCTAATTGCGCCAATTGAGCGAGCTCTCCGCGATACACCTTCTGCGCAGCTTGTGTGCCGCGCTCAATGATCGCTATCGGTGTTGATGCCTTACGACCATGGTGAACCAGTTGCTCTGCTATCTCTTGTGACTTCATCAACCCCATGTAAATCACTAAGGTTTGGTTGCCACGAGCTAAGGTTGACCAATCCACGTCTTGTGACTCTAACTTGCTGTGTCCAGTCACAAATAAAGCGGATTGAGCAAAGTCTCTGTGAGTGAGTGGAATCCCAGCATAAGCCGTTGCGCCTGCTGCTGCGGTGATGCCAGGAACGACATGGAAGCGGACTCCCGCGTCGACCAAAACTTCTAGCTCTTCTCCACCGCGACCAAACATAAAGGGATCGCCACCTTTAATACGCACCACTCGATGTCCTTGTTTGGCAAAATCCACCAAGAGCTGGTTGGTTTTGTCTTGAGGAACACTATGATGACCAGCACGTTTACCAACGCACACTAAGATGACATCGTTCGGTATCAAGGACATGATCTCGTCTGATACTAGGTAGTCGTACAACACCACATCTGCCTGCTGCAAAAAGTTGAGCGCTTTTACAGTGAGCAATTCTGGGTCACCAGGTCCTGCACCCACTAATGCCACTTCGCCAGAACGTAATTGGCTTGGTGATAATCGACTTATCGCTTGGCTTAATGCCCCCGTTTCAATCGAAACTAGTCTTGGTGCCTGTTTTACTGATGAAGACACGTCTACAACGTCTGCCATCTTTGTCATCCCTTACTCAATTCATGCTGAGCATTATGCTGAGTCGAATTTATTACTTGAAATTCTATAATTTCATTTTTTATTCGAAAAATTGATAAGAGATTGGCACAGTTGAAGCATTAGAGAGGAAAAATTGACGACAAGTCATTGTTGCACAAGGGTTACAGACTAAGCATTGAGGTGCGTAACATCACAATTTGCTGTGCGCTTAACTCTTTGTTTCCGGCAAATTTGTTATGGTAATAGTGTTTTTACTCTCATAAATATGGATGGAATAGGAAATGACAGTGGCACCAAAACCTCTTTCGATTGCAGTGCTGTGTGGACTTTTGTCTCTCTCTAGTGCTGCGATGGCTGAAACTCTGAAACTTCGCATCATCGAAACCACTGATATCCATGCAAACGTAATGGATTACGATTATTACAAAGATAAACCTTCGGAAAAAATTGGCCTTGATCGTGCAGCAACTGTAGCGAAACAAGCAAAAAGTGAAGTGAAAAATGCCTTGTTTATCGATAATGGCGATCTCATTCAAGGGAGCCCGATGGGCGACTATATGGCAGCGAAAGGGATTAAACCGGGTGAAGTTCATCCTGTTTATAAAGCGATGAATACGCTTCCTTATGAAGTCGGCAATTTTGGTAACCACGAATTTAACTACGGTATCGATTTTCTAAAAGAGAGCATCAATGATGCTAAATTCCCCTACATTAATGCCAATATTTACGATGCAAAAACAGGTGAGCACTTTTTTACTCCCTATCTGATTCGCACCTACCGTTTGCAAGATACCGATGGCCATATGCAGACACTTAAAATCGGGTATATCGGATTTGCTCCACCACAAATATTGGTTTGGGATAAGAAAAATCTCGCTGGAAAAGTGGTGGTCAAAGATATTAAAGAGACCGCTGAAAAATTAGTACCAGAAATGAAGTCGCAAGGTGCGGATGTGATCGTCGCCATTCCTCACTCTGGTCTTTCTACCGATCCCTACAAAGTGGGGGCTGAAAACTCGGTTTATTATCTTTCTACCGTAAAAGGGATTGATGCGATCGCGTTTGGTCACGCGCACGCCGTATTCCCGGGTAAGGGTTTTGAACATTTACCTAATGTCGATGATGTGAAAGGGACAATTAATGGTGTGGCATCAGTGATGCCGGGTCGCTGGGGTAGCCATGTCGGTGTGATTGATCTGACCTTGTCAAAGCAACAAGGAAAATGGCAAGTAACCACAGGGCAATCCGAAGCAAGACCTATCTTTGATAGCGCAACTAGCCGTTCTCTCGCTAAAGCCGATCCCACGATTGTCAAAGCACTTGCAGCAGACCATGCCGCGACTCGCCAATTTGTTAACCAACCAATCGGTAAAGCAAATGATGTGATGTACAGCTATTTAGCACTAGTACAAGATGATCCTACCATTCAGATCGTTAACTTGGCACAAACCGATTATGTGAAACAGTTTATTCAAGGTGATCCAGATCTGGACGGTTTACCAGTACTCTCTGCCGCCGCTCCTTTTAAAGCGGGCGGGCGTAAAAATGATCCATCCAATTACACAGAAGTCGAAGCCGGTCAGCTGTCGTTTCGTAATGCAGCGGATCTTTACCTCTATCCCAATACCCTTGTTGCTTTAAAAGTCACTGGCCAACAAGTCAAAGATTGGCTCGAATGCTCGGCTGGTCAGTTTAATCAAATTGATCCCACCACCACTAAGGCGCAACCATTGATCAACTGGGATGGATTTAGAACGTATAACTTTGATGTGATTGACGGGATCAAATATCAGATCGATGTTACTCAACCTGCAAAATTTGATGGTGAATGTCAGCCATTACATCCCAATTCATCTCGAATCGTTAACCTGACCTATCAAGGTAAACCACTTAATCCGAAGCAAAATTTCATCGTCGCTACGAATAACTATCGTGCTTATGGTGAAAAATTTGCCGGTACCGGCGCTCAATACGTTGCCTTTGATGCACCAGATGAAAACCGTACCGTGGTTGCCAATTACATCTCCCGAGTCAGTAAAGAGCAAGGAGAAGTCACGCCTAGTGCAGACAATAACTGGTCATTTGCGCCAATAGTGAGCCACACTAAACTGGATATCCGCTTTGAAACATCGCCAAGTGACAAAGCTGCACAATTTATCCAACTGAAAAAACAGTATCCTATGACCAAAGTTGGACTCGATGATACTGGGTTTGCGGTCTATCGTATCGGACTACAAAAAGAGTGATCGTTCATTCTTAACCGATTAGTATGTGCCGTTACCTAATCCGTAACGGCATTTTTATGAGGATTTTCTGATGCTTGAACAGCCATTTTTTGATTACTTAACCCAGCATGGATTTTCTAAGTCTGATGCAACGTCGTTATGTGATATCGGGAAAATCATAGAGCTACCCACCAGGCACATTATTTATCATCAAGGGGAACATCCTGATTCGCTTTATTGGCTCAATTCCGGTCTATGCCATTCCAGTTATCTCACGGATGATAGACAAGAGATCACCAAAGAGCTTATCTACGAGCAGGAATGGATTATTCCATGCGAAAGCCTTGTGTTGGATGAACCGAGCGACTGTTTGGTTGAGTCATTAACGGAGGTGAGTTTAATCGAGTTACCACTGGATACGCTTTTAGCTTGGCGCCAAAGCCAACCTCAGCTCTATATTCGTTTATTTGAATTATATGCGTTGCAATACACTCAAAAGCTTCGCTTTAACTGTCTATTTAGTGCAGAGGAGCGTTGGCAGCTCTTTCAGCAACACTTTTCCCATCTGTGTGATAAAGTGCCCCATGAGCTTTTACGCCGTTACCTCAGTTAATTAACAACTGTTAAGTAACAATAGTTAAGTAACGACAGTAAACCCATACCAATACCCAGATTCGAATGGGGTATGACTGAAAGAGATGGAAACACCATGGACGCCACGAACGATACAATACAATGGCAGTGTTTAAACTTTGAACAACTGACCACCAACCAGCTTTACGACATACTCCGTTTACGAGTCGATGTGTTTATTGTCGAACAAAACTGTCCCTACCATGAATTAGATAACAAAGACCGACTCAATGGCGTTAAGCATTTATTGGCAACTCGCTCTGGAGAACTCATTGCTTACTGCCGTTTATTAGCACCGGGAGTCAGCTTTAGATCACCGAGTATTGGTCGCGTCATTACACTGGAAAGTGCTCGTGGAAATGGCTTGGGTCACCAATTACTCGAGCAAGCGATCGCGTTTGCTAGTGAATTATGGCCTCAGCAGCCAATTGAGATTGAAGCTCAGGCTCATCTACAAGGATATTACGAGAGACACGGTTTTGTTAAAGCATCAGAACCTTTTCTACTCGATAACATCCCACACATAGAAATGATAAGAGCAGCATAGAGATAAAAATAGAGAGTAAGTGCACTTGCTCTCTATTTAGTGGCTACGACCAAATGAGCCATCAGACATACGTAAGAACATCACTGACTGCCCACCTTTTTCCAACTGTAAGATGTCAAGATCGCCCTTAGTGTTCATCTTGTACCGAACTAACTGCCCTGCCTTTATTTGACTTAAAGGCTTATCACTTCCTTCGATACTCACCAATGCATTTAAATCAGCCATCGAGAGCGAATTCGCCCGAAACACTTCCGCCAATGTGTCGCCACTTTTCACTGTGTATTGGTGCCACATTTTGGATTGAGGCGTTTGGTTGGCTTCACTTAGTTGATCACTTAATCCAACGCGATTCACATTGACAGGAACCCGTTGATCTGTGGGTTGTTCTACATCGACAAACGTCGGCATGGGCACAACCAGCAGCAGCAATTCTAAGGGAATCAGAACATACAAAAGCTTACGATGTAATTTGGGTAGACCCATCCAAAGGCTTTTGGTGCTGTGCAATAGGCCACGCCAATCGACTTGGGCGGCTCGCTCTTTTACGAGTAACAAATAATCCGTATCTTGTTTCTTTTTCTTGCGACGATTCATGGTAAGTATCCACTGCTCAAACAGGTACAGTATAAAAATTCACATGCCTAGAGTATAGAGGTCGACCACAGTAAAACGTAACCTTGACAATATCTTGTATTTTTCTCAACGAGATAAAGAGGTTGGTCACACCTTAACACCTTTTCAAACGGATTTCCTGCCAGCCGTTTCATCCTTAGCGTGAACCTGCTATGCTTTCGCCTTTATCCAACTAAGACAAGAGTGACTTTTATGTCTGAAGTGAAATTTGAAACTGTAGAGCAAAAAGCAAGCTACGGTATTGGTCTACAAATGGGCCAACAACTTGCAGGTAGTGGTCTAGAAGGCCTAAACGTTGACGCCATCGCAGCAGGTATTGCTACTGCATTGGTTGGTGACATGCCAGCAATCGAAATCGATGAAATCAACAACGCACTACAAGCTCTTCACCAACGTGCTGAAGAAGCGCGTCATGAAGCAGCAAAAGTAGCTGCATCAGAAGGCGAAAGCTTCCTAAAAGACAACGCTCTTCGTTCAGAAGTAACTGTTTTGGAATCTGGCCTACAGTACGAAGTACTAACTGAAGGTACTGGTGCAATTCCTACTGCAGACAAATCTGTTCGCGTTCATTACCACGGTGAACTAGTTGACGGTACTGTATTTGATAGTTCAGTACGCCGCGGTCAACCAGCAGAATTCCCAGTAACAGGCGTAATCAAGGGTTGGGTGGAAGCACTACAACTTATGCCTGTTGGCTCTAAATGGAAATTGTACATTCCGCACAACCTAGCTTACGGTGAACGTGGCGCAGGTGCAGCAATTCCTCCATTTGCAGCGCTAGTATTCGAAGTAGAACTACTGGATATCCTATAATTCATCTTTGATAACTAATAGAAAAACGGTGCTTTTGAGCGCCGTTTTTTTCGCCTAGATTTGCCGCTGATTATTTTGAACGTCTGTTGAACGTATTTATTATCGCCCACAGAGTAGACCTAATGCGGTCAACTAGAGGTGAAATTATGCATGAACAAATTAGAGAAACAGGAAACCTACAGGCAAAAAAAAACCGAGCATAAATGCTCGGTTTTTTTATTTCTCGAACTGATTACTCAGCAGCAACTTCTGCTTCTGGGCGATCAACAAGCTCAATGTATGCCATTGGAGCTTTATCACCAGCACGGAAACCACACTTAAGAATACGAGTGTAGCCACCTTGACGTGCTGCGAAACGTGGACCTAGTTCGTTAAATAGTTTTGCTACAACTTCGTTATCACGAGTGCGAGCAAATGCTAGACGACGGTTTGCAACGCTGTCAGTCTTAGCTAGTGTAATCAAAGGCTCAACTACGCGACGTAGCTCTTTTGCTTTTGGTAAAGTTGTCTTGATAACTTCATGACGTACCAGAGAGCTAGCCATGTTGCTAAACATCGCTTTGCGATGTGAGCTGTTGCGGTTGAGTTGACGACCACTCTTACGATGGCGCATGACCTAATCCTTCTAACTAGTATCGATTAATCTTCTGCAATTGACGCTGGTGGCCAGTTTTCTAGGCGCATACCCAGAGACAAACCACGCGATGCAAGAACGTCTTTAATCTCTGTAAGAGATTTTTTACCCAAGTTTGGCGTTTTCAGAAGCTCAACTTCAGTACGTTGCACCAGATCACCGATGTAGTGAATCGCTTCTGCTTTCAGACAGTTTGCAGAGCGAACTGTTAGTTCAAGATCGTCTACAGGACGCAGTAGGATAGGATCGAATTCTGGTTTCTCTTCTTTCTCCTCAGGAACACGTACATCACGAAGATCTACGAATGCATCCAATTGTTCAGCAAGAATAGTTGCTGCACGACGGATAGCTTCCTCAGGTTCTAGAGTGCCATTCGTTTCCATATCGATAACTAGCTTGTCCAGGTCTGTACGCTGTTCAACACGCGCTGCAGCAACTGAGTAGGCAATTTTGTCTACAGGGCTGAAGGTTGCATCGACTAGCAAACGGCCGATAGGACGCTCGTCTTCTTCGGTATGGATACGGGCAGACGCCGGAACATAACCACGACCACGTTGAACTTTGATACGCATTGCGATCTCAGCGTTATCATCGGTTAGATGACAAATAACGTGCTCAGGGTTTACGATCTCTACATCACCATCATGGGTGATGTCACCTGCAACCACAGGGCCCGAGCCTGATTTGTTTAGTGTAATGAACACTTCATCTTTGCCGTCAGCAACGCGAACAGCTAAACCCTTCAGGTTCAGTAGAATCTCAAGGATATCTTCCTGAACACCTTCTTTGGTGCTGTATTCGTGAAGTACGCCTTCAATCTCCGCTTCCGTGACTGCACAGCCAGGCATAGAAGATAGAAGAATTCGGCGAAGTGCATTACCCAGAGTATGGCCGAAACCACGCTCTAACGGCTCAAGAGTTACTTTTGCGTGTGTCGCGCTGATCTGTTCGATATCAACAAGACGTGGCTTAAGAAATTCTGTTACAGAACCCTGCATTGTGTCCTCTCTTTAGTTTAAACCTTACTTAGAGTAAAGCTCGACGATCAATTGTTCGTTGATGTCAGCTGATAGATCAGAACGTTCAGGCATACGCTTGAATGTACCTTCCATCTTGCCACCATCTACTTCAATCCAAGTTGGTTTTTCGCGTTGTTCAGCAACTTCTAGAGCTGCTTTAATACGAGTCTGCTGTTTAGCTTTCTCGCGGATAGCAACAACGTCGTTAGCCGCAACTTTGAAAGAAGGAACGTTAACAACTTTACCGTTAACTAGGATAGCTTTGTGGCTAACTAGCTGACGTGCTTCTGCGCGAGTTGCGCCAAAGCCCATGCGGTAAACTACGTTATCTAGACGACCTTCTAGAAGCTGAAGTAGGTTCTCACCAGTGTTACCTTTAAGGCGAGCTGCTTCTTTGTAGTAGTTACGGAATTGCTTCTCAAGCACGCCGTACATACGACGAACTTTTTGCTTCTCACGAAGCTGAACGCCATACTCAGATAGACGACCGCGACGAGCGCCGTGTACACCTGGTGCGTTATCGATTTTACACTTGGTATCAATCGCACGAACGCCTGACTTAAGGAACAAGTCAGTACCTTCGCGGCGGCTAAGCTTAAGCTTAGGACCCAAATATCTTGCCATGATCTTTCTCCAATGTTCCTAGAAACGTTATACGCGGCGTTTCTTAGGTGGACGACAACCGTTATGAGGGATTGGTGTCGCATCAACGATGTTAGTGATACGGAAACCAGCGGCGTTCAGTGCACGAACAGTTGATTCGCGACCTGGACCAGGACCCTTAACCATAACTTCCAAGTTCTTTAGGCCGTATTCTTTAGCCATTTCAGCACAACGTTCAGCAGCAACCTGTGCAGCGAACGGTGTTGATTTACGAGAACCACGGAAACCTGAACCACCAGCAGTTGCCCATGCAAGAGCGTTACCTTGACGGTCAGTAATGGTTACGATTGTGTTGTTGAAAGATGCGTGGATATGCGCTACGCCATCAGCAACTTGTTTGCGTACGCGTTTACGTGCGCGAGTTGGTTGTTTTGCCATTGTACTCTACCCTTCCCGACTATTTCTTGATCGGCTTGCGCGGACCCTTACGAGTACGAGCGTTGGTTTTAGTACGCTGTCCACGTAGTGGTAGACTGCGACGATGACGAAGACCACGGTAACAGCCAAGGTCCATAAGACGCTTGATGTTCATGGAAACTTCACGACGTAGATCACCCTCTACAGTGTACTTAGCTACACCATCACGCAGTAGATTGATCTGCTCTTCAGTTAGTTCACTGATCTTAACATCTTCAGCAATACCGACTTCAGCTAGGATAGCTTTAGAGCGGGTTTTGCCAATACCGTAGATTGAAGTTAATGCAATTACAGCATGTTTTTGATCAGGAATGTTAATGCCTGCTATACGGGCCACTATTCACTCCTAGGTACTCTATTAAAGAATTATCCGCAGCAGAGCCCGTTGAGGATACGCTGCGGTATACTACTTCTTTTGCACGCAAAAGGTAGGCCGAGGAATATACTCGACACTACCTTCTTTTTCAAGTAAAAATTTCTGCTAATTAGCCTTGGCGCTGCTTGTGCTTAGGCTCACTGCAAATAACGCGAACGACACCGTTACGTTTGATAATTTTGCAGTTACGGCAGATTTTTTTAACGGAAGCACGAACTTTCATTGCTAAACTCCGTAAATGTAATCAGAACTGTCTGACCGGATTAACGGCCATAACCTTTCAGATTAGCCTTTTTCAACACAGACTCATATTGATGAGACATCATATGTGTCTGTACCTGTGCCATGAAGTCCATGATCACAACCACTACGATAAGCAGTGATGTACCGCCAAAGTAGAAACGTACGTTCCACGCTGACATCATGAACTGAGGGATCAGACAGATAAAGGTAATGTATAACGCGCCAGCCAATGTCAGGCGGGTCATTACTTTATCAATATATTTGGCTGTCTGTTCACCTGGGCGGATACCGGGTACGAACGCACCTGACTTCTTAAGATTATCGGCTGTTTCTCTAGGGTTGAATACCAACGCTGTGTAGAAGAAACAGAAGAAGATAATCGCTACTGCATAAAGTATATCGTAAAGAGGCTGCCCCGGGCTTAACGCCAATGAGACATCAGTTAACCAGCTAAACGCTGAGTTACCGCTCTTACCAAACCACTGTGCCAGAGTACCTGGAAACAGGATGATACTTGATGCGAAGATAGCAGGAATAACACCGGCCATATTAATTTTTAACGGCAAGTGAGTGCTTTGCGCAGCAAACACCTTACGACCTTGTTGACGCTTAGCGTAGTTAACGACGATACGGCGTTGACCACGTTCCATGAAAACAACGAAGTAAATTACTGCAAAAGCAATTACTGCAATCAATAGTAGCAGAAGTACATGCAGTTCACCTTGACGCGCTTGCTCGATAGTTTGTCCGATTGCTTTTGGCAATCCAGCAACAATACCTGCAAAAATAAGCAACGAAATACCGTTACCAATTCCTCGCTCTGTAATTTGTTCACCTAACCACATTAGGAACATGGTGCCGGTTACTAAACTTACGGTTGCAATCAGCGTAAACATGGTTTGATCGATAACGACCAGATTAGGGACCATGTTTGGTAGGCCAGTTGCGATACCAACCGCTTGGAATATTGCAAGCACAAGCGTGCCATAACGCGTATATTGGCTGATCTTACGACGCCCTGCTTCACCCTCTTTTTTGAGTTCAGCTAACGCAGGATGAACTACAGTCAACAATTGGACAACAATTGAAGCCGAAATATACGGCATGATGCCCAATGCGAGTATAGATGCACGCGAAAGTGCACCACCAGAGAACATGTTAAACATCTCAATGATGGTGCCTTTTTGCTGTTCGAACAAATCGGCGAGTACAGCAGCATCAATACCAGGGATCGGCACAAAAGAGCCTGCTCGGAATACTAAAAGTGCACCAATTACGAATAATAAGCGCGACTTTAGCTCACTTAAGCCGCTCTGAGCACTACGAAAATCTTGTCCTGGTTTCTTAGCCATCTGTACCTCAATCCTCGAGATTACGCCTCGATTTTACCGCCTGCAGCTTCGATAGCAGCTTTAGCGCCTTTAGTCACGCGTAGACCTTTAACAGTCACTGCTTTGTTGATCTCGCCAGAAAGAACAACTTTAACGTTCTCGATGTTCTTAGCAACAATGTTTGCTGCTTTTAGGCTGTTTAGATCAACTACGTCACCAGTTACTTTCGCTAGCTCAGCTAGGCGAACTTCAGATGACACTAGGCTCTTACGAGAAGTGAAACCGAATTTTGGTAGACGTTGTTTTAGAGGCATTTGACCGCCTTCAAAACCTGGACGTACTTTGCCGCCAGAACGTGACTTTTGACCTTTATGGCCACGGCCACCAGTTTTACCAAGGCCTGAACCGATACCGCGACCTAAACGCTTCTTAGAAGGTTTAGAACCAGCAGCCGGTGATAGAGTATTCAAGTGCATGCTGATTACTCCTCAACTTTAACCATGTATTGAACTTGATTGATCATACCACGTACACATGGGGTATCTTCTAGTTCAACAGTATGGCGGATACGACGAAGGCCTAGACCACGCAAAGTAGCTTTATGCTTTGGTAGGCGACCAATTGAGCTTTTAGTTTGAGTTACTTTAATAGTTGCCATGGTGTTCTTACTCCGAAATAGATTCAACAGTCAGACCACGTTTAGCAGCAACCATTTCAGGTGACTTCACACTACCCAGTGCATCGATCGTTGCACGAACGATGTTGATTGGGTTAGTAGAACCGTACGCCTTAGACAATACGTTGTGTACACCAGCAACTTCTAGTACTGCACGCATCGCACCACCTGCGATAACACCAGTACCTTCTGCAGCAGGCTGCATGTAAACTTTAGAGCCCGAATGGCGACCTTTCACTGGGTGGTGAAGTGTGCCTTCGTTTAGCGCGATAGTAGTCATGTTACGACGCGCTTTTTCCATTGCTTTTTGAATCGCAGCAGGTACTTCACGAGCTTTGCCGTAACCGAAACCTACACGACCATTACCGTCACCAACTACTGTTAGCGCGGTGAAGCTCATGATTCGACCACCTTTAACCGTTTTAGAAACACGGTTAACAGCGATTAATTTTTCTTGCAAATCATTCGCTTGAACTTGTTGTTCTTTAGCCATCTTCCAACCCTACCTTAGAATTTCAGACCAGCTTCGCGAGCAGAATCTGCTAGCGCCGCTACTCGACCGTGGTATTGGAAACCAGAACGATCAAATGCAACTGCAGTTACGCCTTTTTCAAGCGCACGCTCAGCAATAGCTTTACCTACTGCTTTTGCAGCATCGATGTTACCGGTGTATTTAACCTGCTCACGGATCGCTTTTTCTACAGTAGAAGCTGCTGCGATAACCTCAGAGCCGTTAGCTGCAATCACCTGTGCGTACACGTGACGAGGAGTACGGTGTACTACTAGGCGAGTTGCACCCAGTTCTGCAATCTTACGACGTGCACGAGTGGCACGACGGATGCGAGATGCTTTCTTATCCATAGCGTTACCTTACTTCTTCTTAGCTTCTTTAGTACGCACATTTTCATCTGCGTAACGAACACCTTTACCTTTATAAGGTTCAGGTTGACGGTAAGAACGAATATCTGCCGCAACTTGACCAACTAGTTGTTTGTCACAACCAGTAAGAATAATGTCAGTTTGAGTCGGACATTCAGCCTTAATACCTGCAGGCAGTTCATGCTCAACAGGATGCGAGAAGCCAAGAGTAAGAGCTACAGCATTGCCTTTGATAGCAGCACGGTAACCAACGCCTTTCAGAGCAAGCTTCTTAGTGAAGCCTTCTGTAACGCCTACAACCATGTTGTTAACTAGTGCACGTGCAGTACCTGCTTGTGCCCAAGCGTTAACAACACCTTCGCGTGGACCGAAAGTTAGGTGGTTTTCTTCTTGTGCGATAACAACAGCGTTGTTAAATACACGAGTAAGTTCACCTTTTGCACCTTTAATGGTGATCTCTTGGCCGTTTAATTTCACCTCTACGCCAGCTGGAATAGCGACAGGTGCTTTAGCAACACGAGACATATCTACTCCTTAAATTACGCTACGTAACAGATGATTTCACCGCCAAGACCCGCTTTACGAGCAGCGCGGTCTGACATCAGACCCTTGGAAGTGGAAACAACAGCAACACCCAAACCGCCCATCACTGATGGTAGCGAGTCTTTGTTTTTGTAGACACGCAGACCAGGACGTGAAACACGTTGGATTTGCTCAATTACTGGTTTAGCTTGGAAGTACTTAAGAGTAACTTCTAGCTCAGGTTTTGCTTCGCCTTCAACAGCGAAGTCAACGATGTAACCTTCAGCTTTAAGTAGTGCAGCAATTGCAACTTTAAGCTTTGAAGAAGGCATTTTAACAGCAACTTTGTTTGCTGCCTGACCGTTACGAATACGGGTCAGCATATCCGAAATCGGATCTTGCATGCTCATAAACTTTACTCCAAATGATTAAGTGGCAATTACCAGCTAGCCTTACGAAGTCCAGGAATCTCGCCTTTCATGCAAGCTTCACGAACTTTAATACGGCTTAGACCGAATTTACGTAGGTAACCGTGTGGGCGACCAGTTTGGTTGCAACGGTTGCGCTGACGTGATGCACTTGAATCACGTGGAAGTGATTGCAGTTTAAGAACTGCGTTCCAACGATCTTCTTCAGATGCGTTTACATCGCTGATGATAGCTTTAAGCGCTGAACGCTTTTCTGCGAACTGAGCTGCAAGCTTCGCACGTTTTACTTCACGTGCTTTCATTGATTGTTTAGCCATAACAGTAACCCGTCACCTTACTTACGGAATGGGAAGTTAAAGGCAGCCAGCAGAGCACGGCCTTCCTCATCGGTACCAGCAGTCGTAGTGATAGTAATATCAAGACCGCGTACACGATCGACTTTATCGTAGTCGATTTCCGGGAAAATGATTTGCTCGCGAACGCCCATACTGTAGTTACCACGTCCATCAAAAGATTTAGCGCTAACACCACGGAAGTCACGTACACGTGGAAGAGCGATAGAGATTAAACGCTCTAAAAATTCCCACATGCGTTCGCCACGCAAGGTTACTTTACAACCAATTGGGTAGCCTTCACGAATTTTGAAACCTGCAACAGATTTACGAGCTTTAGTAATCAATGGTTTTTGACCAGAGATTGTAGCCATATCAGATGCTGCGTTTTCTAGTAGTTTCTTATCGTTGATTGCTTCACCAACGCCCATATTGAGGGTGATTTTCTCAATTCTAGGGACTTGCATGACGCTTGTGTAGCTGAACTGTTTGGTCAGATCAGCGACTACAGACGACTTGTAGTAATCATGCAGTTTCGCCATAGTAGAACTCCAAATTACTTAATTGTTTCGCCGTTAGACTTGAAGAAACGCACTTTTTTGCCTTCTTCAAAACGGAAACCTACACGGTCCGCTTTACCAGTTGTTGCGTTGAATACCGCCACGTTAGATGCATCAATTGCTGCTTCTTGCTCAACGATACCACCTTGGGTGCCTAGAGCTGGAACAGGTTTTTGATGTTTCTTAACTAGGTTGATACCTTCAACGATAACTTTACCAGTTGTCAGAACCTTAGTTACTTTACCTTTCTTGCCTTTATCTTTACCAGCAAGAACGATTACTTCGTCGTTACGACGGATTTTAGCTGCCATTATTTGCCGCTCCTTACAGAACTTCTGGAGCCAGTGATACAATCTTCATGAATTTCGCATTACGAAGTTCACGAGTCACTGGACCAAAGATACGTGTACCGATAGGTTGCTCACTGTTGTTGTTTAACAGTACGCAAGCATTACGGTCGAAGCGAATGACAGAACCGTCTGGACGACGTACGCCTTTACGGGTGCGAACTACCACTGCCTTAAGAACATCACCTTTCTTAACTTTACCGCGTGGAATTGCTTCTTTAACGGTAACTTTGATGATGTCGCCCACTTGAGCGTAACGGCGGTGAGAGCCACCCAGAACCTTAATACACATTACGCTGCGAGCGCCTGAGTTATCAGCTGCGTCCAGCATACTTTGCATTTGGATCATGTTAGTGCTCCGCTAAATATAAAAAAACTAGACCCATCTCGGGTCGGGCTGCCTCTTTAAAAGGGACGCGAATTGTACCACCCTTTTTTTCGAAAGGGTAGTCAAAAAACAAGCGGCCCCAAAAAATTCTTGGAGCCGCTTGTCGTTTATAGAGAAAGGAAAATTAGATCTTCGCTTTTTCTAAAACTTTTACCAAAGTCCAAGACTTAGTCTTAGACAGTGGACGACACTCTTGAATCTCAACTAAGTCGCCTTGGCCACATTCGTTGTTTTCGTCGTGTGCATGTACTTTAGTGGTGCGTTTAACGAACTTACCGTAAATTGGGTGCTTTACGAAACGTTCGATAGCAACAACAACAGATTTGTCCATTTTGTTGCTAAGTACGCGACCTTGTTGGGTACGAATCTTGTCGCTCATTATGCGCCTGCCTTCTCAGTCAAAACAGTTTTCACACGTGCGATATCACGGCGGACAGCTTTCAGAGTATGAGTTTGCTGTAGTTGACCAGTTGCAGCTTGCATGCGCAAGTTGAACTGTTCTTTCAACAAATTCAAAAGCTCAGCATTTAGCTCTTCAACGCTTTTTTCGCGTAGATCAAGTGCTTTCATCACATCACCTGCTTAGTTACAAATGTAGTCTTGAATGGCAGTTTACGAGCCGCTAGGCGGAACGCTTCACGTGCCAATTCTTCAGGTACACCATCAACTTCGTACATAACCTTACCAGGTTGGATTTGGGCTACCCAGTACTCAACGTTACCTTTACCCTTACCTTGACGAACTTCAAGTGGTTTTTCTGTGATAGGTTTGTCTGGGAACACACGGATCCAGATTTTACCTTGACGCTTAATGTGACGTGTCATTGCACGACGAGCCGCTTCGATTTGACGAGCAGTTAGACGACCACGGCCAACAGCTTTTAGACCAAAGCTACCGAATGATACTTCAGTACCTTTAGCTAGACCACGGTTACGACCAGTCTGAACCTTACGGAATTTAGTACGTTTAGGTTGTAGCATCTGTCGACTCCTTACTTACGGCCTTTACGCTGCTTCTTAGGCTTATCACTCTTAGGCTCTACGGTTTCAGTTGGCATACCACCAAGGATTTCACCTTTGAAGATCCAAACTTTAACGCCGATAACGCCGTATTGAGTGTGAGCAGAAGAAGTTGCGTAATCAATGTCTGCACGTAGAGTGTGTAGAGGCACACGGCCTTCACGGTACCACTCAGTACGTGCGATTTCAGCGCCGCCAAGACGACCACTTACTTCAACTTTGATACCTTTAGCGCCTAGACGCATAGCGTTTTGTACCGCACGTTTCATTGCACGACGGAACATAACACGGCGTTCTAGTTGAGACGCGATGCTATCAGCCACTAGTTGACCATCTAGCTCAGGTTTACGTACTTCAGCGATGTTGATTTGCGCTGGTACACCTGAAATTTTAGCTACAGCTGCGCGTAGCTTCTCAACGTCTTCACCTTTCTTACCGATTACAACGCCTGGGCGAGCAGTGTGAATAGTCACACGGATGCTTTTCGCAGGACGTTCGATAACGATGCGTGATACTGACGCTTTAGACAATTCCTTAGTTAGGAATTGACGTACCTTGAAGTCGCCGTCTAGGTTGTCAGCGAAATCTTTGGTGTTAGCAAACCATGTAGCATTCCAAGGCTTAACGATGCCTAGACGAATACCATTAGGATGTACTTTCTGACCCATTGCTTACTCTCCTAGTCTCTTAGCGATCTGCGACAACCACAGTAATGTGGCTTGAACGCTTCAAGATACGATCCGCACGGCCTTTAGCACGAGGCATAATACGCTTCATGACTGGGCCCTCATCTACGAAGATTTTAGCGACACGTAGATCGTCAATGTCAGCACCTTCGTTATGTTCCGCGTTAGCGATAGCTGACTCAAGAACTTTCTTAACTAGCTCAGCAGCTTTTTTGTTGCTGAAAGTTAGTACTTCAAGAGCTTGGTCTACTTTCTTACCACGGATAAGATCTGCAACTAAGCGAGCTTTCTGAGGAGAAATGCGAGCAAAGTTATGTTTAGCAATAGCTTCCATCATCTACTCCTTATTTCTTCTTAGCTTTCTTATCCGCAGCATGACCGCGGTAAGTACGTGTAGGCGCGAATTCGCCCAGTTTGTGACCGATCATCTCGTCAGTTACGAAAACTGGAACGTGTTGACGACCATTATGGACAGCGATGGTCAAACCGATCATTGTAGGAATGATCATTGAACGACGGGACCAAGTCTTAATAGGCTTTTTGTCTCCGCTTTCCACCGCTTTCTCTACCTTCTTCAGCAAGTGTAGGTCAATGAATGGACCTTTCTTGAGAGAACGTGGCATGGCTTATCCTCTTTAATAGATTACTTATTACGACGACGTACAATGTACTTGTCAGTGCGTTTATTACTACGAGTTTTGTAACCTTTAGTTGGTACGCCCCATGGAGATACAGGGTGACGACCACCAGAAGTACGACCCTCACCACCACCGTGTGGGTGATCAACCGGGTTCATTACAACACCACGTACAGTTGGGCGAACACCGCGCCAACGGCTTGCACCAGCTTTACCTAGTTCACGCAACATGTGCTCGTGGTTGCCCACTTCACCGATTGTTGCACGACCTTCAGCAAGAACTTTACGCATTTCGCCTGAACGTAGACGGATAGTAACGTATGCGCCATCGCGAGCGATGATTTGAACGTAAGCACCAGCAGAACGTGCAATTTGAGCACCTTTGCCAGGTTTTAGTTCAACGTTGTGTACAGTTGAACCTACAGGGATGTTACGCATTGGCAAAGCGTTACCCGCTTTGATTGGTGCGTTAACACCAGACTGGATTGAATCACCAGCTTGGATGCCTTTAGGTGCAATGATGTAACGACGTTCGCCGTCTGCGTATAGTACTAGAGCGATGTTTGCGCTGCGGTTTGGATCGTATTCGATACGTTCAACTTTCGCAGGGATACCATCTTTAGTACGTTTGAAGTCAATCACACGGTAGTGTTGCTTATGACCGCCACCGATGTGACGAACAGTAATACGACCGTTGTTGTTACGACCACCGTTCTTAGAGTTTTTCTCTAGAAGAGGTGCGTAAGGCTTACCTTTGTATAGGTCAGCGTTAACGATTTTAACAACGTGACGACGACCAGCCGAAGTCGGCTTACATTTAACAATAGCCATTTTTCAACTACTCCTGTTATTCCGCGCCGCCAACGAAGTCAAGATCTTGACCGTCTTTCAAAGTAACGTACGCTTTTTTAACATCGCTACGGCGACCTTGGCGTACACCTTGACGTTTGGTCTTACCCTTAGTGATAAGAGTGTTTACAGACTTAACTTCAACTTCAAATAGCTTTTCTACAGCTGCTTTGATCTCTTTCTTAGTTGCATCAATTGCTACTTTGAAAACGATAGTGTTCGCTTTCTCTGCAGCCATAGTTGCTTTTTCAGAGATGTGCGGAGCACGTAGAACTTTTAGTAGACGCTCTTCACGGATCATGCCAGCATCTCCTCAACTTGCTTAACTGCTGATGCAGTCATTAGAACCTTGTTAAATGCGATTAGGCTTACAGGGTCGAGACCTGATGCGTCACGCACGTCAACTTTGTATAGGTTACGAGCAGCTAAGAATAGGTTCTCGTCTACTTCGCCAGTAACGATAAGAACATCGTTAAGCTCAAGTTCTTTAAGCTTAGCTACTAGCTCTTTAGTCTTTGGTGCTTCGATTGAGAAGTCTTCAACAACGATTAGACGCTCTTGACGAACTAGCTCAGAAAGAATTGCTTTCATTGCACCGCGGTACATTTTTTTGTTTACTTTTTGGCTGTGATCTTGTGGTTTCGCAGCAAAAGTAACACCACCGGTACGCCACAATGGGCTACGGATTGTACCAGCACGAGCACGGCCAGTACCTTTTTGACGCCATGGCTTAGCGCCACCGCCAGAAACTTCTGAACGTGTCTTTTGAGCACGAGTACCTTGACGAGCACCTGCTGCGTATGCAACAACTACTTGGTGTACAAGAGCTTCGTTGAACTCACGTCCGAAAGTAGTTTCGGAAACAGTTAGTGCGTTAGCACCTTTAACCATCAATTCCATTACTTACTCCTAGACGTTATGCTTTAACAGCTGGTTTGACGATCACGTTACCGCCAGTTGAACCTGGGACTGCACCTTTGATAAGAAGCAGATTGCGCTCAGCGTCAACACGTACGATCTCTAGGTTTTGAGTCGTTACACGCTCAGCACCCATGTGACCTGCCATTTTCTTGCCTTTGAACACGCGACCTGGAGTCTGACATTGACCGATAGAACCAGGAGCACGGTGAGACAAAGAGTTACCGTGAGTCATATCTTGGGTACGGAAGTTCCAACGCTTAACAGCGCCTTGGAAACCTTTACCTTTAGATGTACCAGTAACGTCTACTTTTTTAACTTCGTTGAAAAGTTCTACAGTTAGTTCAGTACCAACAGTGAACTCTTCGCCGTTTTCTAAACGGAATTCCCAAAGACCGCGACCAGCTTCTACACCAGCTTTAGCATAGTGACCAGCTTCTGGTTTAGTAACGCGGTTAGCTTTCTTAGCACCAGCAGTGATCTGGATTGCTGAGTAACCGTCTGTATCAAGTGTTTTAACTTGAGTGATACGGTTCGCTTCAACTTCCACAACTGTTACTGGGATAGAAACGCCTTCTTCAGTAAATACGCGGGTCATACCCACTTTACGTCCGACTAGACCAATCATTCTTCTAATCTCCCTTAACCTAGGCTGATTTGAACATCAACACCAGCAGCAAGATCTAGACGCATCAGTGCATCAACAGTCTTGTCAGTTGGTTCAACGATGTCGATCAGACGCTTGTGAGTACGGATTTCGTACTGGTCACGTGCATCTTTGTTTACGTGCGGAGAGATAAGAACAGTGAAACGCTCTTTACGAGTAGGTAGTGGAATAGGACCACGAACCTGTGCGCCGGTACGTTTAGCTGTTTCAACGATTTCCGCTGTTGAAGCGTCGATTAGTTTGTAATCGAATGCTTTTAGGCGGATACGGATGCGTTGGTTCTGCATGAGACAGAGCTCCAATAATTAAAAATTACACAAACAATATCGCCACTCAGACTCGCACAAGGCGAGAGAATGCCGATTGATTTATGTGAAACCGTAGTATCCTGATTGGACACATTGTCAGCTAATTAAAATCGACCTTATCGGTCAACAATTATTAACTGCGAACATAAGCAGAGTATACATTACCTAGTAATTCCTTGGAGTCACTAGCTCCTCGCCGCTCATTGGTTCACAACTGACTTAAGTCAGTGGGGCGCATTATACAGTTTGCTGAGAGACATGCAAGTGCTGTTCGAAAATTAAACCATAAACAGCTAAGCCGATGAGATGTATAAAGAGAAATTAAAGGCTTCGTTAAAACTAACGAAGCCTTTGTTTAACTTACTAGGTGAACGAATGACTTATTTCGCGATACGCTGACGCACTGCTTCAAACAGGCAAATACCCGTTGCAACCGAAACGTTCAAGCTCGATACAGACCCCGCCATTGGGATTTTAATTAAGTCATCACAAGTTTCGCGCGTGAGACGACGCATGCCATCCCCTTCTGCGCCCATGACAATCGCCAAAGGTCCAGTCAATTTACTTTGATAAATGTCGTGTGTCGCTTCGCCAGCAGTACCTACAAACCAAATCCCTTTTTCTTGCAGATCTCGCATGGTACGAGATAGGTTAGTTACGCGAATAAGAGGTACGGTTTCTGCAGCGCCACATGCCACTTTACTTACTGTAGGCGTCATCGGTGCTGATTTATCTTTTGGTACGATAACAGCAGCAACACCAGCAGCATCGGCGTTACGTAGACAAGCACCTAGGTTATGAGGGTCAGTAACACCATCAAGTACCAACAGTAGCGGTTGATCATGTTGAGCTAGAATGCCATCAATATCATGCTCGTTAAGTACTTTTGCTGGTTTAACCCGAGCAATAACACCTTGGTGATTAGCACCTTGTGCTTTGTCATCAAGTGCTTTACGACTCATTTCTTGGATGGAAATACCAATACGAGTCAGATTGTTTAATACTGGTAACAGACGGTCATCCTGACGGCCTTTCAACACATACGCTTCAATAAAGCGCGCAGGATCACGCTCAAGAACAGCGTTCACCGCGTGGATACCATAAATCAGTTCATTACTCATCGTTTACCTATTTCTTCTGTTTTTCTTTGCTCACTTTTTTACGAGCTTTATCTTTGCGAGATTTTTGCGCTTTAGTTTTGTTGCGCTTGCGAGCTGGTTTTCCTTCTTCAGGTCCTTTGCTTGGTTCAACCAAAGGAATAGCGCCCTTACTTTGCGCTGCAGGTGCTTTTTTACCAGTCGCGTTCGATTTTTTATCTCGTGCTTTAGTACGAGCTTCTTCTGCACGTTTTTTAGCAGTTTTACCTCGGCCGCGTACTTTACGACTTGTTTCGACTAATGCAAAGTCAATTTGGCGATCATCAAGATTCACCGCTTGGACTTTGACTTTCACCACATCGCCTAAGCGATAGATAGCGCCAAAAGATTCGCCGATAAGACGTTGACCTAGAGGATCAAATTGGTAGTAGTCATTATCTAGTGTAGAAATATGCACCAAACCATCGATGTGCAGTTCGGTTAAGCGAACGAAGAAACCAAAGCCAGTGACATTCGCAATCACCCCTTCAAGAATCTCACCAACGTGGTCTTGCATGTATTCACATTTCAACCAGTCAGACACTTCACGGGTCGCATCATCGGCACGACGTTCGGTCATTGAGCACTGCTCACCATAGAAGTCCATATCATCAAAGGAGTAATGATAACCACCGGTTGGAGTCCAGCGATCCTGATGCTTACCATGTTCTTTGGCGATTAAATACTTAATCGCACGATGCAACAACAAGTCAGGATAACGACGAATTGGTGAAGTAAAGTGCGCATAGCGTTTCAAGGCCAAGCCAAAGTGACCGCAGTTATCCGCACTATAAACCGCTTGCTTCATTGAACGCAGCAACATGGTCTGAATTAGCTCTTTGTCCGGACGTTCAACCACTTGTTGCATCAATAAAACGTAGTCGGTTGGAGAAGGCTCAAGCCCACCACCCAAGTTCAGACCGAGTTCGCCGAGGAAGTCACGAAAGCCCATCAGACGTTCTTCTCCAGGAGTTTCGTGAATACGATACAACGATGGCTCTTTCGCTTTTTCAACTAATGATGCTGACGCGATGTTAGCCAAGATCATACACTCTTCAATGATCTTGTGAGCATCGTTACGCACCAATGGTTCAATGCGTTCAATCTTACGATTAGCATTGAAGATAAATTTGGTTTCAACAGTTTCAAATTCAATGGCACCACGGACTTCACGAGCCTGTTTCAACACGTGATACATCTTGTACAACTCTTCTAGATGCGGCACTAATGGAGCATAACGCTCACGCAGCTCTTCATCACCATTAAGAACATCAGCAACTTTGTTATACGTCAGACGAGCATGTGAGTTCATCACTGCTTCGTAGTGCTTGTAACCTGAAAGTTTACCTGTAGACGATATGGTCATTTCACACACCATACACAAGCGATCCACTTGTGGGTTCAATGAACATAAGCCGTTAGATAATACTTCCGGTAGCATAGGAACAACTTGTGATGGGAAGTACACTGAGTTACCACGGACGATGGCTTCTTTATCTAAAGCAGAATCAGGACGCACGTAGTAGCTCACATCAGCAATGGCAACCCATAAGCGCCAGCCGCCACCTTTCTTCGCTTCACAGTAAACAGCATCGTCAAAATCGCGCGCATCTTCACCATCGATGGTCACTAGCGGCAAAGCACGCAAATCAATGCGCCCTTTCTTCGCTTCTTCAGGCACTTCTTCACTAAAATTCTTGATCTGTTTTTCCACATCATGAGGCCATTCATGTGGAATTTGATGAGTGCGAATCGCGATTTGAGTTTCCATCCCAGGAGCCATGTTTTCACCTAGAACTTCAACAACTTTCCCCATCATGCCGCGGTTGCGTGTACCACGATCAGTGATTTCGATGACCACAACGTTACCCATACGAGCGCCGCCACGCAGTTCGTTAGGGATGAGAATATCTTGATGAATACGAGAATCATCAGGCACGACGTATGAATAGCCTTGTTCAAAGAAGAAACGACCGACAATTTGTGTTTTTCTCTCTTCGAGAATACGGACCAATCTTCCCTCTTTTCTTCCTCTTTTGTCCGTACCTGCTGGCTGCACCAATACGTAATCACCGTGAATAATGGTACGCATCTGGTGATGAGGTAACAGAATATCAGCATCTTTGCCTAGACTACCTTCAGGGCGAACCCATCCGTGACCATCGCGGTGACCAATGACATATCCTTTAATTAGCTCAAGCTTTTCTGGCAACGCGTAGCATTGGCGGCGGGTGAATACCAACTGACCATCACGTTCCATCGCACGCAAACGGCGACGTAAACCTTCGTACTGGTCTTCGCCCTTGAGTTGTAATGCTTCAAACAGATCATTACGGTTCATCGGGACATTGGCTTGTTTTAGAAAATCTAAGATAAATTCCCGGCTGGGAATGGGATTTTCATAATTCTGCGATTCGCGCTCGGCAAAAGGATCGTTATTGATATTCTCTGACATTAAAAGGCCTAATTGTGATCATAAAGGGAAGAATCTGACCTAAGTATATCTAAGTCCATGACTAAGCTACAGCGAAGAGGGGAAAAAGCTTTAAGTATCGGGTAAATCTTGCGTAAAGTTCCCATTACTTTTCACCGAATTCACTTTCGTCTTGCACAATGATTGCAACTTCATGTTGCTGCTCTATGATGACTCCTCTGTATTTTTTCGCACGATAGGAAATCACCATATGCGCTTTTCACCTGCGGTACTGCTTGCCGCAATGTCGGGAATAATCTCCACCAGTTGTTGGTCTGCAGCCAATGCCGATTTAGTACTCACCAACGGCTATGTGTTGACAATGAATCAAGATAAGACCGTCTATCCACACGGCACCGTTGTGATTAAAGGAAATAAAATCATCGCGGTTGGCGATAAAAGCTTAGCAACGCAATATCAAGCCAAACAAACCATGGATGTTGATGGTGACATCATCATGCCAGGGCTCATCAATACCCATACTCACGTTTCTATGACCGTGTTTCGCTCCCTAGCCGATGATGTACCAGATCGACTGCACCGTTATATCTTTCCCCTAGAAGCCAAATTGGTTTCCCGCGATATGGTGCGAATTGGCGCTAACTTAGGTAACGTTGAGATGGTGAAAGGCGGTGTTACTACTTATGCCGACATGTATTATTTCGAAGATGAAGTGGCCAAAACCGTCGACAAAATTGGTATGCGTGCAGTCCTAGGTGAAAGCGTCATTAAATTCCCGGTCGCAGATGCAAAAAATGCCGATGAAGGCATTAACTATGCGCTGAAGTTTATTAACGAATATCGTAACCATCCTCGTATTACGCCAGCTTTTGCTCCGCATGCGCCTTATACCAATACCACTGAAACGCTGCAAAAGGTCGCTAAGCTATCCGAGCAAGAGAACGTTCCAGTTCTGATTCACTTGGCAGAAACGGACCGAGAACAGCAAGTCATCGCAGAACGCTCTAACGGCCTAAGTCCAGTGCAATATATGAAATCGATCGGTGCTCTAAATTCACATGTTGTCGCTGCTCATATGATTTTGGTCGATGACAAAGATATCGAAACAGCCAAACAAGCGGATATTGGTGTTGCCCATAACATGAGCGCAAACATCAAAGCAGCTAAAGGCGTTGCACCAGCCCTAAAAATGTATGACCAAGGGTTGCGTATTGGTTTAGGTACCGACGGGCCAATGTCTGGCAATACGTTAAGCATTATTGATGAACTGAACCAAGTCGCCAAAGTGCACAAGTTGGTCAATCACGACCGTGCTGCGATGCCACCTATCAAAGTCGTTGATATGGCGACAATGGGCGGTGCACGAGCCCTGCACATGGAAGATAAAATTGGTTCTTTGGAAATTGGAAAATTAGCAGACCTCATTGTTATTGATACTAAAGCACCCAATATGGTGCCTATGTACAATCCTTATTCTGCTCTGGTCTATTCCGCCAATTCTGCCAACGTAAAAGATTCGATTGTCGACGGCAAACTGATTATGAAAGATCGCGTCATGCTAACAGTCGATGAGGATCAAATCCGTAAAGAAGCGTTAGACTACACTGAGATCGTTAAAGACACCGTGATTAAATCCGGCGAAAAAGTGTTGTAATACCCTTTTATTCAAGCGCTTGACGTAACATCCAGGCGCTTGAATCTTCAACTCATCATCTGTCTTCATAACTTCTAGCATTTTTTGATGGCGCCGAGTGCCTAGCTGCTTTTTCAATCACAAGATAGAATAAGGGCTCATCAACGGGAAACTTTTCATGCAATTATTTTATCGTTTAGGCTGGTTCTTCCGCCGCTATTGGTACACCTACAGTTTGGCGTTACTGATGCTATTCTCTGTGGGCCTAATTAATATGGCCATTCCTTGGATCATCGGCCAATCCATCGACCAGATGCTGACGACCAAAAGCATGGAGAATGCAGAGCAATTTCTATGGCTATTAGTGATAGGCGCAATTGCTGTCTATCTATTACGTTATGGTTGGCGTCGTATGCTGTTTGGTACCTCTTATCGCCTAGGCAACCAACTTCGTGAGCAGTATTACCAACGCCTCACCAAACAAGGTCAAGCGTTTTACAGTCAGCACTCCACTGGCGATCTCATGGCTCGCGCCACCAACGATATCGATGCGGTTGAAACTGCTGCCGGTGAAGGGATTTTGTCGGGTTTCGATGGCATGCTGACCTTTATTCTCGTGCTGATCATGATGTTTGTGTTTATCGATTGGCGATTAGCAGCCCTAGCTCTGCTGCCTTTTCCTTTTATGGGTTATAGCTTCTATCGCTTATCAGGAACCATTCATCGTCAATTTAAAGACACGCTCGATAAGTTCTCTACTTTAAATGATCAAACCCAGCAGGCGATGGTTGGGATGCGGATGATCAAATCAATGGGACGAGAAACCATTGAAGTTCAGCAATTTAACGCAATTGCTGAACAAGCAGCAGAAAGTAATTATCATGTAAACCGCTCAGAAGCGAAGTTCGACCCGATCATTCAAATCAGCTTAGGCGCAGCTATGCTAATTACCTTGCTTGTTGGTGGTTGGCAAATTCATGAAGGTATGCTCACTGTTGGTCAACTCACCAGTTTTACCCTCTACCTATCAGAACTGATTTGGCCAATGTTTGCCTTTGGTTGGCTAATGAATATTTTACAGCGTGGTAATGCGGCTATTGGACGTTTACACGAGTTAATTAGCCTCCCCGACTCCATCCAAGATACGGGAACAGAGCTTCCTCAAGGATATGCAATTCACATTGATGGGCTCACATTTCATTACCCACAGAGCACTCAACCAAGCTTAAAAGAGGTTCATCTTTCGATACCAGAGCATCATGTGATGGGGATTGCTGGTGTTACCGGTTCAGGGAAAAGTACGCTGCTACAGCTACTCATGCGCTATTGGGAAACTGATAATGAGTGCATTCAACTTGGAGGTTACCCGATTAACCAGTTACGTCTAACGGAACTACGCGCTCAATTTGCTTATGTTCCCCAAGATTCGTTTTTGTTCAGTACCTCAATTTTGGAAAACATTCGCATGGGAAAATCGCACGCGAGTGATGAAGAGGTATATCAAGCTGCGCGATTAGCCGCTATTCATGATGACATTCTACAGTTCCCTGAAGGGTATCAAACCCTTGTCGGTGAGCGTGGTGTTACCCTATCTGGCGGTCAGCGACAACGTGTTGCAATAGCGCGCGCGCTGATCAGTGAAGCTCCGATTTTAATCTTGGATGACGCACTATCTGCCGTAGATGTTCAGACGGAAAAAACCATATTGCAGCACCTGCGCGAGCGCCGTTCACAAACCGTACTGATCGTCAGCCATCGTCTTTCTGCGATTGAGCATGCCGATCAGATCATCGTGCTCTCCCATGGAGCGATTAGTGAACGCGGTACTCATCAACAACTGATTCAACAAGACGGCTGGTATGCAAGAATGGCCGCCTATCAACAAATGGAACAAGCGCTGGAAGAGAACGAGCATGAGTAATTCCCCTACACCTGAAAGCAAAGTGAGCAATGCGGGTTCTTTTAAAATGCTGATGGGCTACGTGTTTGCAGATCGTCCTCGCTTAATTAAGGCATTGTTATTGGTCGTCTTTGCTACGGCACTTGATGTGATTGGCCCAATGCTAGGTAAGGTGTTCATCGACCGCTTTATCATGCCAGACCATTATCCACTGTGGCCAATTGTTGGCATAGTCGCGCTTTACGCGACCGCTATTTTGCTTGGTACTTACCTCAAGTATCAACAGACGATGAAATTTGTCGATATTGCCCTGAATGCGGTTTTAGATATTCGTAAACGTATCTTTGCGCATGTATTGCGCTTACCAATGGCCTTTTTTGATTACGCACGAACAGGGCAACTGGTCAGTCGTATCACCAACGATACTGAATCGATCAAAGACATCTACGTCCAATTTTTATCCAAGGTCCTCTCGAGCATCATTATGTTGATCGGGATCCTCACTGCGATGGCGATCTTAGATGTGCATTTGATGTTGATCGCGCTAGCGCTGATCCCAGCGATTGTCGTGATGATCTATCTCTACCAACGCTTTAGTGGTCAGATCGTGGCCGATAGTCGCCAATACCGTTCCGATATAAACGCAACGATCAGTGAATCGATTGGGGGGATGGCGGTTATCCAAGCCACCAATCAACAGCAGGCAAAACTCGCCCAATTTGACTCGGTTAATGCGGGTTACTACAAAACTCGTTTGCAAACCGTCACTATCGGCTCTTTCCTGCTGCGCCCTGCGATTAACCTGCTCAGTATCCTAGTGTTGGCCGGCGTAGTATGGTTTTTTGGCCTCAAGGTGGTTAATGGTTTTACTGAAATCGGGGTGTTGTATGCTTATCTTAACTATTTGGGTCGTTTCACCGAGCCTTTAGTGGAAATAACTCAGCGTTTCAGTCTCTATCAACAGGCGATGGTTGCGGGCGATCGCGTCTTTCAACTGTTTCAAGAGCCGACCATGGCATCGGAACATGGTACTCAGAATCGTATTGAGCAAGGCCAGCTATCTTTGCGTGATGTGAACTTCCATTACCAAGCAGATAAACCCATTCTCAAAGGGATTAATGTTGATATTGCAGCTGGGCAGTTTTTTGCCGTCGTTGGACATACAGGTAGTGGTAAAAGCACCTTGTTAAGCCTGCTGCTTAACTTCTATCAACCACAATCTGGGTCAATTACTATCGATGGTCATCAGCTCGATGAGTATCACCACGATGTGCTACGCCAAGGGGTAGGATTCATTCCGCAAGAGCCGTTTATTCTCGCTTCAACCCTATTTGATAACATTGACATGGGACGAGGTCTATCCATGGATGCGGTGCAAGATGCCGCTCGTAAAGCGCACTTACATGAAGTGATCATGGAGATGAGCGAGGGCTATCAAACCCAACTTGGTGAAGGTGGGATGCGTCTTTCCACAGGTCAAAGGCAGCAGCTGATCATCGCTCGCGCTTTAGCTGGCTCACCGAAGATCTTGTTACTTGATGAGGCGACCGCCAACGTCGATAGTGAGACAGAACAAGTGGTGCAAAAAGCGCTCAGTCAATTACAGGGAAAAGTGACGATGATTGTCGTCGCGCACCGTCTATCGACGATCCGACAAGCAGATCAAATATTGGTACTGGATAAAGGGAAGTTGATTGAACAGGGCAATCACGAGCAGCTAATGGCAATCGACCATGGCCGCTATAAAGCGATGTATCTATTACAGCAACAAGAGCAGAAGGTAGTTCAAGCTCAAGAGTAATCGGTTTTCAATACGGTGAGCTTAACTTTGGTAGCCAGAGAATACTTTGGCTACCAGTAGGTCTCTTTACGTTTGGCGCGAGCAATAATGTTTTCCGGCATGCGCTGCGCTAACCCTTCTCGTAATAAGGCAATGCGTTTGTGTTGGCGCTGATCTGCCGTAACTGAGTTATAAAGCCAGCGATAAGCATCTTCATAATCCAACGGGCTACCGTAGTCTCTTAACAATAGCTCGGCTAACTGAATGCGAGCATTGAGATCGCCCATTCCCGCCGCTTCACGTAGATAAGGAATCGCTCGTTCTCGATCCTGCTGCACAAAAGTACCATGAGCATAGTAAGAACCAATGCGCTCTAAAGCCGATGGCAACCCCTGATGAGCCGCACTTTCAATATAGTAAAGCCCCAGCTCCACATCCTGATTGACGCACACACCCCAAGTCAGCATGTCACCGTAGAGAAACTCATAAGAAGGCAAATTAACACGAGTCGCGCGCGCAACGATATCTTCCACTAACTGGCATTTATCCGCTTTGACACGTTCCAAATGTTTGTTTTGCTCAATCAGTTTAATGAGCTCAGATTCGCTGTAAATCGGCACTGGCTCTCCGACATCTGTCACCTCCTCCGCTTTAGCAAAAGACACAGATGCATGAAGAATCAATAACAGCGACGCTGCGATCGTTCGTAGCTTCATTGCTGTACTCTTATCTAACACTTAGCCGTCATTTTCTAGCATGCAATGGCACACTGGCTAAACTTGATATTTGTATCGACCATTATGCCTATCTCTTTAGGCAAAAGTTGTCGTCACGCGGCAAAACTTTGCCTCCAGATCACACTTATACGCCAGCCTGATTGGAATTAATCGCTTAGATTATGCAACTAAGCACAACAAGAATCCCAACCACATTACGTCATCAGCTATGCTATCAATGCGTTTATCTACGAAGTATAGAATAAAAAAAAGCCAGCAATCATGCTGGCTTTTTTTAAGAGAATAGACTCAATTAAGCTTCAAATGGGTGAACCTTAATGATGGTCTCACGACGGTCAGGACCAGTAGAAATAATGTCTACAGGAACGCCAGTCAGCTCTTCGATACGTTTGATGTAGTCAAGTGCAGCTTGAGGAAGTGCCTCAATTGTTTTCGCACCAAAAGTAGTTTCCGACCAACCTGGCAGAGTTTCAAAAATCGGAGTAATACCTTCGTATGCGTCAGCAGCAAGAGGAGAAACTTCTAGTACAGTACCATCAGCAAGTTGGTAACCAGTACAGATCTTCACTTCTTTAAGACCATCAAGAACGTCAAGTTTAGTTAGGCAGAAGCCTGTCACTGAGTTGATTTGTACTGCGCGGCGAAGAGCCACTGCATCGAACCAACCACAACGACGTTTACGACCAGTTGTTGCGCCAAATTCCGCACCTTTAATACCAAGGTGTTCACCGTTCTCATCGAACAGTTCAGTTGGGAATGGACCAGCACCAACACGTGTACAGTAAGCTTTCACGATACCGCAAATGTAGCCTAGGTGACGAGGACCAAAGCCTGAACCTGCAGCAACACCACCAGCGGTTGTGTTAGAAGAAGTTACGTATGGGTAAGTACCGTGGTCGATGTCTAGAAGTGTGCCTTGTGCACCTTCAAACATGATTTTGTCGCCGCGTTTACGCGCTGCGTCTAGTTCATCAGTTACGTCGATAACCATAGAAGTCAGTAGCTCAGCATAGCCTTTAGCTTGCTCAAGCACGTCTTCGTAGCTTACAGGTTCTACTTTGTAGAAGTGTTCTAGTTGGAAGTTATGGAATTCCATTACTTCTTTCAACTTAACTGCGAACTCTTCTAGGTTAGCCAAATCGCCAACACGTAGACCACGACGAGCCACTTTGTCTTCGTAAGCTGGACCGATACCACGACCAGTTGTACCGATTGCTTTCTTACCACGAGCCGCTTCACGAGCCTGATCAAGAGCTACGTGGTATGGCAGAATTAGCGGACATGCTTCAGAAATGAATAGGTTTTTACGAACAACAGCGCCACGAGATTCCAATTCATCCATTTCACGGATCAATGCGTCAGGAGACAGTACAACACCGTTACCGATAATGCATTTAACGTTTTTGTGAAGGATACCTGATGGAATTAGGTGTAGAACGGTTTTTTCACCGTCGATGACGAGTGTGTGACCAGCGTTGTGACCGCCTTGATAGCGAACCACGTATTTTGCATCTTCAGTAAGAAGATCAACAATTTTTCCTTTGCCTTCGTCACCCCATTGAGTGCCGAGGACGACTACGTTATTTCCCATTTTTCCAGTCTGATTGCTAGTTAAAAATGGATTCTAGCACTGATCGATTTTTGATGCAGTTATTTTTTAAGCAAGAAAAAATTATAAGATCAGTGCTATTGATACTTTTTGGTTATTTGAGCAAGATCTTACTCATCTGAGTAGATTTTAACGCTCAATTTACCATCGCAATCGATTGCGGCGCGATACATACCAGAACTGTTCATCGCAAAATGAATCTCACCACGCCCATCAAGCGCGATCAAACCACCTTCACCACCGATCGTTTTTAGATCCCCGTGGATGATCGTTTCACATGCAGTATGCACATCTTCTTTGAGATATTTCATACGCGCAGCGACGTCTCCAGCGACCATTTTACGAATGAAGAATTCCCCCATTCCGGTACAAGAAACCGCCACATTGCCATTTTCAGCAATCGTACCAGCCCCAATGATCGGTGAGTCGCCAATGCGGCCATATTTTTTATTGGTAATACCGCCAGTACTGGTTGCCGCCGCCAAGTTACCCTGTTGATCTAATGCAACCGCACCCACTGTTCCATGTTTGCGATCATCTGGGTATTTCGCTTCCGATAGCGCAAAACCATTTTTCTCTTTCATCGCCTGCAATTGCTCATAACGACGTTCAGTGAAAAAGTAATCTTGCTCGGTGAACTCATAGCCACGAGAAAAAGCAAACTCTTCAGCGCCCTCGCCCATTAAGAACACATGATCGCTATGCAGCATCACATCTCTTGCCAGCTCAATCGGGTTACGAATATGACGAACACCCGCAATGGCACCAGCGTTGCTATCACGACCATCCATCACCGAAGCATCCATCTCTACCATTTCTTTATTGGTCAGAACTGCGCCTTTACCTGCGTTAAACAGAGGCGAATCTTCCATTACTTTGACTGCAGCAACAACTGCGTCAACAGCAGTACCGCCTTGAGCTAAGATTTGATGACCTGCTTTGACTGATTTCTCTAAATCACTAAGGATAGCGACTTTGAGCTCTTCACTCATTTTTTCCCGCAGGATGGTTCCCGCGCCACCATGGATGGCGATGGAGAATGGTTGCGACATGTTAACTCCCAGTATTATTGTGTTTTGTATGAGTTTGTCGAAAATTTCTCCAGAGTCAACAAAAAAACGCTGACTGGTTTCCCTAGTCAGCGTTTTCTAAATTACTATTCCCTAAAGGAATTTTTAAACGTAATTTCTATTAGTGTGAGCAACCACAACCGCCGTTGCCACCGCAGCAACCTTCGTCACCGTGACCATGGTCGTGACCGTGGCCACCACAACAACCTTCGTGGTCATGGTCGTGGTGATGATCATGTGCGCCATGCACGTGGCCATGTGCCAATTCTTCTTCTGTTGCCGCACGTACAGCTACAACTTCAACATCAAACGTTAAAGTGTGGCCAGCAAGCATGTGGTTACCATCAACCACCACTTCGTCACCGTCAACTTCAGTAATTTCTACAGGGATAGGACCTTGGTCAGTATCCGCTAGAAAACGCATACCCACTTCTAGTTCGTCTACGCCTTGGAATACTTCAGCAGGAACACGTTGAACTAGGTCATCGCTGTGCTCACCGTAAGCGTCTTCTGGAGCGATAGTTGCAGTGAATTTGTCACCAGCTACTTTGCCTTCCAATTCACGCTCTAATCCAATGATTAGGTTGTCGTTACCGTGTAGGTACTCAAGAGGTGCATCTGTTGTTGATTGGTCTACAACTACGCCATCTTCAAGTTTTACTTGATAAGCCAGAGCGACTACCACGTTCTTTTCAATTTTCATAAAAGCTCCAAGGAGTGTATTGCTCTCAGATCCTCATCTGGATCCGAGCATAAAATGAGATGGCCGTTATTATGAAGATCATCGCCAGAAACACAATTACTCTGGCTTAAAAATTCCGATCATCTGTTCACTGGCTCGACCCGCTTCTTCCATCGATTTAGGTTTGCGCTGTTCAGAATAGCCACATTCGACACATTCAACCAGTTCGATATTATTTTCGATCCACCAGCGAAGTGTATCCTGTGAATGGCAGGTAGGACAACTCGCCCCGGCAATAAAGCGCTTTTTTTGTTTCACTGTTTGATTTACTCCTGATCCCAATGCTCGCGAGAATTGCGCTCATTCTCCATCTCTTGGCCAAAAATCTCTTCTAACTCTTGGCGTGCTTCTTTCGCTCGTAAAGTGAGTTTTTTATCTTCCATATGGTATGGCAAGAGCTGAGTCAGCATAGCAGTATCTAAGCGGCGAAAATGTGCTTCGGCTCGTTTTGCTTTATATGGATGCATTCCAAGAGCCACTAATGTTTTACGCCCAAGGTCGAGTGCCCCTAAAAACGTCTCTCGCGAATAGCCAGCCACTTCATGATTGATCAACTGATACGCTTCAACTCGGCTTCGCGCTCGTGCCAAGATTTTTAACTGTGGGAAATGCTGCTGACACAACTCTACAATTTTCATTACTTCATCTGGGGCATCAGTACAAATCACAATTGCTTCTGCTTTTTCAGCCCCGGCAGCACGCAGTAATTCCAAATTCGCCGCATCACCATAAAACACCTGATAGCCAAACTTCCGCAGTAAGCGGATTTGGCTGGCATCACTCTCAAGCACTGTCACATCGATTTTGTTAGCAAACATTAACCGACCAACAATTTGACCAAAGCGTCCAAAGCCAGCGATGATGACACGCGGCTCTTTATCTTCTACATCAGACGTTAAGTTATCTTCTTTGTATTGATTAAGTTCACGAGCAAACCAACGCCGTTGACCCGCTAACAGCAAAGGTGTGGTCACCATTGATAAGCTGACGATCACTAACATCAACGATACTTGATCGCCAGTCAGCAGTTGATTGGATCGCGCAGCCGTGAAAATCACGAAAGCGAACTCACCGCCTTGGCTCAAAATGGCCGCCATATTGCTACGCGCTTTCGACCCCGTTCCGACAATGCGAGCCAAGATGTAGAGAATAAGTCCTTTAAGTACCACTAACGAGACGACGGAACCTAAAATAAACCAAGGCTCGATAACCAAAAGCCCCAAATCAACAGACATGCCCACTGCGATAAAAAACAGCCCTAATAGCAATCCTTTAAACGGTTCAACGGCAATTTCCAGCTCATGACGAAATTCACTTTCTGCCAAGAGCACTCCGGCAATGAATGCCCCCAGCGCCATTGATAGACCCAAATGTTCCATCATCAACGCAATACCAATCACCAACAGCAAAGCAGCGATAGTAAAAAGCTCACGCACACCACTTAAAATGATGTAGCGAAAAATCGGGTTGAGTAGATAATGCCCCCCCACCATCAGGCCAACGATGCCAGCTAACATCCAGATGCCATCAAGCCAAGTCATCGCTGAGTTACCGGCTAACAGAGGCATCAACGCGAGAACAGGAATCACCGCAATATCTTGAAATAGCAAAACTGAAAAAGCCGTTTGCCCAGTTTCACTATGAGAGAGATCATGTTCTTCAAGTAGGCGTAGGGCAATCGCGGTCGAGGACATCGCCAGTCCAACCCCAATCACTAAGCTAGTGCGCCAATCGATACCACACAATGAAATGATGCTGGCTAACATCGACGTAGTGACAATAACTTGAGCTCCACCAAGTCCCAGTATCGGGATGCGCATTTGCCACAGCTTTTTCGGGTTGAGTTCAAGACCAATTAAAAAGAGCAGCAGTACCACACCAAACTCAGCGAAATGCAAAATGGCATCAACATCGTTAATCAGCCCAAGTCCCCATGGACCAATCGCCACCCCTGCCAATAAATAGCCAATAACCGACCCAAGCCCTGCTCGCTGAGCTAAGGGAACCGTCAATACGGCAGCAGCAAGAAACACGGCGCCACTTTGTAATAAATCACTTGTCGTTGATGCCATCGCTCATCCTTAATCCTTCAACGGGTCCTTTAGCCACAAACGGTATAACTCTGCATGTTGATAACGCTCTACGTCTGTTACGTTGCGTGCCCAGTAGAGCACCAATGGCTCAATCCAATGCATTTGGCATAATGCTGCGGTCATTTCAAACGGGCGTAACAGTTCACTCAGCGAGTAGCGGTTATACCCCAAAGGTTCGAATGCTTCTTTTCTCCCCCCTGCAGTAATCACACTGCGCCAATATTTCCCCTTCAATGCACTGGAGTCGCCAAAAGCGAAATCCTTGCCCAATACGGTATCTATCCACTCTTTTAATAAAGCGGGGCACGAATACATATACAGTGGGTGCTGAAAGACAATCACATCATGAGCAAGTAACCGTTGGTGCTCGGCATGAATATCAATAAAAAAATCGGGATACGTGGCGTAGAGATCCACCACTGTCACATGTTCTAACTCGCGAACTTTCTTAAGCAAAATACGGTTAGCGATCGACTGTTCAGGATCGGGGTGAGCGTACAAAATCAGTACTCTTGGGAGCCTATTTTCTTGAGCAAACGGCGTTGTCATCCTTGAATCCATCTCCATGATGTTATCCATTTGTTACTAGCATCATAACGCAAAATGCATAATGATCGACATTTATCCTTATTACCCCTACTATTCCTCGCGCAAACCTGAGGAAAGCAAAGTTTATGATTATCTTCTCTGACATTCAGTTACTCCGTGGCGGAAAACCACTACTTGATGGTGCATCGGCAACGATTCATCCGGGCGATAAAGTTGGCCTAGTCGGTAAAAACGGCTGTGGCAAATCAACCCTATTCGCTTTGCTGAAAGATGAACTCTCTATCGACGCTGGTTCACTGAACTTCCCATCAAACTGGGAATTGGCTTGGGTGGCACAAGAAACCCCAGCACTAGAACGCTCTGCATTAGATTATGTGATCGACGGAGATCGAGAATATCGTGAACTAGAACGCCAGCTTCTGCAGGCTGAAGCCGACGACAATGGCAACTTGGTGGCTGAACTGCACGGAAAAATTGAAACCGTAGGCGGCTACAGTATTCAGGCGCGCGCAGCAGAACTGCTTAATGGCCTCGGTTTTAGCCAAGAACAGATGCAGTGGAATCTGACTCAATTTTCCGGTGGTTGGCGTATGCGCCTTAACTTGGCTCAAGCGCTACTTTGTCGTTCAGACTTGCTGCTCCTCGACGAACCAACCAACCACTTAGACCTCGACGCGGTAATGTGGCTAGAACGTTGGTTACAAAGCTATCCAGGCACACTGGTCGTTATTTCCCACGACCGTGATTTTCTTGATCCCATCGTTGGACGCATTATCCATATCGAAAACCAAAAGATGAATGAGTACACCGGTAACTACTCCTCTTTTGAAGGCCAACGCGCGCAAAAAATGATGCAACAGCAGGCATCGTTTGAGAAACAACAGAAACAGATGGCGCACATGCAAAGCTACATCGATCGTTTCCGTTACAAAGCTTCCAAAGCGCGCCAAGCACAAAGCCGTATTAAAGCACTCGAAAAACTCGAGAAAGTATTACCAGCTCAGTTTGATAACCCATTTAGCTTTGAGTTTAGAGTGCCAGATGCGCTACCAAACCCAATTTTGATGATGGATCAAGTCAGCGCGGGTTATGGTGATCATCTGATTCTCGATAAGATCCGCCTTAACCTAGTTCCTGGCAGCCGAATCGGTTTGCTCGGGCGTAACGGTGCGGGTAAATCAACGCTGATCAAACTGCTGTCTGGTGATTTAAAACCGCAAGGTGGCGACCTAACTTATTCACAAGGTGTGAAAATTGGTTACTTTGCTCAGCATCAGTTGGAAACGCTTCATCCAGAAGAGACGCCTCTGCAACACATGATGCAAATCGCGCCAGACCAAACCGAGCAACAATTGCGTGATTACCTAGGTAGTTTTGGTTTCCAAGGTGATAAAGCCTTAGATCCTGTTGGACCTTTCTCGGGCGGTGAAAAAGCGCGTCTCGTGTTAGCTTTATTGGTATGGCAAAAACCAAACCTATTGCTGCTTGATGAACCAACCAACCACCTTGATCTCGACATGCGTCAAGCGCTGACTTTAGCACTACAAAGTTACGAAGGTGCCATGGTAATCGTCAGCCACGACCGCTACTTATTGCGCGCAACCACCGATGATCTTTACCTAGTCCATGATCACCAGGTTGCTCCTTTTGATGGTGATTTATTAGATTACTACAAGTGGTTAACTGATCATCAAAAGGCCCTACGCAAAGAAGTAGCGACCCAAAGTAATCCTAATAAGGACAACAGTAATAGCGCGGCAGCGAAAAAAGAACAGAAACGTCGTGACGCTGAATTTCGTACGTTAACGGCTCCAATACGTAAAAAGATCACTCAGTTAGAAACCAAATTGGAAAAACTCAATGCGGTTATTTCTGATGTCGAAAACCAGTTAGCTGAATCCAGTCTGTATGAAGCGGCAAATAAAGCTAAACTAACAGAACTACTTGCTCTTCAAGCCAGCAGCAAATCTCAGCTAGAAGATGTTGAAATGGAATGGATGGCAGAACAGGAAACGCTCGAAGCTATGGAACAGGAATTTAATAGTTAATGACCCAAGAGCATGCACGAACTTCACTGACATTGGAAAGATTGTGGCAATTCAGTCTGCAATACTACAGTGTGCGAGAAGTAAAAGAGGCATGCTTAAGTCTACAAAACCAGTTCCATGGTAACGTCAATTTGCTCTTACTGCTGAAATGGCTGGATGAAGAGCAATTGACTTTCACGACCGAACAATGGCCAATCGTCTCCGATTGCCTTGGACGGTCGGAAGCGTTATTGCACCAGTTTCGCGAGTTGCGCCGTAAGCTCAAAGGGCATGTAACCGATCCTTTGTATCGCGAAGCCTTGCAATTTGAGCTGCACCTAGAAAAACAGCAACAATCGGATTTGGTCGAGTGTATTACTCAGCTAACGTTAACCCCAACTCAGCAACCTGAACTTTGCCAGCGATATTGCCGACAATTGGGCGCAGATAAACTCACCGCCATTTTTGCTAAACCAGCGCACTCACAACAGAAAAATCCTTAGCCATTTTGTATCCTAGTCAACGATTCGACTAAGTTAGGAATTCGCATGTCTGACTTTTTGCCACCTTTTGGGCTAACCAATCCCCATCTTCAAACGCTACTACCCAGAGCACTGCGTCGACATCCGTTGTTTGAGCCAACTTGGCAAACATTGGATACGCCGGATGGTGATTTTCTCGATTTAGCTTGGAGTGAAACACCAGAGCAAGTGCGTAACAATGACAAACCCATTTTTGTTTTGTTTCATGGTCTAGAAGGCAGCTTTTCCAGCCCATACGCTAATGGGTTGATGCACGCATTTGCCACACAAGGTTGGAACTCGGTACTGATGCATTTTAGAGGTTGTAGTGGTCGCCCAAACCGCCTCGCTCGCGCTTATCATTCGGGTGAAACCTCCGATGCGCGCTGGGTGCTCGAGTATATTCGCCAACACTACCCTAATCGAATCGTTATTGCAGCGGGTGTCTCATTAGGCGGCAACATGCTAGTGAACTACTTAGCTGAATATGCTGACGATCCGATAGTGCAAGCAGCGACAATTATCTCTGCACCGTTAGACTTGGCATCATGCTCCGATCGTATCGAAATAGGCTTTTCCAAGGTCTATCGCGATTACTTAATGCGCTCGTTAAAAAGTAATGCGTTACTGAAAATCGAACTGCTGCACCAGCAACTGGGTATTGATGCTGAACAAATCAAGCAGCTGCGCCGTTTACGTGACTTTGATGATTTAATTACAGCTCCGCTCCATGGTTTTTCTGATGCCCAAGATTACTATCAGCGCTGTTCTGGTTTGGCTAAATTACCCCAGATTTCGGTTCCAACACTATTGCTGCAAGCCAAAGATGATCCCTTTATGACCGATAAGGTGATACCCACTTTTCCACTTCCTGCGCATGTGGAATATCGTCTGCTTGCTCATGGTGGTCATGTGGGTTTTGTCAGTGGTTCATTATTCAAACCACAATATTGGCTTGAAGAGTACTTACCAAAGCACTTTCAACATTGGGTTAGTCACGCTAATTAGACATCTATTTTTACAGACAAGAGTGGCATTACACCGCTCATGTTAGAGGTATTTATGAACATCCCTTGGCAACAAATTGCCCCAGAAACACTCGATAACTTGATTCGCGAATTTGTTCTGCGTGAAGGCACCGATTACGGTACCCACGAAGTCTCTCTCGACACTAAGGTCGAGCAGGTAAAAAAACAAATACAAGCAGGTGAAGCAATCATTGTTTACTCAGAATTACATGAAACAGTAGACATAAAACTACGCCACGCATAATTGCCAGATGAGGGAAGAAAAAACCATGCTATAGTGAATCCACTTAGGTTTGGAATTCCCTTAAACAAGGACAACAAGAGACAAGGTTTGTCATGTCAGCGAAACATCCTATTATTGCCGTTACAGGTTCTTCCGGTGCTGGAACAACGACGACATCTGAAGCGTTCCGCAAAATGTTTAACATGATGTCAGTAAGACCTGCTTGGGTTGAAGGTGATAGTTTTCACCGATTTACGCGCCCAGAAATGGACGTTGAAATTCGAAAAGCACGCGAGCAAGGTCGTCATATCAGTTATTTTGGCCCACAAGCCAATGACTTTCCCACGTTAGAAGAGTTCTTTCGTCAATACGGGAAAGATGGCACCGGCCAAATTCGCCGTTATCTCCATACGTTTGATGAAGCTGTACCTTACAACCAAATGCCAGGTACCTTTACACCTTGGCAAGATTTACCCGAAAACACCGATGTGCTGTTTTACGAAGGGTTGCATGGTGGCGTAGTCGATGGAGAGGTAAACGTGGCGCAACATGTTGATTTTTTGATCGGCATGGTACCCATCGTTAACCTTGAATGGATTCAAAAGTATGTCCGAGATACACGCGATAGAGGTCATTCTCGTGAAGCCGTGATGGATTCTATTGTTCGCTCGATGGATGATTACCTCAATTACATCACGCCACAGTTTTCTCGTACGCACATCAACTTTCAACGTGTTCCGACGGTCGACACATCCAACCCACTAAATGCGAAAGGCATTCCAAGTTTAGACGAAAGTTTTGTTGTTATACGCCTTCGCGGCATAAAAAACGTCGATTTCCCCTATCTGCTCGCTATGATAGATGGATCATTTATGTCACGGCATAACACCATTGTCGTTCCTGGCGGGAAAATGGGGTTTGCGATGGAATTGATTGTGCGTCCGATACTGCAACAACTGATAGACAGCGGCAAAATTGGTTAATTCATCACATGTAAATTTCGCTTACTTTTCATACCGTGATCATAAGCACGTTTTTGCGCAATAAAACGGCCAAACGACACGATTAAAGTCAAGAAATTCGCAGTGAAAAAGGATACTATTCTTTAACGGAAACAAGATAACTTGCAGTGAATCCAAACTCTTCTTATTCTAGTAAGCCTGAATAAGGCTTCGCTAAATTATGGATAGCGGCAAGCGTACCCTGCAGAGGAAGTGAGATATTATGGTTCTAGGTAAACCTCAAACAGACCCAACATTAGAGTGGTTTCTTTCACACTGTCATATTCACAAATACCCATCAAAAAGCACTTTGATTCATGCGGGTGAGAAGGCAGAAACGCTGTATTACATCGTAAAAGGTTCTGTTGCGGTATTAATTAAAGATGAAGAAGGCAAGGAGATGATCCTTTCCTATCTGAATCAGGGTGATTTTATCGGTGAACTTGGTCTTTTCGAAGAAGGTCAAGAACGTAGCGCCTGGGTTCGCGCGAAATCTCCATGTGAAGTAGCTGAAATTTCATTTAAGAAATTCCGTCAGCTAATTCAAGTTAACCCAGACATTCTAATGCGTCTTTCTGGTCAAATGGCACGTCGCCTACAAGTGACCAGCCAAAAAGTGGGCGATTTAGCCTTCCTTGATGTGACTGGCCGTATTGCTCAGACTCTTTTGAATCTAGCAAAACAACCTGATGCAATGACCCACCCAGATGGTATGCAAATTAAAATTACCCGTCAGGAAATTGGTCAAATCGTTGGTTGTTCACGTGAAACGGTTGGTCGTATTCTCAAGATGCTTGAAGAACAAAACCTTATTTCTGCACACGGCAAAACTATCGTCGTGTACGGCACCCGTTAATTCGTACTCACAAGCAACGAATGAGAAAAACCACCCTTGGGGTGGTTTTTTTTGTTCGCGAAACAGTAGGTAATATTTTACTGTCGGTGAGTACTTTCAAAGATTTTATCTGCTGACGCTTCAACAAACCCTTGATATAAGTTGCCGTCACTCATGACATAGCGCTTAGCAAACTCATAAAAGCCACCGGGAATCATGGCCGTGACATCATCAAAGCTCACTTCAACCTTGTCGGCCAAGGTAGAGGATTGCTCAAGCAACACCTCAGGAGAACCTTTGACCTCTCCCCCAGCTTCATTAATGGCAAAACCGTGACTGCGTAAATGCGCATTAACCTGCGTCACCTCTTCAAACGCTCTCAGTTGATTAACACTCACGGTGAAGTGATTCGCTCCATAGCCGTGCGCCGCTAACCAACCCGCGTATTCGCTTTCTGCAGCCAAAATTTGGTAATCGGTGTAAGTTAAAGACCAAGGTCTTCCTTGCCACAAAAACGATGGCACAGTGACTTGAGGAACCGAATCAAGCAATTGATGAATCAGCTTTTGTGCTGGCATACTCAGTTCACCCACTAGCAGTTCACTGATAAAGACTTTAGGTAACTTGGGATCTGGATGTTGTAAATGACGGGCATATAGCTTTTTGGCAACAAAACGATATTCGCCGCCAACTTGATAACCTTCGGCAAGAAAAGGCTGCATCAGCACCTCTAAACCGAGTTGTGGACTGCGAAACGTGCGTAAGGCAATGTGGTCATTGATTAATGGTTCGTTTTCTTGCAGCAATTGGTGAACTTTGTCCGCCGATGGACACAAACGGGTAATGTAATCTTGCCACAAATGATCAAACAGTTGGACAGCACTCATAGCTTCTCCTTATCTGTGAAATAGCGACCATCTTCCCCTAAGTTCGCCGCCACACGTAAACTGCGTTCGCGTATTCATAACTCAATACCTGGACTTAACTGCGCGGGTAATTCAGCGCACTCCCCTTCCATTGATGCCATCGGATAAGCACAATAATCCGCGGCATAATAGGCACTTGGGCGCAAATTACCGGATGCCCCCGGACCACCAAATGGTGCATCACTGCTCGCCCCCGTCAGCTGTCGATTGCGGTTAACAATGCCGGCGCGAATGTGGTCAATGAAATACTGCCACTCATCATCTTGAGTCGAAATAAGCCCCGCAGAAAGTCCAAAGCGAGTATTGTTGGCTTCCGTCACCGCCTGCTTTAAATCTTGATAACGAATCACTTGCAGTAATGGTCCGAAATACTCTTCATCAGGTAACTCTTCAATAGAGGAAACATCGATAATCCCTGGGGTCACAAACGCCGCATGAGTGTTCTTCGCCTCAAGTAAAATCTCACCGCCTAAGGTTTCAAGATGCGCCTGCGCAGCCACAATACTTTGCGCAGCATGAACAGAAATTAAGGTTCCCATAAACGGTTCGGGGTGGGCAAAAGGCTGATCGATGCGCAGTTTCTGAGTTGCTGAAACTAATCGCACCAAAAGCTCATCACCTTTATCACCAATAGGTACAAATAACCTACGAGCGCAGGTACAACGTTGCCCCGCACTGATAAATGCCGATTGAATAATCGTATAAATGGCAGCGTCTAACTCACCAAACGCTTCGGAGATCACGAGTGGATTATTGCCACCCATCTCTAGCGCCAGCATCTTTCCTGGTTGCCCTGCAAACTGACGATGCAGTAACTGCCCAGTTGCCGCGCTACCAGTGAACAGCAAACCATCAATCCCTTTAGATTGAGCTAAGGCAATGCCCGTCTCTTTTGCTCCTTGAACCAAGTTCAATACCCCATCAGGTAAGCCAGCTTTCTGCCACAGTCTTACCATCAACTCTCCGCTTAAGGGCGTTTGCTCTGAGGGTTTAAACACCACAGTATTACCTGCAAGCAAAGCGGGAATAATATGACCGTTGGGCAAATGACAAGGAAAGTTATAAGGTCCAAATACTGCCATGACACCAATAGGCCTATGACGCAGCACGACCTGATTACCATTCACCTCTTTGGCGCGCTCGCCGGTTCTCTCTTGATAAGCGCGAATCGAGATGGCGGCCTTACCTGCCATAGCAGCAGCTTCAGTACGTGTCTCCCACAGCGGCTTACCCGTTTCTTGAGCAATGGTCTGAGCAATCAGCTCACTGTTATCCTTGACGGTATCCGCAAACTTAAGCACCAATGTTTCTCGCTCAGAAAACGAAAGCGCCTTCCACGCCACCAAAGCTTCGCGCGCCGCTTGTACCGCTAACTCAACTTGAGACAAGGTGGCACCAAACCCCTGCCACAACACATCCCCTTGATAAGGACTGATGGACGCAAATGCTTCGCCTTGACCTTCAATCCACTGTCCTGCAATCCACTGAGTCATTATCTGCTCCTTCTTCCGTTATTGCGCTAGCACTCGGACGTAGTCGCCACTTTCCACCCCTAAGGCCTGAGCGACATCAGGTGCCAAAATTGCACTGTGGTTCTCCCAGCTCACCGCCGCTTTTGCCGCAGTTGCACGAAAATGTCGAAATGAGGTATTCGCGATAAGGTAATTTTGTGAACTGGTATGCTCTGCCACTTTCACTTTCAAACGCTGTGAATGTTGTACTGATTCGATATGATCGCGATCGCACTCAACAGTTGGACCCGCATCAAAGATGTCGACATAGTTACGGCAGACAAAACCTTCTTTTTCCAACAAACGTAAAGCAGGTTTCGTGTTCTCGTGAACCTGACCGATAACCGCTTGAGCTTCTTTACTTAACAAGTTGATATAAATAGGCAATTTAGGCATCAAATCGGCAATAAACCCTTTATTACCAATCCCAGTCAAATAGTCCGCCATCGTGAAATCGATGGAGAAAAAGTGCTGTTGTAGCCATTGCCAAAATGGAGAATTACCCTCTTCATCAGAGACACCACGCATCTCAGCAAAAATGGTTTTAGAAAAACGTTCAGGATGTTCTGCCAACATTAAAAAGCGACATTTAGACATCAAGCGACCATTGAGGCCTTGGCGAAATTGAGGACGTAAGAAGAGCGTGCAGATTTCGCTGCACCCGGTGTAGTTATTACCAAGAGTCAGTAGCTTAACTACGTTTTTGACTTTGAGTCGACGTGAAGAATGAACGATAGTGCTGATGTGATAAGAGTAACAAGGAACATCCCATCCGACCGCCGCTTCGATACCTGTCGTTCCAGCGATTTCTCCAGTTTCACTGTCGAAACCGACCATCAAGTAACCTTCGTCTCCCGGTTCAGTGACTTCCGGTTTGGCAAAACTGTATTCGGAATGTTGGATGCGAGTTTTTAACATTTCCTCATTAACAGGAAGCGAAGTAAACCCATAACCGGACTCCACCGCACAAATGTGGAGAGCATCATAATCGGACATTGCGATAGGGCGAACAACTAGCATCACTAATCCCTCCAGATGCTAAGGGCCCGATGTCCGGGCCCTACCTAGTCTATCGCCATGAGCGCTAACTTCTCATGCAGCGAGATGGCGATACCCAGCTCACACTAGTGTTGCAATTGCAGAATCTAGGCGAGCTAAACCTTCTGCGATATCTTGTTCTGGAATGATCAACGATGGGGTAAAACGCAATACATTTGGACCTGCTACCAGCATCATCAAGCCTGCTTGACCAGCAGCCACTAACACATCGCGTGCGCGACCTTCCCATTTCTCATTCAATGCAGCACCGATAAGCAAACCTTTACCACGTACTTCACTGAAGATATCGTATTTTTGATTAATTTTTTCTAGTCCAGCACGGAATAGCGCTTCACGTGCTTTAACCCCAGCAAGGGTTTCTGGCTGACTAATAATATTCACAGCCGCTTCAGCAACAGCACACGCTAGTGGGTTACCGCCATAAGTCGAACCATGAACACCGACTTTAAAGTGCGAGGCAATCTCGGTTGTCGTCAAAATTGCACCAATCGGGAAACCAGCACCAAGTGATTTAGCGGTACTCAGAATATCGGGAGTCACACCTAAACCTTGGTAAGCATAGAAATCACCAGTACGGCCATTACCAGTTTGTACTTCATCGAAAATCAGTAGTGCATTGTGTTTATCACACAGTTCACGAACCGTTTGTACAAACTCGTCGCTTGGAGAAACGATACCGCCCTCACCTTGCAAAGGTTCCATCATTACAGCACAAGTTTTATCGGAAATATGTGCTTTAAGTGCTTCAATATCGTTGTAAGGGATGTGAGTAATGTCAGAAGGCTTAGGGCCAAATCCATCAGAATAATGAGACTGACCACCGACAGTTACCGTAAAGAAAGTACGGCCATGGAAACCTTGTACAAAGGCGATAATTTCTGATTTTTCAGGACCAAACTTATCTACTGCGTAACGACGCGCCAATTTCAGTGCGGCTTCGTTAGCTTCTGCCCCTGAGTTTGCGAAAAACACTTTCTCAGCAAACGTGATTTCAGTGAGTTTTTTCGCTAAACGCAAGGCAGGCTCGTTAGTCATGACATTACTTAAGTGCCAAACCTTATTAGCTTGCTCAGTCAGAGCCTTAACCGCTGCAGGGTGGCAATGACCAAGACAGCTCACTGCAATACCACCAGCGAAGTCGATATACTCTTTACCTTCTTGATCCCATAGACGTGAACCTTCCCCTTTGACTGGGATAAAGTTCATAGGGCTATAACAAGGCACCATAACCTCGTCAAATAAACTGCGTTCTACTTTCTGTTCTACTGTCATTGCACATCCCCTCTCAATACACATGCTGTGCTAATGAGCAACTACTTATATATTAGTCGAGATATAAGATTTTATATTGCGATTAAGCGCCATCAGCATTGTATTAACAAAATATTAACCAATTCAATAGTGGTATATTCTGTAAGCAAATTACCATTGCATTCACCCACCACCACACATGACTATTTATGCACTAATAATAAGATTTTATGAAGCACTTTTCGATGCTTTAACAAAAATTTATTTAAATACTCATGGTTAAAGAGGTTATCAAGAGGACAGCAGAATCTATTACGAATAAAATTTCAATTCAGCAAAGAGCAGCAATAGCGCAGAAAAATTAGTCAAAAAGGTGACCCCCTTCTTATTTTCGCGCCCAATACTGCTTTGAAAGATAGGGGGTTTTAACGACGCAGAAAATTAGCAAGCAGTTCATGTCCTTGCTCAGTTTTAATCGACTCAGGATGAAACTGCACTGCATCAATCGGTAATGTACGATGTTGATAACCCATGATTTCATCAATTTCACCAGCCGCATTTTCAGTCCAAGCGGTGATTTCAAAACAATCTGGTAAAGATTCAGCCTCGACGATCAAAGAGTGATAACGAGTCACCGTCAGTGGCATATTCAAACCAACAAACACACTCTTGTTGTTGTGGCGAATCTGCGATGTTTTACCGTGCATGACTTGCTTTGCGCGTATGACGTTACCACCAAATGCTTGTGCGATGGCTTGATGACCTAAACACACTCCAAGCAACGGCAGTTTCCCGGCAAAGTGACGAATTGCCTCTAACGAGATGCCCGCCTCATTAGGTGTACAAGGCCCAGGTGAAATCACGAGATGACTTGGAGACAAAGCTTCAATCTCTTCGAGAGTAATTTCATCATTGCGAACCACTTTTACCTCAGTCCCCAATTCACAAAAATACTGGTAGAGGTTGTAAGTAAACGAGTCGTAGTTATCAATAATCAGCAGCACGATTAAATCCAGTTTATAGAGATGCGTTTTGATGGCCGCTATTTTGCAGCATAGAGAGGATAAGACAAGTAATAAAAAAACCTCAGCAAGCTGAGGTTTTTTATCGCAACTAAGCTGGGCTTATGGACGCGCCACAAAACCTACCGCTTCATACACTTTTTTCAATGTAGGCAGAGCTTGTGCTGATGCTTTTTCTGCGCCTTCACGCATGATAGCGTGCAGATAATCTAGGTCGCCACGAACTCGTTGGTATTCAGCTTGTACTGGTTCAAGCATAGCAACAATCGCTTCACCCACATCTTTCTTAAATGGGCCGTACATTTCAACGCCAGCGTATTGAGCTTCGATCTCTTCGAATGTTTTACCAGTGGCTGCCGAGTAAAGGCTCATCAAGTTTGCAATGCCCGCTTTATTTTCCACATCGTAAGCAATACGCGGTGGAGTTTCAGCGTCAGTTTGTGCTTTGTTGATTTTCTTGATGATCGATTTTGGATCTTCAAGCAATGTAATTACGTTCTTACGGTTATCATCCGATTTTGACATCTTCTTAGTCGCATCCTGCAAGCTCATCACACGAGCGTTAACCGTTGGAATATAAGGTTCAGGAATGGTGAAAATCGGATTTTCTGGGCAGTAGATGTTGTTAAAACGCATCGCGATATCGCGCGCCAACTCTAGGTGTTGCTTCTGGTCACTACCAACAGGAACTTGGTGTGCGCCATACAGCAAAATATCCGCAGCCATCAGTACAGGGTAATCATATAGACCCACGTTTACGTCGTTAGCATAACGAGCCGCTTTGTCCTTGAACTGCGTCATGCGGTTTAACTCGCCCATTTGGGTATAACAGTTGAGAAGCCATCCTAACTGAGCATGTTCCGGCACATGAGATTGAACAAATAAGGTGCTCTTCTTCGGATCGACACCAACAGCAATACATACCGCTAATGCATCTAATGTCGCCTCGTGTAGTGCTTTTGGATCTTGGCGAACCGTAATCGCATGCAAGTCCACAACACAATAATGACAATCGTAGTCATCTTGCATCTGTTGCCATTGACGTAGAGCACCCAGGTAGTTACCGATACTTAGTTCACCTGAAGGTTGAACACCACTCAATACGATGGGTTTGCTCATGAGAATGATTTCCTTGTTATATAAATAAGAAGTAAAACGGATACTGAAATAAAAAGTGAATACTTAGATAAACAGCTTGTGTATTAACTACGGTGTAGCAACGCTTACCTAAAAAATCTTATCTAACCAATAAAGCCGCGTTAGTTGAATGAAAACGCGGCTTTGCCAGTGTACTCATTGACGAGTATTTTACTAGTGCCAAAATGAATTTTAAGCGCAAATTCCCGGCACATTCAGAAGGTCACCGATATTATCGGCAACAAAGTCTGGATGAGAGTCAGAGATAGGCTCACCATGGTTATAACCATAAGTCAGGCCAAAGGAACGACAACCCGCATTTTTGGCCGCCAAAATATCGTTCTTTGAATCACCAACCATCAACATTTGCTCAGAAGAGATGTGATGTTTTTCCATCAACCACTTAAGGGCGATAGGATCTGGTTTTTTCTTCTCGAAAGCATCACCGCCTAATACATCAACGAAATATTCCGCGATACCATGCTGTTCCAAAATAGCTGGCACAAACTTTGACGGTTTATTGGTGATGATCGCGAGTGTCAGACCTTGCTGTGCTAGATGACTTAATGTCGACTTAACATTGCTGTACAGATTGCTGTTTTGATGCCCAGTTTGTGCATAGAAATCATCAAACAAGGTCCGTGCTTTTTGGCGAACGTCATCACTCAGCTCTGCAGAGATATGCAAGCTTTGACTCAATGCTCGGCCGATTAAGATGTCAGCACCATTGCCTACATAGTCACGAACTTGTGCTTCACTTACGCTTGGGTATCCCAAGGCTTGCACTGCTTGGTCCGCAGCAATAGCCAAATCAGGTACGCTATCGAGCAGCGTACCATCCAAATCAAAGGCAATCAGTTTAATTGGTGTCAACGTTCCTATCCTATTGTCGAGTGGGATTTACGAGCGTTCTGGTAAAATATCGCACTTGGACTTAGTCACCAAATCAAGCTCTGCACGCATTGCGTCAATCACAGCTTTGTAATCAGGTTGTCCAAAAATAGCGGAACCAGCAACGAACATATCGGCACCAGCTTCCGCAATTTGGCGGATGTTGTCAATTTTTACTCCGCCATCGATCTCGAGGCGAATATCATGACCACTGTGGATAATACGTTGGCGCACTGCGCGCAATTTTTCTAACGTATTGGGAATAAACGATTGTCCGCCAAAACCTGGGTTTACCGACATCAACAAAATCATATCGATTTTATCCATGATGTAATCAAGGTGGTGCAGTGGCGTGGCGGGATTTAACACCACACCAGCTTTACAGCCATTCTCTTTGATCAGTTGCAAAGTACGATCGACGTGCTCTGATGCTTCAACGTGGAAGGTAATCATGGAGGCGCCCGCTTTCGCGAAATCAGGAATAATGCGATCGACAGGTTTCACCATCAAATGCACGTCGATAGGTGCGGTAATACCGTAGTCACGCAGTGCTTTACAGATAGGTGCACCAAACGTCAAATTAGGTACGTAGTGGTTATCCATTACATCGAAGTGAATCACATCCGCTCCCGCTGCAAGAACGTTTTGAACATCCTCACCTAAACGAGCTAAATCTGCAGATAAAATGGATGGTGCGATAATAAAATCTTTCATTCCTGACCTCTTACGGTAATCAATGCAACCTGAACACTCTGTGTTCGCCATTTTACCTAAGGGGCAAGTCAGATCCTAGCACTACGCAGCCACTGCCCAAATTCTGTGATATTGGGCGTGTCACTTAGTCGCTACTTTTTCGCGTGAAATAGAGCGAGCAATTCATCGACTTTGTTACGACCAGCCCCATTACGGCTAATGGTACGCTTCACTTTCACCACATTAAGCTGTGCACCGGTATAGAGTCGGCGGGTCAACAAAGTATCGTGGTTGGAAATTAACACTGGAATACCACGTTCAAAGGCGGTGCGCTCTGCAATGACCGCCAATTTAGCTTGATCATCCAGGGTGAAACCGTTACCTGAGTAAGAGGTAAAGTTAGCCGTATTAGACAGTGGAGCGTATGGTGGATCGCAATAGACAACGCTACTCTCTTGAGCCAATTCAAAACTCTCTTCATACCCAGTACAGACGAAAGTCGCTTTCTTTGCTTTTTCAGCAAAGAAAATGAGCTCAGCTTCAGGGAAGTAAGGCTTTTTGTAAGAACCAAATGGCACATTGAAACCGCCCTTTTTGTTGTAACGACACAAGCCGTTAAAACCAAAGCGATTCATGTAGAGGAACGCTAAAGAGCGATAGAAAATATCATCCGTAGCATTAAACTGCTTACGTACGGCGAGATACGCTTCTTTGCGATTGTTTTCAGGAACGAACCAGCGCTTTGCTTCCGCAATGTAGTGCTCTGGATCGTTCTTGAGAAGATTATAGAGGTTAATCAAATCCGGATTGATATCCGCAAGCACATAGTGCTCAAAATCAGTATTGAGAAATATTGAGCCGGCGCCCACAAAAGGTTCAACTAACTCATCAGCCTCGGGAAGATGACGTTGTATGTCTTCAACAAGGCCAAATTTACCGCCAGCCCATTTTAAAAAGGCACGCTGCTTTTTCATCTACTGCTCTAATTCAATCACCACCAAATAAGGCTGCGGAATGTAACATATTTTTGGCTTAAGCTCAGGATTATTTCACCCGATCTATCTCGCGCTGTACTTGGCTTAACGATTTTGCCCAAGGACCAAGGGCTTGCAAACGCCCAGGCAGAGTTTCCACTGCATCACGAGCCAACTGAATGGTTGGGTAATTTTCATAAGTAATGATGTACCACTGCGCGCCATTACGCAAAGTTGGGTAGACATTCACTTTACCCTCTAAACGATATTGGCCAAGAAATGTCTGAACTTCAGGTAACGACTTCACGGCAGCAAGCTGTAATGTATAGCTTCTTGGTGACATTGCTTTGAGCTCTTTTTCCGCCATGGCAAATGAGCCTGTCGCAGGCACGACGGGCGTATTATCCACTTGAGCTGGAGCGGCAGTTTGCGCTTGCTGTACCACAGAATCAATGGCTGCAGTGTCTGCTGGCTTGCTGTTGTTTTCCATTAAAGCATCAACGACATTGGAATCAATCACGACGCGTTGTTGGTCATCTTCACTCTGGCCAACACCAACGGAATTCTCTTTAACATCAGGCGGAAGCGCAGCTGAATCATCAACCGAACCATCCAGTGATGGTTTAGCGCGCATGGCAGCAGTTGATCCTTTTTGCGTCATGTTCATTGCCTGAGATTGAGACGATGAATCAGAGCCTGAAGCTGAAGTAGCAGACGAGGCCGTGTTTAGAGTCGGTATAGCTGTTTGCTCTTGTTGCGGCGGAGCAATAGTATCAGCCAAAGGTGCTGCTGTTCGATTTATCGGCGTTGATTGGGATAACATCCACCAGTAACCACCGCCAATTAACAGTAATAGAACCAACACCACTAAAGTAATGTTCAGCGGTGAAGCGATAATAGAACGGATGATGATTTTCTTTTCCGTTTTTTGCTCAGACAAAGCCATGATATCTCCCGGAATGCGTTTTGCCTTTTTATAGGCTTGTCGGGTACGCCGTTCCATGGAGTCATCAATAAAACGCATCACCCGACTTTCAAATAATCGATCCGCTTCTTCCTCACTCAACGCTTCAATTTCTAAATCGATAGGCTTCAGTTCTTGCCCGTAACTGAGTCGAGTCAAAAGCGGCTCCAGACTATTGGACTGAACAAACAGCACAACGTTCACTGTCCACAGAGGATTCGCCTGACTTTCCAAAATCCACATCCACAGTTCGGAGACGATGGTTTCAGATAACAGATGGGCATCATCGATAACCACAACAATATCGCACCCAGAATCGGCGTAAAGACGAGAAAAGCTATCGGCTAATGAATCTTTGGGATTGAAGAGTGGCTCTGAGACGAGCTGAGAAAGAATGGTCGTACGGTGCTGTTCATCGTTTTGATTAGGGTGACACATGAGCAGCGCTTGGTTCTTATCATCAGCCCAACGTTCTAGGTAACGTTGAGCCAACCAAGATTTACCGGCACCTTGAACACCATAAACGTTAACGAGGTTAGAACCAAATCGCGTCAATAACTGCAATCGTTCCAACAACTCAGTTTGAGAATCTAACTCGAGTTCATGTGCCAAATTCATGTGAACACCCTTTATAAACAGTACCTTACTGATAATGAAAGGTTTAAGCTTAACGGCAAAGATTAATCGCTTGTTCGATCTTCTCTTCTGGAACGCCTTTCACAACTTCGGCAGTGCCAATGCTTGTTGGCAATACCAGTCGTAGCTCACCCGCTAACACTTTCTTGTCACGCATCATGTGTTTCATAAAATCATCAAACGACATGCTCTCTGGTGTATGTACTGGCAATTTAGCACGTTTAAACAGAGCAATGATGCGTTCGGCTTGCTGTTGAGTAATCATACCCTGCAACTGAGCAGTGCGAGCTGCCATTGCAGTGCCTGATGAAACAGCTTCACCATGGAGCCAGTTACCGTAGCCCAGTTCCGCTTCAATTGCATGACCAAAGGTGTGGCCTAAGTTAAGCAATGCACGGATGCCAGACTCTTTTTCGTCCATAGCGACCACTTCTGCTTTGATAGAACAGCAACGAGCAATCGCATACGTCAATGCTTTCACATCTAAAGCATATAAAGCATCAAGGTTTTCTTCTAACCAAACAAAGAAATCCTGATCATAAATCACACCGTATTTGATCACTTCCGCCATACCTGCCGCGAATTCACGCTCAGGCAGTGTGGCTAAACAATCAGTGTCGATCAGAACAGACTTAGGTTGGTAAAACGCACCAATCATGTTTTTGCCAAGGGGATGGTTTACTGCGGTTTTACCACCGACAGAAGAATCCACTTGAGAAAGTAAGGTGGTTGGGATTTGGATAAAATCGACACCACGTTGATAACATGCTGAGGCAAAACCGACTAAATCACCAATCACTCCCCCACCCAACGCAATCACAACCACATCGCGGCTGTAATTATGTTCGATCAGGTAGGTCATTACGGTGTTAAACGTCTCAAGACTTTTGTATTTCTCACCGTCTGGTAATTCAAGAACCGCAGATTGACAACCAATCTGGTCGAGCATGGCAGTAATTTTATCGGCATACAGAGGAGCAACCGTGACGTTGGAAATCACTAATACTTTCTGTTTAGCAGATAAAGAGAGAAGAGCCGGATCATTAAATAATCCGGCACCAATTGAGATTGGGTAACTACGTTCACCTAGGTTGACCGTAATCCGCTCCATGGTATGCACTCCTAAAGCAAGAACAATTAATGTTCTTCTAGCATTTTTACGATCTGGTTGGCTACCACTTTTGCACTTTGATCGTCTGTACGAACAGTAATATCTGCAATTTCTTCGTACAGTGGATTACGTTCTTCAGCTAGAGCTTCCAAGACTTCTCTTGGTTGATCTACCTGTAATAAAGGACGTTTTTTATCGCGGTTGGTTCGCGCCAATTGTTTTTCGATGGTCGTTTCAAGGTAGACGACAACGCCGCGAGCAGACAAACGATTACGGCTTTCACGGCTCTTAATAGAACCACCGCCAGTAGCGAGAACAATACCTTGCTGCTCGGTAAGATCGTTAATAACAGCCTCTTCGCGTTTACGGAAGCCTTCTTCACCTTCTACATCAAATACCCAAGCGATATCCGCGCCAGTGCGCTCTTCGATAACGGTATCAGAATCAACAAACTCCATATGAAGTTGTTGCGCGAGGTGTCTACCAATTGTGCTTTTGCCAGCACCCATAGGGCCAACAAGGAAAATATTGCGTTTTTCAGCCATGTTTAGCATTAATTTACAACGTTAATTCAATGACATCGCCACAAGATTCGCTGGACATAGATCAACGATAGGAATGCTTGCGGCACCTATTCCTCACAGATAATTCGTGATAAGACCCGAAATTATCTAGATCTGACTCCACTAATGCAACTTTAATTTCACTTCTAGACTGAGAATTTACCTAAGTCATTGAATGAACACTTTAGGAGTCACGAATATAAGCAGCTCATTTTTGCCACTTTGTTGGTAAGTTCTGCGAAATAATGAACCAATCCATGGTAAATCGCCTAGCAGTGGAACTTTATCAACATGATGGACGGTACTGTATTGATAAATCCCGCCTAACACCACTGTTTCCCCATCATTAACCAGCACTTGCGTGCCAATTCTTTGTGTTTGAATCGTGACAGCATCCCCTGTTCCTGAACTAACTGCATCACCGGGCCGATCTTGGGTGACATTGAGATCAAGTATCAGACGATTATCTGGAGTGATTTGTGGTGTCACTTTTAAACTTAGTACCGCTTTGCGAAATGTTACCGAGGTAGCTCCACTTGATGCAGCTTCCAAATAGGGAATTTCAGTCCCTTGCTCAATATAGGCAGGTTTCTTATTAGTTGTGACCAAACGAGGACTGGAAATAATTTCCGCCTTCGACTCACTTTGCAGCGCCGAAAGCTCCAAATCCAGCAAAGTATCAGTCCCTAACTTAGCCACTTGAAATGCGATACTACTAGCTCGAACAGATGCCGAAGGAAGACGAACATTAAGTTGCCCGATAATGTCATCGGTTTCACCACCTTGCAGACCTTCAAGTGAGCCACTTAATTTAGTTTGATTATCTTGGAATATTCCCCAACGAACCCCCAATTCATCAAGGTTACCTTGGCTCATAGTAACAATGCGCGCTTCAATCAACACTTGCTTCATGGGGACGTCCAGCGAAGCAATAAACCCTTGTAGCTCTTTTAATCCCTCGCTAGTTTCCTTAATCAATAAAGCGTTAGTACGTTTATCAATTTGCAGCGAGCCTCGCTTTGATAGCAGGCCGCTATTGCTGACCATCTCTGCAATATCATTGGCTTGCGCATAATGTATTGGCACTCGTAAATAGCTCAGCGGCTGCTTGGCTAAACGACTTTGCTGCTGCTCGAGTTCCATACCTTGCAGTTCTTCTCGCGGAGCAATCCACAACACTTCGCCCTCTTCTTTATAAGCCAGGCCTTTCATTTTGAGAATGACATGCAGTGCTTTGGACCAACTGACATTGTCTAAACTCACCGATACGTTACCAGTGACGCTATCTGACATGACCAAATTCATTTTACGTTGCTGAGCTAACAACACTAACAAACGCCGCACTTCTGCATCTTGTAACTGTAAAGAAATACGCTCATCAGCCCCCTGCGCTGCCAATGTCAATGAAGCAGTGGTTATGCCCCAAAGAGGCAAGCTGATTAAGATAAACTTGGATAAAAAATAAAATAGAACGTTAAGCTTCATCAGTCAGCCTCCTTAAATGTTAAATGAATCGATGTTGCCAAATCGGCTTCTGACGAAAGGTCAACGCCATCACGATCGATCCTTATGACCTGAAGAGATGACATAGGTAATGTATCGCCCTCTTTCACCATCAGCAGTTGATGATTCTCGATAGAGACTATGGCTAAAGGGAGCTGACTGGTCATTATCACCCCGACCAAGGCCACACCAACCGCATGGTCATGTAGAGATTCATCGGTTGGATTTAACGCGTCACTGCTGGGTGTTTGGAAGCGAGATTGAAGCGCAAATGGATTACGTGTCACAAGGTCGTCAAAGAGTATGTTATTGGGCAACTCCCATTTCGATATCGATTCTTGTTCTCTCGGTAAAGGAAATACTGCAGTCTCTTCGGCATAGCTAAAAGAACCAACACCAAGATGGATTAAGCAGACCAAAATACGCCATCGCATCATCTTCATAGTTCCTTTATCAACAAGGTACTTTGTACTTGAACAAGATTGGGATAAACACTGGCTCGCCATTGCACATCATTTAGTTGTAACGAGTGGCTCAAATTCACTAGGTGAGCATAGAAATGCCCTAACGCCGAGTAAGAGCCACTGACTTGTAAGCTCAACTGTTGCGCAGTTTGGCTTTGCGTATCGCGCTCAACCCAAGCTAACTGCTGAATCTGCACTTGATGGATTTTCGCTATCCCAGAGATCACACTCAGCCAATCTTTGCCCATCAGCAATTGTTGCTGAGCTTGGATAGGAAGCATGACTCGATCTAACTCTTGCAAAGACGATGCATTTTGCTGCCAAAGGCTTAGACTCGTTTGCAGAGCTTGCTGCTGAGTTTTCTGCTGCTCCATCTCTTTCTTAAGTTCAATGAGTTGGGCTTGCAAAGGAGCAATAAAAAAGTGATCAGCAATGCCATTAGCCAGCCCAATCAGCACACACCAGGTAAGCAACAGCTTTTGCCAAGAGAGTGAATCAAACATTCTGAATGAGAAAAAGTGCATCGGCATTACGGCTGCTCCTGCTGAGATAACGTCGTCAGGCGAAATTTCACCGTAAAACTTGATTGGCCATCATGAGAACTGGTTAACGACCCGATTTCTACATCGTGAAATTGGATAACCGCACTCAACTCTTCCACCATTACCTGCAATGATTGTGCATCCGACACTCGGCCACTTAAATTCACCCACGGTGGCTGCCAACTTAAGTCATCTAAAACAACATCCGTAGGTAGAACAGGCGGCAAAATGTTCATCAATAAGATGGGTTGATTGTTACGTTCAATTCGCTCCCTCAAGGTAACAAACTGAGCTTTTTCCAATTCAAAGCGCTGCTGCTCCGACGAAGCTATTTTCTGCTGATCATCTAGCTGCAATCGTAACTGGTGAAGAGTAGCCAACTCGCTCTCAATAACACGCTGCTGTTCATGGAATTTCTGCCAATGAATCATATGGATAGTTAAGCTAATTAGGAGCACTAGACCACCGATGATCCAAATGCTTTTTTTGCGTTGTTTGAAGCGCTGTTCGCGCCAAGGATAAAGATTAACGAGAGGATACACGCTGTTCCTCCAACCAATCTAACCCGTTGAAAGCAAGACCTAATGCACTAGAAAAAGCAGCATTAGGAATTGAGCATTTTGGGGTAGGACCTGTCAGCAACAGGTTTAAATTGATTCCCTCACAAGGTAACAAAAGAGATTGTTCCAGTTGCTGTGCGACACCAAGACTAAGAGCACCGCCACCACTTAGCCATATCCCTTCGACAGGCTCGACAGCGGCAAGTGATTGATAAAGATGTAACTGCTGACGCAATGACATCATCCAATCATCGGTAACCGTGTTAGGCACACAACTCGCTTTATCGAACACCTTACACAGAGGAGCTTCACCACCTCGGCACAAGGTGATTTGAGTCACTCCAATATCCACCAGCAACCAATTTTTGCGTTGTGTGGCGATCTGTAATTGCGACCATATCGCCAGCAAACTCTGTCCATGAGGAGAGATAAAAAAGGGGTTAATACCAGAATCTCTTAACACTGTGATGCGATGCTCAAGCAATGAATGTCGCGCCGCATACACTCGGTAGGTTGGTCCTAATTCAGTTGAGGAACCCACATTTCGCAGTAAAGCATAATCAAAAGCGAGATCATCAATGAGAAATGGGACTTGATCACACAATAAGTTAGCTAACGCGGTTTCGGGTGATTGATAGCTATCTAATTGTAATTCTTTAGTTATTACTGTCGAGTCCGGTATGGCGATAGCAACTTTACGACTAAATAGAGGTAAACCCTTTTTTAGTTCTTTGAGTTTCTTTACAATTTTCTGATAATCCAGCATGTGGTTATCAGCGAAAATATCATCGGGTACGAGTAATTCTGCGCAAGACACCACTGAATAGGTGTTGCGCCATTTAGTTAAAGTTACGGCTTTAATACTGTGATGACCAATGTCGACACCCGTTACTCGTGATGATATACCCATGCGGCTCAGCTCCGTGATTTACTCAGCACCTTATGCCTCATTGTTGACTTGAGGCGGCAATCTAATTTGCACCAGGCTGAGAGGAACACTAGAGTACAAGGGTTTGCTCAATGGCAGCCTATACTAAACAGGGATTCTCCGGTGAAGTTCATAAAGCGTTTATTTATTTTTTCACTTATTTGCATTTTTCTTGGAGTCACTACAATTTTTGGTTTCTATCTTTACGTGAAACCAGAACTACCCGATGTAGCGACACTGAAAGACGTCAAATTACAAACTCCGATGCAGGTGTACAGCCAAGATGGCAAATTAATTGCCCAATTTGGTGAGAAACGTCGCATCCCACTGCGGTTGGATCAGATGCCTAAAGAGCTGGTCGACGCCTTTATTGCCACTGAAGACTCCCGTTTCTACGAACACTACGGCTTTGACCCAATTGGTATTGCTCGTGCTGCTGTCGCGGTGCTGGTATCAGGCAGTGCAAGTCAAGGGGCAAGTACCATTACTCAACAGCTGGCGCGTAACTTCTTCCTCTCTAATGAGAAGAAAGTCATGCGCAAAGTGAAAGAGATCTTTATCGCAGTACACATCGAGCAGTTACTAACCAAAGACGAAATTCTCGAACTCTACCTCAACAAAATCTATTTGGGTTACCGCTCTTATGGTGTTGGTGCTGCAGCTCAAGTTTATTTCGGTAAAGAGGTTAAAGATCTAACCCTTGGGGAAATGGCGATGATTGCGGGCTTGCCAAAAGCACCATCAACCATGAACCCAATCTACTCGCTAAAACGTGCGACCAAACGTCGTAACGTCGTATTGGCACGTATGCTGGATGAGAAGTACATCAGCCAAGAGCAGTATGAAGAAGCCAAAGATGAGCCACTTATCGCTCAATATCATGGTGCAGAAGTCGAGCTCAATGCGCCGTATGTAGCAGAGCTAGCACGCGCTTGGATGGTACAAAAATATGGTGAAGACGTTTATACCTCAGGTATGAAGGTATACACCACCGTTGACTCCAATCTTCAAGAAGCGGCAAACCATGCTTCAGTCACCAACCTACTCGACTATGACCAACGCCACGGCTATCGTGGAACGGTCAAACAAGTTTGGAAAGAGACTGATACACCTTGGGATGCTGAAAAAATTGATGATTATCTGACGGATCAACCAACCTATGGTGACCTCTACCCCGCCATCGTGACTCAAGTGGATGATCAAACGGCAACGGTTGAGATCAAAGGTCAGGGGTCACATATCATCGCTTGGGATAATATGAACTGGGCACGCCGCTTTATCACTGACGATAAACAGGGTCCACTGCCAACCTCAGCAAAAGATATTATGCATTCCGGTGATCAAATTTGGGTACAACCAATCACCGATGGCAAAGAACAACCTGTGATTGATGAATCCAGTGAGGAAGATGCCACGTACGCTAGTAGAACCCAGTATGAGAATTGGAAACTGAGCCAAGTGCCAAACGCCAATACCGCTTTTGTTGCCATGAATCCAGAAAATGGGGCGATAAAAGCATTGGTTGGTGGTTTCAACTTCGTGCATAACAAGTTCAACCGTGCAACTCAATCGGTACGTCAGGTAGGTTCAAGTATCAAACCGTTTATCTACTCAGCTGCGATTGATAGCGGCATGACGTTAGCAACCCTGATTAACGATGCACCGATTAACCAGTGGGATGAGAGTCAAGGCACAGCATGGCGTCCGCAGAACTCACCACCAACGTATGGCGGTCCTACACGTATTCGTATTGGTTTAGCTCAGTCGAAAAACGTCATGGCTGTTCGCGTGTTGCGTGCGATTGGTTTAGATAAAACTCGCCATTACCTAACTCGTTTTGGCTTTGATCTAGATAAGTTGCCACGTTCAGAAACCATCGCTCTTGGTGCAGGAAGCTTAACGCCGGTCAAACTAGCACAAGGTTACTCGGTATTTGCTAACGGTGGTTACTATGTTGAGCACTTCTACATCGACCATATAGAAGGCCCATTTGGCAACATAGAGTATCAAGCGCATCCCAAAGTCATTTGCCGCACTGATTGTCAGCAAAATCAAGATAATAACGGTGGGTTTAACGAACAAGATGCTACTGATGTGAATGCCCCTGTTACTGAATATGCGCCACAAGTGATCTCTGAACAGAATGCGTTCATCGTTAGAGAGATGATGAACAGCAACATTTGGGGTGGTGGTGATTGGAGTCATGGTACCGGCTGGAACGGTACGGGTTGGCGTGCTCAAGTACTGCATCGTCGTGATATCGGTGGTAAAACCGGTACCACCAACGATTCAAAGGATGCTTGGTACAACGGCTTTGGTCCTGATATCGTCGCAACCGCTTGGGTCGGCTTTGATGATCATAACCGTAATCTTGGCCATACCGCACCTAACCCAAATATTGAAGATGATACGTCAGGTGCTGAAGCTGGGGCGAAAACCGCACAACCTGCTTGGATTGACTTTATGAAGCAAGCGCTTGCCAATGTCGCGCCGCAAAGTAAACAAATCCCTGATGGCATTGTCCGTGTGCGTATCGACCGAGCAACAGGTCTGCTCACCAACAAGTTAGATTACACCTCTATGTTTGAGTACTTTATTAATGGCACTCAACCAAAAGAGTACGTCACCGATGGCGTGAGTGACAACATGTACACCACCCCAACTGGTGGAGATGGCTTGTTCTAACAGATCAATTAGATCAAATGAAAAGAGGCTGATATGTTCAGCCTCTTTTTTTTCATCTCACATAAGAGAGTTACGCAACGTTAACTCATCTCTTACGTTATTTTTGCAGTTGATAAAGACGCTGCTCCATCACTTCTGCCAATTTTTCAAAGCGTTCACGCAGTGGCGAACCCGGCCGATACACCACCACTAAACGGCGTGAAGGAATCGGATTGACCGCTTTGATATAGCACACACCATCTTTTTGACGTTCTGCAGGCAACGAAAGCTGCGGCAACAAAGTAATACCGGCACCCGCTGCAACCATGTTTCTTAACGTTTCTAGGCTGGTTGCTTTAAAGCTTTCATCATCTTTTGCACCAGCAGCAAAGCAGTATCCTAAAGCTTGATCTCTTAAACAGTGACCATCACCTAAAGCCAGAACAGTTCGCCCTTTAAGCTCATGCAAATCCACTTCTTCACGATCATGCCATTCATGATCACATGGAACCGCAAGGCTCATTGGTTCTTGATAAAACTCAATCTCTTTAAAAGGTTCGGTCTCTTCAACTGAAGCAAGCACCAAGCAATCCATCTTGCCCTCTTCGAGTAAGCGAACTAACTGATGGGTCTGTGCTTCATGAAGATACAGTTCCAACTCAGGGAAATGTTCTTTCAACGTAGGCACGATGCGTGGCAGCAAATAAGGCCCTAACGTTGGAATAAAACCGATGTGCATTGGGCCACTCATCGAGCCGCCATGTTCATTGGCCATATCTTTAAACATTTTTACTTCGCTGAGAATTCGCTTAGCCTGTTCCACCAGCTTCAAACCCGCATCCGTAAACAGCACGCGCCGACTACTGCGTTCAAGCAGTACCGTGCCGAGCTCATCTTCCAATTTGCGTATCTGTCCGCTCAACGTCGGTTGACTGACAAAACACGCTTCAGCCGCTTTACGAAAATGCTTATGTTCCGCTAGTGCGACCAGATATTCAAAGTCTCGAATATTCATTTATTCGCTCCAGATAGAAGTTACCTATCAAAACCATAGCATTAAACGATTAGAACTATCAAAGTATTTCTTTTAACTTAGTCACATCAAAACGAACCAAGATGTTTATGCTCTTAATCAGAATCAACTAAACGATTTAAACCGAAAAGGAAAACCAATATGACTATCGCTAAAGAAGGCCAAGCAGTACCTCAAGTTACTTTCCCTACTCGCCAAGGCGATGCATGGGTTAACGTCACCACGGAAGAACTATTCAAAGGTAAAACAGTTATCGTATTTAGCCTACCAGGTGCATTCACTCCGACTTGTTCATCAAGCCACCTACCTCGCTATAACGAACTGTTCCCAGTATTCAAACAGCACGGCGTAGATTCTATTCTATGTGTTTCTGTGAACGATACTTTCGTGATGAACGCTTGGAAAGCTGACCAAGAAGCGAACAACATTACTTTCATTCCAGATGGTAACGGTGAATTCACTGACGGCATGGGTATGCTTGTTGACAAAAACGACCTAGGTTTTGGTAAACGTTCATGGCGTTACAGCATGCTGGTTAAAGACGGCATCGTAGAAAAAATGTTCATCGAAGCAAACGAACCAGGCGACCCGTTCAAAGTATCTGATGCAGACACTATGTTGAAATACATCGCTCCTGATTACAAAACTCAAGAGTCTATTACTGTCTTCACTAAACCAGGTTGCCCATTCTGTGCCCGCGCTAAACAAGCGCTACAAGACGCACACCTACAATACGAAGAAGTGGTACTAGGTAAAGATGCAACCACAGTGAGTCTACGCGCAGTATCTGGCCGTACGACAGTTCCTCAAGTGTTTATCGGCGGTAAACACATCGGTGGTAGCGACGAACTAGCAGCTTACCTGGCTAAATAAGCCATAGAGACTGGCTCCTTACGAGGAGCCAGACCTCAGACTCATTCACCGGGACCCAATCTCGAGGGTCCAAATCTCGTAATTCACTTGATGATTCAGTGATGACCTTGTCATCGCTAAGGACCCTTTATGCAAAAAATTCGTGTTGATGTCGCAGTCATTGGTGGCGGTACCGCTGGTTTAGGTGCTTACCGTGCAGCGAAGGCGCACACTTCTAGCGTTGTTATGATTGAAGGCGGCCCATATGGCACCACTTGTGCTCGTGTTGGTTGTATGCCATCTAAGCTACTGATTGCTGCCGCAGAAAGCGTACATCACATTCAAAAAGCTCCTGGTTTTGGTGTTCACCCTCAAGGTGAGATCGTGATTAACGGTCGTGAAGTCATGGACCGAGTGAAACGTGAACGCGACCGTTTCGTTGGTTTCGTGCTTGAAGGTGTGGATGAAATCCCTGCGGAAGACAAAATCTCAGGCTACGCAAAATTCAAAGATGATCATACCCTAATTGTGGATGATCATACGGAAATCACTGCAGATCGCATCGTCATTGCGACCGGTTCACGCCCTGCTTATCCGGGTGTTTGGAATGAATTAGGTGATCGCTTAGTCGTAAACGACGACGTATTTAACTGGGATGACCTACCAGAAGCTGTTGCCGTATTTGGTCCAGGCGTGATCGGTCTAGAACTGGGTCAGTCACTACATCGCCTTGGCGTAAAAGTGAAAGTGTTTGGCTTAGGTGGTCAAGTGGGTCCGCTTACCGATCCGGCCATCATGTCTTACGCCACCAAAGCCTTTCAAGATGAGTTTTACTTAGACCCAGATGTCAAAGTAGAAAGCATGAAACGCATCGAAGGTACAGACAAAGTTGAAATTCAATTCATCAACCATAGCGGTGAATTGGAAAAATTCGTTGTCGATTATGTACTGGCAGCCACTGGCCGTCGTCCTAATGTAGATAACTTAAATCTTGAATCAACCAGCTTAGAAGTCGATGCGCGTGGTGTACCCACCGCGGATCACTTCACATTGCAAACCTCCGTTAGCCATATTTTTATTGCCGGAGATGCAAGTAACCAGATTCCGCTACTACACGAAGCGGCAGACCAAGCGCGTATCGCGGGTGACAACGCAGGACGCTTCCCTGAACTTCGTGCAGGCCTGCGCCGCTCACCAATTTCTGCGGTGTTCTCTGATCCGCAGATTGCAATGGTTGGCGAAACGTTTAAACAGCTTTCAGCACGTTTAGGTAACTGCGGCTGCTTCGCCACTGGCGAAGTATCGTTTGAAAACCAAGGTCGTTCTCGCGTAATGCTACGTAATAAGGGCTTATTGCACGTCTATGCAGAACAAGGCACTGGCCGTTTCTTAGGTGCTGAAATGATGGGACCTAACGCAGAGCACTTAGCGCACCTGTTGGCTTGGGCTCACCAAAATCAGATGACGATTTCCCAGATGTTGGATATGCCGTTCTATCATCCGGTGATTGAAGAAGGCGTGCGTACTGCCCTACGTGACGTCAACGCAAAACTGCATCTAGGTCCAGATATTATTAAACACTGCCTAGATTGTGGTCCGGGTTGTTAAGCGAATAACCCTCCTATTCTAATAACAACAAAAGACATTCATTGCCCTGCACTGCCCGACTTCCCCAAGTCGGGCCTTTTTATTGCTTGGATCGCTCATTCATTCTCATGCCGACCCTAGCGTCAGTTCACTTCTCTTCTCGCTTATCGACGATATAATGACGACTCAATAGCATTGAAATGAGAACACCTATGGCATGCAACTCATGTGAAGAGAACTGGTTTTGGAAGAAAATTGGCCGCTGCCAACGCTGTATGGATCAGCTGACTACGCTATCGGTGGTGTGTTGGGTGATTTGGTATTTTGGTTTTCGTGATGACCCTCGTAGTGTCGGGTCGATTGCACTGCTGTTTGCTGGCTTCGCTTTTAACGCCTTGCTGTTTCTACACCTGTGGATGAAGTTTGTGATCCTGCCGTGGCGCGATCGTCAGAAACGATCCAAACATTGATCCCAGCAACTCAAAACGGATCTTTGTGCGGTTATCTCACTGAATTTCAGGCATAAAAAAAGCCTCAGAACTAGCAGTTATCCTGAGGCCCTCTTAGATTCTTCTAAGAAAAAGCAGTGGTACTTTAATAGACACTGCTTTTCTTTATAGGTTCCAAGAAAAATGATCTTTTTTTATTTTTCTTGTCTATCAATGCAAAATCATTACGTTACGTTTGTATTCAACTTGACCAATATTACGCCACGCTCGATTTTACAATCAAGTTTTCAACTAGGTTCACTTCTAATGCCACTTCATCGCAAGCATGTTGACGTGGACACTGTTCGCAATCTTTCAGCACTTTCTCTGGTAGCAAGGTTTTTGATGTCGGGATAAAGTCCTGTTTCATGAAGAATTCAGGCGTGCGAGTTAACACAAACACTTTCTTAATCGCCATCTTACGCGCTTTATTCACTAAATAATGAACAATCGCGGTACCTTGACCTTGGTTTTGCCAGCCAGCTTCAACACCTAAAGAACGAATTTCAGCCAATCCTGAGTCATACACGTAGAGCGATGCACAACCGGTGATTTCGCCATTGTGTTCAGCGACCGCAAAAGAACCAATATCACGCACGATTTCATTACGTGAGCGAGGAAGATTCTCCCCCATGTTTGCCCAGTAGGTTACCATGCCTTCCAGCGCTTCAACATCGGTCAAACGAGCAGGACGAACTTGTACAGAGGCACTATCGCGCTTTGCTAAACGCTTTTGTGCTTCTTCAACGGCGTGAGCGACTTGATGAGGCGCTACACCACCTTTTGCACTGCGTTTTTCAAGGCAAGATTCAATGGTTAGGATGGCATACACATCGTTATCGATAACCGGTGAAAACTCTTTTAACTCTTCAAGAGAAAGCTCTTCAAGTGCAGCACCTTTCGCAATCGCTCCAACTACCGCCACACCTACAATATGGTGAGCTTCACGGAAAGGAATACCTTTCGCTACTAGGTAATCAGCAAGTTCAGTTGCGTTTGCGTAGCCTTGTTTTGCAGCTTCTAGCGTACGTTTGTCGTTCACCTTAATGCCATCAAAACACAGTGACGCCATTTCCATACAATCATTCCAAGAATCCAGAGCGTCAAATAGACCTTCTTTGTCTTCTTGCATATCTTTGTTGTACGCAAGCGGTAATGCTTTCACCGTCATCATCATGCCAGCAAGAGCACCATACACACGGCCAGTCTTACCACGAATCAGCTCAAGTGCATCTGGGTTTTTCTTCTGTGGCATCAGAGATGAACCTGAAGTCACCGTATCAGACAGTTCAATAAAACCTGATTCGCCTGAGTTGTAGAAAATCATATCTTCAGCAAGACGAGACAAGTGAATCATCGAGATAGAAGCAACCGACATCAGCTCCATCACGTGGTCACGGTCAGAGACTGAATCAAGAGAGTTACGCGTCGCACGACGGAAACCCAAGTTATAAGCCAGCTTTTCACGATCGATTGGATAAGCAGTACCCGCTAGCGCACCTGAACCCAATGGACAAGTGTCTAAACGTCTGATCGCATCTTCAAGACGTGAATAGTCACGACCAAACATTTCTACGTACGCCAAACACCAGTGAGCAAATGTCACAGGCTGAGCACGTTGTAAGTGGGTGTAACCCGGCAATACTGTATCGTGATGTTCGCTCGCCACTTTCACCAATTTATTTTGCAGGCGATCGACGGTCATCAGTAGTTGACGACCTTGTTGACGACACCACAATTTAAGGTCAGTTGCGACTTGGTCGTTACGTGAACGGCCAGTATGTAATTTTTTACCCAGATCACCCACTTTGTTGATCAGTTGCTGCTCAACCCAAGAGTGAATGTCTTCTGCATCTGATGCTAAGATCTGCTCAGGATCTTCCATCACTTCCATTTTCAATTCGTTTAGAGCTAACTCTAGACGCTGCTGTTCTTCTTCAGTCAAAACATTAACTGAAACAAGTGCTTTAGACCAAGCAACAGAACCGACAATATCTTGCTCAGCCAATCGGTAATCGAAGCGCAATGAATCATTAAACTGTTTAAATCTTGTATCTGCTGCTTGGGTAAATCTTCCGCCCCATAATGCCATTGCGTTTCTCCTGCTACTTTAGTGCCTAATCACTAAGGAGGTGACTAGAATTGCTTCATTATTGCCAGTGTTTGTTATACCGAAGTAACCTTAAGAAAAGTCACTTGGGTATCTAATTTGATAAATGGGGAGCGCCCAATAGACGCTCCCTCATTGTTATCTATTCGTGTTTTGAATTACTTTTTAGCAGCATTCAAAGAACGGATACGACTTGCTAGCGAGTATAGACGGATGAAGCCGCCTGCATGGCTTTGGTCGTAAACTTCGTCTGCGCCGAAGGTTGCAAATTCTTCAGAGTACAAGCTGTTTGGTGAACGTTTTTGCGTTGCCGTTGCTTGACCTTTGTACAGTTTGATAACCACTTCACCGTTCACATCATCGGCTAGAGATTGTGCTGCTGCCATAACAGATTTGCATAGTGGAGTGAACCAACGACCATCGTACACAAGGTGAGATGCTTTGATACCCAATTCTTGACGGAATTCAAAAGACGCTTTGTCGAGAACAAGCTGTTCAACTGAACGTAGCGCTTCCATCATGATGGTGCCTCCAGGGGTTTCGTAACAACCACGAGACTTCATACCAACAAGACGGTTTTCAACGATGTCGATACGACCAACGCCGTGTTTCGCACCTTTTTCGTTAAGAACAACAAGCGCTTGGTAAGGAGACAGTTTTTTACCATCAACACCAACCACTTCGCCTTTTTCAACTTGTAGAGTCACATATTCAGGTTCGTTTGGTGCTTTTTCTGGATCAGTAGTCCATACCCAGCAGTCATCGTTTGGTGCATTCCAAGTACTTTCTAGCACGCCGCCTTCAGTAGAGATGTGCCATGCGTTTGCGTCACGAGAGTAAATTTTAGTTAGTGATGCAGCACATGGAATGTTGCGTGCAGCTAGATAATCTAGACATTGTTCACGGCTAACAAGATCCCATTCACGCCAAGGAGCGATCACTTTTAGATCTGGTGCAAGCGCAGCAAACGCGCCTTCAAAACGCACTTGGTCGTTACCTTTACCAGTACAACCGTGAGCTAGTGCGTCAGCACCCACTTTACGTGCGATTTCAACTTGAGCTTTAGCGATAACAGGGCGAGCCATTGAAGTACCTAGAAGGTATTTACCTTCGTAGTATGCGCCTGTTTTTAGAGTTGGGTAGATGTAGTCTTTAACCAATTCATCTTTTAGGTCAACGACGTAACATTCTGATGCACCAGAAGCGATTGCTTTCTCTTCGATACCAACCAATTCGTGAGCGTCTTGGCCGACATCAGCAACAAACGCAACCACTTCACAACCGTAGTTTTCTTTTAGCCATGGAATGATTACTGAGGTATCAAGACCGCCAGAATAAGCCACAACTACTTTTTTCACATCTAATTTGCTCATTATTCTATTCTCCACGTTCCTGGCTCTGCGCTTGGCGGTCAGTGCTCAGGTAATGTATCAATCTGTTCGTTATTATTGAGGTAAAAACTGGGTACCGATGCTTTCACCGGCAAATAATTTGGTTAGCTTCTCAGGGTAACGCCAGCTCGCCACTTCCACAGGACGACCGAGCTCTTGAGCCGCATCAAGCGCTGCTTTTACTTTAACGATCATGCCGTCGGTAATCACTTTTGCTTCAATCAACTCATCGGCTTTTTGTCCATCTAAGTGATGAATCAAATGGCCTTTACCATCCAAAACACCGCTAACATCAGATAGAAGAGCAAGCTCTGCATCTAATGCTTCAGCAACGGCAACCGCTGCTTGGTCAGCGTTGACGTTCATCATTTGGCCATCATTGGTTAAACCAATTGAGCTGATGATTGGTAGAGTATTGGCATTGAGCAATGCGTTGATCACGCTAGCATCACCAGCCGAAGCTTTACCTACTGCGCCTAATTCTGGGTCCAACTCTTCAACGTGGCACAAACCGCCATCCGCTAGACATAGACCAACAGCGTTTAAACCGTTTTTCAAAGCCTGACCTTGCAGCATCTTGTTTGCAGTACCAGCTAGAGCACCGGCAATGACACCGATTTGATCATAAGGAGTCACACGTAGGCCGTTTTTCTTCACTGTTGGCAGGTTGAGTTTACTCATCAACTCATCCACCAAGTAGCCGCCACCATGAACGATGACAATGCGTCGATGCGCTTGGTTTTGATAATTGGCAATAGCGCTAAACAACTTGCTGAGCGTCTCTGTACTATCCAGAGCTGCACCACCTAACTTAATCACTAATGGACTTTGTGTTGTATCCGACATGTTGAACCCTTAAACCTATCTATTGATTAGACTAATGCGGTTAGCTCATCAAAACCGTAATGGATGTTGAGACATTGCATCGCTTGAGCCGATGCGCCTTTTAATAAGTTATCAATCGCAGAAACTACGATGACGTGCTCGCCCTGCACTTTCCAACCGATATCGCAGAACGGCGTAAATTCGACATTTTGAATGCTTGGCAATGAACCATGGTATAAACGAACCGCAGGTTTATTGGCATAAGCTTGTTCAAATGCTTGTGATACTTGCTCAGCAGTCACACCACTTGCCAGTTTCATTGTTACTGTTGCAAGAATGCCACGTTTGAAATTGCCAAGGTGTGGAGTAAAAATCACATCACAACCCAAATGGTTAGCAATCTCTGGTTGGTGACGATGAGTAAACACCCCGTAAGGCTGCAAGCTCACTTCACAAAAACTGTTGGTCATAGTCGCTTTACGACCTGCACCAGATACACCACTTACGGCATTGATTACTGGCCATTGGTGAGTATCAAGCAGTTGATTCACTAGTAATGGTTTCACTGCTAATTGAGATGCCGTTGGGTAACAACCCGCAACTGCGATAAGTGGACTCGCTTTAATCGCATCACTGTTCCACTCTGCTAAACCGTAAACCGCTTTTTCAAGCCAGTTCACATGTTCGTGCTCAAAACCGTAGTAGGTTGGGTAAAACTCAGCGCTGTTGACACGAAACGCACCAGACAAATCAAATACCTGACAACCATGCTCTAAAAACACAGGAGCCAAGTCATGACTTACTTGATGAGCCGTTGCCAGAAAAACCACATCACATGACTGCGCCACTGCAGCCACATCTTCAAGTGGTTGAACCGGGAAATCCATCAGACTAGCCAGTTTACCGTGAAGCTGAGAAATAGATTTTCCAGCATCAACACTGTTGGCTGAAACATATAAACCTGATAGCGTGAGCTCTGGGTGTTTTTGCACCATGAGAGCGAGCTCTGCCCCTGTGTAACCGCTTGCACCGATGATCGTGGTTTTTAGCATCTCAATTACCCAAATTAGCCGATAAAAACCGATATTTAAAACTGCGTATTAATTATTGAAATAAAGCTTAATTCGGTTTTTTATTCATTAAAAGTGATTTAATATGTGTTTTACCTTTTCAGCGTATTTCTGTCAATAGTAGGAGCAAAGTTTCTATGCAATTACCTAGTTTCCTAGAGGTTTATGAAGGTCTTATTTCGACCTCTTCAATTAGTGCTTCCGATCCAAGTATGGACGAGGGCAACGCGCAAGTGTGTGCCAAAATGGCGACATGGCTAACCTCATTTGGCTTTAAGGTAGAGCTAGAAGAAGTGGAGCCAGGCAAGGTCAACTTGATGGCACAAAAAGGTGAAGGTGAAGGCGGCTTGCTCTTTTCTGGACATACCGACACCGTTCCTTACGATGAAGGTCGCTGGAATTTCAATCCTCACAAACTGACTCAAGCCAATAACCGTTTTTACGGTTTAGGTACCGCAGACATGAAAGGCTTCTTTGCCTTTGTGATGGAAGCTGTGAAAAAAATCGACGATTGGGATAAACAGAAGAAACCAGTGTACATTCTGGCCACCTGTGATGAAGAGACCACCATGCTCGGTGCGCGCCACTTCTCTAGCAATGCCCCATTCAAACCCGATTACTGCATCATCGGTGAACCCACCAGCTTGGTGCCGGTTTATGCACACAAAGGTCATATGGCGAATGTGGTGCGAGTCACCGGTAAATCGGGTCACTCTTCCAATCCCGCTTTTGGTATTAACGCTATCGAGATCATGCATGAAGTGCTTTACGCCATCATGAAACTACGTGATACCTTAGCCAAAACCTACCATCACCCAGGTTTTGAAATTCCTAGCCCAACATTGAACTTGGGTCATATCCATGGTGGCGATAGCGCCAACCGCATTTGTGGCTGCTGCGAGCTGCACTACGATGTACGTCCTTTGCCAGGCATGAGCCTTGATGGCCTCAATAACCTCTTAAAAGACGCATTGAAAGAAGTGGAAGCAAAATGGCCTGGACGTATCGAAGTCAAACCTTTGCATGATTCCATCCCGGGTTACGAATGTGACCACAACCATCACTTCGTTCAAGAGGTTGGTCATCTTTGCGGTAAAGAACCAGAAACCGTCAACTACTGTACTGAAGCGCCTTATCTTCAAGAAATTTGTCCAACGCTCGTAATGGGGCCAGGGTCAATTGAGCAAGCGCACCAACCAGATGAATTTCTTGCCTTTGAATTCATCGACCCAACTATCTCTATTCTGTCAAAAGCAATGTACAAGTACTGTTTTTGATTCATTGAGTACGAAGATCGTGCGTCTATAGCACGATCTTTTTACGATTAGTTTGATTTATGAAAGAAAATTTCACCGCTGACGAGATTAAGCAACACAATGTTCATTAATCTGTACGATTTTTGATACAACGCAAGCTGTGAACCTTTATTTGACGACACTATACAAACTGTAGTTAGATTGTGTAGCTAACAAAAAAACATTGGATGTAATTTTATTTCAAAGCAGGACGACGACAATGAACGAGAAATACGCTGCTCTCAAAAGCAACGTTAGCATGCTGGGACGACTATTGGGTAAAACTATCCAAGACTCAGATGGTGACGTCATTTTGAAGAAAGTGGAGACGATAAGGAAACTCTCTAAATCAGCTCGAGCGGGCAACCAAGAAGACAGACAACGTTTGATAGAGGTCATTGAAGCTCTACCAGACAATCAAATGACTCCGGTAGCCCAAGCGTTTAACCAATTTCTAAATCTCACCAACATTGCCGATCAGTATCACTCCATCTCTCGCCACTGCGACGAGTATGTGTGTGAACCAGACCCTCTTCATACTCTTTTCACCAAACTCAATGAGAACCACATCAGTAAACTTGATAGTGCTCAGGCGATCAGAGAATTGAATATCGAACTCGTGCTCACCGCCCACCCAACTGAAATCGCTCGTCGCACCATGATCAACAAATTGGTGAAAATCAACGAATGCCTTTCTGAATTGGAATTGAGCGAGCTTTCTGCAAAAGAACGAAAACGCACCGAGCTACGTCTGGAACAGTTGATCGCACAATCTTGGCACTCTGATGCCATTCGTAAACAGCGCCCTACGCCATTGGATGAGGCAAAATGGGGCTTTGCTGTTGTGGAAAACTCGCTATGGAAAGCGGTGCCAGATTTCCTTCGTGATCTCAGCGAACGTGTTGTAGAGCATTATGGTGAACCACTACCTATCGATGCTCGCCCAGTGCACTTCTCCTCTTGGATGGGGGGAGACCGTGACGGCAACCCATTTGTGACCCATACCATTACTCGTGAAGTACTGCGTCTGTCGCGTTGGAAAGCAGCCGACCTTTATCTCGCGAACATCAATGAGCTCATCAGCGAATTGTCGATGGTGAAATGTAACGATAAAGTACGTGAACTCGCTGGCCCAGAAGCTCACGAACCTTACCGTGAAATCTTAAAAGGTTTGCGTGTATTACTTCAAGAAACCAAAGATGTTCTTGATGCGAAAATGAGCGGCAAAATCTTAGCTGTCAAAGCCCCTCTTCGTAACAGCAACCAACTTTGGGATCCACTTGAAGCCATCTACAAATCACTACACGAATGTGGCATGGGTGTCATTGCTGATGGTCTACTACTTGATACATTGCGCCGCGTAAAAGCCTTTGGTGTCTATTTAGTTCAATTGGATATTCGTCAAGAAAGCACTCGTCACTCTGACGTTCTGTCTGAACTAACTCGTTATCTTGGTATCGGTGATTACGACCAATGGACAGAACAAGATAAAATTTCGTTCTTAACCAATGAATTGGCTTCAAAACGCCCTCTCTTACCATTAGATTGGAAACCATCTCCTGAAGTACAAGAAGTGATTGATACTTGCCGTATCATCGCCGCTCAACCACGTGAAGCTTTCGGTGCTTATGTCATTTCTATGGCACGAACCGCTTCTGACGTATTAGCGGTTCACCTGCTACTGCAAGAAGTGGGCTGCCCATATCGCATCGATGTTTGTCCTTTGTTTGAAACTCTCGATGACTTAAACAACGCTGAGCGAGTAATGACTCAGTTGTTAGGTATCGATTTATATCGTGGTTTCATCAACAACCATCAGATGATCATGATTGGTTATTCCGATTCAGCGAAAGATGCGGGTGGTATGGCTGCTGGTTGGGCACAGTATCACGCGATGGAATCTCTGGTTCGCGTTTGTGAAAACGTAAGCGTTAATCTGACTTTGTTCCATGGTCGCGGCGGCACTATCGGTCGTGGCGGTGCGCCAGCACATGCGGCTTTACTCTCTCAGCCACCAAAAACATTAAAAGGTGGTCTACGCGTTACTGAACAAGGGGAAATGATTCGCTTCAAACTCGGTTTACCTGAAGTTGCCGTAAACAGCTTTAACATGTACGCCAGTGCGATTCTTGAAGCGAACTTACTGCCACCTCCAGAGCCAAAACAAGAGTGGCGCGACTTAATGGAAGTGCTTTCAGAAGTGTCATGCGAAGCTTACCGTAAAGTGGTGCGTGGCCAACCTGAATTTGTTCCTTACTTCCGCCAAGCGACACCTGAGTTAGAGCTAGGTAAACTGCCTTTGGGTTCTCGTCCATCAAAACGTAATCCAAAAGGTGGCGTAGAAAGTTTACGTGCGATTCCTTGGATCTTCTCTTGGAGTCAAAACCGTCTCGTTCTTCCTGCATGGCTCGGTGCTGGTGAAGCAATTCAATATTCTATTGATAAAGGACACCAAGCTTTATTGGAAGAAATGTGTCGTGAATGGCCGTTTTTCTCAACTCGCTTAGGTATGCTAGAAATGGTTTATACCAAGTGTAATGCTGAAGTATCCAAACATTACGATGACCGTTTGGTCGATGCAGAGCTTCGCCCACTGGGTGAGATGTTACGTAAACAGTTAGAGAAAGACATTCAAGCTGTTCTTCATGTTGAAAACAATGACAACTTGATGCAAAGTGACCCATGGGGTCTTGAGTCATTCCGCCTACGTAATATCTATGTAGAACCGTTGAATATGCTGCAAGCTGAACTCTTATATCGCACCCGTAAAAGTGAGACACCTTCCCCAGAACTGGAAGAAGCTTTGATGGTTACGATAGCAGGTATAGCGGCAGGTATGCGAAATACAGGCTAACGTTCAGTATATTATTCTGTAAAAGCCCCAAAAGGTCGCGTTTGTGCGGCCTTTTATTTTGTGTAAAGTTTATTATTGAGGATAATATCAGTTTTTTCTGACTATTCTTATTGCTGTTCCACTTTATGCGTATTATTTAGATATACTACGTTTCCTTTGCGATAGACCTTTAATAATTATAAGTCGCAGTTCTAGGTGATTAACGGCTTTAAAGGTGGCAAAAATAGCACAGATTGTATCGTGCTCGAGGCTGCTTAAACTTGAATAATCGTGCCAATTAGAAGCACAACTGGAGTTTGAGCTGAACATTTAAAGTTGATTAACACTTGGATTAAACACATGTCATTACCACACGTAATCCTTACTGTTCTTAGTACACGCGATGCTACGGGATACGACATCACTAAAGAATTCTCGGCAAGCATTGGTTATTTTTGGAAAGCAAGTCACCAACAAGTTTACCGCGAGCTCAACAAAATGGGTCTACAAGGCCTAGTTACTTGTGTGCTTGAACCACAAGAAGGTAAACCTGATCGTAAAGTCTACTCCATCACTGATGCAGGCCGTAGTGCACTTGGTGAATGGTTTGATCAACCAACAGCACACCCAACCGTTCGTGATGAATTCAGCGCGAAATTGATGGCTTGTGCAGTACAACCTTCAGCACCTTTCCGCTTACAACTTTCTGGATTGATTGAAGAATCTAAAAAACTGGTTCATCACTATCAAGAAATTGAAGCTGCGTATTACTCTAATCCAGCAGACCTTGACACAACACAACGTCTAGAGCGTTTGACTCTGCGTCGTAATCTACTGGTTCGTAAAGCTTGGATTGAATGGGCACAAGAAGTGCTTACTGAGCTAGACGCAATGGCATAATTGCCAAATTATGATTATTAAAAAAGGATGATGGGAAACCATCATCCTTTTTTGTTATCTGATTTACATAGTATGTACACCGATGAGCTTGGCCATCGGCAGTAACACTAGATGCCATCACCAAACATAAACGTTTGTGAGCGACCATTAAACTGTTGGTCCATATCCAAAGAAGGTTTCGCTGATTTTGGTCGGCCAACAATTTTGGCTGGAACACCAGCCACTGTCGTGTGAGGAGGTACGTTTTGCAACACCACTGAGCATGAGCCAATTTTCGCCCCTTCACCCACTTCGATGTTACCCAAGATTTTTGCACCAGCGCCAATCATCACGCCTTCACGGATCTTAGGATGGCGATCGCCACTTTCTTTACCCGTACCACCGAGAGTCACATCCTGGAGGATAGACACATCATCTTCAACAACCGCGGTTTCACCAATTACAATACCGGTGGCGTGGTCGAGCATGATGCCACGACCAATGCGCGCAGCAGGGTGAATATCGACTTGGCAAGCAACAGAAATTTGGTTTTGGAAATAGGTCGCCAAAGCTACTCGTCCTTGTTTCCATAGCCAGTTACCTACACGATAGCCTTGTAGCGCGTGGTAACCTTTAAGGTATAAAAGAGGGATGGAATACATAGAAACCGCAGGGTCACGACTGACCGTTGCACAAATATCACAAGCCGCCGATTCAGCAATCAAACCATCAGAAGCAAACGCTTCTTCAATCACTTCACGTACTGCCATTGCTGGCATGGATGCGGTAGCTAGTCGGTTTGCCAGAATATAGCTCAGTGCCGATCGCAAACTGTCATGCTTAATAATAGTGGCATGATAAAAACTCGCCAACATAGGCTCTTGTTCTGCTTGCTCTCGGGCTTCCTTTACTATGGTCTGCCAGACTTTTGTTTGTGCACACTGCTTCATTCTGATTCACTCTGTCTTCGGCTATATGGGCGATACCGCCCTTATTATGATCCTTATTGAGATAGGTGGATGCTTAAGCTCAACTATCTTTCCGCTTTCTTGTCGCGCGCGAGAAGGTCTTGCGCGGCCATGTGAGCGTCTTTGCCTTGGTACAATACCTGATAAATTTGGTCAACGATAGGCATCTCTACGCCCATATGCTGTGCTAAAAGCCAAACTTCTTTAGTATTGCGGTACCCTTCGACCACTTGACCTATCTCTTGCTGAGCGGTCTCTACATCTTTACCCTGGCCTAGCGCCAAACCAAAACGACGGTTACGTGATTGGTTATCGGTACAAGTAAGTACTAAGTCCCCTAAACCGGCCATTCCCATAAAGGTTTCGGCTTTGGCACCAAGGGCTGCGCCCAAGCGAGACATCTCGGCTAAACCGCGGGTAATCAGTGCGGTACGTGCATTCGCTCCGAAGCCTATACCATCGGACATTCCGGCACCGATCGCAATCACATTTTTTACCGCACCGCCAAGTTGAATACCAATAAAATCATCATTGGCATACACACGAAATGTTTTACTGCAGTGAATTTTCTCTTGTAGATCTTTCACAAATTGAGCGTCAGGAGAAGCAACAGAAATAGCGGTAGGCATTCCCATCGCGAGCTCTTTAGCAAATGTAGGACCAGATAAAACCGCTAAAGAGTGGTCTTTACCCAACACGTCGAACACCACTTCTTGCAGCAGACGTCCAGTATTCGGTTCTAAACCTTTTGTCGCCCAGCAGATACGAGTATCAGGACGCAAATGCGGCTGAATATCCTTTAGCACTAGGCCAAACACATGACTTGGAATGACCAATAGGAGATCTTGGCTCGCTTGTACCGCTTTAGCTAAGTCAGACTCAATAATTAAGCTGTCAGGGAAAACAATGTTGGGAAGGAACTCATGATTAGCTCGATCCGCTTCTAGACGCGCCATATGGTCTACTTGATGGCCCCAAAGCACGACATTGGCGCCATTTCTCGCTAAAGAAATTGCCAGCGCAGTCCCGTAAGAACCCGCCCCGATGACCGTCATCGCGATCGGCTTACCGTAGGGATTATTTACTTGTGCATCTTTCATGTTATTGCCTGATAGATAAGAGAGTCTGTGATGTTATTCTAAACAAAAAAATGCACATCGCATCGGGTTTATTCGACAGCTTTGTGCATCTAAAAGGAATTGCTTAATCAAGGCAGTGACGATTACGCGTCAGCTTCTACTTGACCTTGTTGCTGCGCTTGTTGTTGAAGGTAGTTCATGAACAATGCGTCAAAGTTAACTGGCGCTAGGTTCAGTTGAGGGAAAGTACCTTTAACAACTAGGCTAGAAATTGTTTCACGTGCATATGGGAAAAGGATGTTAGGGCAGAATGCGCCTAGGCAATGAGCCAATTGACCTGCTTCCATATTTTCTGCAGTGAAGATACCTGCTTGTTGAACTTCACACAGGAATGCAGTTTCGTCTGCATTTTTCACTGTTACAGTTAAACGCAACACAACTTCAAACGTTGCTTCACCTAGCTCACGGCTTTGAGTATCTAGATCCAGTTTAACATCTGGATTCCACTCTTTTTGGAAGATTACTGGAGAGTTAGGAGCTTCAAAAGAAACGTCTTTTAGGTAAATACGTTGAATAGTGAAGTTTTGTTGTGCTTCTTCAGCCATGGTTTTGTCCTTAATACTGATGAATTGGTTTCAAAGTCTTTGGTCCTGAGACTATCGAAGAGTCGATTAAATCACTAGGTATCAATACGAATACGTGGGAAATATCACAACTCTGATCACTAACTGCTTTCTTTTTCAACAGTTACGCTCAAAACTCTACTAACGATTACTTTTTACCACGAACAAGTGGCAGATTTGCTTCATTCCAAGAAATTAAGCCGCTTTTCAGTACAAATACTTTCTCAAAGCCAGCTTTAGCTAACAATTCAGCAGATTCTTGGGCTGTTTGCCCTGTTTTACATACCACAATAATTGGGGCAGCTTTGTGACTTTCAAGGCCAGCAAAATTACCTGCTTTGATATCAGAAGGTAATACGTTGCGTGATTCAGTAATGTGTCCACGTTTGAACTCGTCTTGGCTACGCACATCAACAACGATGCCGTTTTCGCGGTTAACAAGATGAGTCACTTCTGCAGCAGAAATAGTCTTCGCAACAGATTTATAGGATTTGAAGAAATTAATGATCAACGCAACCACAAGACCGATCCAAACGATGGAAAGGATCATATGTTGTTGGAAAAACTGAATGTACTCGTTTTGCATATCCTGTGCTCTTGCAGTGGGGTTCAAAAACAGACAAGGAGTATAACGAGGTTACCTGCTCGACGCGAGCGCTTACCACACATAAACCTTGTCTATTAGCATGTTTCTGATCTCAAACTGAGATTTCAACTTATGCGCGAGGAAATGGGAAGGCGGTGACCTTATCGATATGATCCTCACCTAATGCCAACATGATTAAGCGATCAATCCCCAAAGCGACTCCAGCACAATGAGGAAGACCCGCCTCGAGTGCACCAATCAAATGGTAATCAATCGGTTGTGGCGCAAGCCCCATCTCCAGACGTTTCTCGTTATCATGTTCAAAACGCGCTAACTGCTCTGCCGGATTATCCAGCTCATGGAAGCCATTCGCCAATTCAATCCCTTTGAAGTACACCTCAAAGCGGTCAGCCACACGCGAATCTTGCGCATTGATCTTAGCTAATGCGGCTTGTGAAGCTGGGAAGTCGTAAACGAACGCTGGCACTTGTTGGCCAATTTTCGCTTCAACACCAATGCTAAAGAGCAATTGCAACAAAGTATCACGGTCCTCTTCTGGATCAGCGATATCACTTAACCCCAGTTGAGCTGCAGCCTGTTTTAGCTCTTCCATGCTGCCTTCAAGCGGACACACACCCAACACTTGCAAGAAAGCTTCTTGATAAGTCAAACGCTGCGCGGGACCACATTTTAGGACGAGCTGCAATAAGTCATCCATTTCATCCATCAACGCATGGTGATCAAAGTCGATGCGATACCACTCTAACATCGTAAATTCAGGGTTATGGTAGCGACCATTCTCCTCATTACGAAAAGCTTTGTTGATTTGAAAAATTGAACCACTGCCAGCAGCCAGTAATCTTTTCATGTGAAATTCGGGACTGGTCATCAAATGCAAAGAGCTTCCCTGCGCATAGCCTGGACCCACAAACTGAGTTTGGAATGTCTGCAGATGGACATCGGTCACGGTTGCGTGGCTCATCGCTGGGGTATCGACTTCTAGCACATCCCTCGCGTAGAAGAACAGTCGAATCGACTGTAAAAGTTGCGCTCTTTGGCGCAATTGCTCAATGGAAGCCGTCGGTTTCCAGTCTGCTTTATTGATTTGATGCATTTTTCACCGCCATTAGCCTAAATATCAGCATAAATAATATCTCGAACTCGCATTTTATCGATTTTATATGTGATCTAAATCATGTAGAACGTAAATTTAATGCACCTAATTCATCAACTGCATTAAATACCCTACAGAATCAATTTTTCATTTTATGATCTTTTTTACACTAGGCGTACCACATAAATTTTGCGTTAGTGGATGTGCCTCAGCCCTGAATTTCTCGACATCTTTCGCTGAGAGTACAACTTAAAATGGCACTGGCAACGAGAAGCTGGGCCCACAAATTACAATAATCACACTGGAGGATAACTGTGCAAACGATCACCACAGATATCGCAGTCATCGGCGCCGGCGGCGCTGGTCTTCGCACGGCAATTGCAGCAGCAGAAGCAAACCCAGATCTAGAAGTAGCTCTGATTTCAAAAGTTTATCCTATGCGTTCACACACTGTAGCTGCCGAAGGTGGCTCTGCTGCAGTGATCAAGGAAGAAGATAGCCTTGATAACCACTTTAACGACACCGTTGGCGGTGGCGACTGGTTATGTGATCAGGATGTGGTTGATTATTTCGTTTCTCACTCAACTAACGAAATGATCCAAATGGAACAATGGGGTTGTCCATGGAGCCGTAAAGAAAACGGTGAAGTGAACGTTCGCCGTTTCGGTGGTATGAAAGTTGAACGTACTTGGTTCGCTGCGGATAAAACCGGCTTCCATATGCTTCATACCCTGTTCCAAACTTCAATGAAATACCCACAAATCAAACGCTTCGACGAATACTTCGTAGTCGACCTGATCGAAAACGATGGCCAAATCCAAGGTCTAGTATGTATTCACATGTCTGAAGGCGAATTGGTTGTTATCAAAGCGAAATCTGTTGTTCTAGCAACAGGTGGTGCAGGTCGTGTTTACCACTGTAACACCAACGGCGGTATCGTTACTGGCGACGGTATGGCACTGGCTTATCGTCACGGCGTTCCTCTACGCGACATGGAATTCGTACAATACCACCCAACTGGTCTACCAGGTACTGGTATTTTGATGACTGAAGGTTGTCGTGGTGAAGGCGGTATTATCGTTAACAAAAACGGCTACCGTTACCTACAAGACTACGGTCTAGGACCAGAAACTCCAGTGGGTCACCCTAAGAACAAATACATGGAACTCGGTCCTCGTGACAAAGTTTCACAAGCGTTCTGGCATGAACAACAAAAAGGCAACACTATCAAGCACCCACTAGGTGACGTAGTAATGCTTGACCTTCGCCACCTAGGTGAAGAGTACCTACAAGAACGTCTACCATTCATCTGTGAACTTGCGAAAGCATACGTGAACGTGGATCCAGCTAAAGAGCCGATTCCAATTCGTCCAACTGTTCACTACACCATGGGTGGTATCGAAGCAGACATCAACTGTGAGACTCGCATTAAAGGTCTATACGCTGTGGGTGAATGTGCTTCTTCTGGTCTGCACGGTGCAAACCGTCTAGGTTCTAACTCTCTAGCTGAATTCGTAGTATTCGGTCGCGTAGCTGGTGAAAACGCAGTGAAACACGCTGAAGAATTCTCTGGTTGGAACGAAGAGTCAATCAAGGCTCAAGTGAAAGCTGTAGAAGATCGCATCAATACATTGCTAAGCCAAGAAGGTGATGAAAACTGGGCGGATATCCGTACCGAAATGGGTCACTCAATGGAAGCAGGTTGTGGTATCTACCGCGAAGAACACTTGATGCAAGAAACCATCGATAAACTTGCTGAGCTGAAAGAACGTTACAAACGCATCAGCATTAAAGACAAAGGCAAAGTATTCAACACTGACTTGCTTTACGCAATCGAAGTGGGTTACGGCCTAGATGTTGCTCAAGCGATGGTTCACTCTGCAATTCTACGTAAAGAGTCACGTGGTGCACACCAACGTCTAGACGAAGGTTGTACTGAACGTGATGACGTGAACTACCTAAGACACTCACTAGCATTCTTCCAAGAAGGCTCTGCACCTAGCATCGATTACAGCCCAGTAACGATTACTAAGTCTCAACCTAAAGCTCGTCTGTACGGTGACGCTGCAGAACAAGCAGCAGCGGCAGAAAAAGCAGCACAAGAGGAGCAAAAATAATGGCAGCTCAACGCATTCAAAAAGTAAAAATCCTTCGCTACGACCCAGCGACTGATACAGAACCACATCATCAAACATTTGATGTGCCATGTGATGACACCACTTCTGTGCTTGATGCTCTTGGCTACATCAAAGATCACCTAGACAAAGACCTTTCTTTCCGTTGGTCTTGCCGTATGGCGATCTGTGGCTCTTGCGGCATGATGGTTGACAATGTGCCTAAGCTAGCTTGTAAAGCGTTCCTACGTGACTATCCAAATGGTCTTACTATCGAACCTTTAGCAAACTTCCCAATTGAGAAAGACTTGATTGTTGATATGACTCCGTTCATCGAACGTCTAGAAGCAATCAAACCTTACATCATTGGTAACGATCGCAAAGTGTCTGATGGCCCTAACCTTCAAACTCCTGAAGAGATGGCTCGCTACAAACAGTTCGCTGGTTGTATCAACTGTGGTCTTTGCTACGCAGCATGTCCTCAATTCGGTTTGAACCCTGAGTTCATCGGTCCAGCTGCACTAACGCTAGCTCACCGTTACAACCTAGATACACGTGACCACGGTAAAGCAGAACGTATGAAACTGATCAACGGTGAAAACGGCGCATGGGGCTGTACTTTCGTTGGTTACTGTTCTGAAGTATGTCCTAAACACGTTGACCCAGCAGCAGCTGTTAACCAAGGCAAAGTGGAGTCTACTAAAGACTTCGTTATCGCTATGCTGAAACCTCAGGAGGCCTAAGGATGAGTAACCGTAAACCGTATGTTCGTGAAATGAAACGCACTTGGTGGCAAAGCTCTCCTTTCTACCGCTTCTACATGGTGCGTGAAGCAACTGTACTACCTTTGATTCTATTTACCCTATTCATCACTATTGGTTTGGGTGCATTAGTTAAAGGTGCTGACGCTTGGGCAAGTTGGCTACAATTTATGGCTAACCCAGTGGTTATCGCAATCAACATCGTTGCACTTGCTGGTAGCCTGTTCCACGCGTTTACTTACTTCAACATGATGCCTCAAGTTGTGCCAATCCGCGTTGGTGGCAAACTATTGGACAAGAAAATTATTGTTCTTAGCCAATGGCTGATTGTGGCTGTTATTTCTCTTATCGTTCTGTATTTCGTGTAAGGAGTTCATCATGATCAATTCTAATCCTAGACGTTCTGATGAGCCAATTTGGTGGAGTCTGTTTGGTGCAGGCGGTACTTGGTTCGCAATGATTACTCCAATTACTGTTCTTGTTCTGGGCATTCTAGCTCCGCTAGGTTTCCTTGACGCAGATGCATTGAGCTACGACCGCGTGGTGGCTTTCGCTACCAATATCATTGGTGCACTGTTCATCATCGCAAGTATTGCTCTACCAATGTGGCATGCGATGCACCGTGTTCACCACGGTATGCACGACCTTAAATTCCATACCGGAACTTTTGGTAAAGTGATTTGCTACGCGATTGCTGCACTGTTTACCATTTTGAGCATTGTATTTGTCGTAATGCTATTTTAAGTTGTCGAGCGCCGATGTGGTAAAACGCATCGGCGCTTTCTTTTACCCTATAAAAAACAAGGTGCATAAAAACATCAATTATATTAAGCACCTTTATTGATAAACATCCCTCTTGCGTTCGGTTTTTATTATTTCAAGCTGAGGTATAAGCTTAATGAGTGACAACAAATCAGGGCAATGGCTCGCGGCCAAACCCCTTCCACTATTTTCCATAGTGGCAGTATCAGCTATCGCTTGGCAGTTCGCTCCTCCTGCAGGACTTTCTGCTGCGGCATACCATAGTGCCATTGTGTTCATCGCAACGATTGCCGGTATCATCGCCAACGTAATGCCAACAGGTGCGCTAGCTATCGTTAGCTTGGCCTGCTTTGCCGTATTACGTGCAGGTGGCGAAGCAACTGGTAAAGCAGCGATCACAGATGCCATGAGCAACTTTAATAACGCGCTCATCTGGCTGGTTATTATTGCGTTCACCATTGCGCGTGCGTTTACAAAAACTGGTCTTGGCCGTCGTATCGCATTGCTACTGTTGAGCAAATTTGGTCAATCGACTCTGCGTGTCGCCTACTGCCTAGGCGTAGCGGACTTTTTGATTGCCCCTGCAACACCAAGTAACACCGCACGTTCTGCGATTGTTTCACCGATTGCGAACTCACTAGCGAAAACCATCAAAGCCGATGACCGTAAATTAGGCCAATTCCTAATTTCTTCTTCTGCTGCGATGAACGATGCATCAGCGGTGGGTTTCCAAACCGGTTTCTCTGGTAACTTGGCTTTGATTGGTATCGCGTCAAGCGTTGCTGGCGTTGAACTGAACTTTGGTAACTGGGCAATGTACCTGCTTGTACCAGCGTTTGTATTACTGTTCATCATGCCGTTCATCCTTTACAAAGTAATCAATCCAGCGACAAAAGAGACACCAGAAGCCACTCAATTTGCTAAAGACGAACTGCACAAAATGGGCAAAGTCAGCGGCATGGAATGGAAACTGATCGCCATCTTCCTTGGCTTGGTTGTGCTTTGGGTGGGTGGTCCTACTTTAGGCCTGCACGCAACGACCTCAGCATTCATTGGTCTTGCCGTGATCTTGCTGCTTGGCGTACTAAGCTGGGATGACATCAAAAGCGAGAAAGGCGCATGGGATACCCTTGTGTGGTTCGCGGTATTGATGGGCATGGCAGACAACCTGAAGAAACTCGGCTTTACTGATTGGGTTGGTCATCAGATCTCTGGTTTCCTAACTACCTACCTAGGTGGTGCAAGCCCAATGATTTTCCTTATCGCCATGATGGCTTTCTACTTGTTCCTATCTTACTTCTTCGCGTCTGCTATCGCGAAAGTAGTCGCGATTGGTCCAGTATTTATGGGAGCACTGATTTCTCTACACGTTAGTCCTATGCTAGCGGTATTGGCTATCGCTGGTATCAGTAGTATCGGTTGTAACTTGGCAACCTATAGTCACGCACGTAACCCTCTACTTATGGGCTACGGCTACCACACCGATGGTGAATGGATGCGTTACGGCCTAGTGATTGGTATCTGTGGGGCAGTAATCTTTATGGTATCAGGCATTCTATGGTGGGAAGTTCTCGGCATCATCTAATGATTCCAAGTACTCACATTAAATATAAAGGCAGCCTCGGCTGCCTTTGTTGTCTCGATGGGCTGGTATTCCAGCGCCAATAAAAAAGGAGCCATCGGCTCCTTTTTCTTTTCGAGACAGTGAAATTATTTCACACGGCTCACGTATTCTGCGCTACGAGTGTCAACTTTGATCACTTCACCGATTTGGATGAATAGAGGAACACGTACAACTGCGCCAGTAGATAGCGTTGCTGGTTTACCGCCAGTACCTTGAGTATCACCTTTCAAGCCTGGGTCAGTTTCGACAACTTCTAGCTCAACGAAGTTTTGTGGAGTGACCGCAATTGGGTTACCATTCCACAAAGTCAGCATACAAGTGTTGTTTTCTACCAACCATTTTGCATTGTCACCCACTGCTGCTGCATCAGCGGCAATTTGTTCGAATGTTTCATTGTTCATGAAGTGGTAGAATTCGCCATCGTTGTATAGGTAATCAAGGTCGATATCCATAACGTCAGCAGTGTCGACGGTATCGCCTGATTTAAAAGTCTTTTCAAGGACTTTACCACTCAGCAGTTTACGGATTTTAACACGGTTAAATGCCTGACCTTTACCTGGTTTCACATACTCGTTTTCGAGAATGGTACAAGGCTCATTATCAAGCATAATCTTGAGGCCGCCTTTAAATTCATTCGTGCTAACAGTAGCCATTATTTCCTCTTACATTGTTCGAGTTAAAAGTTAATGCCGCACATAATAACCCGAAAAATCGAATCTGTTGAGCAAAACTGGCTCAAACAGCTTGCGAATGCGATCTCCGATCCTGCTTTATTGCTAAAAAATCTCGATATTGACCCAGCACCATGGCAAGAAGGCTTTGCGGCACGTAAATTATTCCCTTTACGGGTACCTGTTAGTTTTGTTGAGCGAATGGAAAAAGGCAATCCATTTGACCCGTTATTACGCCAAGTGTTGCCTCTAACTGAAGAATTTGAGGTCCATGAAGGCTACTCGACTGACCCTCTCGATGAACAGCACAATGAGGTTCCGGGGTTACTACACAAATACAAAAATCGCGCTCTGATGATCGTCAAAGGTGGCTGTGCGGTAAACTGTCGTTACTGTTTTCGCCGTCATTTTCCTTATGAAGATAACAAAGGCTCGAAAGCAGTTTGGCAACAGAGTTTAGATTATATCGCCAGCAAACCAGAGCTTAATGAAGTCATCTTATCTGGCGGCGATCCACTGATGGCAAAAGATCAAGAACTGGCATGGCTTATTGATGGCATTGCAGCCATTGCTCATATCAAACGCGTGCGTATTCATTCTCGCTTGCCCGTCGTGCTACCAGCACGCATTACCGATGAATTATGCCAATTGCTAGCCAACACGCGCCTACAAGTGATTTTGGTCACGCATATCAACCACGCTCAAGAGATCAACCAAGAGCTTACTGAGCAACTTGCGAAACTGAAACACTCTGGAGTGACCTTGCTCAACCAAGGGGTGATGCTAAAAGGTGTGAATAATTCCGCCAGTGCACAAGTTGCCTTAAGCGAGGCTTTATTTGATGCGGGCATTCTTCCCTACTACATGCATGTACTGGATAAGGTTCAGGGCGCAGCACATTTCTTTGTCAGTGATGCGGAAGCGAAAGCAATTATGGCCGAAATGATCACTCAAGTTTCTGGCTATTTAGTTCCTAAATTGACACGAGAAATTGGCGGTCGACCAAGTAAGACACCACTGGATCTCCATCTAGAATAGTGAATCAGTAATACCTATTTGGCTTAAGAAACTTGATCGATAAACAAACCTTATCTATACCAACAAAAGATACATTAGCGTGCCGCAGCCAAAGGCGGCATACTGGCAGACTTTTCGTTTTCTAGGATTTTTTCCTATGCCTCTTCTGGATATGGTTCTTAACCTTGGACCTTTCAAATGGTCATCACTATTTTGCTGTGCTCTTAATGGACTACTCATCGGTATTGAACGCCAAACTCGCGGTAAACCTGTCGGGATTCGTACGTCGATCCTTATCATTTCAGGCACTTATTTCTTTATCGCGATGGGGGTTTCTTTATCAACCAACACCCTCGACCAAGCGCGAGTTTTAGGTCAAATCATCACCGGCGTCGGTTTCTTGGGTGCCGGGGTTATGATGACTCAAGACGGCAAAATTCATGGCGTAACATCCGCTGCAGTAATCTGGGTGCTGGCCTCTTTAGGCTTAATGATTGGTCTAGGTTATTTAGTTCAGTCAGTAGTGATAACCCTGCTCACTCTCAGCATTTTGCTTGGTGTCGACTGGGTAGAGAACTCATTCCAAAGCTTACGTCGTGGTGTCCATCAAAAATTACGTCGTAATCTTACTGAACGACGCACTATTACAGAGAATACCGAGACAACAACGGAACCCGTTGTTGAATCGACAGTGGTTGAATCGACAGAAGAGACGCAAAAGCCGCAATAGGACAATTGCGGCTCTTAATCCATTACGCTTGATAAATATTGACCTGATAGCCAGCTGTCGGGTCATCTTGCGCGACAAAATCAACAAAGTGATCAATCGCTTCAAGTGCATCTTCCTCATAGTGAGTGACATACAACAGTTGAGTGAGATGCGTTGATGCAATGCGATTTAATGCGTGATACACCAACTTGCGGTTAATAAAATCTAACCCCTGATAAGGTTCATCCAGAATCAGCAACGCAGGTTGCTTAATCAGTGCACGCCCAATCAACAACAAACGCTGGCGACCATAATCTAAGCTGCGAAATCCGGCGCGTTCTAACTCACTCATCTCCAACAGAGCCAGCCACTGTTTCGCTAGCTTAACTTCCTTCGCGCTGGGTTGTTGATACAAACCAATCGAATCGTAGAATCCTGAACAGAGTACATCTAACGCCGAACAATCAACGCGGTATTGCAAATGCAAGGCTGAAGAGACTACACCAATGTGTTTTTTGACATCCCAAATGGTTTCACCACTGCCACGCTTCATACCCAACACCGTAATGTCGTTACTGTAGCACTGAGGGTGATCGCCCATGATCAAACCGAGCAAAGTACTTTTACCACAGCCATTTGGACCACGTACTTGCCAGTGCTGCCCAGCCTCAATACTCCAATTCACCCCGGTAAAAATATTAGCATCCACATATTCAACCGAGACATCTTTCATCTCCACACGTGGATTCGGGTATTGATCAGTTTTCTGCTCCGCAGCCATTAACTCGACGAGAGCTTCACTGCGAGCTTCAGACAGTGCTTTCATCTGCTCAAGCAGTGGATGGTTTAGCCATTCATCACGGGTCATGGTTTGAGACAACGAGCTTTCATCAAACAGCGCAATATGAGTAATGAATTCGGGTAGTTCATCTTCTCGTGAGGTCACAATCACCAAGCGAATTTTCTGTGCTAATTCATTGAGTAACTCAGATAAGTGTTGGCGATGCTTAATATCAAGTCCGGTATAAGGCTCATCCAAAATCAGCATTTCAGGCTTAGTTGCTAATGCTCTGGCGAGCATCAAACGGCGCGTTTCCCCAGTGGATAGTTGGCGAAAGCCGCGCAAACGCAAGGCTTGCAGATCCGTCTTATCCAATAGCACTTCGAGCTCATCACGGTCACAACCAGCCTCAACAATCAAGGCTTCAACGGTCGTACCGTAATCAATGTGATCCATAAAGTCGGTATCTTCCTTGGCTAGCTCAATATCCAAAAGCTTTTGCTGTTCTTGTAAAGAGACGCAACCAATACGCTCAGGAGATTCGCAAATCACACCAGCTTGTGGCGCCAAATTACCTGAAAGAAGTTGAACCAAAAGAGAAGAACCATGGCTATGAGTTGAAAAAACACCCCAATGCTGATGAGGAAGAAGATGCCATTCGTCAATTTGGAGAGAAACGGAGGATGTTGTGTGAGTTAACTGCTGAATTTTCATGATACCTGTCCTTAGTAACGCTCCTTTCATACTGCATAAAAATAAATCGGATTCCCAGAGAATATTTGTATAAGAACCAACATATTTGATATAAACGAAATAAGATCGATTACCACTTTCATCTGTTAATCATTGTCACTAAATACTGTGGTTATTCGAGTGATGTAAAGACCAGCAGTGACTAAGAGTCACTCTCGCCCTAGTTAGGAAACATATATGAGCCACATTGACTCAATAGAAAAACTCGCGGAACTGTATCCAGAACCTCATCCATTAGCAGTGCAAAAAGCGATAGACCATATCGATCCTCATACCAAAACCTTTATCGAACACAGCCCTCTTTGCATTATTGCTACCCGCGATAACGAAGGTTTCTTAGATACATCACCCCGTGGCGGTGTACCTGGTTTTGTCAAAGTACTCGATGAAAACACCATCGCGTTTCCAGACAGCGCGGGCAACAACCGTATCGATAGCTTAAAGAACTTGGTTAACGATCCACACATCGGCCTGATCTTTTTGATCCCAGGAATTAAAGAAGTGGTGCGCGTAAAAGGCAGTGCGACACTACACACTGATGAAGATCTAAAAAATCTCTGCTTAGACGGGAACAAACCGGGCAAGCTTGTGGTCAAAATCAATGTCCACAAAACGTACTTTCACTGCCCGAAAGCACTGTTACTCGCCAAAGTCTGGGAAGCGGATGCCCAGATTGAGCGAGATTTCCTACCTAACATGCTACAAATCATCAAAGACCAACTGCACATGAACGATGAATAGTTCAATGTTGCCCTAGAGACTTCTCACGCTTAAACACCCATATTGAACGCAGTACCTAAGTAAGTGAATCTCCAAAAGTAAAAAGCCCCGTAGATTGCTCTACGGGGCTCAATTTTAGCGTGTCGCTAGGGGGATGATCACATCATACCGCCCATGCCACCCATACCGCCCATATCAGGCATTGATGGTGCATCTTTCTTAGGTAATTCAGTTACCATCGCTTCAGTTGTGATCATTAGACCAGCAACAGAGGCTGCAAATTGCAGTGCGCTACGAGTTACTTTAGTTGGGTCTAGGATACCCATTGCAATCATGTCGCCGTATTCGCCAGTTGCTGCGTTGTAACCGTAGTTACCTTCGCCCGCTTTCACGTTGTTAGCAACAACAGATTCTTCGTCACCAGCGTTTTTCACGATTTGACGTAGAGGTGCTTCCATTGCACGTAGTGCAACACGGATACCTACGTTTTGTTCTTCGTTATCGCCAGTTAGAGCAGTTAGTTGAGAAGCAACACGTACAAGTGCCACACCACCACCAGCAACCACACCTTCTTCAACTGCAGCGCGAGTTGCATGAAGTGCGTCTTCTACGCGGTCTTTCTTCTCTTTCATTTCAACTTCAGTTGCAGCACCAACTTTGATAACAGCTACACCGCCAGCCAGTTTAGCTACGCGTTCTTGTAGTTTTTCTTTATCGTAGTCAGATGTTGCTTCTTCGATTTGTTGACGAATTTGAGTAACACGACCTTGAATAGCTTCTTGTTGACCTGCGCCATCAATGATGGTGCTGTTTTCTTTAGTGATCGTCACGCGTTTTGCTTGACCAAGATCTTCTAGAGTTGCTTTTTCAAGCTCTAGACCGATCTCTTCAGAGATCACTGCACCACCAGTTAGGATAGCGATGTCTTGCAGCATAGCTTTACGACGGTCACCAAAACCAGGAGCTTTAACAGCAGCTACTTTCACGATACCGCGCATGTTGTTCACAACAAGAGTCGCTAGTGCTTCACCTTCTACGTCTTCAGCAATAATCAATAGAGGACGAGAAGCTTTTGCAACGGCTTCTAGTACAGGAAGCAATTCACGGATGTTAGAGATTTTCTTGTCAACCAATAGGATAAATGGACTGTCTAGATCCACTGAACCTGCTTCTTGGTTGTTGATGAAGTAAGGTGATAGGTAACCACGGTCGAATTGCATACCTTCAACAACATCTAGTTCGTCTTGAAGTGCTTGACCTTCTTCAACAGTGATAACACCGTCGCGACCTACTTTGTCCATTGCTTCAGCAATGATAGTACCTACAGTTGCATCAGAGTTTGCAGAGATAGTACCTACTTGAGCAATCGCTTTAGAATCTGAACATGGTACAGACAGTTTTTTCAGCTCTTCAACAGCAGCGATAACAGTTTTATCGATACCGCGTTTTAGGTCCATTGGGTTCATACCCGCAGCAACCGCTTTAAGACCTTCGTTTACAATCGCTTGTGCAAGAACAGTTGCGGTTGTTGTACCGTCACCAGCAGCATCGTTTGCTTGAGATGCTACTTCTTTCACCATTTGTGCGCCCATGTTTTGGAATTTGTCTTCCAATTCAATTTCGCGAGCAACAGAGACACCATCTTTAGTGATGGTTGGTGCGCCAAATGCTTTATCTAAAACTACGTTACGGCCTTTAGGGCCAAGGGTCACTTTAACCGCATCCGCTAGAACGTTCACACCTTCTAGCATTTTAACTCGAGCGTCATTGCCAAATTTTACGTCTTTAGCAGCCATTTTGTATTTCCTCTCTATAATTCGTTTTTGTTGTTCGTTTTACTTGGAGCAATTACTCAACGATTGCCAGAATGTCGTTCTCTGACAGGATAAGCACTTCTTTGCCATCGATTTTTTCTGATTTAGTGCCGTAGCCTTCACTGAAAATAACTGTATCGCCCACTTTAACATCAAGAGGCTGAACAGAACCGTTTTCTAGGATACGACCCTTACCCACAGCTAGTACGGTAGCGCGAGTAGATTTTGCTGCTGCAGAACCAGTGAGAACAATTCCACCAGCAGATTTAGATTCAACTTCTTGGCGTTCAACGATAACTCGGTCATGTAATGGACGAATATTCATCGGTCGTCTCTCCTGATTAAAAATTCCGTTATGAGATTAATGAAACGCTGATCGCTCAGCTTGTGATTGATATGTTGGGGATAATTTCCATGAACCCAAGGGGGAAGGTTAAAAAAAATGTGATGAATTTAACGAATTGGGGGTTATTTCGACCACATACCTGCTTACATTAGATTGCCCTAACAAAATAGTAAATGATTTGCTTTATTAACCTAATGCTCCATAATGAGCCTTGTAGCCCGATATTTCTCGGCAACTCATATCCCCAACTCGGTACGTAGAGGAGCAGAATGAAAACCGTTGACAGGATATTGCATACCATAAAGCGTGAAGGTGCCGTCACAGCCAAACAACTGGCTGAAGACTTAAACATCACCACTATGGGTGCGCGTCAGCATCTGCAAAGCCTCGAAGACGATGGCATTTTGGCGTTTCATGACGTTAAGGTAAAAGTTGGCCGCCCAACAAGGCATTGGTCATTAACTCAGCTAGGTCATGATCGTTTCACCGATCGTCACGGTGAACTCACTATTCAGGTCATTGAAGCCGTTGAGCATCTCTTTGGTAAAGAGGGGTTAGCGAAAGTAACCGCCGAGCGTGAAGCTCGCACCTATGCGCAATATCAGCAGGCACTGCAAGATTGCCAAACCGTCCATGAAAAACTCGAAGCGCTGGTCGCTTTACGTGAAAGCGAAGGTTATATGGCCGAGTTTGAAGCGGTTGAGAATGGCTTTGTCTTGTACGAAAACCACTGTCCTATCTGTAAAGCAGCTAAACGCTGCCCGAATCTATGTGATTCAGAACTCACCATTTTTCGTAAATTGTTAGGCCCAACGTGCCAAGTCACTCGAGAAGAACACATCATCGAGGGACAGCGACGTTGCAGCTACACGATTTCAACAGTTGCAGAATAAACGTATCACCACTGAGAAAAACGATTATTTTTTCATCACACCTCTACAAACTCGCATAAGCTTAGACTGATAGCAGTGTGGCTGTCAGAACGGTTATGTAGAGGAATATGCTATGGCAACTTATCAATGCCACCAAACTCTCCCTCCTTTCGAGGAGTTAGTAGATTTGGCTCAAAAGGATCCTGAAGCATTCGCTCAATTCAAGCGTGATATGTGTGAAGAGATGATCCAATCTGCATCAGAAAAAATGCAGCAAAGACTCTGGGCGCAACAAAGCCACATTGATTTAGTGGTGAGTAAATGCAAAAACCCCGACCATGCCAACGTCACCTTGATGAGAGAACTGAGCCAACAAATGGTGAAGTTTCGTGATGCATTAGATGGTGAGCTTGAACCGCAAGCTCCCGCCAAAGTCCTCCCCTTTGTGAGCCGTTCTGGTTCATGGAGTTAGTGTTGGGGTTTTAACCGCAGCCACCTCACTTCCATATTGATGAATAAACAGAAAAAGGAGACCTAGTCTCCTTTTTGATTTTCACTCATATTAATCGAGTAAGCCGTTCAAACGGTCGAACTGCTGCTTTTCGATACTGGTGCAGAACCAAATAGATTCTCATCTTCACTGCCTTTTAGAAAACCACATTCGATAAAGATCCACGCCCCACACACAATGCCCACTAATGACAGCACTGAGCTAAACAGTGAAGGTTCCAGCGAGACAGGATCCATCATTTTTTGGCTCATCGGAAAGGAAATACGCCCAAGTACCAAAGGGACATTGAGCAACAACCAAGCACAGCTCTTATCACGGTCGTGCCAGCGTTTCGCAGTAACTGCCAGATCGGGCACTAGGATAATCAACAAAAACACCGGTAACACAAATGCTGACCACTGTGGCACCATTCGAGTAATGGTTCCTGCCACAAACAGCATGAGAAAATAGTAACAAATATTCCATTGCCAGAAGGTTTGACGCCCTATCCTTCCGTCAAAAGAAAACAGTAACCACTTAATAGACATGACTCTCCTGCCTTGTACTACAAAGAAAGTTAATTAGTGACCTTTAAGAAACTCTCACGGTCCATATCGCGAACATTGATGGTCAAGCTACGCACCGGACCGACTTGTTCCTTTAACACCTGCATGAGTTGATTGGCCAATTCTTTCTTTTGCTCAAGAGTTCGTCCAGAAAGGAGTTCAAAAGTGATATGGATAAAATCTTGGCTATCGGCTTCTTCTCCAATCAACCAATCATGGCAACTGATCGCGCGCGATTTCACTGAACTCACCTCAAATAATCCAGACTCGATAGCGACCTGATGTAAATCTTCTAATAGCTTTTGGATATTGACTCGTTCATCTACAGAGTGGGAATACTCCATCATGAGATTGGGCATATTGACATCCTGTTTGTCTAGTTTCGTGATGCGACAACTGAATATAAGTTATAAACGCAATAAAAACCGAGAGCTTGGCGTTTATTCTGCGCACTGCAACATTTCTCCTGTCCAGTCGCAAACTTAGATCCCAGAAAGTCATGACCCTAGTCATGATCTGTCAGATTTTATCTGTTATATTCTTGGTCGTTTATTTTTTTACATTAATTAAATCGGAGATATTCCTATGCGTCGTCCTGTTGTGATGGGTAACTGGAAACTGAACGGTAGCAAAGCTATGGTTACTGAGCTACTAAATGGACTTAACGCTGCTGTAGCAGACATCGAAGGTGTTGATATCGTTGTTGCTCCACCAGCACTGTACCTAGACCAAGCTGAACGCCTAATCAAAGAAGGCGGTAACAAACTTATCCTTGGTGCACAAAACACTGACATCCACAACAGTGGTGCATTCACTGGTGACGTTTCTCCAGAGATGTTGAAAGATTTCGGTGCAACTCACATCATCATCGGTCACTCAGAACGTCGTGAATACCACGCAGAATCTGATGAATTCGTTGCTAAAAAATTCGCTTTCCTAAAAGAAAACGGCCTAACTCCAGTTCTATGTATCGGTGAAACTGAAGCTCAAAACGAAGCTGGTGAAACTGAAGCAGTATGTGCTCGTCAAATCAACGCTGTTATCAAAACTCAAGGTGTTGAAGCTCTACGTGGCGCTATCATCGCTTACGAACCAATCTGGGCAATCGGTACTGGTAAAGCAGCAACTGCTGAAGATGCACAACGCATCCACGCTTCTATCCGTGCTCTAATCGCAGCAGAAAGCGCAGAGATCGCAGAACAAGTTATCATCCAATACGGCGGTTCTGTTAAACCAGAAAACGCTGCAACTTACTTCACTCAACCAGACATCGACGGTGCTCTAGTGGGTGGTGCATCTCTACAAGCAGCTGGCTTTGCCGCTATTGCTAAAGCAGCAGCAGACGCTAAAAACGCATAATTGTGCGTGATGCTCTCGTTGAAAAGCCAGCTTCTTGCTGGCTTTTTTATATCTGCATTATCTCTGTGGTCTAACGACTTATCGGTAAAATTCAAGTATCCTAACCACCTGCTTTATCCGACCTATCCCGCGAAATAAGTGACTTATGCAAGATAAACATGGGCTGTTAACGGCTCCTATCGGCACCGTTTTACGCAATATGACCATTCCAATGACACTCGGAATGATATCGGTGTTGATGTTCAATCTTGTCGATACGTTTTTTATTTCTTTACTGGGTACACAAGCCTTAGCGGCCGTCAGTTTTACCTTCCCAGTGACCTTCGCTTTGAACTGTATCACCATGGGTATCGGTGTAGGTCTATCGACCAGCATTGGACGCTTGCTTGGTCAGGGTAAATCGACTGACGCAGCGCGTTTATCCAGTCATGGCTTACTGTTAGCTGTGATGTTAGTGTGCATAGCCTCGCTTTTAGGAGCAACCACCATCACCCCACTGTTTCAGCTTCTTGGGGCACAGCACGACCTACTACCATTGATCAAACAGTACATGTTCATCTGGTATCTTGCCGTCCCTTTGCTTGTCATCCCAATGGCTGGCAACAGCGCTATTCGAGCCACTGGTGATACCAAAACTCCCGCCAAAATCATGATTCTCTCTGGTGCTATCAATGGTGGTTTAGATCCCCTGCTCATTTTTGGTTATGGCCCCTTCCCAGAGCTTGGCATTCAAGGGGCGGCGATTGCGAGCGGTATCTCTTGGTTAGTTGCATTAATATGCACTTTCTATGTGCTATTACGACGAGATCAATTGCTCGGCAAACCTCAGTTAGCATCGATAAAAGGCGATTGGCAGCAAATCTTAAAAATTGGTACGCCTGCAGCACTCTCTACAGCAATGAATCCGATTGCTGGTGCCTTACTAATGAAGTTACTCTCTCAGCACGGCACAGCCGCGATTGCAGGCTATGGGGCCGCACAGCGAATTGAATCGATTCTTATCTTAGTCATGATGTCGCTCACTTCAGCCCTAACGCCATTTATGGCCCAAAACCTTGGGGCCAAAAATCCCCAGCGCAGCTTCGCTGGTCTATTTCTTAGCATGCGTTTTGCGGTGCTCTTTCAAATCATGATTTTCTTGATGATGGTACCGCTGAGTATTCCTTTTACTGCACTCTTCTCTCAAGACCCAGAAGTGAAAAATATTCTTTGGCATTACTTACTTATTGTCCCGATTGGCTATGGCTTTCAAGGTATGGTCATGATGTTGATTTCTGCACTCAATGCGCTGCACAAACCGAATCATGCCTTAGGATGGAGCTTTCTGCGCCTATTTCTATTTACGCTGCCAGGGGCATGGATTGGCTCAACGCAGTTTGGCGTCAACGGGATGTTTATTGGTATTGCGGCAGGCAATGTGCTTGGTGGGATCTTAAGTTATCTGTACGCGCTAAAACTGCGCCAACAGCAGTGCCTTAATATTGAAAAAGCCGCTAACGAGTAGCGGCTTTTGCTTATTTAAACTGAGTGATTACAACACTTCATCTTCGTCGAGCTCTTCATCCTCTTCTTCAAAATCCGCATTCAGCGGCTCTTGCGATAAGATGATGCCGGTGTTGTCAGCGTAAAGATAATCTTCAGGGAGGAATGTCACTCCACCGAAGTTAACTGGGATATCGACTTCACCAATGCCCTGAGTTGCCGCACCGACTGGAATAGCCGCTAGTGCTTGAATACCGATGTTCATGTCTTCCAGTTCGTCAACTTCACGAACGCAGCCATAAACTACGATACCTTCCCACTCATTTTCTTCCGCTAACGCAGCAAGTTCTGCATCAACGAGTGCACGGCGCAGTGAACCGCCTCCATCCACTAACAGTATGCGGCCTAAACCGTCCTGTTCGAGTGTTTCACGGATAAGACCGTTATCCTCAAAACATTTTACCGTCGTGATCTGCCCAGCAAATGATGCACTGCCACCAAAATTACTGAACATTGGTTCTACTACATCGACTTGATCGAGATAGATGTCACATAGCGCAGAAGTGTTGTATTCCATAGCCCTGTTCTCTTTACGAAAGCCTAACAACGAGTATATCGACTCAATAAGTCATTGCAATGACTCTATGCAAATTAACTTGTCAGAGTTTGTGCAATAACCACACCGACAAACAACAAGTTAGTAATGATAGAACATTTCACAATGACTGGCAGCATAGGCGCAATCTCTGCAGGCTGTTGCGTAGCCCATAGCTCACGACTGTGCTTAGTCACTGAAATTAAACTCAGTAGGAATGGGACACTAATCCACATTGGCTTGCCTTGAATCAGCAGATACCAAGCGAAAGCAACCACAGCCCCTGCTAAAAGGATAAAGTGATACCCTTTTGCCATGTCCTGACCAAGACGCACCGCCACGGTACGTTTGCCACATACTGCATCGTTTTCGATATCACGCATGTTATTGACGTTTAACACGGCAACAGCCAAAAGGCCGCAACCTAGTGCTGGCAAAAATAATGCGCTATCGATATGTCCGGTATGTAAAAAGTAGGTGCCGGACACGCCAAGCAAACCAAAAAAGATGAATACCGACAGATCACCCAGGCCAACATAACCATAAGGTTTGTTACCCACGGTATAAGCAATAGCAGCCGCCATAGCTAAAACGCCCAAGCCAATGAAAGCCATAATGCTTTCAAAGCTATCAAGCGCATAAAGTACGAGGACAAGGCCTGAAACAATAGTTAACACGATATTAATATAAATCGCGTTTTTCATATCTTTGAGGGTCACTTTACCCGATTGAAGCGCACGCATTGGACCAATACGCTTTTCGTTATCAGTGCCTTTCACTGCATCGCCATAATCGTTAGCCAGATTGGATAAGATCTGTAGCAAGGTCGCAGTAACCAAAGATAATAGAGCCACAGGCAGCGAGAACTGGCCTGCAGAGAACGCTAGCGCGCTACCGGTTAAGATAGAAACCAAGGCTAATGGCAAGGTTTTTGGCCGGGCTGCGTCGAGCCAAATATGCAATGAGTTATTCATGATTACGAGAGATTGATCAACATATTGCCAGTATATGCGCAATTGTGAACAGAAAAAAGCCCACCATGAATGGCGGGCTACTCTGTTTTGTTTTTGATCAATTTATCAAAGAATAAAGCGGCTTAAATCTTCATCTTCGACCAATTCACCAAGGCGAGCTTTCACATAAGCCGCATTAATTTCAAATTGCTGTCCTGATTTTTCAGTCGCTTCGAAAGAAATTTCATCCATCAAACGCTCCATCACTGTATGTAAGCGACGAGCACCGATGTTTTCGGTGGTTTCGTTCACGCGCCATGCAGCTTCAGCAATCTGTTTGATACCATCCGCAGTGAAGCTGACATCAACATTTTCTGTTTTCATCAATGCAACGTATTGCTCGGTTAAAGATGCTTTTGGCTCAGTCAAAATACGTTCAAAATCATGGCTAGTTAACGCGCCCAATTCCACACGAATTGGCAAACGACCTTGCAGCTCAGGAATCAAATCGGATGGCTTCGCCACTTGGAATGCACCTGATGTGATAAACAGAATATGGTCCGTTTTCACCATGCCGTGTTTGGTCGTGATAGTGCTACCTTCAATCAAAGGCAGTAGGTCACGTTGTACCCCTTCACGAGACACATCAGGGCCTGATGACTCTCCACGTTTACAAATCTTATCCACTTCATCGATAAACACGATACCGTGGTTTTCAACATTGAAAATCGCTTGGTCTTTTAGCTCTTCCATGTTGACCAGTTTTGCTGCTTCTTCTTCAGAAAGCGCTTTAAACGCATCTTTGATTTTAAGCTTACGTTTTTTCTTGGTGTCGCCACCAAGGTTTTGGAACAGACCTTGAAGTTGATTGGTCATCTCTTCCATACCAGGAGGAGCCATGATTTCCACCCCCATTTGAGGTGCAGCAACATCAACTTCAATCTCTTTATCGTCTAACTGGCCTTCACGCAATTTTTTACGAAATGACTGACGAGTTGAAGAGTTCGTGTCGCCTGCTTCCGCTTGACCCCACGCATCTCGTGCAGGAGGCAGTAACGCATCCAAAATACGCTCTTCAGCTAATTCTTCCGCGCGGAATTTCACTTTTTCCATCGCTTGCTGACGTGTCATTTTTACTGCCACTTCAGTTAGGTCGCGAATAATGGAATCCACTTCTTTACCAACGTAGCCCACTTCAGTGAACTTAGTCGCTTCCACTTTAATAAACGGAGCATTAGCCAGTTTAGCAAGACGGCGAGCAATTTCAGTTTTACCCACACCGGTTGGGCCAATCATCAGAATATTTTTGGGTGTAACTTCAGCTCGTAAATGTTCATCAAGCTGCATGCGACGCCAGCGGTTACGCAAAGCCAAAGCAACTGCACGTTTTGCGTTGTCTTGACCAATGATATGGCGATTGAGTTCATCGACTATTTCGCGAGGAGTCATTTCAGACATAAAACCATCCTTCAAATTCGGTTATCAGTTACTATCTTTGCTTATTCGCCTTGAGGAAGCGCTGCCACAGCTTGGCTGCTCTCAGGAATTTCTAGTTCTTCGATAGTATGGAAGTGGTTGGTGAACACACAAATATCACCCGCAATATTTAGCGCTTTTTCGCAAATAGTTCGAGCATCTAATTCGGTATTTTCTAGCATCGCAATCGCTGCTGCTTGGGCGTAGTTACCGCCAGAGCCAATCGCAATCAAATCACGTTCAGGCTGTAGTACATCGCCATTGCCCGTGATGATCAGTGATGCGGTTTCATCGGCAACAGCCAGAATCGCTTCAAGCTTACGTAACGCACGATCACTGCGCCAATCTTTCGCTAATTCGACTGCTGCTTTGGTCAGATGGCCTTGGTGCATTTGCAGTTTGCTTTCAAAACGTTCAAACAGAGTAAACGCATCAGCAGTACCACCAGCGAATCCAGCAAGAACTTTATTGTTGTACAGACGGCGAACTTTTTTAGCGTTGCCTTTCATCACTGTATTACCTAGTGATACTTGTCCGTCACCTGCAATAACAACTTTATTATTTCGACGTACAGAAACGATGGTAGTCACGTGAGGGCCTCTTATCTTTTTTCACTATGGAGATAGAGGATATATATGGATAGCGAAGCGAAAATTCAAGGGAACAAAGAGAATGCAGTTTCAAGATAGTGTCAAATCTGCATTCTCTAGGATAACAACGACCGAAAGATAACTACGGCTGATCTTTCATAATCAAGCATGGTTCGATTTTGGCGCGATACAATTTATGCTTATCTCGCTCGGCATCACGCTTAAATTTATAAGGGCCTAACACCACTCTAAACCAGCTACTGCCTTCGGTTTTGCGGATTTTGCTGTTCAAACCAAGAAAGGCAATATTCACTTTACGCTCCTGCGCTTGATGCATGGTTTTATACGCACCACACTGCATTACGTATGGAATCTTAGACACCTGCAACTCTTTAGGAACCACTTCAATCTCGCGACTAGGCAGAGTATCGACATAATCCCACTTTTCAGTTGGTGGTGGTGGTAACTTCTCTTTGGGTTGGGTGACAACGGGAGTCACGGGAACCACATTGGCTTTTTCAGTTTCTTTTGGTTTGGGACTTTGGTTTAAAAAATAGAGTCCATAGCCAAACGCTCCCACCAAAATCAGTGCGAGTAAAATTTTAAACCACGGTTTACGTTGAGAAGCTGTTTTTTTGGTCGGCTTTTTTGGACTACGACCTCGTCTTACATAATCTTTATTAGCCACAGGATTTCAGATGTTGACAATTTGCTCTACATGTTAAAGCAGTTTGACTCTTGAGAACAGACTCGCACAACAAGTAGCGCATAAAAATGCGCTACTGATTCATGCATCGAGACAAGAATTAACGTACCCGAGGTGGCGCGGCACTCTCACGAATGACCAGCTTGGTTTCTAGCAAACGCGAACCCGCTTGGACATCGTGCCCACGAAGCAACTCAAGCATCATTAGCATCGCCTGACGGCCAATTTCATAACGTGGCTGAGAGATAGTCGTCAATGGTGGATCGCTATATTCAGCAAACTGAATATCATCGAAGCCGACCACGGAAAGATCTTGTGGTACACGTAAGCCAAGACGTTTTGCTTGCTGAATTGCCCCAATCGCCATCGTGTCGTTATGACAGAAAATAGCGGTTGGTGGCTCAGGTAACGCCAACAACTGTTTGACTAACTTAGCACCTGCCGCAAAGGAGAAATCGCCAGATACGCAATACGTTGGATTCATGGTGATCCCAGCACGACGCAGCGCCTGCTGATACCCCTGATGACGGAAAGAGCACAATGCCGCACTTTCAGGACCAGAAATTTCAGCCACTCGTTTGTGCCCCATTTGTGTCAGATAATTCACCGCTTCAAAGGCAGAGGTCAAGTTATCAATGTGCACCGTTGGCAGTTCAAGCTCAGGTGCGAACTCACACGCCATTACCATAGGTGGTAGATTCTTCTGCTCTGGCTTACTCACATCAAATGGGAGATCTGTACCCAACAGCAACATGCCGTCTGCCTGCTTGGTAAAGACGAGATTGACGAATGAATTTTCCCGCTTTTTCTGCTGGCCGCTATCCCCTAACAGCACTAAGTAACCGTGCTCCATCGCAGCATCTTCGATACCGCGAATGATCTCTGTAAAATAGGGGTCACAGATATCAGGAACGATCGCAACGATCGTTTTAGACTCATTACGGCGCAGATTTCTCGCTAAAGAGTTGGGAGAATAGCCCGCTTCTAAAACCGCATCCTCAACACGCTTACGAGTGGAAGACGAGACTTTTTCTGGATTCATCAAAGCACGGGAAACCGTCGCTGTTGAGACTCCAGCAAGCTGGGCAACATCCTTCATTGTCGCCATATAAATAACCCTCTTTATCTAATCCTGGACAGTGCAAACGCACTTTTCTTATCGTTATCGTTTACCCACATCGTCCCAAGCGAGGCTAAAAATGAGGCATAGCAATATAGTAAACCTTGCTTACAATGCGAATTCATGGGCTCTAAAATCACCGCTTCGAAGCGAAGTCAGTGAACAGTTGACTCGGTAAGTCTATTCATTTAATGGTGAGTTGGTTACGCTTAGATTAACAAATTTTACATCACTAGCGTGAAACCCATCACGTTTAATTACATTTACCTCTTTAAGCCTAGCAAATAATCTTGATATTTCATGAAAGATCTTGAGGTTCAATATCCAAAGACCATCTCACTTTGCTTGAGAGGGGCAGCATACTGATAGCTGGTCGGGCACTGGTCAATAATTTTTGCATCAAAGATCGAGACTGAGCCTGAATTAATAGCTGCCAACGGAATTTTCCAGCCCGTTTTGCCAATGGCGCTGGTGTTGGTCCTAAAACCAAACATTCTTGATTAAATAATGGGTGACTTTCTAAAGTGTGACGAACTTGGCGTAAAAAGTCCTCCACCGTTTGCGATTGATTCGCTTCAGCGCGCATCAAGGTCAAGTAACTGTATGGCGGTAACATCGCTATTTTTCGCTCCGCTAATGCTGTCTGAGCAAAAGAGTTGTAATCCTTAGTGATGAGCGCTTGTAATAAACTGTGTTCTGGATGGTGAGTTTGCAAATACACTTCACCAGGTTTACTTGCTCGTCCTGCTCGCCCCGCCACTTGAATAAAGAGCTGAGCAAAACGCTCCGCGGCACGAAAATCGCTACTATACAAAGAGCCATCAACATCCAGTAGAGCCACCATAGTGACATCAGGGAAATGATGCCCCTTTGCTAACATTTGGGTGCCAATCAAAATTTGGTATTCGCCCTTTTTAATCGCCTGCAGCGCATTCTCCAGGCTGCCTTTGCGCCTTGTGCTGTCACGGTCAATACGAATCGCTTTAAATTCAGGAAAGAGTTCTGCGAGCTGTTTCTCCAACTGCTCTGTACCTACCCCAACCGTCACTAAATGTGTTGAGCCGCAGCTCTGACAATGATGAACAACCGGACGCTGAGAACCACAATGGTGGCAACGCATTTCGCTGCTGTTTTGATGATAGGTGTAATACGCATCACAGCGTTGACACTCCGCAATCCAACCACATTCATGGCACATCAATGCTGGAGAAAAACCGCGACGGTTCAAAAACAGCAACACCTGATTACCATCTTCAAGATGGCGGCGCATCTGTGCGATAAGAGCAGCGGACAAACCACTTTCCAAATATTGGCCTTTTACATCCAACACATGATTGATGGTGGGAACCGATACTCCGGCTCTTTGCGTTAATTGTAAATGGTGATATTTGCCAGTTAACGCATTATGTAAGGTTTCTAGTGCAGGCGTTGCCGACCCCAACACAATAGGAATATTCTCTTTTGCAGCACGCATCACCGCCACATCACGTGCGTGATAACGCAAACTGTCTTGCTGCTTATAGGAAGCATCGTGCTCTTCATCAACAATGATGATGCCTAAATCGGCAAACGGCGTTAATAGTGCAGAACGAGTACCAATCACAATGCCCGCCACTTTATCACGCGCACTTAACCACGCATTAAGGCGTTCAGTATCATTAAGACCAGAGTGCATTACTTCAATAGGCACATTGAAACGACGGCGAAAACGGTTGATGGTTTGGGGAGTTAAACCAATCTCCGGCACCAAAACTAAGGCTTGCTGACCCCGTTCCAATACCGGCTTAATCATATTCAAGTAGACTTCGGTCTTCCCCGACCCCGTCACTCCTTGTAGGAGATAACACGCATAACCTTGTTCACTATTGACCGTAGCAATCGCAATCGCCTGCTCTTGATTCAAGCGCGGTTTATCCACTTGCGCTTCAATCTCTTTTGGCCAAGCGAGCACTTTGGGCTGGTTTTCACGCATTTCCACCCAGCCTTTTTGCTCAAGTGCTTTCAGAGTGGTCGATGAAAAATCTTCGCTGAGTAACTGTTGATGAGAAACAGCACCATTTTCTAGACGATACATGACACGGACTTGCTGGACAGCACGTTTATCCAAACCTACCATCAGTTGGTTGCGGCCAGCTTCAGTCATTACCCATTCACGTACACTTGCAAAATCCGCATTATTACCTTTACGTAATGCACTGGGCATCGCGTTAGCTAACGTATCTCCGAGGGGATGTTGGTAAAACTGACTACACCATTGCAGTAGTGCATAGAGGTTATCTGGCCAAACCGGCTGGTTATCCAAAACCGCGAGAATTTCTTTAAGCTGTGTCAGCGGAAAATCGGATTCGCTCACCAACGCTGTCACAATACCAATCAGTTTCTGCCGCCCAAAAGGAACCGAAACACGCCCGCCAATAATAGGAAACAGGTGCGCAGGTACCAGATAATCAAATTGTTTATCTAACGGAACAGGCAGAGCAACACGGGCAATGGAAGGGCGCATAATTTATCGTCAAAAACCAAATATCAGCCCACAGTCTACTGGATGAAAGAGACAAATTCGACTCTATATCTAAGACTTCATTAGAGATTACCGATATTGAGCCACGATAGGACATTTAATCGTTTTCTATATGGTGAAATTTGCGGCAAAAGCAGTTGATCCCAGACTAATGATTCTTTATCATATCGCGCCTTACAAGATGGCGATGTCTTAAGCAACGTATCTTGTAAATTACTATTAACTATACGTGTGGTGTTCGGCAAATAGATTCGAATAGCGACACGGCCCCAAATTGAGGTTATCCCATGAAAGCTGGTATCCACCCAGAATACAAAGAAGTGACTGCTAACTGCTCTTGCGGCAACACTTTCGTTTTCAAATCTACTCTAGGTCAAGACTCTCTTCACCTAGACGTATGTGACAAATGTCACCCATTCTACACTGGTAAACAACGTATCGTTGATACCGGTGGTCGTGTTGATCGCTTCAACAAACGTTTCGGTACTCTATCAAGCAAGAAATAATTTCTGCTTTATAGTTGTACAAAAAAAGGACGCGAATGCGTCCTTTTTTATATGCATAAAAATGCACTCATACTCACTTTTTATTATCAGTCATAAGCAGAAATTATAAGAAAGTATTTTCTGTTACCCGCGCAAACCTTTGCTTTATTTTATCTGGTCTTATCAGATCAGTTTTGACAAAAAATAACCACTTTTCCCCAAGTAACTAACTATGCAGCAGCAAAATCCTGCTTTAGAATGGTCGGCTTTTCTACAATCAATAACTGAGAACAGCCCATGTCCGACGACAATAAAAAAGAACTGACAAAAGAAGAACAGTTCCGCCAGAAGGCTCTTGATTACCATGCGATCCCTACAGCAGGGAAGATTGCTATCGCTCTGACCAAGCCTGCGGATTCGGCTCAAGACTTAGCATTGGCATACAGCCCAGGTGTTGCAGAGCCAGTACGCGAAATCGCAAAAGATCCAGCAAACGCTTACAAATACACAGGTAAAGGTAACACTGTTGCCGTTATCTCTAACGGTACAGCGATTCTTGGTCTTGGTAACCTAGGCCCTCTTGCATCAAAACCTGTAATGGAAGGCAAAGCACTTCTGTTTAAACGTTTTGCTGGCATCGACTCAATCGATATCGAAGTAAAACACAATACTGTCGACGAATTCGTTAACACTGTAGCGGCAATCGCAGATACTTTCGGCGGTATCAACCTAGAAGACATCAAAGCACCTGAGTGTTTTGAAATCGAACGTCGCCTTATTGAACTTTGCGACATCCCAGTATTCCACGATGACCAACACGGTACTGCTATCGTAACTGCAGCCGGCATGCTAAACGCTATCGAACTGCAAGGTAAGAAAATTGAAGAGTGTACTATCGTCTGCCTAGGCGCTGGTGCAGCAGCATGTGCATGTATGGAACTGCTGATTCAATGTGGCGCGCAACGTGAAAACATCTATATGTTGGACCGTAATGGCGTGATCAGCACTCAACGTGACGATCTGAACGTTTACAAACAACGCTTTGCCAACAACACAGACAAACGCACTCTAACCGATGCGATTGAAGGTGCTGATCTATTCCTAGGTGTATCAGGTCCTAACCTGATGACTGAAGAGCAAATCAAACTGATGGCTGATAAGCCTGTCGTCTTTGCGTGTTCAAACCCAGATCCAGAGATCACTCCAGAGCTAGCACACAGTGCTCGTCAAGATTTGATCATGGGTACAGGCCGCAGTGACTACCCTAACCAAGTTAACAACGTATTGTGCTTCCCATTCATCTTCCGCGGTGCTTTAGACGTACGCGCTAAAGAGATCAACATCGAGATGAAACTGGCTGCAGTAGAAGCGATCCGCTCTATTGCTAAAGAAGCAGTACCTGAAGAAGTGTTGAAAGCAGCAGGTGTTGAAGAACTGAGCTTTGGCCCACACTACATCATTCCAAAACCAATGGACCCACGCCTACTACCTCGCGTAGCAAAAGCAGTGGCTCAAGCGGCTGTGGATTCAGGTGTAGCGCGCATTGCACTACCTGATGGTTACATGGATAACTAATTCTGTTATTCATCACCGCAATTAGGTGAAATATAAAAAGCCCCTGACCTCAATGGCAGGGGCTTTTTGTTTGGATCTCGTTCATGCTGAAACGGTGCGATGTAACCCAACTAGCGGTGTGAATGTGCAACCACCGCTTAACCAACGGCATTAAGTTTGCCGTGAGGATTAGTCGTCGTAAGCTTCAAACTCGATGCCCATCGCGGTCATCAGCTCTTTCGCTTCAACAGGAATATCATCTGGGCGGTCTTTACGTAGGTCTTCATCCGTTGGCAGAGGTTGACCTGTGTACGCGTGTAAAAAGGCCTCACACAGCAACTCACTGTTGGTTGCATGTCGTAAGTTATTAATTTGGCGACGAGTACGTTCATCAGTCAGTACTTTAAGTACTTTAAGAGGAATAGAAACTGTAATCTTTTTTACTAACTCACTCTTCTTGCCATGCTCTGCATAAGGGCTGATATATTCGCCGTTCCAGTCTGCCATTGCGCACCTTCGTTAAAATTATTTCGGTAAGGAATATCAAAGACCCCAATTTTAGCGGGATTTACTGCCATAAGCAAAGACATATAGACGTCTAGAAGTGTTGACGTCTTCTTTTTTGATAAGTAAAGTGTGATGTTATGCATCACTCATCAGTCCCAGAGACATTTTGTCGGGGCTACAATGGATGCCCAAAATTCAGAGTCACACAGGAAAGGAAACACTTATGACCACGCGCAAACCAGCGACCATTGCGGTTCGTACCGGTATTGAATCAGACACTCAATATCATGCTGTTGTTCCACCCATTTACCTCTCAACCAACTATGGTTTTCCTGCGTTTGGTGAAGTGCCAAAATATGACTACACCCGCTCTGGTAACCCTAACCGTAACTTGCTTGAACAAGCGCTGTCTGATCTAGAGTGTGGCGTTGGTGCAACCATTACAAACTGCGGTACATCCGCTCTGAACCTTTGGGTCTCTGCACTAATTGGTCCACAAGACCTTATTATTGCTCCTCATGACTGCTACGGTGGTACGTATCGCCTCTTCAACACTCGCTCACAAAAAGGCGATTTCAAAGTGTTGTTTGTCGATCAATCTAACGAAGCTGAGTTTGCTAAAGCACTTGCACAAAAACCAAAATTAATTTTGCTAGAAACTCCATCTAACCCATTAGTCCGCGTAGTTGATATTGCTAAGGTATGTGAACAAGCCCATGCTATTGGTGCTCTAGTTGCCGTTGATAACACATTCCTGACTCCTGTTTATCAAAAACCTCTGACTCTTGGTGCTGATTTTGTTATCCACTCAACCACCAAATACATCAATGGTCACTCAGATGTCATCGGTGGCGTAGTCATCAGTAAAGAGAAAGAACACGCTGAAAAAATTGCATGGTGGGGCAACTGTATTGGTGCGACCGGTACACCATTTGATAGCTACATGACTCTGCGTGGTCTGCGCACTCTTCCTGCACGTATGCGTCAACACGAAGAGAGCTCAAAACAGATTCTTGCTTACCTTCTAACTCAAGAATTGGTCAAAGTTGTCTACCACCCTAGCCTACCAAACCACCCAGGTCACGATATTGCGAAGAAACAGCAGTCGGGCTTTGGTTCTATGCTAAGTTTTGAGCTAAATGGCAGCTACGAACAACTTAAAGTCTTCGTGAGCTCACTACAACTGTTCTCGCTTGCCGAATCTTTAGGTGGTGTAGAAAGCCTTATCTGTCACCCTGCGACCATGACTCACCGCGCTATGGGTGAAAAAGCACTGGCTGAAGCGGGTGTTTCTCAACTGTTACTGCGCGTTTCAGTGGGTTTGGAAGATGCGGAAGACTTGATCGCCGATTTAGACCAAGCCTTTAGCAAAGCTAAGGAGATTCGTTAATGACTACACAACGCCAGTTGCATAAATTTGGTGGTAGTAGCCTGGCGAACGCTGAGTGTTATCAGCGCGTTGCTCATATATTGAAGGAATATTCCAAGGACAACGACTTAGTCGTTGTCTCTGCGGCAGGGAAAACCACAAACCGTCTGATTACCTTTGTTGATGCATTGAGTAAAGACGGCCGTGTGGCTCACGAAACATTACAGTCACTGCGTCAGTATCAAGCTGACCTTATCACCGGACTCTTAGAAGGTGAACAAGCGGATACTCTGCTCACTCAGCTTGCAGCAGAAATTAGCGATCTGGGAGAAATCGCTGCCCCTATTAGCGTCGCTCAACGAGCTGCTATTCTAGGACATGGTGAAGTGTGGTCGTCTCGCCTTCTTGCTGCCCTATTGAATCAGCATCGCATGCCTGCGATGGCGATTGATGCGCGAACTTTCCTACGCGCAGAATCAGGAACGCAACCAGAAGTCGATCGCGCAGCATCATACCCATTGTTGCAAACGGTATTGACTCAGCACGCTCAACAGCGTCTCATCATTACCGGCTTCATGGCGCAAAATAACGCGGGCGATACTGTGTTGCTCGGACGTAATGGTTCTGACTATTCAGCAACCATTATCGGTGCCCTGTCGGATGTGGCGAAAGTGACTATCTGGAGTGACGTTGCTGGGGTCTACAGCGCTGACCCACGAATCGTCTCCGATGCCTGCTTATTACCACTGCTTCGTCTCGATGAAGCCAATGAATTGGCTCGCCTTGCAGCTCCTGTGTTACACAGTCGTACATTGCAACCGGTCGCCCAGAGCACTACCGAACTGCACTTACGCTGTAGCTATCAACCAGAAGCTGGCTCAACTCGCATTGAACGTATCTTAGCTTCTGGGCGTGGGGCCAAAATCATCACCTCGCTTGATGATGTGATGCTAATTGAGCTGACTTTTTCGCAAAATCATCCATTTGATCGCATCAAAAATGAAGTGTTAGAACGTCTCAAACGCGTTCAATTGGAACCATTAGCTTTCGAAGCGCAAGCGGATCAATTCCTGTTGCGTCTGGCTTACACAAGTGAAATCGTTACTGGTGCTTTAGCTTATCTGCAAGATAGCGCTATTGAAGCTGAACTGAGACTCAAAGAGGGTTATTGCCTAGTTGCGGCGGTCGGCGCTGGGGCATCGATTAACGCCAACCATTGCTTTGGTTTCTATCAACAAATCAAAGGTGAACCCGTTGAGTTCATCTCAGAAACCGATTCAGGGTTAAGTTTGGTAGCTGTTCTACGTCAAACCGATCTCAACTCACTCGTGATAGGTCTTCATACCCAATTATTCCAAGCTCATAAGCGCATTGCTTTAGCACTTTGCGGTAAGGGCAACATTGGCTCTAGCTGGTTAAAACTGTTTGCCAAAGAGAAAGAAGAGCTAGAAAAACGCCGCGGAATGGCCTTTGAGTTAGTCGCGGTAGTGGACAGTCAAACCTATCTGTTTAATGAGCAGGGTCTTGATGCCAATACCGTACTCAAAAATTACGCCAATGAAGCTGTCGCCAATAATGGTAACGAATGGGTAAAACGTCTCAGCAATCTCGAAGATTACGATGATGTGATTATCCTTGATGTCACCGCTAGCGAAACTTTAGCACTGCAATATCTAGAGTTTGCTGAACTGGGGATGCACCTCATCTCGGCAAACAAGGTGGCAGGTTCTGCACCAAGTGAGTACTACAATCAGGTGCAAGAAGCCTTCTCGAAAATCAGTCGCCACTGGCTGTACAACGCCACGGTAGGCGCAGGCTTGCCAATTAACCACACAGTGCGTGATTTGCGTGAAAGTGGTGATGAGATCGTGGCTCTATCGGGGATTTTCTCCGGCACACTTTCTTGGCTATTCCAGCAATACGATGGCACGGTTCCGTTTAGTGAACTGGTTGACCTAGCGTGGCAACAAGGACTTACTGAACCTGACCCTCGCAATGATCTGGATGGCTCGGATGTCATGCGTAAATTGGTGATTTTGGCTCGTGAATCTGGACTCGATATTGAACCAGAAAGCGTGAAAGTTGAATCATTGGTTCCTGAAGAGTTAGCAGATCTCTCTTTGGATGACTTCCTCGATCAAAGTGACCTACTCAATAAACGTTTAGCTGAACGTCTCGCAAAAGCGCAACGCGAAGGCAAAGTACTGCGTTATGTGGCAAGACTAGAAAAAAATGGCAAAGCAACTGTAGGTGTAGAGGCGCTTGAGAAAGAGCATCCATTGGCTAACTTGCTTCCATGTGACAACATCTTCGCCATCGAGAGTAAATGGTACAAGGATAACCCATTAGTGATCCGCGGCCCTGGTGCTGGACGAGAAGTCACAGCGGGTGCGATTCAATCGGATCTAAACCGCCTGTCTAGTTTCCTCTAATCTCCTTCAAGCCTGCGTCTAACCATGCAGGCTTTTCTTTCTGCCCATTTTATCCTTTATCAATCCCCTTAACTCTGTGACCTCTGATATCTCATCACTTGCCAAGTACTGCTACATTATTTAAGGTTATTGTGACTATTTTTCATCTACCACATGAAAAACATTCATGTTTAGGCTGTTGACTTTAACAGCAATTCACCACATTATTTGGACATATAGACGTCTAAACGGCGAAACAAATTAACGAGAATAGCTTCGTATTGTGGCGACAGGTCACAGGGAGAAAATTATGGGATACACGCATGCCAGCCACATCGATGCTCTGAATCAAAACATTGCAGAGCTATCGGATAACATCAATGTTTCATTTGAGTTTTTTCCGCCAAGTAACGAAAAGATGGAAGAAACATTGTGGAACTCTGTGCATCGTTTAAAAACATTACGTCCCCAATTTGTTTCCGTTACCTATGGTGCGAACTCCGGTGAGCGTGACCGTACCCACTCGATCATTAAAGAGATCAAAGATCAAACGGGTCTCGTTGCCGCGCCACACTTAACCTGTATCGATGCAACTCGTGATGAGCTAATTCAAATCGCCGATGACTATTGGAACAACGACATTCGCAATATCGTTGCGCTGCGCGGTGATATTCCAGCAGGCGGTGGTCGCCCTGATATGTACGCATCTGATTTAGTGGAACTGCTTAAATCTCGCCATGACTTTGATATTTCAGTTGCAGCATTTCCTGAAGTCCACCCAGAAGCGAAAAGTGCTCAGGCGGATCTTTTAAATCTACGTCGCAAAGTCGATGCTGGCGCTAACCGCGCAATTACTCAGTTTTTCTTTGATGTAGAAAGTTACTTACGTTTTCGTGACCGCTGCTTATCAGCAGGCATTGATGTCGAAATCGTACCGGGAATTTTGCCAGTTTCGAACTTTAAACAAGCGTCGCGTTTTGCAGCGCAAAACAACGTCAAAGTCCCAAGCTGGATGGCAAAACAATTTGAAGGTTTGGATGATGATCCAACCACTCGCCAACTTGTTGGAGCTAGCCAAGCAATCGATATGGTCCGCATTCTTTGTCGTGAAGGCGTGAAAGATTTCCACTTCTACACGCTTAACCGTGCTGAAATGACTTATGCGCTATGTCATACCTTAGGTGTGCGCCCTAGCGTGGCCTAATTGATTGGTTGCAGAGTTGATCAATAAAAAAGCGCCAAACTTTGGCGCTTTTTTCGATCTCAATGCAGTGCGGTAGAACTTACTCTACGTCTTCCATTTTACCTAGCAGGCTACGGATGCGTTCTTGCCATGCATCGTGCTCTTTCTGCACTTGCTCTGCTTTTTGTTGCATCGCTTCGCAATTGGCTTTTAGTTCAGTGGTTTCTTGTTCAAGCTTCTGTTTATCATCTTTTAGCTCTTCCACTTCCATTTGTAGCAGTGCGATAGTGTCTACCGCAGTTTGAATTTTTGCTTCCAGTTGCTCTAGTACTTCAAAAGACATGTTGCTTACCCTTTCGTATTCGGATGGCGTGACACCGTCTGTCACCAAATTTCTCCCATTCTACTCAGCCAAACGCAGATAGACACTCTCTATATTCGAGATTTTGCATTATTCGGTTAAAAAAAAGGCGCAAATTGACACTAAGTTAACTTAGTCTGTCGCGAGTTGGTTTTTCATGGCGGTTTTTCAACCATAACAAGGATTTCCAACTCACATTTGATCGAGTGCAAAACTCTGATCGTCCAAACAGCAAACGTTTCCCTATTAATATGTTAGAATTCGCCGATAAATTGTCCGTAAATTTTGGTTTGGAGTAGACATGAAACGCGAATTGGCGATGGCTTTTTCTCGAGTCACCGAAGGTGCCGCTTTGGCAGGATATAAATGGCTTGGTCGTGGAGACAAGAACGCAGCAGATGGCGCTGCAGTGGAAGTAATGCGCACCTTGCTCAACAAAACTGAAATTGCGGGTGAGATTGTCATCGGCGAAGGTGAAATCGATGAAGCACCAATGCTTTACATCGGCGAACAAGTGGGTTGTGGCGGTGATGCTGTCGATATCGCAGTGGATCCTATCGAAGGCACTCGTATGACAGCGATGGGGCAATCGAACGCTCTTGCTGTTCTTGCTGCGGGCGAAAAAGGCAGTTTCTTAAAAGCGCCTGACATGTACATGGAAAAATTGGTAGTCGGTCCTGAAGCGAAAGGTTGTATTGATCTAAACAAACCATTGGTGGAAAACCTGAACAATGTGGCCACCGCTCTTGGTAAACCACTTTCCGAATTGGTTGTGATTACTCTCGCTAAACCTCGTCACGATAAAGTGATCGCTGAGATGCAACAGATGGGTGTACGAGTTTTTGCAGTGCCTGACGGTGACGTAGCCGCATCAATCCTAACGTGCATGCCAGACAGTGAAGTCGATATGATGTACTGCATCGGTGGAGCACCTGAAGGTGTGGTATCTGCAGCGGTGATTCGCGCACTCGATGGTGATATGCAAGGTCGCTTGCTACCTCGTCACCAAGTGAAAGGCGAAACAGAAGACAACCGCATCTGGGGCGCAAAAGAGCTAAAACGTTGTGCTGAAATGGGCGTAGAAGCGAATAAGGTTCTCCCACTGGAAGAGATGGTTCGCACTGACAACGTTATCTTCGCAGCGACTGGCATCACCAAAGGCGATCTCCTCGATGGGATTACCCGCAAAGGTAACATTGCAACCACAGAGACATTATTAATTCGTGGTCGTTGCCGTACCATTCGCCGTATCAAGTCGATTCACTATTTAGAACGTAAAGACCCTGACGTACGTGAAATCATTCTCTAGTAGACATAAAAAAGACCGCGAAATTCGCGGTCTTTACTTTTGGATTCACAAAATGGATTAAAACAACTCTTCAGCCACTTTGTAGAGATCTTTACGTACTGGACGACGCATGTTTTCAATCGCATCGATGATGTCATGGTGAACAAGTTGTTCTTTCTGAATACCAACACAACGACCACCTTGACCTTCAAGAAGAAGGTGAACGGCGTAGTTACCCATGCGAGATGCTAGGATACGGTCGAATGCCGTTGGAACACCACCACGTTGGATGTGACCAAGAACGGTTGCGCGAGTTTCACGACCCGTTGCTGCTTCGATTTCTTTAGCCAGTTTGTTAGCATCCATCATCAGTTCAGTTAGCGCGATGATAGCGTGCTTTTTACCTTTCTTGATACCGTCTTGGATATTAGAAATAAGCTGCTCTTTGTCCAAACCAGTTTCAGGAGAAATGATGTATTCACAACCACCAGCAACTGCAGCCATCAGAGTTAAGTCACCACAGTGACGCCCCATGATTTCTACGATAGAGATACGTTGGTGTGAAGAAGAAGTATCACGTAAGCGGTCGATCGCTTCGATAACAGTGTTCAGTGCAGTGTAGTAACCGATGGTGTAATCAGTGCCTGCGATATCGTTGTCGATAGTGCCAGGAAGACCGATACATGGGTAACCCATTTCAGTCAGTTTTTTAGCGCCCATGTATGAACCGTCACCGCCGATAACCACTAGCGCATCAATACCATGTTTTTTCAGGTTATCGATCGCTTTTGCACGTACAGATTCTTCTTTAAATTCTGGGAAACGAGCAGAACCTAGGAAAGTACCACCACGGTTGATCACATCAGAAACACTTGAACGATCAAGTTTTTCAATACGGTCTTCATAAAGACCTAGATAACCGTCATAGACACCATACACTTCTAGGTCTGCACCAAGAGCTGTACGAACCACGCCGCGTATCGCAGCATTCATGCCAGGTGCGTCGCCGCCGCTGGTCAAAACCCCGATCTTTTTAATCATGCTCACCCTCTATATTTTGGGAACCCATTAATTTATTTTTACGCTATGAGACAACAAGTTACCCCACAGCTAAATCTTTTTATTATTCTTGTATGTTACCTGTACTAAACAGGATTACTACCGTTATTTGCTTATTTACGGCAAGTTTTCTTAATGGTTGAGAGTATGCCACTCTCACCATCTCGTTGCGTTGATTCATGTCAGAATAGTCGTTTTCTCTTCATCAAATCACGACTAAATATCATACACACTTTGCGCTTTTTGCTTTCTTTCTGGCCCAAAAATCACCGAATAAGGATCTTGGTGAATCAACACATCTGCGCCAGGAAATGCCTTACGCAATTTGGCCTCTACAATATCAGAAAGATTGTGAGCATCAATAAGTGGCATCTTATCTTCCAGTTCAAGATGCAGTTGAATAAAGCGAATTGGACCAGACATGCGAGTACGCAATTGATGCACGCCCATGATCCCTCTTACCGACATGGCAATTTCCAAGATCCTCTTATTTTCTTCTTCGGGTAAGGAGCGATCAAGCAAGGTTTGAATCGCTTCATGAACCATACGAACGGCACTGTAGAGGATATAAATCCCGATACCAACAGCGAAAATAGCATCCGCTTGAGAAAAGCCAAGCCAGCTTAATCCCAACGCAATGGTAATCGCAACGTTCATGTAAAGGTCGGTCTGGTAGTGCAGTGAGTCAGCCGCTATCGCTTGGCTAGAGGTTCTTTTGACGACATGACGCTGGAAGGTCACCAGCATGAGGGTCACAACAATCGCAAACAAGCTCACATACACACCGAGCTCGGGAGCGTTCAGTGCTTGAGGACGGAAATAGCGGTCAATACCATTTAGAATCAAAAAGACAGCAGAACCAGAAATGAACATGGCTTGGGCTAATGCGGCAAGCGATTCGGCTTTACCATGACCAAAGGTATGCTCTTTGTCAGCAGGCTGTAATGAGTATTTAAGAACAACCAGATTCACTATCGAGGCGGCAATATCAATCATCGAATCGATCAACGATGCCAATAAACTGACTGACCCAGTTAACCACCAGATCACCAATTTCACCACCAAGAGCAAGCCAGCAACGCAAGTGGCAAGCCAAGCTGCGGTCGTAACGAGACGTTCGTATTCTTTTTTCATCATGATGTTCCAACTAACACAATGAATTAATTATACAAAACACCAGAGATTTGTTCGAATAATGTTCTGTTATTTCTGCTGTACAAAAGCTTGGCCAGCCATTTGTTGCTTCGCATAAACCATAAAATAAAAAAAGCAGCCGAAGCTGCTTTGTAAGCGAGATGAGATTATGGTTGCTCTGGCATAGGCATCTCATCACGTGGACCGTGTTCACCATCTGGACGACCTTTTGGTCCATGACCTTTCATAGGTCCTTGCATACATTGAGACATGCGATATTTTTGCAGTAACTCAAATTGGCTTTTCTGCTCAGGAGTCAAGATGGCCATCAAATCATGGCGTTGTTGCATCATTTCTACGCGACGTTGAACCTGCAAATTCACCAATTTTTGCGCCAATTGGGTCGCTTTAGCTTGGTCAAAATCTTTCGCTAGCACAATAGATTGCTCTTCTTCATGAAGTGCTTTCATCTCTTCACGCATCGCTTTATGTTCTTTCTGATGAAGCTCTTTTAGCTTCTCAGTTTGCTGTTTTGATAGATTCAGCTGTTGCAGAATGCTTTGCTCTCCATCAGGACCGCAACCACCTTGTGGTGCACGATCCCCTTTGGGCCCCTGTGGACCACCGGCTGCAAATGCACCGGAGGCTGCCATGGTCAGAGGAAGTACCACTGTGGCTAACAGAACTTTTTTTGCCATATTCATTTGCTCATCCTTCAATTCTTCAAACCTAAAAAGCTGTATGACAGCGCTCCATTTGAGAATACTGGTCTGGCAGTCAAACGACGTATAGCAGGAGTAAATCAACGTAAAGAGTGATATTCTCAGTAATTTATCGTTCCAACCCACGGTAAAATGTAATCAAGTTTTCATTCAAGTGAGATGGTTATGGCGCATATATTAGTCATTGATGACGACGTAGAATTAACAGGTTTGCTCAAAGAAGTGTTGAGTTATGAAGGCTTTATGGTTTCAGAAGCCAACGATGGCGAAGCCGGTCTAGCGGCGGTTAATGACTCAGTCGATCTTATTTTGCTCGATGTGATGATGCCACGTCTTAACGGCATGGAAACACTGAAAAAGCTGCGTGAACATTGGTCAACACCAGTGTTAATGCTGACGGCGAAAGGAGAAGAGATCGATCGCGTTATCGGCTTAGAGCTCGGTGCCGACGACTACCTGCCAAAACCATTTAGTGATCGTGAATTGCTCGCACGTATTCGTGCTATTTTGCGTCGCACTCAACCGCAGCACACACAAAAAGCTTCCGACATGCTTGAGTGTCAGGACATCCAAATTTACCCAGGCAAACAAGAAGCATACTGCCAGGGCGTACTACTTGATCTTACGACCACTGAATTTGCTCTACTGAGCCATTTTGTTCAGCATCCAGGTCAAACGCTAACAAAAGAAACCTTAAGTCTTGATGTTCTGGGTAAACATCTTGCCGCATTCGATCGCGCGATTGATATGCACGTATCGAACTTACGCAAAAAATTACCTGAACGCGATGATGGAAAATCTCGCATTAAAACCTTACGTGGACGTGGTTACCTGATGGTGTTGGAGGATTAATGACGCTGCCAAAGCTGAATAGTTTATACGGCCGTATTTTTGCTATTTTTTGGCTTACCCTAGCGATCATTGTCGTTGGTGTGGTGATTTTCCCGAATATGGATCCCCGGAAAACTCGTCACATCCCTCCTGAAATGTTCCAGCATATGATCGATTCTCGCGATATGCTGATGGGACGTTTTAGCGATATCGACGACCTCAACTGGATTTTGCATCAGTTACGAGAAAAGCCCGGCCCCAATGGACCACGTGATAAACATCGTCCTGACTTTTTTATTACTACCTTAGACGGCAATATTCTCTCTCCGAAAATTCGTCCTGAATTTAAATATCGCGCCTTGAAAAACTTCACATCCAGTGCCGAGTTTTCTGAGAAGCCGCAGCAAAAAGCCTATGGTAAGTATCAAATTGCAGGCCCCTTTCCTATCATCCTCGCTCAGCAACAGCTCCTATTGTTTGTTGGTGTTGATTTTGATGGTCCACCGCCTTTTTTGATGCAATTGTTTGATCATCCCCTACAACTGTTGTTACTGGTCATGATTGTCAGTACGCCATTTTTACTCTGGCTTGCGTGGGCATTAAGCCAGCCAGCCCAGCGTTTTGCAAAAGCAGCTGACCGAGTGGCGAAAGGTAACTTTGTGGTTGATCCCGAACTAGAAAAAGGACCATCAGAATTTCGCTCCGCAGGACATAGCTTCAACCAAATGGTTGGGGCGGTTAACTCGATGATTTCTGGTCAGCAACGTCTACTCTCTGATATTTCCCATGAGTTACGCTCTCCACTTACACGTTTACGGATGGCAACGGGTTTAGCGACCAGAAAACAGGGCGCAAGCGTGGAATTGGAACGTATCGACACAGAGGCGCAGCGTCTTGAACAGATGATCGGTGAGCTTCTAGAGCTATCGCGTATGCAAACCGATAGCCACATGAGCCGAGAAGTTCAACCACTGAGCAGCTTATGGGAAGAGTTGTTAAGCGATGCGCAATTTGAAGCCGAACAGCTGCACAAAACCTTGCGCTATGACGACATTCCGAATGTCCGTATTTCTGGCAATCCCAAATTATTAATGAGTGCCTTAGAGAACGTCGTTCGTAATGCCATTAAATATGGCAAAGATGTGGTTGATGTAGCGTTTGAGGTCAATCAACAAGAGCTATGTGTCACGGTTAAAGATAATGGTGAAGGTGTCCCCGACTCCGAGTTAGACCAAATCTTTCGTCCTTTTTATCGTGTCTCGACAGCGCGCGACCGCTCTACAGGCGGAACAGGATTGGGTTTAGCGATTACAGAAAGTGCGATTCGTCAGCACAGTGGTTCGATAAAAGCGAGTCGCAGTGAACTAGGCGGACTGCAAGTTCAGTTCACTTTACCTATCGAAGGTTAAAAACCACACAAAGATCAAGTTGATAATGAGAATGATTAGCAATAACATAATCCTACTCAAAAGGAGGATACGTTATGGCTCACACATTCCCAGAATTACCTTACGCATACGATGCACTTGAACCGTACATTGATGCTAAAACCATGGAAGTACACTACAGCAAACACCATCGTACTTATTTCGATAAATTCATTGCTGCAGTAAAAGGGACTGAATACGAAAATCAATCTATTGAAGCGATCTTCAGCCAGATCTCTTCATTAGCACCGGCCATTCGTAACAATGGTGGCGGTTACTTCAACCACATCGTTTATTGGAATTGCATGAGTCCAAACGGTGGTGGTGAACCTAAAGGGGCACTGGCTGAAGCAATCAATAAGAAATACGGCAGTTTTGCTGCATTCCAAGATGCCTTTGCTCAAGCTGCCATCAATACATTCGGTTCTGGTTTTGCTTGGCTGATTGTCAAAGAGGGTGAGATTGAAATTACGTCCACCAGCAACCAAGACAACCCATTGATGGATGTTGCTCAAGTTAAAGGTGAACCTATCCTCGCTCTGGATGTTTGGGAACACGCTTACTACATCAGCTACCAAAACCGTCGCCCAGAGTACATCAATGCTTGGTGGAATGTGGTCGATTGGGATGCGGTCGCACAAAATTATCAACACGCTATCTCTGCGTAATTGATCGATTTATGGCTACTAAGCTCAACAGTAGCCATATTCTCTTCTACCGCCTTCTTTAACTCAATCCAATACAAAAATGGACCCGTTGATTGAGTTCTGAATCCTGCACCTTGAGGTCATTTGGGTATATACTCCGTGTCCTGAATTAAGAAGGATGTGGATTATGTTTGAAATTGCGCTGTACGAACCTGAAATCGCCCCTAATACGGGTAACATTATTCGCCTATGTGCGAACTGTGGAGCGACCCTTCACTTAATCGAGCCATTAGGTTTTGATTTGGAAGAGAAGAAAGTTCGTCGTGCAGGATTGGATTACCATGACCTTACTCGCGTAACCCGCCATAAAAACTACCAAGCATTTCTTGATTTTCTTGCGACTGAACGCGAGCAATACCGTATTTTTGCCTGTACAACCAAAACCACTGGTCATCACATTGATCCTCAATATCAAGAGGGTGATATTTTGCTGTTTGGCCCTGAAACTCGCGGTTTACCAAAAGAAGTGATTGATAGCATGCCAATGGAACAACGAATTCGTATTCCAATGATGCCTGATGCTCGCAGCCTCAATTTATCCAACTCGGTCGCTATCATCGCATATGAAGTCTGGCGTCAGTTAGGTTTTAACGGCGGGTTATAAAGCGCTCTTAATTTGGTTCATTTGCAAAGCGCCATCCTCTGGATGGCGCTTTTCATTTTGATTAACGCAAACGGTGATCATCATCATTTTTGCGTTCAAACTCCCCATCAAAAGTTCTACCCTCTTGAGAGGAGTGCTCAAAAGGACCCCGTTGTGATGAGTGAAAACCACCCATGGTAGTCAGCGTCATTTTGCTCATCAAATACTGTGCGACTTTTGCTCTTGGCGCTGGGAGCAATAAAATCATCCCTGTACAGTCAGTCAAAAAGCCAGGGGTTAACAAGAGAAGTCCTGCCACAACCAAAACTACACCTTCAAATATCTGTTGAGCGGGTAATTCACCTTGCTGCAAGCGCTGTTGCACACTCAATAACGTTTGAATCCCTTGGCTGCGGACTAACGAGGCACCAACAAAAGCCGTTAATAGCACTAGTCCTATTGTGGGCCATAAACCTAACACACCACCGACCTGAATAAACAAGCTGATTTCGATAATAGGAACTGCAATAAACAGCAATAAAATGATTGGGAACACAATGCCTCCTTAGTTAACGAGTCCACCATAACGACTAACCTCTCTTGGTGCAATCTCGGTAAGGCAAGTAATAAGTGATCAGCTATCGCAATCTTTAGACTCATTGTGTGTTCTCATCATCAGACAACGAAAACAACATGGCAAAAAATAGGACGCTGGACTAGCCTTTAAATAGGATAATAATAATCAATAAATAGCATAATGAAACGTGTTAGACGCACCCTTATAAGAGCAACGTTGCTGTGGTTGGCGCTTTCCGTCATACCGCTTGCTTACTTCTTTTATTTGTCGACAACGGCACACCATTTCTTGCTCAAAGGATTAGAGCAACGTGGTGAGCAATTTTTGTCGTACGTCGATACCCAAGCAAATCGTACTACCAACCAAATCAAGCAAACGTTTGACGAATTAAGTCACTCTGAGCTGCTGTTGGATTTTGCCAAAGAGCCCAGCGCTCGATTGAAACACTATCTGATTAATCAATGGTATGTCACTTCGTATAACTCAACACTGTTTTATCAATTACGTTATCTAGATAAAGTGGGTAATGAATTGATTCGCGTTGATTATACACAGAGTAGCCCTTTCCCATTTATCGTCCCTGATAGCCAACTTCAGGCCAAAGGTCACCGTGATTATTTTCGTTATGCTCAGCAACTTAAACCTGGTGAGGAAGGACTATTTGGTATCGATTTAGAATATGAACATGAGAAGCCAGTCATTCCATATAAACCGGGATTACGCCTCATCATGCCTGTCGATAGCCCTTCTGAGCGGCTGGGTTATTTTATTGCCAATTTGGATGTATTAGCCGTCATTCGTCAAATGACACACAATACCCAAAATTTGGCGGTAGATTTCGTTGATAACGATGGCTTTTACATTATTAGTAGCGCCCCATCTAAGCTGTTTGGTGATCTGATCTTTGAAAGAGCATCGAATAATTTGCCCAGCGATAATCCGGAATTATGGAAAAAGATCAAGGAACAGCCTAATCGCCAGGGCACATTTTTCAGTAATAATGACGGGCTTTTTATCTATCAGCCCTTTGTCAATTCGCTCTTCACCAATTCAGGGACGCTGAATCTCGTTACCAGTTACCCCGGAGCATACGTCATGGCAATGTTCCATGAACGTGACAATATCATTCGCTCTGATGCGATCGTTATCTGGTTATTGCTCGGGCTCTTTTCAATCGTTTTTGCGCTGTATTGGGAAACCTATCGCCAGATAAAAATGGATCGAACCTATGCCGAATATGCCATAGAAAATGGCATGGCGATTGTGTTAACCGATCAAAACCACACTATTTTACGTGCTAACAATCAATTTGCCGATTTAGTCGGTATCTCCCCTGCGCGCTTATTAGGACAAAACCTACTCTATTTCCAACCAACAAAAGAGAAACAAGCCCTTATTACCGAAGCCTTGAGTAACACTAATGAGTGGCAAGGAGAATTTGTCCTTAAATCGCCCAATGGCGATGAAATGATATGCCAAACCATCATTAAAACTCTGTTCAACAAAATTAAACGCGTTCAATATTACGTCTACTCCTTTGCGGATATCTCTGAGCATCATAATGAAATAATGGAGCTGAAAGAAAAAAGTGAGCGCGACCCAACCACCTCACTTTGGAATAAGAAAAAGTTTGAACAGACGCTGACCTATAATTCACGGTTAAGACAGCGCTATCCCGACCAACCAAACAGTTGCTTAGCGGTACTTGATATTGATTCATTTAAGTCCATTAACGATTCTTTGGGTCACGCTGTCGGTGACGAGGTCATTCTATATGTTGCAATTCAGCTTAAGTCGTTGATGCGTGATACCGATTTTATTGCACGTATTGGTGGGGACGAATTTGCCGTCATCATTCAACACAGCAATTTAGATCACGCGGCAAAACTGATGAACCGCATTCGAGTCTCTATTGCCAGCTGGCCAAAACACAATGTCAGCATCAGTGTGGGCATCGCACAATTGACCGAAGACCCACTAGTCACCTTTAGTAATGCAGACCAAGCACTGTATCGTTCTAAACGTAAAGGCAAAAACTGCGTTTCTATTCATGGAGTTGAGAAGCTGAGCCTAGTGGAAAACCGTAATCTGTAAATCAAACTTTCCACTATTGAAAAAAGTGATCCGTCTACTTATTTTCGTCTTCCAGTTAAAGTATGATTCGCCACGGAAGTCAGGACGAACTCCCCGCAATAATTAAGAAGGGATTCTAGAGACAGAAATGGCTCTTGGTACGGATTTTATCAGCATCATTCTCAAAGGATCCTTTATGGCAACCCTAACTAGCACTCCAGAAGCGGTTAAGAAAACCGTTCGTCTTGAAGAAGACTTACTGGGTCAACGTGAAGTACCGGCAGACGCTTATTACGGTATTCACACTGTACGTGCAATTGAAAACTTCAATATTTCTAAAGTCACTATTTCCGACGTTCCAGAGTTTGTTCGCGGCATGGTAATGACCAAAAAAGCGGCAGCATTAGCAAACAAGGAATTAGGTGTACTACCTAAAGATATCGCAAATTACATTATCCAAGCGTGTGATGTGATGCTTCAAACTGGCAAATGCATGGACCAATTCCCTTCGGATGTATTCCAAGGTGGTGCAGGTACGTCAGTTAACATGAACACTAACGAAGTTATTGCCAACTTGGCACTTGAGTTAATGGGCAAAGAAAAGGGTCAATATGAATTTATTAACCCAAACGATCACGTTAACCGCAGCCAATCCACAAACTGTGCATACCCAACAGGTTTCCGTATTGCGGTATATAACAGTGTGCAAAAACTGATTGAGTCTATTGAATACCTAAAAGCCGCTTTTGACCTAAAAAGCCAAGAGTTCACAGGCATTCTAAAAATGGGTCGTACCCAGTTGCAAGATGCAGTTCCAATGACTGTAGGCCAAGAGTTCCATGCTTGGTCTGTAACAATTAACGAAGAGATCCGTGCACTGCAATACACGTCCAAATTACTGCTTGAAGTGAACTTGGGTGCAACAGCAATCGGGACTGGTTTGAACACAGCACCTGGTTACCAACAGCTTGCGGTTAAACACCTAGCAGAAGTAACTGGCCTTGAAGTGGTTCCTGCTGAAGACTTGATCGAAGCAACCTCTGACTGTGGTGCTTACGTGATGACTCACGGCGCACTAAAACGCCTAGCAGTAAAACTGTCTAAAATCTGTAATGACCTACGTCTGCTCTCTTCTGGCCCTCGTGCAGGTTTGAATGAAATCAACTTGCCAGAGCTGCAAGCGGGTTCTTCAATCATGCCAGCTAAAGTAAACCCTGTTGTTCCAGAAGTGGTTAACCAAGTGTGCTTTAAAGTACTAGGTAACGACAACACCGTTTCTTTCGCGGCAGAAGGCGGCCAATTACAGTTAAACGTAATGGAACCTGTTATCGCACAAAGTATGTTTGAGTCTATCGAACTGCTTTCTAATGCGTGTGTAAACCTACGCGACAAATGTGTTGATGGCATCACCGTTAACAAAGAAGTGTGTGAAGGTTACGTCTACAACTCTATCGGTATCGTTACTTATCTAAACCCATACATCGGTCACCACCAAGGCGACATCGTAGGTAAGATCTGTGCTGAAACAGGTAAGAGTGTACGTGAAGTGGTTCTTGAACGCGGTCTGCTGACTGCAGAAGAGCTAGATGACATCTTCTCTCCAGAGAACTTGATGCGTCCACAGTACAAAGCAAAACGCTACGAATAAGTACGATTTGTTCAAGAAAACCTCCTTCGGGAGGTTTTTTTATTGTCCTAAGATACTTATTTGACACCCATCCTCTGGACAAATGTTATTCCTTAAGTGCAACTCTTTGCGCTATGATTCATTCAACTGATTTGAAATAACCTATTGATATAGTGACCTGTCATGACAACGATTCGCCTACTCTCCTCTTGGATTATTCTACTCACCTGTTTTAATGCGTGGGGAGCGTTTGGCAACCAATCTTCATTCAGCCTCCCGACTCAACAAGAGAGTTTTGTCACTGTCGACGAGGCGTTCAATTTCAGTAGTTATCAGCAAGGAAATCAGCTGTATCTCGACTGGCAAATTAAGCCTGGCTATTACCTCTACCAAGAGCGCATGTCGATAACCGCAGATAAGGTCACACTCGGTCAATATGAGATGCCGACAGCCACTCCTCATCATGATGAATTTTTTGGTGAAGTCCATATTTACACAACACCGACTTCTCTCTCCGTACCTCTTAGCGATTACCAAGCGGGCGCCACGATCACCGTTAGCTACCAAGGTTGTGCCGAAGCGGGATTTTGCTATCCCCCTGAAACTCGTCATATTAAGATTGCGTCATTTAGTGCAGCGCCATCAGCTACAGTTTCACCCGCTGCAGCCCCTAAGATGGGCAGCAAAACGAACACTTCATCGTCCACCAGCTCATTATCTCTAGCCCAACAATTGGCTACCCACTGGTGGGCACCATTACTGTTTATTTTGTTTGGGATCGGCATGGCGTTTACCCCTTGTGTATTGCCCATGTACCCTATTTTGACCAGCTTGGTATTAGGGCAAAAATCGCTTTCACCAGGTAAAACATTGGCACTTAGCCTTATTTATGTTCAAGGCATGGCTCTGACTTATACCGTGCTTGGACTGATCGTTGCTAGTGCCGGCGTGCAGTTCCAAGCAGCACTACAACAACCTGTAGTGCTGATTACTCTGAGTGTGTTGTTCTTACTTTTAGCGGCTTCCATGTTTGGTCTGTTCACCTTACAACTTCCCAGCAGTTTACAAACCAAACTTACCCAATGGAGCAATCAACAACAAAGCGGTCATGCCCTTGGTGTGTTTGTGATGGGGGCGATTTCCGGCTTGGTTTGCTCTCCTTGCACCACAGCTCCGCTTTCTGGCGCGCTACTCTATGTTGCTCAATCAGGCGATCTAGTCACCGGAGCCATTACGCTTTACGCACTCTCAATTGGGATGGGGATTCCACTTATTCTTGCGGCAATGTTTGGACAACGCCTATTGCCTAAAGCGGGATTGTGGATGAATCACGTCAAAACCCTATTTGGTTTTATTCTACTTGCGGCCCCGATTTTTCTTCTCGAACGCATCATTCCAGAAACCTACGTTACGCTCCTTTGGTCACTACTCGGCCTAATTAGCTTTGCTTGGGTCTATCATGTATTAAGACAAGTGAATGTGGTTCGTTGGTATCACAGCTTACTTACGTTAGTTGCCATATTGGGCTGCTTCTTTTCTGCGCAAGGGCTTTGGCAGTGGTGGCAAGGAGATAACATCGCCTCGCAACAGAACTCAGTTGCAGCACAAACTCCATCCTTGCCCTTTACCGCCATTACTAACCTTGATGAGCTAAATCAGCAGCTCAGCTGGGCTAAGCAACAGGGCAAGCCAGTGATGCTCGATTTCTACGCTGATTGGTGTGTCGCTTGCAAAGAGTTTGAAAAATACTCCTTTAGCACTCCCTTAATTCGCCAACACTTAAGCAACTTTGTGTTACTGCAAATCGATGTCACCGCGAATACTCCAGACCATATTGCTGTGATGAAGAAGATGAATGTCTTGGGGCTCCCCACCATTGATTTTTGGAATGCACAAGGAGACCTGCAAAACGCTGCGCGCGTTACCGGATTTATGGAAGCGCCACAATTTAATCAGCATCTTTCTCAATTTGAGCTTTAATGTTAAGAAATGAAGTGCGACAGCCTCCACTATAATCAATCAAGCTCATAGCAAAAACCGGATAGAGTTCAGACTTTTAGCGACAGTACATTGTTGAAAGCAACAAACACGCACATACTTTAATTAACTAAATTGCTAAAAGTGTGTAACGTGATGGAGTCTAACTACACCATAATCATCGCTGATGATCATCCACTGTTTCGCAATGCCTTATTCCAATCTGTGCATATGGCTATCAGTGGTGCGAACCTACTGGAAACCGACTCTCTAAATGCTCTATTAGAGCTTTTGGAAAAAGAGCCGGACGTTGATCTGCTGCTACTTGACCTAAAAATGCCAGGTGCTAACGGCATGTCAGGCCTTATCCAATTACGCGCCGACTACCCCGATTTGCCGATCGTCGTGATTTCCGCCAGTGAAGAATCGTCAGTCGTGACCCAAGTAAAACATTATGGTGCTTTCGGGTTTATTCCAAAATCCAGCGATATGCGCACTCTGATTTCCGCCCTAAACCAAGTATTGGACGGCGAACCCTATTTTCCACAAGGATTGGTGAACGACACCATCCCGACTAATGACCTGGCTGAACGTATCGCCGCATTAACACCGCAACAATATAAAGTGCTGGGAATGCTCTCGGATGGTCTATTGAACAAGCAAATTGCTTATGAATTGAATGTGTCTGAAGCGACGATTAAGGCACATATGACCGCTATTTTCCGCAAACTTGGCGTTAAAAATCGGACTCAAGCGGTCATACTGCTTAAAGAAATGAACGATTAGTTAGTCACCACATCATCGGCAGCAACATCACTCTCTTGCTCTTCCTCTTCAGGAGGAAGACGCAAACCTACGCGAGTCACTTGCCAATCAACCACATCAGCGACAATCCACTGCAGGCCTTGCCATTCGAAATGGTCGCCAAGAACTGGCGTGGTACCCAGATGCTGCATGACCAAATCTTGCAACGTCATGTCGACATTGAACTCACCTAAGTCCAAACCATAGGTCAGTGCCACATCGTTCAGTTTGGCTTTTACATCCAAGAAGAAGTCACCGAAGAAACGGGCTAACGATGCTTTTTCTGGCGCCTCACTAAATAGGTGACTCAAGGCTTCCAAATCTTTCTCTTGAGCAAGCACACATAAGGTGTCACCTTCTTCTAACTTGGTACTACCAGAAGGGTGCATTAAAGTGTCATCACGAAATACTGCCGCAATACGCGTGCCATCTGGCATGAAAAGATTACGCAGCGGCTCACCGATACACCATTTATCCGATTTCAGTTTGTAGATGAACAGCTCCCATTCACTGGTCGGGTAAATTTCCACACCAGTGCGAGAAATTGGCTCGGGTTTTGGTGGTAGCTCCACTTTCGCTAAGCTCATCGCTTTCGTTAATGTACCGCCTTGCACAATCAGCGACACCATAACCACGAAGAAAGCTAAGTTGAAGTAGAGTTGAGAATTAGGCAATCCCGCCATCATAGGGAAAACCGCTAAGATAATCGGTACGGCACCACGTAGACCCACCCAAGAGATAAACCATTTCTCACGTGAACTAAAACTGCGAAATGGCAGCAAACCAATCCATACCGACAGAGGACGAGCTAACACGATCATACCGATTGCCAGCGCCAAGCCTGGTACCGCGATATCAAGCAGATTACTTGGCGTGACCAACATCCCTAACACCAAGAACATGCCGATTTGGCTTAGCCATGTCATACCATCAAGCACGTTGAGAATACTATGGCGACTGCGAGTTGGACGATTACCCAATAACAGGCCAACCAAATAGATAGATAAGATGCCACTGCCACCCAGAGCGTTAGACAGTGCAAACATGATAAGGCCGCCGCTAAGGGTTAAGATCGAATAAAGGCCTTCAGGTAATGAACTACGGTTGATCACCCACCATAAAATCCAGCCACCAGCCAGCCCCATAAAAGCACCGACACCAAATTGCTTAATGAAACTCAAAGCAAAAAATCCAGCACTCATATCGGCAGACGAATGCGCCAATACCGCAATGAAGGTAACCGTTAAGAATACCGCCATCGGATCGTTAGTACCGGATTCAATTTCTAGAGTCGCCCCCACCCTTTCATTGAGGCTACGCCCTTTCAATAAAGAGAAAACCGAAGCTGCATCAGTCGAGCCCACAATAGCGCCGACCAATAAACCCTGTAGTAAACTCAGGTCAAACAACCACATGGCCAATAGACCAGTGATAAAAGTCGTGATTGCAACACCAATCGTAGCGAGAGAGACAGAAGGCCAAAATGCCACGCGAAAGCTAGCAACTCGAGTTCGCATACCACCATCAAGCAAAATAATGGCAAGCGCTAAGTTACTCACAAGATAAGCAGTGGAATAGCTATCAAATTGGATACCACCTGGACCATCCTCACCCGCCAACATGCCCACAAGCAAAAACAGTAACAGGATAGGAATACCCAATTTTGAAGACACAGGGCTTAGCATGACGCTCAACGCAATCAGCAATGCACCGATTAAAAAAAAGCTATTGATGGTAATAGCGTCCACTTTCTCTCCTTCCAACTGATAATGCGGTAAAACTGGTATTTTTTTAAATAATTAAGGCTGAGCTTTATCTATGCAAGCATGTTGCACATTTGTACATCTCGACTTTAACACACTGAATGAGGCTTTAGAGATTAGATTACCCTGTTTTATCCCCACCCTTATGTCAATATTTCCCTAAGATGATCAAATTCGCATCTAATGAGATTTTTCCTCTCGTTTGAGCATGTCCGACACGAGATCTCTTTACCACGCCAAAGCCGAACACATATGCGATCAGTTTCTTTTTAAGTGTATCGTGGATTTACTAAACCGTCGGCTTATTGACCGATTCCATTTCTCATTATGCGGAAAAAGTCATTATACCTTTGGCTATGTTAACACTTAATTAACAAGATCACTGTCTCACTTTTCTCTCCAAACCCTTAGAAAGGCACTCATATTCTGCTTTGGTCCACGACTAAAGTTGCACAGATAGTGGCTTTCTTCACTGCTAACATCAATGCGTAACATTATGTTAACAACCAACTTAGGACAATACTTAAGGAGAAGGCCATGTCATTTGAGTCAAGTGAACAAGCACAAGCCTATTGGAAAGAGAACCTTACCTTGATGGGGACACTGCTTGCAGTGTGGTTTTTGGTTTCTTACGGCGCTGGCATCCTGTTTGTTGACAACCTCAACGCTATCCAGTTTGGCGGTTTCAAACTGGGCTTTTGGTTTGCTCAGCAGGGATCGATCTACACCTTTGTCGCCTTAATTTTTATCTACGTGGCCCGAATGAACGCACTAGATAAGAAGTACAACGTACACGAAGATTAAGTGGAGTTTGTTATGGATATTCAAACTTGGACATTTATTTTGGTCGGATTGACCTTTGTTCTCTATATCGGCATTGCCGTTTGGGCGCGCGCAGCTTCAACCAGTGAGTTCTATGTCGCTGGCGGTGGTGTTCATCCTGTTGCAAACGGGATGGCAACCGCAGCGGACTGGATGTCTGCAGCATCGTTCATCTCCATGGCAGGGATCATCTCCTTCATCGGCTACGATGGTGGGGTGTATTTAATGGGATGGACTGGCGGCTATGTACTTTTGGCTCTTTGCTTAGCTCCTTACCTACGTAAATTTGGTAAGTTTACTGTTCCAGACTTTATTGGTGACCGTTACTACTCCAAAACAGCCCGCATGGTGGCGGTATTCTGTGCCATCTTCATCTCCTTTACTTATGTAGCAGGACAGATGCGCGGTGTAGGCGTGGTATTTGCTCGCTTCCTTGAAGTGGACATTAACGTGGGTATTGTGATTGGTATGGCGATCGTGTTCTTCTACGCGGTCATGGGCGGCATGAAAGGCATTACCTACACTCAGGTCGCTCAATACTGCGTGTTGATCTTCGCCTTCATGGTTCCAGCCATTTTCACCTCGTTGATGATGACAGGAAACCCAATTCCTCAAATCGGTTTTGGCTCGACCTCTGTGGGTGGCGATACCTACCTACTCGATAAACTGGATGGCCTAACTCAAGAGCTCGGTTTTACCTCCTATACCGATGGCTCAAAGAGTATGGTCGATGTGTTCTTCATTACCGCAGCTCTGATGGTCGGTACGGCTGGACTACCTCACGTTATTATTCGCTTTTTTACCGTACCTAAAGTATCCGATGCTCGTGTCTCTGCCGGTTGGGCGCTCGTGTTCATCGCGATTCTATACACCACTGCACCAGCAGTAGCAGCCTTTGCTCGTGTCAACTTGATTGACTCTATCAACGGCCCTGAGATGCGCGGTGTGGTCGCAGAAGAAGCACCAACTTGGTACAGAAACTGGGAAAACACAGGTCTGGTGAAATGGGAAGATAAAAACGGCGATGGTCGTATGTTCTACTCAGGCGACAGTCGTAATGAAATGACCATCAACCGTGACATCGTGGTACTCGCATCACCAGAGATGGCTAAGTTACCGAACTGGGTTGTTGGCGTGCTGGCTGCAGGTGGTTTAGCCGCTGCACTCTCAACGGCTGCGGGTCTATTGCTGGTTATCTCAACCTCAATTTCCCACGACTTATTGAAGAAAGGCTTTAAGCCCAATATGACGGATAAGCAGGAGCTGCTTGCAGCCCGATTAGCCGCCATAGTCGCCATCGTCGGCGCAGGTTACTTAGGGATCAACCCACCCGGATTTGTGGCGCAGGTGGTCGCCTTTGCCTTCGGCTTGGCAGCGTCATCCTTCTTCCCGGCCATCATTTTGGGCATCTTCTATAAGAAGATGAACAAAGAAGGGGCAATCTGCGGGATGTTAGTGGGTATCGCTTTTACCGCGGCTTATATTATCTACTTCAAGTTCATCAACCCAGCGGCGAACGTGCCAGCTAACTGGTGGTTTGGTATCAGCCCAGAAGGGATTGGTACACTCGGTATGTGTGTGAACTTTATGGTATCGATCGTGGTGAACAAATTCACTGCCGAAGTACCAAGTGATGTACAGGATATGGTGGAATCAATCCGTTATCCAAAAGGTGCAGGTGAAGCTCACGACCATTAATGAGTTTTCGGTCACCCATAACCCAAAAGCCCAACAACCTGTTGGGCTTTACTTTTTAGGCAGCAAAAAAATGACTGTAAAAAGCCTTAACGCGCATTGGCATAAGTGGCTTTAAAGTGAGGATTAATCGTGGTCAGTTTACGAATCAGGTAATTGAGCAATACACCATAAAGCGGAACAAACAGACCTAAGCTGATGATCAGTTTAAAGCTGTAATCGACAGTCGCAATCTCTGTCCAGTGCTGCGCCATGAATGGATCTGGGCTGTGATAAAACGCCACACCAAAGAAGGCCACAGTATCTAGTGCATTACCAAATAACGTTGAAGCGGTAGGTGCAATCCACCATTGTTTCATCTGACGCAGACGGTTAAACACTTGCACATCCATTACTTGCCCTAACAAGTAAGCCATAAAGCTTGCGGCAGCAATACGTGCAACAAACAAGTTAAATTCACCCAGAGTGGCTAACCCTTGGTAGCTTCCTTGGAAGAAAACCACCGACAATAGATATGAGACCACCAACGCTGGCAACATCACCAAGAAGATGATTTTACGTGCCATCGATGCTCCGAATATACGAACCGTTAAATCGGTGGCGAGAAAGATAAACGGGAAAGTGAATGCGCCCCAAGTGGTATGAAATGAAAAGACCGTAAACGGAATCTGCACAAGGTAGTTGCTAGAAGCAATAATCAGAAGGTGGAAACCAACGAGGTAAGTTAACGCTTTGCGCTGCTGCGCGGGAGTAAAAGAATTCATCAATGTGACCTTTTTAGTTTGATTTGGGGGCGAGGGAACCCAAAATAAAATTCATGTTGTTTTGCTGCGGTTAGATTCTGCACACCAAACAGCCAGACGCGATTATACGCAGCTCTATCCCCTCTTCAATATCCGAGTACAACAGCAAACGTTTCCCAACCGATTATTTTTTATTTTCGACCTCTTTTCGTCCAAAAATCCTAAGCATAATACCCATGGTTTGAATGCGCTTTCACTTGAGAAGATCCTTAGGATCGTGATAATCTTCGCCTCCATTTTTCTGACTCTCTCTTCATTATCTGCAGTGAATCCGCAGGGTCAGTGCTATCTTTAGGGTGTAGAAATAAACCGTTTCTGCACACAATCCTAACCAGACGTGGAACCGAACAGATGGGAAAAGGCACTCTTTATATCGTTTCAGCACCGAGTGGCGCTGGTAAATCCAGTTTAATTTCAGCTTTGCTGGAACGTAACCCAACTTATGCAATGAAGGTATCGGTATCCCATACCACTCGTGGCATGCGACCGGGTGAACAAAATGGTGTTCATTACCACTTTGTACAAAAAGAGCACTTTGAAGAGCTGATCGCTAAAGGTGAATTTCTAGAATACGCTGAAGTTTTTGGCAATTACTACGGCACCTCTCGCGTTTGGATTGAAGAGACCTTGAATAAAGGCATTGATGTATTTTTGGATATTGACTGGCAAGGTGCACGTCAAATTCGCCAGCAAATGCCTCATGCGAAAAGCCTATTTATTCTGCCACCTTCTCGCGAAGAGTTGGAACGTCGCCTAACCGCACGTGGTCAAGATAGCGAAGCTGTGATTGCAAAACGCATGAACGAAGCCCAATCCGAAATTTCTCACTTCAGTGAGTACGATTACGTGATTGTGAATGATGACTTTGACGTTGCTATTATGGATTTTAAAGCCATTATTCGTGCAGAAAGATTGAAGCAAGATAAGCAAGCTGCTAAATATAGCAGTATGCTCTCTGCTCTTTTGGCGAACTGAGTCTTTTCCTCATTCACCAATAAGAATTAGACACAGCCTGTTGCTAGTATATCTGCACGTAAGGCTGTATACTTTCTCGTCATTTAATATTTTAGTTAACTATTGGAGTTCCCATGGCACGCGTAACTGTTCAAGACGCTGTTGAAAAAGTTGGCAACCGTTTCGACTTAGTTCTGATTGCGGCTCGCCGCGCTCGTCAAATGCAAACTGGCGGTAAAGATGCACTAGTGCCGGAAGAGAACGATAAGCCAACCGTTATCGCTCTACGCGAAATCGAAGACGGCCTTATCACTAAAGATGTGCTAGATGCACGTGAGCGCCAAGAGCAGCAAGAGCAAGAAGCAGCAGAATTGGCAGCGGTAAGCAGCATCGTTCACAATCGTTAATTCTGCATCGGCATTAATTAACACTCGGGCCTGAAAATTTGTATCTATTCGATAGCCTCAAGGATGTTGCCCAAGAGTATCTGACAGAGCCTCAACTAGAGGCTCTGCGTCGCTCTTATGTGGTAGCAAGAGATGCCCATGAAGGGCAAACCCGCTCAAGTGGCGAACCTTATATTATCCATCCCGTTGCGGTAGCACGCATTCTGGCTGAAATGCGTTTGGATTTAGAAACGCTTCAAGCCGCGTTGCTCCATGATGTGATAGAAGATACAGCCGTCACCAAGGAAGAGTTAGAAAAACAATTTGGTCATGCTGTTGCCGAGCTGGTAGACGGTGTGTCGAAATTGGATAAGCTGAAGTTTCGCGATCGAAAAGAAGCTCAGGCCGAAAACTTTCGTAAGATGGTGCTTGCCATGGTGCAAGACATCCGAGTCATTCTGATTAAACTATCAGACCGTACCCATAACATGCGTACCCTCGGATCCTTACGTCCGGACAAGCGTCGCCGCATTGCCCGAGAAACTCTTGAGATCTACGCACCTCTCGCCCATCGTCTGGGCATCCACAATATCAAAACTGAACTCGAAGAGTTAGGCTTTGAAGCTCTCTATCCCAACCGTTATCGCGTTCTAAAAGAAGTGGTGAAAGCCGCTCGTGGTAACCGTAAAGAGATGATTCAACGTATCCACAACGAAATTGAAGGTCGCCTGCAAGATGCTGGACTTCATGCTCGAGTGGTCGGTCGCGAAAAAAACCTCTACTCCATCTATAACAAGATGAAAACCAAAGAACAGCGTTTCCATACCATTATGGATATTTACGCGTTCCGAGTCATTGTGGATGATGCTGACACCTGTTACCGCGCCTTAGGGCAAGTACACAGCCTGTACAAACCACGTCCTGGTCGGGTCAAAGATTATATTGCGGTTCCCAAAGCGAACGGCTATCAATCCTTGCATACATCCATGGTGGGTCCTCATGGCGTTCCTGTTGAAGTACAAATTCGTACTGAAGATATGGATCAAATGGCGGACAAAGGGGTTGCAGCACATTGGTCGTATAAATCTAACGGTGAGCGCGTTGGTACTACTGCGCAAATTAAAGCTCAGCGTTGGATGCAAAGCCTGCTCGAGCTACAACAAAGCGCAGGTAACTCATTCGAATTTATTGAAAACGTAAAATCTGACCTGTTCCCAGATGAGATTTTCGTCTTCACACCTAAAGGTCGCATTGTCGAAATGCCTGTTGGGGCAACCGCTGTCGACTTTGCATATGCAGTGCATACCGATATTGGTAACTCCTGTGTAGGTGCTCGTGTTGATCGCATGCCTTACCCACTCAGCAAACCACTTAAAAATGGTCAAACCGTTGAGATCATTAGTGCACCAGGCGCAAGACCAAATGCGGCTTGGCTAAACTATGTGGTGACCTCACGCGCTCGCACTAAGATCCGTCAAGTTCTTAAAACGATGCGCCGTGAAGATTCGGTGATGTTAGGACGTCGTCTGCTCAACCATGCTTTGGGCGATTGCACCCTCAACGACATCAGCGAAGAGGTCGTCAAACAGGTTGTTAGTGATCTGAAAGTAGCTTCGGTTGATGACATGCTCGCCGCGATTGGTCTTGGCGAACTGATGAGTATCGTTATCGCGCGTCGTCTACTGGGTGATGTTGAAGGTTTTGCTTCTGCAGACAAAGAGCAGCAACCGGGCAACAACAAACGCAAAATGCCGATTCGCGGTGCGGAAGGTATCTTGCTGACGTTTGCGAACTGCTGTCACCCAATCCCAGATGATTCTATTATTGCTCACGTCTCTCCGGGTCGTGGCTTGGTAGTCCATCGTGAGACTTGTCCTAACGTCCGTGGTTATCAGAAAGAACCTGATAAATACATGGCCGTAGAATGGTCGAAGGATTACGACCAAGAGTTCATTGCAGAGCTTCGCGTTGATATTTTGAATCGACAAGGTGCACTCGCTGAACTGACTAACGTGATTTCTCAAACAGGCTCTAACATTCAAGGTCTGTCGACAGAAGAGCGTGATGGTCGCCTGTATACAGTCACCGTACTGTTGACCACGAAGGACCGTGTTCACCTCGCTGGTATTATGCGTAAAATTCGCTCTATGCACGATGCATTGAAAGTCAGACGTAGAAAATACTAACCCCGTCTCCCGTCCAGTCCCATCTCGTATGGGACTGGATGATATTTATTGGAACGCCGTTAAATGAATGCTGAACGCTACGCCCGTATTCAAGAAGTGCTCAAAGCACGTCAACCCGACCTCACCGTATGTCTTGAAGAGGTTCACAAACCCAACAATGTTTCTGCAGTGATTCGTACTGCCGATGCCACTGGCCTGCACAAGATTCATGCGGTTTGGCCAAATGAACAGATGCGCTCTCTCAACCATACCTCCGCAGGAGCTCGCAACTGGGTTGAAGTCGATACCCACGACACGATTGAAGAAGCGGTACAAACACTCAAAGCCCAAGGTATGCAGATTTTGGTCACCAACCTGTCTGATAAAGCCATCGATTTTCGTGAAGTGGATTACACCAAACCTACCGCGATTATTTTGGGTAGTGAGAAAGTAGGTATCTCCAATAAAGCCTTAGCGCTAGCAGATCACGACATCGTCATTCCTATGGTCGGCATGGTGCAGTCTTTGAATGTATCTGTTGCGGGCGCCTTGATTCTCTATGAAGCACAGCGTCAACGCCAAGCGGCAGGCATGTATGATCGAGACACGAGCTTGCTTTCACCTGAAACTATTGAACGCATCCTGTTTGAACGCGGTCATCCCGTTTTAGCCAAAGTCGCCCAGCGCAAAGGTCTTCCTTATCCAAACCTTGATGATCAAGGGGAAATTGTGGCCGATGAAGCGTGGTGGAAAGAGATGCAAAGCAAATAACTTTTTGCCGTGGTTTACACCTCGTGACGCAAGGTTGCAAAAAAGTGGGGGTGATAGCCAATCACCTCCAACTTCCCAAAAGTTTTCCTGTACAAAAACACAGCCCAGTGTTTGAATAATCGCTATCTATCTGATTAACGAAGAGCTGATTTATGTCCCAACTGCTTTCCGCCGTGCCATTGACATCACTATCTGGAGTAGGTGCCAAAGTGGCCGAGAAGCTAGAGAAGATCGGCTTAGTGACGGTGCAAGATTTACTCTTTCATCTGCCGCTGCGTTATGAAGACCGTACCCGCATTTATCCTATCATCAAGCTTCACCCCGGAATTTGGGCTGCCGTTCAAGGCAAAGTGATGTCGGTAGATACCATATTTGGCCGACGCAAAATGTTGGCCGTACGCATCAGTGACGGCAACGGCACGCTCACTTTGCGTTTTTTCAATTTTACTGCGGGAATGAAAAACAATTTTACTGAAGGGAAATTGGTTCATGCCTATGGTGAAATCAAACCGGGTAATGGCGGATTAGAGATCATCCATCCGGACTACCAGTTTTATGCCCCAGCGCAAAAGCCCGATGTAGAACCTAATTTAACGCCGGTTTACCCAACCACTGACGGTTTGCGGCAAATCACTCTGCGTAACCTGACCGATCAAGCTCTAGAGCTGCTCGATAAAGCTGCGGTTCAAGAGCTGTTACCTTCAGGGCTTTATGATCACCAGATGACGATGGGGCAAGCACTGCACATCATTCATCGTCCACCAGCTGATATTGATCTATCGCTGTTTGATCAAGGTCGCCATCCTGCGCAAATTCGACTCATCATGGAAGAATTACTCGCACAAAATCTTTCGATGCTCACGGTGCGCAGTAAAGGGCAGCAAGAGAATGCAGTGGCATTGCCTGCTGCAGATGAGCTGAAACAGCAATTGTTAGCGCAACTGCCTTTTTCTCCAACCAATGCACAAGCGCGCGTCGTGGGAGAGATTGAAATGGATCTCGCTAAACCTCACCCGATGATGCGTCTGGTTCAAGGCGATGTAGGTTCAGGTAAAACCTTAGTTGCAGCGTTGGCTGCAGTCAGGGCAATTGCTCATGGCCATCAAGTCGCCTTAATGGCACCAACCGAATTGCTCGCCGAGCAACATGCGCTTAATTTTGCAAATTGGTTTGAGTCATTAGGCATTCAAGTCGGTTGGCTGGCTGGCAAACTCAAAGGTAAAGCGAAAGAGCAAGAACTGGCGCGCATCGCCAGTGGCGAAGCACAAATGGTGGTCGGAACCCACGCCCTCTTCCAAGAGCATGTGGAATTTCACAACCTGGCCTTGGTTATTATTGATGAGCAACACCGCTTTGGTGTTCATCAACGCCTAGAACTTCGTGAAAAAGGCATTAAACAAGGTGCGGTTCCTCATCAGCTGATCATGACCGCGACACCGATTCCTCGCACTCTCGCAATGACCGCTTACGCCGATCTAGAAACATCGATTATCGACGAATTGCCACCCGGTCGAACCCCGATTCAAACGGTCGCGATTCCTGACACCAAACGCCAAGATATTATCGACCGCGTGCGTCATGCCTGCCTTACCGAGGGGAAACAAGCCTATTGGGTGTGTACCTTGATTGATGAATCGGAAGTACTTGAAGCGCAAGCCGCAGCAGACATTGCTCAAGAACTTCAAACTACACTGCCTGATGTCAAAATCGGTTTGGTGCATGGGCGTATGAAAGCTGCTGAAAAGCAGGAAGTGATGCGTGCCTTTAAAGCCAATGAGCTGCACTTGTTGGTTGCCACCACCGTTATCGAAGTTGGCGTGGATGTACCCAATGCGAGCTTAATGATCATCGAAAACCCAGAGCGTCTTGGCTTGGCTCAATTACACCAGTTACGTGGCCGCGTTGGTCGTGGTTCAGTCGCTAGCCACTGTGTATTGCTCTATCACGCACCTCTTTCTAAAACCGCCCAAAAACGTCTCGGCGTACTAAGAGAAAGTAATGATGGATTCATCATCGCTCAACGGGATCTCGAAATTCGTGGACCGGGTGAGCTACTCGGAACCAAACAAACTGGCTTAGCCGATTTCAAAATCGCTGATTTGGTGCGCGATCAACGCCTAGTTCCCGAAGTTCAGCGTATATCACGCCATATCTTCACTCATTATCCGGATAACGCTCAAGCCATTATCGATCGCTGGATGAGTAATCGCGACCGCTACTCCAACGCCTAAGCAAGAACCTCTCGTCTGTTCTGGGTGGTTTAAGCCCAGAACACGACAAATTTTCCCTAACTCAATCAAATTAAAAAGATTTTCCCGATACACTGACTAACAACGTCAGTACTGTTTATTTCTTAAACAAAATTCTCTTGTCTAATCGGTCAAGAAATTTCGGTTTCACCACTCGCAAACGTTTGCTTTTTACCCTGAACACTCTATAATCGCCCGCCTGATTTTGAGGTTTTGATCATTAAGATCAATACATCGAACACACGATCCTGAGCAGAATCTGAATAACAGCAATCACAGATAAATGCCTGCTCCACTTTTTCAGCCCATTCAGCGTCGAAAAAGCCAGATATTTGAATATTAGGAACTCATTATGACAACCAAGAACACTGCGCGTAAGTCTGATTTGGTTTACCAACTCAATGATCGCCCACCACTACCGCAAACTCTTTTCGCGGCTATTCAGCACTTATTGGCGATGTTTGTCGCAGTTATCACCCCATCACTGATCATTTGTCAGACGTTGGGAGTGCCTGCAGATCAAACCAACACCATCATCAGCATGTCGCTATTTGCTTCAGGTGTTTCTTCCTTTATTCAAATTCGTACCATTGGTCCTATCGGTTCTGGCCTACTTTCCATCCAAGGCACCAGCTTTAACTTCTTAGGTCCAATTATTGGTGCAGGTTTATCTCTAAAGGCTGGCGGTGCTGATATCCCAACGATGATGGCATCCATTTTCGGTACTATTTTGGTTGCCTCTCTCGCTGAAATTTTGCTATCACGCGTATTGGAATTCGCACAACGCATTATCACCCCACTGGTCTCTGGTATTGTGGTAACGCTGATTGGTCTGACTCTAATTCAAGTGGGTCTAGTCTCTATGGGCGGCGGTTATTCTGCGATGGCTAGCCACACATTTGGCAGCCTAGATAACATGGCCCTAGCTGGCACAGTGTTGGCGCTGATTGTTATTTTAAACCGCTCTCGTAACCCTTATATTCGCGTCTCTTCGATTGTGATTGCGATGTTGGCAGGTTATGTATTGGCCTATTTCCTAGGCATGGTTAACATGGAAAAACCACAAACTGGCTCTTGGTTTGCAATGCCAATTCCAATGCAGTTTGGCCTGCACTTTGACTGGTCTCTATTCATTCCTCTTGTATTGATTTTCTTTATTACAGCACTTGAAGCGATTGGTGATATCACTGCGACATCAGAAGTATCCGGTGAACCAGTAAAAGGCCCAATCTACATGAAACGCCTAAAAGGCGGCGTATTGGCAGATGGTTTTAACTCAGCTTTAGCGGCATTTTTTAACAGCTTCCCGAACTCAACCTTCAGCCAAAATAACGGCATTATCATGCTGACCGGCGTAGCAAGTCGCTATGTGGGTTACTTTATTTCTGGCATGTTGGTATTGCTTGGTCTATTCCCTGGTGTGGCTAGCTTTGTACAAATGATTCCAGAGCCCGTGCTTGGTGGGGCTACCATCGTGATGTTTGGTACGATTGCAGCTGCAGGTGTGCGTATTATTTCTCGCGTAGAGCTAGACCGCCGCGCGATTCTGATCATGGCGCTCTCATTCTCGATGGGGTTGGGTGTGGCACAAAAACCAGAAATTCTGCAATTCATGCCTGAATTCATTAAGAATATTTTCTCAACCGGTATTGCGGCTGGCGGTATCACTGCCATCGTGTTGAACCTGATTCTTCCTATTCATATGGATGAAGAAGAAGAGCAAGAAGCATAAGACTCGTAGAGAGCAATGTCGAACAAAGGGGCTTTATAGCCCCTTTTTTGATACCACTGGAAAACTGATTTGCACGCGTAAACCACCTTCGCTGCGGTTATTCACCGCAACAATACCGTGATGCTGACTGACAATACGTCGAACAATCGCTAAGCCCAATCCCGTCCCTTCACTACCACGAGCTTGGTCTCCACGAGTAAACGGTTCAAAGAGTTTGTTCACTTGATCCGGTGGAATCCCCGGACCATTATCTTCCACGCTCATCCATACCATGCGTCTATCCGCACTCATGCCCGATGACACTTTTACCCACCCATTACCGTAGCGACAAGCATTCACGACCAAGTTAGTCAACGCGCGTTTAATCGCAATAGGGTTACCTTTGGCTGGCTTAGCATCGGGATGCAACTGACAATCCAGCTCTTTACCTTCCATCAGGTTTTCTGCCATCACCACCTCTTCGGCAATGATGTTCATGTCTACAGCGACAAAGGTCTCAGTGTCGACTGGTTTTAGGTAATCCATGAATTGACTAATAATCTCGTTACACTCTTCGGTGTCTGAAATGATGCCTTCGGCGAGATAAGAGTCCTCTGGTGACATCATTTCCGTAGCTAAGCGGATGCGAGTCAGCGGTGTACGTAAATCATGACTGATCCCTGCCATCAACAAAGCGCGATCCTCCTCCAACGCTTGGATACCTTTGGCCATTTGGTTAAAAGCGCGAGTTACTGAGCGTATTTCCAAAGCTCCTTTCTCGGGTAATGGCTCAGGATATTCACCTTTACCAACGGCTTTAGCGGCTTTTTCCAAGGCGATCAAAGGTCGGTTTTGCAAACGAATAAATAGCCAACCGCCTAACACGATGAGAAACGCCATGATCAAACTGTTGCGAAATAGCGGAGCAAAATCATCCTCTTGCAACTCAGAAAGAGGAATACGAATCAACTGTCCTGGTAGGTTTTCAATCTTAATCCACAGCACATAACTTTCTTTGCCAAGCGCCATTCGTACATCGGTTGGAGAGCCAAGGTCTTCGCTCATCTCTTCGCTCATCAAATCGATGCTCACACCATGGCGATACTCTTTTGCCTCTGGGCTATTTTCACTATGAACCGTCACCCCTAATTGCTCCAAAACGCGCTGACGCTGCGGAGCATCTAAAGCAAGATGGTTATTCTTCACCGACACATCGAGCATGAGGTTGATTTCATGCCCAAGGATTTTATTAAACTGCTGCAAGCTGGGCATCAAAGCGTAATTGAAGACGGCATAGTAGGAATAGACTTGGCTGGCGATCAGTAACGTTAAAAACAATAAAATGGATTGAGTAAAAGAACTACGGACACGCAAACGCATAAGACACCTTTGTAGGTCGTATCTTAAAAAGAGAGTGGAGAAGAAAAAGGTGCCCTAAGGCACCTTCATTATCATTAGCTTAGCTTACCATCTGGGACAAAGACATAACCGAGTCCCCAAACCGTCTGAATATATCGCGGTTTACTTGGGTCAACTTCCAGCATTCTGCGTAGACGTGAAATTTGCACATCGATAGAACGTTCCATCGCTGAGTACTCACGACCACGGGCCATATTCATTAACTTATCACGGGATAACGGTTCACGGGCATTGAGCACTAGTGCCTTTAATACAGCAAATTCACCCGAGGTCAGTGGCATGGCTTCATTACCACGGAACATTTCTCGTGTACCTAGGTTTAAGCGAAACTCGCCGAACTCAACCACAGACTCTTCAGCACTCGGTGCTCCCGGCGCTTCAACCACTTGGCGACGCAGTACCGCTTTAATACGCGCGAGCAATTCGCGAGGGTTAAATGGTTTAGGTAGGTAATCGTCCGCGCCGACTTCTAACCCCACAATGCGATCAATCTCGTCGCCTTTTGCCGTCAACATCAGAATTGGCAATGTGTTATTGGCGTTGCGTAGACGACGACAAATAGACAAACCGTCTTCGCCCGGTAGCATTAAGTCCAACACCATGAGATGAAAGGTTTCACGGGTCAACAGACGATCCATCTGCTCACCATTTGCCACGCTACGTACCTGAAAACCTTGCTCAGAGAGATAACGTTCCAACAAAGCTCTTAGGCGTGCATCATCATCAACAACCAGAATTTTATGATTTTCTTGCATGAAAGCCCTCACCGACTATCGACTTTACCCTGTTATACTTGGCTCACAAATGTAACACTGTGATCGAGACTTCGTATAAAACAATTGTTAATGATTGTTTCCTTTGCAACAAACTTCACTTTTACAAGCCAAGCTTGGCAACCTTATCCTGCTTTTTGATACTCAATTTTGTTGATGAACCATACTTTCTTGCCTGAAGGGGTTTCGACTTCGACTTCATCATCCACTTCGCGTTTTAGCAACGCACGCGCCATCGGCGAGTCGATAGAGATATAGTTTTTTACTTCACCATAGATCTCTTCTGGTCCAACAATCCGAAAACGCTTGGTTTCCCCTTCTTCGTTTTCAATTTCGACCCACGCGCCAAAAAAGACTTTGCCATCTTGCTGTGGTGAATAATCGACCACTTGAACTTCAGGGAGAAATTTACGTAAGAAGCGTACACGGCGATCAATTTGACGTAGTAAGCGCTTATTGTATTGATATTAGTTCTACTCTTAAGACCGTACTAATAGGTGCAATACTACTTTTAAATATCTGATATAGACAGTTCTGATTTCAAAGTTCAGTCATTTGAATTAGTGAGAACCATCAACTATATACTAATAAGTATATTAAGGAATCCTTAATTTTTATGAAGGTAATGTCACTTAGTTATAGGAGTTAGTATGTCAAAATCAAAATTCTATCCTAGCTATCAAGAAGCATGTGAAGCTGCAAGAAAGTTGAAGATTAAGACGGCGAAGGAGTACAAAAATCTTTCAGGCAAGACTGATCGCGACACCAACGATTCAACGTCACCGAAATCAAGTGAGTAAGAATGGCTTATACACTTAAAAGAAGAGTTTCTTATAAGGCTAGTGCGGCGTCTTTATCACATAACCTTCCTGCCATCTTCACTAAGAGTGGCTTGCTGATTTCTCATTTGAGGTACTTATATTCTAACCGAGGTAAATCACCATCTTGGATGGAGAGAAATACCTTTGCGGTAGAGCTTCTTTTAAAGTTTATAGAGCGCCAAGTATCAAACTTCTCATCAGCTACAGAGTTGCTCAGAGCGTTTGTTGAAGCATTACAGTTTGGAACAATTCAAGATGGGCAAGACAGCTCTGGGTTGTTCTGGTCGACTCGCAGAAATGAAGACGTAAATGTTCTTCTTCACCATATTACGGATTATTGCGACTACCTCGATACAGTTTATGGAACTGACTTGCCCAAGCTAAATCCCTTAAGGAAAGCAACTCATGCAGAAGAGCGTTTGCAATGGTGTGCTTACTACAGGAGGCACAGTCGTAGCTTTCTGAATCATTTAGCTAATCCATCCCGACAGCAATTCTCAGTTGTTAGAATGATTCGAGGGCCTGAGAGGCACCTAGTCGATATCGAAGCAGTATATCGCTTTCCAGAAAACCGAATTGAAGACTTACTGCTACATGGTTTTGTTTTTCCGTCAGGAGAACCGGATTATGCTAGCCAGTTGATTGTAATGTTGATGCATTTCGGTGGGTTGAGATTGTCGGAGTGTTTTCATATATATGTCCATGATGTGCATCTAGACCAGAAATCAGGCTCAGCTCTCATATCGGTTTTTCATCCTAGTGATGGACAGTCGCCAGATGAACGTTTCTGTAAACGAAATGAATACTTGGCTACCAAATACCGACTAAATCCAAGGAATGAGTATTCGAGAAGCCATAGACTATATGCTGGCTGGAAAGGACCTTTGCTTACAAATCGCAACCTATCCTTTGATGTGATGTTTTATCCAGCTAGTAAAGCTGTTGAATTTACTCTGGTACTACAAAAGTACCTTGCGACTAAACCCTCTTCAGAATCTCCGTTCCTTTTTGTTAACTCAAAAGGAAATCCAGAGAGTAAAAAAAATTTCTATCAGAAGCATAATAGAGCCGTTCGTCGAATTGGACTAGAACCATCCAAGTCATTAGGGACAACCCCACACGCTCATCGCCATTCCTACGGCTATAGATTAAGCCAAGGAGGTTTTTCTCAGCTAGAGATTCAAAAAGCGATGCACCATAAAAGCCCTGAGAGTTGCTTGGTTTATTTGAAACCTTCTGACGATGAGGTTCGTCGTCAAATGAGAGACACTCACTAATGAAAAAGTTTTACGCAACTATAAACCAAGCAAGTAAAGCGGCGATAAGATTGGGCATTCAATCGGCACAAGAATATAAGCAGCGTTACAAAGAAGATGAGCATCTTCCCGCGAATCCAAATACGCTTTATGCCGCTGACTGGGTTGATTGGTTTAGTTTTCTGGATAAAGCGAAGCGGTCTTTATATTCGACATACGCAGAGGCCAGCGAAGCCGCGATAGGATTGGGCATTCAATCGGCGCCAGAATATCAGCAGTATTACAAAAAAGATGAGCGTCTTCCCGCGAATCCAAATACGCTTTATGCCGCTAACTGGGTTGATTGGTTTAGTTTTCTGGATAAAGCGAAGCGGTCTTTCTATTCGACATACGCAGAGGCCAGCGAAGCCGCGATAGGATTGGGCATTCAATCAGCGCCAGAATATCAGCAGTATTACAAAAAAGATGAGCGTCTTCCCGCGAGTCCAAATATGCTTTATGCCGCTGACTGGGTTGATTGGTTTAGTTTTCTGGATAAAGCGAAGCGGTCTTTATATTCGACATACGCAGAGGCCAGCGAAGCTGCGATAGGATTGGGCATTCAATCGTTCCTAGAATATAAGCAGCGTTACAAAGAAGATGAGCGTCTTCCCGCGAGTCCAAATACGCTTTATGCCGCTGACTGGGTTGATTGGTTTAGTTTTCTGGATAAAGCGAAGCGGTCTTTATATTCGACATACGCAGAGGCCAGCGAAGCTGCGATAGGATTGGGCATTCAATCGTTACTAGAATATAAGCAGCGTTACAAAGAAGATGAGCGTCTTCCCGCGAGTCCAAATCAGGTTTATGCTGCTGACTGGGTTGATTGGTTTAGTTTTCTGGATAAAGATAAGCGGTCTTTCTATTCGACATACGCAGAGGCCAGCGAAGCAGCAATAGGGCTGGGTATTCAATCGTCGCCAGAATATAAGCAGCGTTACAAAGAAGATGAATGTCTTCCCGCAAATCCAAATCAAATTTATGCCGCTGACTGGGTTGATTGGTTTAGTTTTCTGGATAAAGCGCAGCGGTCTCTCTATTCGACATACGCAGAGGCAAGCGAAGCAGCGATAGGATTGGGCATTCAATCGTCCCATGAATATAAGCAGCGTTACAAAGAAGATGAACGTCTTCCCGCAAATCCAAGTCAGGTTTATGCCGCTGACTGGGTTGATTGGATTCACTTCTTATTGCCCAGAGATATATCTAATCTAAAACAGTTCAAAACAGCATGTGCGATTCTAAGAATCAAAGACTCATCTCAATACAGAGTTACACAAAAGAACTATCCTCAATTACCCTCCAAGCCTGAAAAAAGAATACCTGACTGGAGCAATTGGTATGACGCTCTCGATATACCAAGGCTTTATGGATATGACGAACTAGCAGCTTTGGTTCAAAGCAAAGGAGTTTGCAGCCTTGCAGAGTATGCGAAACTTCGAGCTGAATCCAATGATCCTAGAATGCCAGCAAAACCAGAAGAGAATTATCAAGGAAAGGGTTGGACTAACACCTTTGACTTCTGGGGAGTTAAACGACCGTATCAAGTGAAATACTTTACTGATGAATGGTCTTTGTGGGCGGCGACGATAAAAGAGTTTCTCAAGTCTGCACGTGGCGGAGATACCAAAGCGAAAGACTTATGTGAATTTGTTCGTGAATACATTGAGCCAAATGGTTTTGAAACATCCCCGTTGGAGTTTCTCACACGTGGCTCGACAAACATTCAACCAATGCTGAATCTGTTTGAACAAGTTCCAGTGACACGAAGAAAAAAATGGGCGTTTTCAATCAATGAGTTCTTAGATTGGATTATCTCTAGTTATCTTATTTTGGAAGACACAGAGACCGGAGAAATTACTCACATCAAGGACGCCAAAAACCCATTTAGTCACATTAATTTTAATGGAGAAACTGCGCCTCAAGTTGTCAATGAAACAGATAAGATGGCTCTGCCTTATCAATATGTAAAAGCAGGGCGAGAGTGGATATTTCCATTAGACTCCGTAGAGAAAAAGCTAAATTATTGGGATTTAGCTCATTTGCATCCTTTTTCATCAGACTGGGTGCAGATCAACGATAGCTCTCTCCTAGATAAAAACGACCCTGATTGCGTTTTCAAAGTTGAAAATGGGAAAACCTATCTTTGGTTTCCAACATACTGGACCTATACGTACTCACTCATGCAACTCCCTGCAAGAGGGATGCAAATCGTCTATTGCGACTCTGGGGAGGCAGATCAAGAACTCGCCGACTTTAAGAACAATAAAGTCGTTTGGAAGAAAAATAGGACTATGTTAGCTGGCCTAACCAATCGTCAGAGCATGGTGAGTAAGTCAGGGCAAGGAGAGTTCGGTGTCCATTATACATCCAACAAAACTAAGTTTGATGGTTCAGGCTACACTATTCCCTTCATGCCCATAGAACTGGCATATTGGTTGGTAAAGCTTAGAAAGTGGCAACAGAAATATAATCCACTAAAGGAGCCAACGAAATGGCTTGATTGTGAGCGCACCAATCTAAACGAAGTTCAGCGTAAGCAAAAAGGGGCGAATTGCTTTTTATTCCGCGACTATCTAGAAAAAGAGCCAGGCACATTTAGTGGCAGACTAGCGACACGGCTTGCTGCTGCACTATATTTTTCTGCCAAGAATGATATTACAACGGCTACCTACAAAGGATTAAAATACAATCAATCGATGAAAGAATTGGAAAATAGTCAAACGATACCACTTTCACGCTTTAAATCCCCTTACACTCCACACTCAATGCGCGTCAGTTTGATCAATGCTTACGCGTATGAGTTCGGCATTCCTTTGGAAGTCATAATGAAATTGGTCGGCCATTCCAGCATCATAATGACCATCTACTATACCAAGAGCGATAAAACAGGCAGCAACTTACGAGAGAAAATGGAGTTGGGTGAAAAGGAGGCGATGAGCAAAGCAACGCAAACGCTCAAATCCTTTGTGGAACAGCAGAGAATTGAAGAAGTTAAATCACAGTTAGTAGGTTCATCTTTGGATCTACTAAGTTCACTCGACAATGCTCGCCCGGCCTCTAGCTATTTATGGAAAGACTTTGGTATCTGCCCTGTAGGAGGTGCTTTTTGTTCAGAGGGGGGCATTCCTGTAGCTACCAAAGCCAACATATATCACTCTGTACCAGCAGGTTATTTGGGTGAGCAGAACTGTTTTCAGTGTCGATTTTTTATTACCGGCCCTGCTTTTTTGGTTGGACTTACTGCCATATTCAATGAGATAAGCCTAGCCGTAAACACGCAATCTATACGTTACACTTCTCTTGAGCAGGAGATTGATAATATTGCAGAAAAGATAGATGTCATTGATCACCAACTTTACAAAATAAAAGCGGATAGCTCAGAGAAGTCTGCTCTGGAGTCTGATAGACGTAAGTTAGTTGGACAACGTATGCACTTGAACTCGGCAATTGAAACACGAGCGAAGAAGCTAGATTTGTACCTTTCAGACATGAACGCAATTCACCGACATATACATAATTGTCAAACTCTTATGCGTAACCCTAAAGAAAACACGGAGAATCACTATCAGCTTATTGTTCCGCATGAATTCACATTAGGTGTAGAGTTGGATGAAGTAAGCAATTTTCATCAACTATCAGAAGTGTGTTCGAATGCAGAGCTGTACCACAGCTGTAGCGACGACTTAGCGGTAACAAGACGCTCCCAAATGATCGACAAAATGATGGTCGAAAACGGTATTCAGCCGCAACTTTTTTTACTGTCAGAAGCAGAGCAACTCTTAGTGGGGAACCAGTTAACAGAGTTGATGCTGGCAAGGTTGAAAGGCTGGGAGAACGTCGACCGTCTTATGGATGGGAGTTTGACTTTAAAGGACCTATCGATAGATAACAATTTTGATGAAAAGACTATTCGAGAATTGTTTGAGAAGTCGAAACCACTAAAAAGGATCGGTTAGCATGTCAACAATTACTCCTGATCAAGTTCTGAATCAACTAAAAAAGAAAGCCTCACCTCGAGTACAAAACTCACTAGAGGCAGTGTTCACCATATGCAAGGAACAACAAGAACGTGGATTGAATGACTTTAGCTATTCCACGATAGCCCGCCTTGGAAAAGGGCGAGGAGTTCCTGCGGCACAAAGTATCCGAAACAAAACCGGTGAATCGTACCGAACCTTAATTGAAAGCTTCAACTCTTCAACAAAAGACCAACCAAAGCCAGCACGAAACACCTCAAAAGGTAAGATGCACGCTTGGATAGATGAATTAGAAGACCCAGTAGTTAAACTTCAAGCCAACATTCTCTATGCGCAAAAAAAAGAAGCAGAACGACTACTTAATGAAATAGTGCCAATCAACCAGGTCATTGAAGTGTTCGATAACGTCGATGTCTCTGTTGCGTCGATTAAGCTCACTGAGCTGGAAAGAAGCGCATTGGAGTACCTCATTTCTAGTGAGTTTTTACGTAGACATCAATTGGAGGTTGGAAAAAATGGCAGTATAGTTTCGAGTGATACTCAAAAGTCTTTTTTCCGTGTTGCAACCATCGATGCAATCAAAAAGGCGCTAAAAAACTTATAGATAACTTGGACTGTAGAAGTGAAAACAAAACTAATCACCAGAGAAGGTTACAACAAACTGAAAGCTGAACATGACCACTTATGGAATGAAAAACGACCTGAAATTACTAAAATTGTAACTTGGGCTGCAAGCTTAGGTGACCGCTCTGAGAATGCTGATTACACCTTCAATAAGCGTTTACTTCGCCAGATAGATAGGCGAGTCCGGTTTCTAAGAAAGTTTTTACCTGAAGTAACCGTTGTTGATTACTCTCCTCAACAAGAAGGTAAAGTGTTTTTCGGAGCCTGGGTCGAAATTGAAAATGAATCCGGTGATGTGATGAAATTTCGTATTGTTGGTCCAGAAGAAATCTATGGGGGCGCTAAAAATTATATATCTATTGATTCCCCAATGGCGCGAGCGCTCTTGAAGAAAGAAGTTGATGACGAGTTTACCGTTCAGACTCCTGATGGGGATAAAGAATGGTTTATCAACTCAATTACATACGAAAAATAAACTTGATTGGTTAATCTCGAATACAATCCAAAGTGCTGAAATAGAGCTGTTTATTGCTATTACGGCAACAAATCACGCACATCGCAACCAAGAATACTTGCCAACTGGTACGCTTTTTCCAGTGTAATATTGACCTCCCCTCTTTCTATTCGACCGACATAACTTCGGTCGATGTCTGCTGAATTAGCAAGCTTATCTTGGGATAGACCTTTGTCTTTACGCATTGCTCGTAAGTTTGCGCCGAATTTGATTGCTAAGTCTTTCATTTTTACAGGTTCTCAAAATGAAAGACTATCCTTTATTGCGGATCATATAACCACGGACTATAATCCGCATTTTGCTTTGAATTTGAACCCTTATGATGAATAAAACACTACTTAATGAATATATCTATACCCTACTCATAGAAAAGGGACTTGATGGGTTTACAGTGCCCTATTTACGGGATGAACTATTAGAAATAACAGGAGAGTTCAAAGACGTCGTAGAAGCGCGTAAATTTCTTTACCGTCATCTACTACAGTTAGAGCAAAAAGGATTGCTTCAGACCAAAGGTCAAGGACGCAAAAAAACCTATCACAAATCAGAACTGTTCAAAACGACTAAATTTAAACCTAAAAGACGAAAGTCACAAAAGATAGAAGCAGTAGAAAAAAGTCATAATAAGACTCTTAGTCTCGATGAACTCGTTTGGGAAAGACGAAAATATGAAGCTGAATTAGCGATAGCTTTAGCCGAGATTGAGGAATTTCAACTATTGTCTGAAAGGTTACCATCCCAGAAATCATCACTATTAAGACTTTCAGAAGAAACTAGAGAAAAATCTGTCAGATATCTTGCCAAGATTAATGTGCTTAATCAGGCCCTAAAGCTTAGTACTTATGTGGACATAAAATGTTAAGGCTATGGCAAAAAGATTGTGTTGAATTGGCTTTAGAAAAGTATCTCGCGGGACATTCACATTTTCAGGTTCAGGTTACTCCTGGGGCTGGGAAAACGGTAACGGCAGCAGAAATAGCCAAAAGATTGTATGACCTAGACAAAATAGACTTAGTTCTCTGTTTTTCTCCATCACTAACGATCGCTGAAGGTATCAAAAATACCTTTTCATGGCGATTGGGATGCTCTTTTACCGGATGGCTAGGTTCAATAGGTGGATCGTTTACTTATCAAAGTATGAAATACCTTAGAAAAAGCTTTTGGGAAACGATGAAAAAACACCGTGTACTGGTCGTGTTTGATGAAATTCATCACTGCTCAGGTGATGAAGTTGACAATGCCAATGTATGGGGAAAACAGATTCTGAGAAAGATTCAAGGAATTACTGCGTTTACATTGTCATTATCCGGTACGCCATGGCGGTCTGTAGTGGTCAACAAAAGATAAAAACTGATATTGGGAAGATACAGCTTAGTTGGGATAAAGAACGTTCGGAAAAACAGTCAACCATATCAGTATACTCAGCTTCTTCTGGGCAGTTGAACTTAGGGAATTTCAGAGAGCGTGTAATCGCTGCATTTCTTTAAAAAATACATATTTATATAAAATTCAACACATTATATTTTGATTGATATGCTCCATATCGGTCTTAGCCACTTTCGTTTCAGTCTGCTCTGGCTGAAACGTATTTGTTCCAAAATGAGCTAGCTAGTTAACTACCTTACTGCGATAGGTTAATTTTATTGTATTTTTTTAACCTATAGCTCCAATTAGGTTAATTGAGACAACCTATTTAGAGCCATGGGTAAATGTGCAAGCCATTAGATACCAAGTCTTTGTCGAGTAGACGACACCTGTTACCAGGTGTCGCCCCTCCAAGAACCCAGCGTGCAACTTTCACCGCACTAGGCTCAAGCCTTCACGAAGGCACCGATTGGCACCTAGCAACTTATAAAGCAGCCAGAGCAGGCTCATACCAAGAGTTACGGCATTGTTTCTTTGATTTTCTCTTAGCCAAGTTGACTTCGCCTAGCGCGAAGCTGCCCCTATTCAATTTAGAGTTAATGCTTATCACAGTCCTGATGATGTAGGTTTGACTAAATTTTTATAATAAACCAATATGCCCTTGATTGAGTATGTAAGATTGTTTTGGGTTTACTGGTTGCTCAGCAACCGTTCATATTACACATTATGTAATTAAAGCTAATGTACTTAGGCCGATAGGGGTAATAGGTGGGGGCCTGACAAGCCTCATGATGATTGTTGGCTCTGTAGCCCTTTTGTTGTTTGTGTTGCGTTACGTAAGTATTAGATTGGTTCCATCGGATCAAGACAGCATCAAGGAGGTGTCTATGGATAAAACATTAAAAGCTCGTACTCGTATTTTTTTAAGCTCGGTTTTTGAAAGTATATGGGCTACAGGAGTCGGGGTCATTGCAGGACACCTATCCGCCTAAGTACATTATTTATAACAGTGCGTATCAATTGCCCTCTGACAAACCTAAGTATTGTTGAGAATCGTACCTTGTATAGATATGAACGACTCACACATCATAGATTTAGCAATTGATTACATCTTATTGATTTGTAAAAGTGCAACAATTGGAATTGCTCAACAAGCATCCTCTCAATTCGGTAGTACATTATATGCTGAGCAACCTTATCAAATAACGGCTTAGAGTGACTGGACTTTGTCAATTAACGATAAACAACTCAAATTAGCACGAGCAGCAGCCTTTTGGGGGCTATTCATTGCAGTATTCTCTGTATCTTCAAACGCTAGCGAACCAAAGCCAGAGATAGATACCTATCAAAATAGTTCAGTATCTATCGCAGTAAGTGAATTAGCCGAGATCAAAGCAACTTTAAGTAAACAGGAAAAATCAATTAAGCAGCTAATCGATAAGCAGCAAAGCAATGAAGAAAAATATGCCCCGAAAGTTAGGGTAGAGTCACTAGAAAAGTCTTTGGGAGCAGTCACCTCAGAGAAAGCCCAACCCAAGGAAGAAACTCGATTAGAACTCCGATTGGAATCTATTGAGTCATCTCTGAATTCGATGTCAGACAAAGACGACTACTTTACTTACGCAGATATGGCAGCTGTTGCTATTACGTGCGTAGCAGTATTACTAACTATTGTTGGTTTGGTGATTGCAGGTCTTGCTTTCTGGGGGTATAGAGAGATTAAAGAGCTGACAAAAACTAGCGCATCTAAAGAAGCCCAATCTGTGGCAAAACAAACAATGGAAGAAATGATTAATGGTGTAGCAAAGAGTGAACTTGAAAAACTGATAAATGACGGAAAGTTGCAAAATACCTTGCAGGATGCTGTAGATATGATTCTGCGAAATGACCCGAACAACAGCGAGAAGAAGCGTACAGAAGAACTACTTAGTGAGTTAGATTTTGACGAGTCAGAGTTTGATGGCACTGAAAGCGATGAAAACTTCGATGGTGACAAAAGATAGAAGGTAAAACACATGACAAAGTCATTAGAGTGGAAGAGAATTACAGAAAGCCAAAGAAAAGTAATTTTGGATTCCCATGGTAGTTACCCCATTGCAGTTGGTAAGTTAGCGAAAAGCTTTGGCATAATATTAAAGAAAGCAACACTAGAAGGAAACTTAGCTGGCGAAATTAAAGAAGTAGATGGAATTGTAACGGTTCGTGTAAACAGCCATGATGTAAAGGCAAGACAACGTTATACAATAGCCCATGAAATAGCTCACTTCCTTCTCCATCGTAAGTATCTAAGTGATGGTATTCAAGATACACCCTTATACCGATCCCATTTATCAAACCAAATTGAACGCGAAGCAGATGCACTAGCTGCTGATATTCTAATGCCCATGAAAATTGTACAGGCTCTCATGGACGAGAATTCCAAAGAGTATAAAGGTGAACGACTTTATGAAGTTGTTGCCGACAGTTTAGAAGTATCGAAGATTGCATTAAAGATCAGACTTGGTGTTGAGTAAGAATCTAATGATAGATAAAGCGTATAATTACCTTCCTATACTAGCTATTAGCACAGCAGAAATGAGTGCACTTGAGAAGTTACCAGATAAAGATAAGAATCTCTTATTGCCGATATTTCCACTAAAAGGCTGGGTTAGTTCTAAAACTCTTGATAAAACAATTTCTAGAATTGGAGTGTCTATAGGGTCACGCCCATGGATTGCTGATATTGACAGCGATTTTGTCTTTAATAATAAAAAATACTTAGCTGATCCTGATAGTCAAAGACCAGTATTCAAAGAAGTGCATGAACTACTTGATCCGACAAATGGTTATGAAAACTGGGTTCATTACATTACAGAGTTAGATGATGTTGTCATCCCCACTTTACAGACCCATGATGTTGAACAAATAGGCAAACAAATTAAATCACTAACGGATTTAGCTCGTGGGTTGGTTGTACGTCTAAAAATTAAAAAAGATCCCACAGATAGAATTAACACCATTCTCAGATCCCTTATCGAAAATAAAGTTAAGGATTTACTAATTTTGCTGGATTTTGAAGATATCATGCGCAGTGATGTTCTTCAGAGCGAACAATATGGAATGTTGGTTTCTAGGCTCAGCAAGTTGCTTCCACATGCGATATTCGCAACCTCTGCATCCTCGTTTCCCTCAAGCTTTAGTGGTTCATATAGAGGTGAGTTACCGATCTACGAAAGGCAGTTACACACGGCAGTTTGTAACTTATGTGAAGGAGTTAGGGTTATTTACTCTGACCGAGGGAGTGCCAGAGCAAACAAAACTAATGGCGGTGGAGGTATTCCGCCAGCAAGAATAGATTACCCTCTTAGAAACGATTGGCGATATGTACGGAAAGAGTTTCAAGACTCCAATAATGTAACAGAACTAGAAAAGCACACTCTTTACAAAGAGGCTGCCACAGAAATTGTAGAAAGTGATTACTGGAATCCGAGTCTACGATTGTGGGGAGTGCAAATGATTGAAAAAACTGTAGAGTTTCGCGATGAGTACTGTATAACTTCTGCAAATAGAGCTACTGCTGTTAGGATTAATATTCACCTGTACCAACAACTGCATTACTTGTCTAACTTTGACGCACTTGATACTGAGGAGGATTGGGAAGACTAGTTGTAACTATGGAATTAGCTAGGACTAGCTTAGAGGCAATTCAAATAGATTCTTGTTTAAGTCTTCAAGAATGTCAGATAAATCTCGACTAGTGGGCTCTTTTGGGTTGAGAGATAAGGTTGATAAATCACTATTTTTAACTTTTCTGTGTTTCACATTGTTGAAAAACAGACTTACCCCATCAGAGTAACGACGGAAAAGTGCTTTAAATGCAGCCTCTCTCAATTTAGTTGTAGGTAGATTAGAAACAACCTTTGACAGTTCGTGCCTGCTTTTTGTCTCATAGAGCAAACCAAAGCCATTAGAAACTTTAATTAAATCAGTAACTCTCATAAGGTCTATAAAGATCGATTTATCTTTTATTTTTACCTTTTTACCTCGACGTACAACCTTCAACCTTCCCCCATTGAACTCCCATAGAGCAACAGACTCAGGTAAAAGCTCCAAGGCGTGAGCCAAGTGTTTTGTAGCTACGACCACAATGACTTTATCGAACACTTTTAGATATTCTTTTACTTGACCATTAAGGCGATTCAAAGTGTCAAATTCACTCTTAATTTCAATACCATAAATCTCATTATTCTTAATAAAAGCTAAATCAACACGTCTTGAAAAAGTGCCGTATGTAAACTCGTTAATGACCAAACTGTCAGGTGTAACCATTTGTTTTTCCAGTAAATAGTTTAAAACAAATGATTTAATGTCAATCTCTAGTCCCATTGCACTTTCAGCAACTTTATCGGTTAATTCATACGTACATGATATCACAAAGCTACTTTTTTTCTGTAGCCTTGCGCTCAAGTATTTTATTCTGTTCCTCAAGGTTTGCCATACGCTAGCTTATACGATTTTTGCGAAATAACTAAAATGACAAACGCGTTTCTGTCCACTTTCGTTTCAGCCAGCTCTGGCTGAAACGTTTTTGCCCCATTATCATGCAGAGCCGGAAGTCACTCACATATTGTTAATGTAATTATCCAATACCTGATCTTATGCAGAACGGGATTACATACCTGTCATGAAATGAAACTTAGCTAATATCATTCAGTTTTATATTGCAATGAGGTATATTAATCTAGACACTCGTATACACAGCACAAAAGGGAATACCGATGAAGCTTCGTTATTTTGGCTACTATTTGCGTGAGTTTGATTCTCAAGAAGCCTTTCTCTACAACATCAAACCGATTATTGACGCATTTGTTAGCTCAAATAACATTGAACTAAAAAACAGCTTCAAACGTGGTGATGAAAAGCTGTACTTAACCAAGATCGCAGCTCAAAAGAACCTGTACTATTTTGTGCGTACTAGCGATGATGACATCATTAAGCGAGTGAACGAGCAAGATATTACCGTTAGTGAGATCTCAGAGAATCTTGCCGCTAATGAAAAGGTCGCTTTTGCTTCATACGTGTATATCTGCACTGAACGACAGGTGATTGCTTGTGCAAGTGGGATGAGTTGCCCAAGGTTTGATGATTTAGCAGACTACATTAATGAGATGTTCAAGAAGGTTGGTCTAAATAAGTATGAAGTGACTTTGGGCGCACTAACTACGATTAGTAGCAAAAAAGACCTACTGGAAATGGAAGTAGTGAATAGCATCTATATTGATGTTGCTGCAGATAGGGATATTAGCAAATACCTATGTAAGAAACTGACTGGTTCAGAATCAGCAGGATTGGGGAACTTGCGCATTACTATAGAACCGTCTGGTTCTAACATGCGCGACGTATTCCACAATATTGTTCACAGACACGACACAACAGGTAAGAGTAACAACACTGACGGCATAGTGCAGATTGGGGCAAAAGCCAAGCATGATGAGTTTAAAGGGCAACTGATGGATCACTGGTTAGATAATGAAAATAACCTCACAGATTCCCTGAATCCGAAAGCGAAGCGTAGAAAACTACCTGACCAGATTTGTGAAAAGTTCGATGAAAACAAGCAGCTATTGCCTTTGTTTGATGCCTATGTATCAAACAATCGCCTCAAAGAGAAAAGCGTTCCTTTACTTGAGCAATATAAAGAGGTAAAACCGTTCGCCACAAAAGTTAGTAAAGTTGATATCTCAAAAGAAGCTGACAACGATGATAACGTGGTTCCTCTAGAGGATACAGAAAAGGCTTAATGTCATGACCAATACAGAGATTGCAAGCGTTAAGAAGCTGATATGGCTAACACCGTTAATTGGTGTAGCTATTGGTTTCGCATACCTTGTAATCAAGCATTATGCTGATTGGTCAGTCGGCTTTAAAGAAGTAAGAACCCTAGCAACAGTCGTTGCTGGTTTCAGTTTTACAATGATGGGGTTTCTTGCTGCGATAGCCGCATTCCTGTTCTCGCTTCAGAAGTATCGCTTTTTCAAACGTTGGATTCAGGACGGTTATTCGGAAATATTCTTTACTTTGTTCAAAGTATCATTTGTTTGTTTATTCGTTACTTTCGGGTGCAGCCTGTTTGTTTTTACGTCCCAAGCTGTAGGATTCGCCTTCAAGCTTATGATGATGTCAGTTATTAACAATATCTTGCAGCTGGGCGTTGTTACTTTGGTGATTATGGACAAAGTAGCGAAAGCCAGAGAAAGCGAATCATCATAAAGAAAAGGTCGGTTTACACCAGATTTGACCGTAGCTCCATTTGAGTATCAAACTCACGTATTTTACCTTACCCAAACTCAAGCAATCCTAAGCAAACGGCTTTTGTCCATCAACGTGTAAGCTTAATCTTAGCTGGCACGAAAATGCCCCAAAATCATCCAGAACTCAATTCCAGACCACTTTCTTAAGTCAGTTCTTGACCTATATATACTAATAGCAGACTATGAGCCTAGTTGAGCACTTATGATTATGCAGACATGTTCTGCAATTTATGAGTAGAAAGAATCATAAGACCTATAGAACAGTATGTTGCTGCTATCGCGTCTATATTTTCTGAAAATATGATAAAGACACTGTTAGATTACAGGAGATTAGCTTAAATATGGAGTGTGTCTTAAAATCGCCTAAGATTAGGTTGGCTGTGACATTATTTCTCACGATTGTGATAGGAGTTTTTTCTAGCTTATTTGCTACAGAAATAACACCAAATGGGATTGTTGAATGGAATAGAACATTTAAGACGTATTCTTTTTGGATATTGATAATATTAAGTATCATTTGGTTATGGATACATATTAATTTGATGGAGTATGATAATAGTATATTGGCTTTTTCTGATGATGAATATTGTAAGGCTTACATGAGAAAAGCTCAGCTTGAAGCATATGTATTAAATATTAAAGAAAATCCCAAAGAAGTAAATACTATGGAGTTGAATGAATTTAAATCAAAGTTGGAAGGATATAAAAAATGAGTGTTTTGGTTTCCAGTAAATTTGCCGATGAGTTACGTGGTTATAAACTAGATTCGCAAGTTTCTGAAATTTTCAGTTTATTAGAAAACATGGATTATAATAGTCCTTCGCAAATGCATAACGTAAAGATTATAGACGGTGAAAAACAGTCAATATATGTTTTAAAACATAAAAACTGGAGGGTTTTCTTTACTAAACAAGAAAATGACATTGTATTATTAAGCATCACAGATAGTAAAGTGATAAGACATTTCAATGGATAAATATAGTATTCTTGGTTTTAAGTTACTTAATTATTGCAATGTTGGTATTTATGCACCATTGAATTATACGTGATAGGGAACATCCTTGAATGGAGTAGCATTGAATATGGAAAATAAAAAAGTAAAATGGCTGATTTACACTGTTCTAGTGGGGCTGATTCCTATCCTATCAAGGATATTTGTCTGGAGTGTCACTGAGGTTGGGGTAGTCAGTTTAATAATGCCAGCAGACTTTATTGCTTTTGGTTTAATTTTACATATTTCTAATATCAATGAAATTGAACATCTAACAGATGATGAAAAATCGTGGAAAACTATTCAAAATGGAACCTCTATAGCCTTCATTGCTTTTTATAGCGTTTTATTTTCATTGATAATGATAAGTGAGAGTATTCCAAACTTGATAGACATGGGAGCAATCAAATTTTGCACTATAGGTTTATCTGTGGTCTCTTTTTTAATTAGTTTTTCTGTATTCCATAGAATTTCGAAAATTGCAGCTAATGAGGTAACAGTATAATGGTTACTACAATTATAATTGCATTAACTTTGGTTATGGTCTTTGTTGGTATTTCCACTGTTGTCTGGTCAATAATTAATACAAGAAATAAATTTTACGAAGAATACAAGGCAAGGAATAAAAATAAATGATAAAGAATTTTATATACTTAGACGAAGATAAAATGTATTCATTATCATCTCAAATATTTGAAGGGATAACTGAATATGTTTTAAATGAAAGCTCTTCAGATAATCAAGAAAGTGAGACTCAAAAAGGCCCAGTAGGAAGTGGTAAGGTTTTAGCTGATGTAATTATTTCAAGTAGTAAGGCAACTGAGAAAAAGTTTTTTCATGACTACTCATTTACATTATTTGAAAATCATCTAATGGAGCAAGGCCGGGTTTTAGATCTAACAAGTGCAACACTTTCTTTAGAAGATCTTAAAGCATCCATTACTGACTTTTCTTTTATAAAAACAAAAGCTAAGTCAACATTTAATGATGTGAATAAAATAACTGAGTTATTTTCCGAGTTTAATACGATTGGTGAAGCACTAGCACATATGGGAGCATTTTCCCGAATTAACGAACTAACTTCCGAGCTTGCATTGTTGAAGAAGCAAACACCAGATAGGAATAAAAGATCCCAACTCGAAGCTGAGTATAAGAAACTAACTAACCTCAAAGAATTAGCTAAAGCTGGCAGCCTTTATCAAGATCAAAAGTTTTTAGATAACTTAAGTTTATTAACTAAATATGGTTTTTCGGATCAATTTGAAATAACGCAACCTATCGGCGAGGCACTTTTTACTTCATGTTTAAAACGTGATTTTCTGAGGGAGAGTGAGGATATATTAGTTAAAAAATATTCTCGAAAAACTGAAAAGAAAGTTGTTATCTTCGGAATAATATCTCAAGCATTTTCAGGTAATGAAATGGAATTAGATGAAAAAGGTAAAGATTATTCAAACATGAAGGCTGCACTGTTAAACCTTGTCGATCATTTAACTAACATTGAACATTCTATTTCCGGAAAGCAAGAAAATGAAGTCGTCATTGATCCCATAGCCGTCTACTTTGAAGTGTAATGCCTATAACAACCGATCAATGTATCAGCATACTTTTCCTAACCTGACAGAAACTCTTTAATGCGATTGTTCTAAACGGTTTCTGTCCATTTCCGAGTTAAATTATGGATTTTCTGCCTGTGATCACCAAGCGATTCTGTCGTACCTTGGCCGTGGTTAATTGTGTTTTGTTTAAGTGAAAATAGTACATATGAATAGTATACATACTATTCATATGTACTGTTTAATTAGTTGATTAGGTATATTTAGTATGTTTTTTATACTTCTAAAGCCATATCTGCATTTTCAGAGCGATCTCCTAGACTGGCCGCCCAAGTCACTATTTTGGTGACTTCAGGACGCTGCTCATTCCACAGGTAATCGTGTTCTTCTTTGAGTTTATTGTAGCCCTCACGGGTGATCAGTTTGGTTTTCACTGACATCTCTCACTGCTCACTGGAAATATAGAGCGACGTTATCGCTTTTAGTCTCAATTTTCTAGTGGTTAGGTCAGGCATAACTCTTCAAAACGTGGGCTGCACACCACTTGGTTACGGCCACCGTGTTTGGCGCAGTAAAGGTTATTGTCAGCAATATCGAGCCGCTGAACAAAGGAGCTTCCCTCTTCACTGTAACAGATACCAATACTGGTCGTGATTTGGCTGCCTTCATGACAAGTCAAACGACTGATAGCACGTCGCAAACGTTCGGCAAGCTGCCATACCTGCGCTGGACGAGCATCGAGGGTAACCACCAAAAATTCTTCGCCACCCCAGCGCCCCACGACATCATGGTCAGCCGTCAGCGATTTTAACGTGTGGGCAAAGTCCACCAGCACTTGGTCACCCGCTGAATGTCCATATTGATCATTAATCCGTTTAAAGTGGTCAATATCAAGCATCAAAATAGCGTAACGGCTCGAATCGATACTCTTTTCGTCATGCACATCACGCATTGCGCGCTCAATACCTCTTCTATTCAATAGGTTAGTCAGTGGGTCAACCTGAATATAGTACTCTAGTGCGACAGCACGCGCCTGATGGCTATTGTTATCAACCCTTAATTTCAACGCCGTCCCTAGCAGCACAACATAGGCAAGATGGGCAATGCCAATATTCATCACCACCCCCATCGTGTCCTCTAAAGAATAATGAGAACGCAAAGCGATAAAGTGCCCCACGATGGTCAACACAAAAACCACTATGGTAGTGGGCACCGCTTTTTTCACTTCTAAGAACAGATAGGCAATGACGTAGTTAAGGCCAAGCCACTGAGCCGCATTAGAAAACAGCCCATTAACACCGAGATGATGCCAAATACTGGTACTGATAAGATAAGAAGAAACAACGACATAAGCCATAAAGTGCAATGACTGAGGGTTAAACCACTGGGTATAGGTCAGCAGATAAATCACACCGAAGAGCACTATGCAGATAGGATAAGCCCACGCATCAAAATGAACGATAATGCCGCTGGTTTCATCCACTGTCCAAATAGCCGCAAAACAAAATATCGCAAACATCAAGAGTCGTCTGAACAGCACTGGAGAAAGTGGTGAATAAGTCGTAATAGGCGAATCCAGATTTTCCATAGAGAGCATCTCTGGTTAAAAAAGTAGCAATCACATTTCTAGGCGGCGCATTATACTGATATTCACGATGAATAACTCCGAACTTGTTGAAATAACACTCACTTTTGTTTTGGTGTCTCATAAATACGGCGCAGCTATTCATTGTTGAGACAAATACAACCCCACTGAATGTAAAAGCTTTGCAAGAGGTGATAAATCTGAGTTATTCAACACAAATTCCCCCTCAATCCCTTTTTAACCCTAGAAAAACAGGCTAAAAAGCCCCATACATACAACTTGAATTCCCTATCAAAGAGTTACACGGATGAGCCAAGCTATCTGTAAATTGATTGCTCAAGAGCTACAAGTTCGCCCTGAGCAAGTTATTGCTGCTGTACAACTGATCGACGACGGCAACACGGTTCCTTTCATTGCTCGTTATCGTAAAGAGGTAACGGGTGGCCTAGACGACACCCAATTGCGTACTTTGGACAGCCGTCTTTCCTATCTAAGAGAGCTCGATGATCGTCGCCAAACCATTCTTAAATCCATCTCAGACCAAGGTAAGTTAACCCCTGAGCTGGAAAAAGAGATTCTAGAAACCGACAGCAAAACCCGTCTAGAAGATCTCTATTTACCTTATAAACCTAAACGTCGCACCAAAGGCCAAATAGCCATTGAAGCGGGGTTGGAACCATTAGCCGACACGTTGTGGAATAATCCACAAACCGATCCTGAGCAAGAAGCGGCTAAGTTCTTTAATACTGAGCACAATATTCTAGATACCAAGGCAGCTCTCGATGGCGCGCGCGCTATCATCATGGAGCGCATTGCTGAAGATGCAAACCTTCTGGAAACCCTACGCCAATATCTCACCCGTAATGCTGAGCTGGTTTCAAAAGTGATTCCCGGTAAAGAACAAGAAGGCGAGAAATTCAAAGATTACTTTGAGCAACGTGAGCAAATCGCCAAAGTACCCTCTCACCGTGCTTTAGCGATGCTACGTGGCCGTAATGAAGGCTTCTTAACCCTCACAATGAATGCCGATCCCGGTCAAGAAGAGTCGAGCCGCGAGTCATACTGTGAAAGCTTAATTGCCCAGCACTACAATATTCATCTCAACAACGCTCCCGCTGATAGCTGGCGCAAACAGACCATCAGTTGGGCATGGCGCATTAAAGTCGCTATGCACATGGAAACTGAACTAATGAGCGCAATGAAAGAACGCGCCGAGATCGAAGCCATTGATGTGTTTGCCACCAACCTAAAAGATCTTTTGATGGCAGCACCTGCTGGTCCGAAAGCCACGCTGGGGCTTGACCCAGGTCTGCGTACGGGTTGTAAGGTCGCAGTGGTTGATGCCACTGGTAAAGTGCTGGCGACCGACACCATTTACCCTCATGCACCACACAAGAAATATGACCAAGCGATGCAATCTGTAGCGAAATTGATCAAACAGTTTGATGTGGATTTGATTGCCATTGGTAATGGTACAGCTTCTCGCGAAACCGATGCCTTTGCGGCTGACCTTATCAAGCGTGCTGGTCTGAAAATTCAGAAAGTCACCGTGAGTGAAGCAGGCGCTTCCGTTTACTCCGCTTCCGAGTTGGCTGCGAAAGAATTTCCTAATATGGATGTGTCGCTGCGTGGCGCAGTTTCGATTGCTCGTCGTCTGCAAGACCCTCTAGCTGAGCTGGTAAAAATTGATCCTAAATCGATTGGAGTGGGCCAATACCAACACGATGTAAGTCAATCTTTGCTCTCTAAACGCCTTGATGCGGTCGTGGAAGACTGTGTAAACGCCGTGGGTGTTGACTTAAATACCGCCTCTCCAGCGCTATTAACACGCGTTGCGGGGCTTTCTACTACTCTGGCGCAAAACATTGTCGATTACCGCGATGAAAATGGTCGCTTCCAATCTCGTGCAGAATTGAAAAAAGTGGCACGTTTGGGGCCAAAAGCATTTGAACAGTGTGCTGGTTTCCTACGCATTATGGACGGTAAAAACCCGCTTGATGCCTCCGCAGTTCACCCTGAAGCTTATCCAGTAGTGAAGAACATTGCCGAGAAGAACCACAAAGAGCTACAAACTCTGATTGGTAATAGCGATTTTCTGCGCCAATTACGCGCTGTTGATTACACCGATGAGCACTTTGGTGTGCCAACCGTGACAGACATCATCAAAGAGTTGGACAAACCGGGTCGTGACCCTCGCCCAGAGTTCAAAACCGCCACGTTCGCTGATGGCGTGACTGAGATGAAAGACCTCGAAGTGGGAATGATCTTGGAAGGTGTGGTTTCAAACGTGGCAAACTTTGGTGCCTTTGTCGATATCGGCGTTCACCAAGATGGTCTAGTGCATATTTCAGCTCTGACCGATCGCTTCATCTCTGACCCACGTGAAGTGGTCAAAGCGGGCGATATCGTCAAAGTAAAAGTGATGGAAGTGGATGTGCAGCGTAAACGTATTGGCCTATCCATGCGCCTAACCGATGAGCCGGGACAAGATAATCGAGCATCAAGTCAAACTCGCTCAACAGCGCCTAAATCATCTGAGCAGCGTCAGAATAAACGCCACGACAACCATAGCGACAATGGTGCAATGAGCGGTGCTTTCGCCGCTGCCTTTGCTAAAGCCAAGCGCTAACCGTTCAAGTTTAGATAAAGCAAACCAATTGCTCGATAAAAAAAGCCCCACGCATCGACGTGGGGTTTTGTTTGCTAATCTAAGAAAAGAGCGTGGCAGATACCCTTTTCACTACAAGACAGCAATCACTTCTGATGGCGTATTCGGTGCCACAGCATGACCGTAATGGAATTTAATCACGGTTCGCCTTCGAGCCATTTTGCCTTCAGTAATCACCGCATCAATGATCCGTCTTGGCAAACGAAACCGCATCGCATAGCCCTTACCCTGGCTTTCACTGTAAGAAGAGAGGGCCAACAGACCAAACAATCTATCCAGTTCACTCTTTGGTTCCTCGTGATGAGAAGCCAGAGTCTCAGACTCTTCAGCTGTTTCATAACTCGGATGCTCCGAAGGATCCCAAGATGGACGTCGTCTACGTTTCTCATCCTCTTTTATCTTACGTTCAGCGTTGGCTTTTGCTAACTCTTCAGGAGGCAATACAGGCTCTCTGACCCGATTATCTCTTGCCACCTGCTCCGTCTGCACATTCACTGATGGGGCGATAAGTGGCACGTTGACATTGGTCGGTGACACAATCATAGCTGATACCTCCTCAGCATCGCCCTACTCTTCGGAGTCACCTCCTATTGAGTTAGTTTATATATCGACCAATGAATAAAAAAGATGAGTCATTAGAAGGAAATAATTTAGGCGTTCTTAATACTGATTATGTGTATTAATACTGATGCACAAAGTCGATCAGACGATCGCAGAATGGCTCCAGTTCTGTCATAAAAGGCGCATGAGAAGAGTGCATGAATACCGTTTTATGACTGCGCGGATAGAGCACATCCAACTCGTCAGCCACTTTAACCGGCACTAACCCATCTAAGCGACCATACATACGAAGGAACGGTTGTTTAACCTGTTTTAAGGGTTCACGAACATCAACATCAGCAAGAATCTTTAGTCCAGCTAGCAAAGCTTCTTGATTAGGCTCAGGCCTGGTCAGTACCGATTTTTTCAACAGTTTCACATCTTGACGTGCTGACGGGCTGCCCATCGCTTGCAAAGCCATAAAACGATCCACCGTGCCATGAAAATCTTGCATCAGTTGCTCGGTAAAGTTATCGAGTACTTGGGGCTGAATACCTCGCCAAGGACGCTCGGCGGCAAATTTAGGAGAAGAAGCGACCGTTACTAACTGGCTCACATAGTCAGGGTGATGAATAGCAATATGAGAAGCAACTAAACCACCTAATGACCAACCAACCCACACGGCATTTTTGGGGGCTTGCTGCAAAACCGCTAACGCTATGCTCTCCAAATCAAAAGCCGGTGCGTTGGCACTCAAACCATACCCAGGTAAATCCACCACGTGCACGCGAACATAACGACTTAATACTTCTGCAGTTTGTTGCCATACAGCACCGTTCATTCCCCAACCATGCAGCAATACTACATCCTGTCCTGTCCCTGACACCTGCCAGTACAACTCTGTGCTCATTCGCAAATTCTCCTACTTTTTTCCACCTCATCCAGCTCACAAGATACGCATAATCGAGGCATTTCTGTTGACTGGTCACCGCTATGGTATCGAATTGGCTACAAAAAACCATCCGCTCACTCTCTCCCGCGCAGTGCCATTTGTGCCGCTTGCCTTTAGCTGCCACCGATCAACACTACTTTTGCCAAGCATGCTTAATGCAATTCCCTGTGATTCCTCGTTGCAAACGGTGTGGGCTGGTGACCACAAAACCGGTAGAACAATGCGGCCGCTGCCTGAAAAAGCCGCCTATCTGGCACTCATTATCCTGCATTGGTGATTATCACTACCCATTAAGCCAGCTTACTCACCAATTCAAATATCAGCGCGCGTTTTGGTTAGCGCCACCACTTTCTCAATTACTCACGCAACACATTGGTGAACCTGCCCCCGTGATTACTGCGGTACCACTCCATTGGCGTCGTTATCTTTGGCGCGGTTTTAATCAGAGCGATCTACTTGCTCGACAATTGAGTCAACAGATGAATTGTGAATATTGGCCTTTTCTATTTCACCGCACACGAGCCACACCACATCAACAAGGACTGTCGCGCCATCAAAGGCTCACCAACTTAAAAGGGGCTTTCTATCTGCATTCTCTCCCTTATCCGGTTGAGCATGTTGCTATTGTTGATGATGTCGTGACCACAGGCAGCACAGTGAAACAATTGTGTCGCTTATTACTTGATGTTGGCGTGCAAAGAGTGGATATTTACTGCCTATGTCGCACTCCTGAACCAACCGATTCTTGATCGGAAACAAGCCTTATTTAAAAAGGACTGGATCATACGGAAGACAGGAGTAAAATGTGCTCTAATAGCCTACAAAATTACTCAGGTATTCGTCGTGTCAAATTCAATTACTATTACAGAATCCGCCCAATCACACTTTGCAAAACTGCTTGGGCAGCAGCCTGAAGGTACTAACATCCGCGTATTCGTAGTTAACCCAGGAACTCAAAACGCAGAATGTGGTGTTTCTTACTGCCCACCAGAAGCAGTAGAAGCGACCGATACTGAAGTACCATTTACAGGTTTTTCCGCTTATGTTGATGAACTTAGTCTTCCATTTTTAGAAGATGCCGTTATTGATTTCGTCACTGACAAAATGGGTTCTCAGCTAACGCTAAAAGCACCTAACGCAAAAATGCGCAAAGTGTCTGACGATGCACCACTGATTGAGCGTCTTGAGTATGTTATTCAAACTCAAGTAAACCCTCAGCTCGCAGGTCACGGTGGTCACATTCAACTTGTTGATATTACTGACGACGGCGTTGCGCTTATCACCTTTGGCGGTGGCTGTAACGGCTGTTCAATGGTTGATGTGACGCTAAAAGATGGTATCGAAAAGCAGCTGCTTGCTGAATTTGCTGGTGAGCTCACTGCGGTGAAAGATTCCACCGAACACGATCGTGGTGATCACTCATTCTACTAAGAATGATTTGAAAAAAAGCTGATGCCTTGCATCAGCTTTTTTGTTTTGCGCCACCAACAAAATTTTCAAATGTCCTTGTTTTCTCATATAGTAAAAACAAACGATATTAGGAGCCGAAGCATGCCACCAAAACCAGTACCCGAGATCTTGGCTAAACAGACTGTTGCCAAATCACGTTTATTTTCTATCGAGTCGCTGGATCTGCGTTTTTCTAATGGTGTTGAACGCACCTATGAACGTATGGCACCTTCGGGACGCAATGCCGTGATGATGGTTCCGATCACCGCTCAAGGGGATATTCTGTTAGTTCGCGAATACGCAGCTGGCACAGAAAATTACGAACTTGGTTTTCCCAAAGGGTTAATCGACCCCGGAGAGACACCGATGGAAGCCGCCAACCGAGAGCTCAAAGAAGAGATCGGCTTTGGCGCTGACCGCCTCACTCCGCTAAAAGAAGTGATTTTGGCACCATCTTATTTTTCTAGCAGAATGACTTTATTCATCGCTCAAGATCTCTATCCAGAGCAACTTGAAGGGGATGAACCTGAACCACTTGAGTTACTCCGCTGGCCATTAGCTCAAGCTGAAGAGCTTCTGACTCATCTCGATTTTTGTGAGGCTCGCAGTATCACAGCCTTAATGCTAACGCTACGTCACTTAAAACTCATTGGTGAAGCTAGCGATTCAATGCCAAAGGACTAAACACATGCCAACAGCAAAAGATTTATCTCATCTCATCCCTGACGTTATCTCGATTGCACGTGCGGCTGGGCAGTTGATTCTCGATATCTATGAGAACAAGTCTTATGAAGCGTATACCAAAGCAGATCACACACCAGTGACCAGCGCCGACTTCGCTGCACACAAATTGGTCACCGAGCGCCTAAAAGAGCTAACGCCCGATATTCCAGTGCTGTCAGAAGAAGCCGCTAATATTGACCTTGAAACTCGTGAAAAATGGGAACGCTATTGGTTGGTCGACCCGCTCGATGGCACTCAAGAATTCATCGCTCGTAGCGGCGATTTTGCGACCATTATCGCCTTAGTAGAACATAACCGTCCGGTCATGGGGGTCGTATACGGCCCAGTCTCTGGCGTGACTTACTACGCTTATTCAGGTAAAGGCGCGTGGAAAATTCCCGACATGAACGACAGCATTCGCATCAACACTCACAAACACGAATTGCCACATCCTTCTATCGCTATTGCCATTAGTCGTCGCCAAGATATCAACCGTATCACCAGTCAACTCAGCGATGCTTGGAACTATGAATTGGTCCCACTGGGATCAGCTGCGCTAAAAGCCTGCTTAGTGGCCGAAGGTGCTGTCGATTGTTATCTGCGTTTAGGACCAACCGGAGAATGGGATACCGCCGCGACGCAATGTATCGTCCAAGAAGCCGGTGGCAACATTCTCAGCACCCTATTAAACCCGCTTTCTTATAACGAACGGGACACCCTTGAGAACCCGAATTTCATTGTGTTAGGGGATCCTAACTTGCCTTGGAATGAGATTTTGCAAGTCGCCGAATAATCGGGACCACACTCGAAACGGCAGGAAAAGCAAAAGGGACGCGAGCGTCCCTTTCCTATGATTAAAATCGGCCTTGTTGTTGGAAATGATAGCGTCCCTGACCATCAGGATTGGGCAAATGCTTTAACAAATCGCCTAACTCTTTGGGAAACTGGCTTCCAGGTTTAAACCATGCCTGAGCTTGGTAACGACGATTAGCCTCCACCGTCGCTGAAAACTCACTGCTTACCTCTTGGTTGCCCTGATTGCCTTTCACGTCGATACGACTATCTTTACACGTAACATCGGCAATCACTTGACCTAGATTGACTGCTCCGACAGGGCTACTCACCGCCCCCTTAGTCCAAGCTAGTGTGCCTTTTGCTTCAGAGCACCATGGCGCCGCATAATGATAGTCACGCAGGGTCAATTCAATTTGTCCCGTTAAATCGACTGGTTGACGGATATAACTCGTTACCTGAGCAGCAGGCAGAGAGACCAACAGGCTCTTAGCAAAAACGCCGCCAAAGCCAATTCCAACCACACCACGACCACGGACATTCATTTCACTGCCCTGACCAAAGCGTGTTGAGACTGCTACTTTCCCAGTAAACAAAGACGCTAAGTGCATGTCCCAGTTCACGCTGCCGAGATCGTAACTTAACCATCGTACTTGTTCTGCTTGACCATGCCATACCGTGCCAGATACCCCATCAATTTTTAATTGGCGAGGCAATGGCAGGTGATTCAATGTCACGGTTGCTGGAAGATGGGCAATGACACTCACCACAAAAACAGCGATGAGAAGAGTGACCAATGCAATTGTCTTACGCACCTCAAATACCTCGTTTAATTTGGAGACGTTTTACTTCAACAACACCCGGCTGCTTTGCTTGATCGATATCGAGGAACTGCACTGAGATCCCCTGATTTTCCTGCAAAAAAGCGATCCAGTTCAGCAGTTGATTAAATGGCAAAGGCTGCACCCATACCTGCATCGAGTCGTCATTACGTGGTTGCACACGAATCAAATCGATATTGAAATCGCGTGTTGAAGTGGCAATCACTTGGTTGAGAGGTTGTTGTATCTGGCTTTTACCACCTTGCTTGCGTAAGGCGGTAATTTGATCCGCTTTATGGGAAACCCAACCTAACAATTGTTTTTCCGTGTGAATTCGCATTTGAGCTTGGTTTGCTCGCTCTTGAAGCGGCTGCCAAATTCCCCAATAAAATCCACCAATGACTAGGCACACTGCGCCAATCATCACTAAACGCTGCTCACGTTGAGTGATACTTCCCCACCACTGTTTTGCTTGAGCCAATATAGGATCGAATCGTTTTTTCATCGTCTACTTGTCCTATTTCGCATGCAAGACAAACGAGCCTAACACGGCATCGCCATCTTTACTGAGTTGGCCTTGCTGAACTTGGTAATGCTCTTCCAACTTCACGCGAGCCTGTTCAAAACTCTGAAAATCATTGCTACTTGCTTCAATCCGCAATTCACCTTTGTCACCATCAAATTTAATGCTTTTGATGTGCATCTCTTTCACACCACCAAGGGTGTCCGGTAATGACTGCAGCCAAGTCAATATGCCCTCTTCATTACCAGCGCCTGAGAGCAATCTCACTTCGCCTTCCATTTGGCGTTTCAAGTAGCTCACTGTTGGAATCTTACGTTTATCAGGGAAAATAGACCGGAAAATACGCTCACTTTCTGCATGGTATGCCTGTGCCTGATCTTCAAAACGGTACGCCATAAACGTGCTGTGCAATAGAGTAATCACCATCAGCAGGACGGCAGCGAAAGCAGGTAAACGCCAAACATGCCAGTGCTTACCCCAAGATGACTTGGTTTTAAACGAACCAGTCAACAGCGACATCCGGCTCTCTACTGCACCTTGAGCCAATAGCTTCATGACCATATCAGAAGGTTTTACCTCCCACGGCTGGTCGCTATCTAAAGGCAGTTTAGGTAAGTCAGTGTAAGCAGTTAGCGCCAATGGTGAATGATCTTCTTTCACCCATTCAGAATCGACCATCACGGGTAACCACGATTCATCAATGGTCACACCTTCCCACTCACCTTTACGAATGAGCCATTGATGACCCAATTGCGCAGCAGTCAGCGGAGTATCCGCTTGAGGTAAAGCCAAAACATCAGGCATGACTCGTTTTACGGTAATGCCTACTTCATGGAATGCGGCCAAACAATCACGTAGCCACTGAGCTTCAACACCAGCAACATAAGCGATGCCATTAAGTTTGCCCAAGATAGCAAAATGCAGATCATCGACATCCTGCGCCACATCGTCTTCCACCAAATAAGGTAGCATGCTCTCAAACTGTCGATTGCCACCGGGGGGAACCGCCACTTGAGTCAACACCAGATCGCTCGCCGACAAGAGCACGAGCGTTGTCCGCTGCGCTGCATATTCAGTCAGATCGTGAAGTTCACTCCAATCAGCGAGTTGCCCACTAGCAATAACATCTTGCTGATCTGTCGACCAGACTAACCATAAAATGGGTGATTCTTTTTGACTACTCAGCCGAACGGTCAGAAATTCGCTCACTGATTCCTCCATAGCGACGGCGAATAACCGTAGCGTTATCTTTGTCTTTACTGTAAATCAAGCTGCGCACCCGCAGGCGAGAATCATTAACGACCACTTGTGCATCTAATTCAAAGTACTGGCTATCTACCGCTAAGAATCCTTCGGCTTTACTCCGTACCGTACTGTTGATCGCGGCAATTTGCGGCTCGGCCTCAAAATCAGAGACACTCGACCAACCCTTTTTAGGTCGGCTGCTAATCACCGCTTTCGCGTTTTCCAAACTTAAGTTCGGACTGTACATTGCCACCAGCAACAAAGCTTGGTTCTCGCTGATGGTATTAACGTTTAACTGCCAATCCGATGTTGGCAAAGCACAAACCAATGGCATTAACTGCTGCATGGTCTGCCCACTCACTTGCTGTACCGCCCGTAATTCACTCGGTACTGCCATCATGCCATTTGGAGGTAAATACGCAGGAGAAAGAGAATCATAATAACTGTCCTCTACCCCATACGTTGTGCTGACGGTATCGTTACTATCCACAAACTCCCACGTGGAGTCTGCGATAATTTCAGCGGTAGCACCATCCACATTGACACTCTGAAGCAGGTTCTCAAAAAACTGTTTTACAAACGGAGTAGAACTTCCTGTTGAAGCTTCCAACCCATTAAATGCATTCAAATTAAAGCAAGCTTGTTTATCAATGATGCTGCCTGTCAGTTCACCATAATCAAGAGGTAACTTGCGATTTTGCTGAGCCCAAGGTTGACTTAAGTTCACCGTGTCGCTGTCTTGTTTATGACTCTCTTTAATCAACGCAAGGGCTAAATTTTCCACCCCAACACTGTACCAATACGCTTGTTGGTAATTAATTTGATGCGAAGCTCGCTGGAAACGAATAAACATCCGCTCCGACATAGACGCTGCCAACGACACCATAATGGCCAAAATCAGCAGTACCACAATGAGAGCCACACCTTGCTGTGAGCTTCTATTCACTCTCATTGGAATCTCCAGATGACGTCTTTTTCTTGTCATCACTGCCAGCGACGAGATAAATACGCTTAATATCGCCGTAATCTTGTAATTTGAGGGTAACTTCTACCGCTTTCGGCAAAGCGTCTGTTTCATCCCACTCATCACTCCACTTACCATCAAAGTAGAAACGCATTGACCAGCTATCCACACCGGTGAGCAGTGGCATCACCACTGGCGGTTCATTCAGAGTGGTGTCGGGGTATTGCCACCATAACCGCTCTAACACATGTTCCTTAAGTCGGTAGCCAACTTTGGTTAAATTACCGCGTGGAAATTGTTGCTGTGGATTAGGCCAACCTAGACGAACAAACATCACCCCTTGGCTATCAGAATCCAATAGATAATTTTGCCACTGTAAGTAGCCTTCGTTTGCCTCTTTGCCATTGGTACGAAACTGCCTCGCGGCAATTTGCCGAAAATCAGAGTCCATCATGACAATCGCGCGCTGCATTTCATTCAAACGCTTTGAACGCTCTAGAGAAATATCGTTACTGCGCTGAACTTGATTCAATACTTGATAAGCCGCGATGCTCATACTGGCAAATATCGCCATGGCAACCAACACTTCAATCAGGGTGAAACCCGCGTGTGAACGCCTTCTAGCTGCCGACATAACTACGCACCGTAATTAAAGGGCTGGCCTTTTTCTCTTTGGAGACCATGACATCAAATGCTTTCAACGTCCCCGAAGAGGTGTTCACTGGTTTTATCTGCCAATACCAATCTCGCCCAGCCATCGACTCTTTCCCTTCTTTGGCTGCCAACAGCTTAGGTGCCAGCATCACTTTGGCCATTTGGTTATCCGCAACCATAGAGGCAAACATCTTTTCTTCTAAATAATTCATGGTGTTAATGTGCTGACTTACCGCGCGCATCACACTAACGGCTGCAGTCGCAAAAATGGCTAAGGCTACCAACACCTCTAATAATGTGAAGCCAGCAGCTGATCGTTTTTTCATTTGGCCGCTCCTGGTTCAACTAGACGGATATCGCCATTGTCTTGTGCAACGACTTGCCAAGCCTCTTGTGAGCTTTGCTCTGGCAAGGCAAAACTCAATGTGAATGGCGTGGTTTCGCCACTCGACAAAATAAAAATCTGTGGTGGTAAATCTTTCTTTTTCTTCTCTTGCGCAAACATATTGTCATCAAACAACGAGTCATCAGAGAACAAACGATCATCGTCTTTCTGCCAAGCGCTACCACCCGCTTGGAAAGTCACGTTAAGGCGAGGATCGAGCACGATTTGCGCTTTAAACTGCAAACGTTGTACAGGTTGCCACCCCTTTTCGGTGAGCTGCATAAAGTGCAACTGCGGCGGTGACTGTTTTTCATCGACGCGTAACCCATAATCCGTTCCAGATAACACCGCTTCTTCATTCAGTAACTGCAATTTTTCAAAAGCAGAACGAGCCGTTTGTTCGGCTAAATGATTTTTACTGGTGGGTATTGTTGAAATAACAGCGGCAGAACTCAGCGCTAACAGCACCAGCACCAGCATAATTTCAATTAGGGTGAAACCACGAATAGACTTCATAGGGATACGAGGGGCGAGCGTTGCTCGCCCTTGAATATTATTGAAAATCTTGAATATTCCAGTTACCGATGTCGGAGTTAATTCCTTCACCGCCTTCTTGACCATCCGCACCAAGCGTAAACACATCAATCGTGCCTTTATCACCAGGGCTTAGGTATTGGTAATCGTTACCCCAAGGATCTTTTGGTAGACGTTTAATGTAGCCACCATCACGGTAGTTACGTGGCTCAGGACTGCTCGGTTTTTTCACTAATGCATCTAAACCTTGGTCAGTGGTTGGGTAAACGCTGTTATCCAACTTGTACATATCTAACGCGTTTTCTAACGCTACGATATCGGTGATTGCTTTTTGTTGATCGGCTTTTTCTTTGTTACCTAACAAGTTAGGCACAACAACACTGGCCAAGATACCCAAAATAACGACCACAACCATTACTTCAAGCAAGGTGAAGCCGGACTGCTTAGCCGCTGTACGTTTTTTCATATAGACTCCATAAAGCACAAGTCTTGATTATCCAAGCTTGTTTACTGACTAACTAAATTGTTCATTTCCAAAATTGGCATTAAGGTCGCCATAACGATAAACAGCACCAACCCCGCCATAAGAGCGATAAGTGCTGGCGTAAAAATACCAAGAGCAATGTTCACAGCTGATTCAAAGTTGGTGTCTTGGTTATCTGCCGCACGAGTCAGCATCGACTCCAATTCACCACTTTGTTCTCCACTCGCGATCATATGTAACATCATTGGCGGAAAAAGTTTGGTCTGTTCTAGCGACTTCCTTAAGCTGGCCCCTTCACGGACACTTTCTGCGGCCACTAACACTTTTTGCTTCACATATTGGTTGCTCATAACATCGACAGCAACACGCATCCCATCAAGAATGGGAATGGCACTTGAAGTACAAATTGACAAGGTGCGAGCAAAACGTGAGGTATTTAAGCCCCGCGCAATTTTGCCAAATATCGGCATAAAGATGACTTTTTCATCCCACTTCAACCGCATCTGTGGATTGCGTAATAAGCGACGTACCACAGCAATCATAATCAAAATCGCACACAGCAGCTGAATGCCCCAGTGCTGAATAAAATCACTCGAAGCCAGCAGAAATTCTGTCGATTCAGGCAAACGTTGACCCATTTGCACAAACTGCCCAACGATTTTAGGCACCACGGCAGCCAACAAAAAAGCCACAATCGCAACGGCAAACACCACCAGCACTATCGGGTAGATCATCGCTTGCAGCAATTTGGAACGCAGCTTTTGTCGATTTTCCGCGTAGTCCGCAAGACGTTCTAATACCGCATCAAGATGACCTGATTTTTCCCCAGCAGCGACCATCGAACGAAATAGCTCATCAAAGACATAAGGGTAATCACCTAAGCTATCTGACAGGGTATAACCTTCAGTCACCTTAGAACGTACCGCCGCCATCATCGAACGAATACGCGGTTTTTCTGACTGTTCAGATACCGCTCTTAAACACTCTTCCAGTGGCATACCCGATTGCACTAAGGTCGACAGTTGTCGGGTGATCAATGCCAAATCTGGGGTGCTAATTCCTCGTTGAAAAGTAAACGCACCACCAGCAGAAGAGTGCGATTTTTTCCCTTGGTTTTCGATAACTTCAACCGGGATTAATCCTTGCTCTTTTAAACGAGCACGCACTTGCCGAGCGTTATCGCCTTCAATAACACCCTTTTTCTGTTTGCCTTTACTATCGAGAGCCTTATAGTCAAACGCTGCCATTAGGACTCCCGAGTCACACGCATGACTTCTTCAAGCGAGGTAATGCCTTGCCGAACTTTGTCTAAACCATCTTGACGGATACTTGGTGTATGAGATCGAACCGCATGTTCTATCTCTTGCTCTCCGGCCTCACCATGAATCAACGCCTGCACGTGGTCATCAATCATCAACAGCTCATGGATACCGGTACGACCTTGATAACCTTTATGGTTACACTGATCACACCCGTGTGGGCGATAAAGAACGAGATCATCGCTAGGCGTCAAATCAAACAGTTTTTTCTGTTCATCATTGGCTTGATAAGCTTCTCGACAATGAGGACACAAAGTACGAACCAAGCGCTGAGCCAGTACACCGAGAAGAGATGAAGAGATTAGGAAAGGCTCAATCCCCATGTCACGCAGACGGGTAATCGCACCTACAGCAGTATTGGTGTGTAAGGTCGACATAACCAAGTGACCGGTCAATGACGCTTGCACCGCAATTTGCGCGGTTTCCAAGTCACGAATTTCCCCGACCATGACCACGTCAGGGTCTTGACGCAAAATGGCACGTAGACCACGCGCAAACGTCATATCGACTTTCGGGTTAACTTGGGTTTGCCCAATGCCTTCAATATCAAATTCAATGGGGTCTTCAACGGTAAGAATGTTGCGCTCAATATTGTTGAGTTCCTGTAAGCCAGCATACAAGGTGGTGGATTTACCAGAACCGGTTGGGCCAGTCACTAGGATGATACCGTGCGGACGCGAGATAAGATGCTGAAAACGCTTATGGACCTGATCTTTCATACCCAAACTAAAGAGATCTAGCTGAGTCGCATTTTTATCCAGTAAACGCAATACCACACGTTCGCCATGTGACGACGGCATGGTTGAAACACGCACATCCACCGCTCGACCACCGATACGCAGTGAGATACGACCATCTTGTGGTACCCGTTTTTCAGCGATATCGAGTTTTGCCATGACTTTAACGCGCGAAACCAGCAGCGGTGCCAATTTACGACTAGGCTCTAACACCTCACGTAACACACCATCGACACGAAAACGAATCGACAACACTTTCTCAAAGGTTTCGATATGTACGTCCGAAGCGCCTTCTTTGATGGCTTCGCCTAGCATTGCATTGATCAGTTTGATGATAGGAGCATCGTCTTCTGACTCGAGCAAATCTTCATTTTGAGGTAACTCTTCCGCCAAGGAGAAAAAGTCATCACTGTCGACACCAATGTCTTGCATCAACTGGCGCGCCTCCGAGGAGTCGCGCTGATAAACCACAGTTAATTTGCTTTCAAATTCCGACTCAGATACCGCTTTAAGTGGAAATGAGGTTTTCGCTACGCGCTTAACCTCTACTAAAGCTTCAATCGAGATCGGTGGAACATAACAGAGTTCACACTGAGTAAATTCTCGATTCCATTCGAGAACCACTTTAAAGCGATTAGCAAAGCTGAACGGCAATCGGCGTAAGGTCGGTTGCACGACTTCTTCCGATAGAATATCACTCATTGCTTCTCTTCCATTTGATCGATAAAGGCTTGGATTTCAGCAGCATGACGACGCTCATCACCAAATTTTGGTAATACAGGAATCGTCTGGTCTTCCATTAACTTCAGGCCTTTTTCAGATTTGTACAGCTGCTCAGCACGAATGTAGTTGTACTTGCGCTGAGTAATACCATCAGCCGTTACACCATTGCGAATAATGGTGGGCTTGATAAATACCATCAGGTTGCGTTTTTCTTTTTCGGTGCTGTTAGAGCGGAACAACTGACCAATGATCGGAATATCACCTAACCATGGCACTTTGGATTCACTTTCTGCAGTACGGTCATCAATCAAACCGCCGAGTACCAGCATTTGACCATCACGCACCATCACAGAAGTATTGAGCTGGCGTTTAGCAAAGCGCACGTCGACCGCTCCACTTGCGCCTAGCACGCTAGAAACTTCTTGCTCAATGTGCAACTGAACAGAATCACCTTCGTTGATCTGAGGGATCACTTTCAACTTGATACCCACTTCTTTACGGTCAACCGTTTGGAATGGATTACTGTTATCAGAGCCGGTGGTAGAACCGGTAATAACTGGCACCTCTTCACCAACGACAACCGAGGCTTCACCGTTATCCATGACGGTAATACTTGGTGAAGACAGAATATTCGTATCTGACGTATTTGATACTGCGGTAATTAACGATTCCCAGTCACCCATCATGATGCTCACTGCAGCACCTGTCGTGCTTGATAAGGTATCGGCCAGGTCTGAGTAGTCACCTGATTCCGTAGTATCGTAAGAGTGACGAACACCGCTGTTATCGTAGTAATAACTGGTGCTGGTTTGATCTTTTGCTTCTTCACGACCAATCATCACACTACTAATGGAAGTACCGCTGTTACCGTATTGAATAACCGAACCACTTTCTAGGGAGCCCCATTGCACACCCAAGCTCATACCAGCAGTTTCAGACATTTCAACAATTAGCGCTTCAATCAGCACCTGCGCGCGGCGAATATCCAGTTGCTTAATAATGTCGAGCAGTGATTTCATCACATCTTGCGGCGCACTGATCACCAATGAGTTGGTCTCTTTGTGAGCCGAGATAATCACGTCACTGCGTTGCGAACCAGAAGAGGCTTTATCGCCGCTGCCTTTTTTACTTTTCAACATGCTATCGGAGACACCCTTTAGCACATCCACTAAATCTTCCGCTTTCGCATATTTAAGGTAAACCACACGGTTATTACCTTGCACTGCCATCTCAACGTCCATCTTCTCGATCAGAGAACGCATACGAGCGCGAACTTTCGGATCGCCCGAAATCAAAATGGAGTTGGTGCGTTCATCAGCAACGAATTTAGGTTGAAGAAATTCGGGGGTGTTCTTAGCATCGTTACTTTTGCTCAACGCTTCAACGATACGAACCATTTCTGAAGCGGAAGCATTTTTCAGTTCTACCACTTCAACGTCTTTATCGCCGGCTTGGTCAACACGGTGAACAATATCCGCGAGACGATTAACCACAGCAGCACGACCTGTCAGCAAGATAATGTTGGCAGGATCATAATGAACAACGTTGCCTGCGCCCGCGTTATCAATGAGTTGGCGTAACAGAGGAGAGAGTTCGCGCACTGATACGTTCTTCACCGACACCACTTGTGTGATCACTTCATCGCCAGCAGCTCGGTCATTATCGCCAAGAACGGGAATAGCAGCCGTTTTCGCATCTTTCGATTTGACTACTTTCAATACACCATTATCCATTGGGACAACAGCAAACCCATATACCTGCAACACGTTTAAGAAAAAGCTGTAATACTGCTTCTCATCCAAGGTATCGTAGCTGCGCACATCAATTTTGCCGCGAACCGCTGGGTCAACAATGATGGTTTTCTCCAGATTACGACCAACAATGTTGATAAATTCTTGAATATCCGTGCCCTTAAAGCTGGCACTGAATTCATTCGCCCATGCCGTAGGCGTCAACATGGTCGCGGCGGCAATAAGCCATGTGCTCTTCTTAAGCCAATGCTTCACTGATTACTCCTAGACTTGATGCATCAGATTTACAGACCAAACTGGATATCTTCTAATTGATCATCCCGCTCTACTGTTAAATTAATTTCTTGTGTATCGGACAAAGCACCTAGCACTTTGGTCAGGGCGTCCGCATCCTTTAAATCCACACCATTGATCGAAACAGCAACATCGCCGTCTTTCAAACCTACGGAGTCAAACAATGCTCGATCTGAGCCAGCAGAAAGGCGATAACCTTTAATGTCATCACCTTCTTTCACTATGCTCAATCGGACATATTTCAATAACGCTTTAGGATCGTTTTGTATCTCTTGATGAATCTTAGCCAACTTATCTTGTGGATCAGGAGACTCATCATTGACCTCTTCATTGGCAACTGGTTCCACTCGAAGAGGTTCAGGATTATCCAGTGCAGGTTTAGAGTAGTCGACACCATCCAACATGAGCGTCTCGTCTCGGCCTTCATTGTCGAGAATCACTCGATCCACCAGCACCGCTTTGAGCTTCACTCGAGTGCCTTGAATCACTTCGTTGATACCATAAGTATCTTGAGCACCACGATTTGCAATGACGGCCAAACTCAGAGAGGGATCAGAACTTGCGACCACACCCGCCAAAGTCAAATTAAGTCGAGTCTTAGGAGCATCCACTTTCACGGAATTATTGACATCAGCTTGTTGATTCGGAACGTAATGACCAAATAAGTCTGCCTGTTTTAGCGAATCAATATCAATATTCGATTCGTTTTTGCTCACAACAACGTGAGCCGCAGCCCAAGTTGGAACTGCTTTGGCTTCATTAGGAATTAACCATATGATTTCCCCTAAAATCCAAGCAGTTGCCACCAATATTAAGGTCGTTAATGTTTGACTCGTTGGCGATTGCCAAGGCCGGGTTTTAAACCACGCAGCCACTCCGTTAAAATGAGTCAAAAAATGCCAATTTAAATCCATCCGCTCCACAGTTAAGAGAGTCCTTATTTAGAGAGTTGATAAGCAGGAACCTTTAAATTCAAGATATTAATAAAGCGCGTAAATATAACACAGGGTCATGACATAATCATGTTGCCCGATAAATTATGTACAGCGCTTGAAAATAGACTATCCCGACTCCATTGTTATCACTAATACAAGTAACAAAACAAATATTAGAGGTATTTTGCCGACATGAGTTCCAATTCTGAGGCAGTTAGACTCGATAAATGGCTTTGGGCTGCTCGTTTCTACAAAACACGCTCTATCGCCCGGAATATGGTCGATGGCGGTAAAGTTCACTATAATGGGCAACGCAGCAAGCCAAGTAAAGTGGTCGAATTAGGCGCAACAATTACCCTAAGATTAGGGTATGAAGAAAAAACCGTCATAATCGAACAAATTTCAGAGCAGCGTCGTGGCGCGCCAGAAGCGCAGGCAATGTATCAAGAAACCGTTGAAAGCATTGAAAAACGCGAAAAAAACGCCTTAGCGCGTAAACTGCACGCGGTAAGCCCAAGTCCAGATCGTCGCCCGGATAAAAAACAACGACGCGACATCATTAAATTTAAACATCAATAATAGAGAGCCGGAGTTTCCTCAATGGCAAACAACATGCTAAATCGCTACCTTTTTGCAGATCTATCAGTACGTGGCGAGCTGGTACAACTGGATGAAACCTACCAGCAAATGATCACCGGTAAGGACTACCCAGCACCTGTTCAACGTCTCATCGGTGAGTTGGCGATTGCCACTGCATTGTTGACTGCCACTTTGAAATTCGAAGGGTCAATCACATTGCAACTGCAAGGCGATGGTCCAGTCTCTCTAGCGGTTATCAATGGTAATAATGAGCACAAAATACGTGGTGTAGCTCGTGTAAACGCTGACATTGACGCTGATGCGACTCTGCATGACATGATGGGTAAAGGCCATCTAGTGATTACCATTGAACCTAAACAAGGTGAACGCTACCAAGGCATCGTTGGTCTTGAAGGTGATACTCTAGCAGACGTTATCGAAAGTTACTTTGAGCGTTCTGAACAGTTGAAAACTCGCCTTTGGATTCGCACTGGTGAATATGAAGGTAAAGCTCATGCTGCTGGTATGTTGCTACAAACCGTTCCAGACGGCACAGGCTCACCAGACGACTTCGAGCATCTAGAGCAACTTACCGACACCATCAAAAACGATGAATTGTTCTCTCTAGAAGCAAATGACGTGTTGTATCGCTTATACAACCAAGAAACAGTTCAGCTATTTGAAGCAAAACCTGTGACATTCCAATGCGGTTGTTCTCGTGAACGTAGCGCTGCAGCGATCATCACTGTCGATCGTGCAGAAATTGAATCCATTTTGGAAGAAGAAGGTCAAGTTGCTCTACACTGTGATTACTGTGGTACAACTTATGCTTTTGATGCAAAAGAAGTTGCTGAGCTTTACGTCCAAGCCAATCAACAACAGGGTAACAATCTGCATTAATTTGCGTTACTTACCAAGCACATCTTAACAACGATTAAAGCTGGTCAAAGACCGGCTTTTTTTGTGATCAATACGCAATAATCAGCATAAAATTCCAAATCAAAATTCCTACTTAATTTTTACAGATTATTAATAACTTAGGTCTGGTGCAATCCTTTACATACAGGATAGAATGGACGACCTTTAGGCTAGATGGGCTTCGCGGACAAATTGGAGCTTGTTCAAATTTTGAACATACTCCCTGTTTTACTCTTCACCCGTTGCTAGCATGTATATAAACAACAACTATTAATTAATAAAAAAACCCTACAAAATCCTAAAAGGAGCACCTATGACCATTATGGAACATACAAAGGCTGCGAGCTTAGATCTGACCCAATATGGCATTACCGGTGTAACCGAAGTGTTACGAAATCCGAGCTATCAAGTGCTATTCGATGAAGAGACTAGACCAGACCTACAAGGTTATGAGAAAGGTATCGTCACCGAACTTGGCGCTGTTGCGGTAGATACGGGGATCTTCACAGGCCGCTCACCAAAAGATAAGTTCATCGTCGAAGACAACACCACACGTGATACTTTGTGGTGGACATCTGCTCAAGCGAAAAACGACAACAAGCCTATTTCACAAGCTGTATGGAATGACTTGAAAAAGTTGGTCGCTAAACAGCTATCAAGCAAACGCTTGTTTGTAGTCGATGGCTACTGTGGTGCAAACGCAGACACTCGTCTTTGCGTTCGCTTTATCACAGAGGTAGCCTGGCAAGCACACTTCGTTAAAAACATGTTCATTCGCCCAACCGACAGTGAACTGGTTAACTTTGAACCAGACTTCGTCGTCATGAATGGCGCTAAATGCACCAATGACAAGTGGCAAGAGCAAGGTCTTAATTCAGAAAACTTCACCGTATTTAACCTCACCGAAAAAATGCAATTGATTGGTGGTACTTGGTACGGCGGCGAAATGAAAAAAGGCATGTTCGCAATGATGAACTACTTCCTGCCATTAAAGGGAATCGCATCAATGCACTGCTCAGCCAATATGGGCAAAGCAGGCGATGTTGCTGTTTTCTTCGGCTTGTCAGGAACAGGGAAAACCACACTTTCTACCGACCCTAAACGTGCGCTCATCGGCGATGATGAACACGGCTGGGATGACGATGGCGTATTTAACTTTGAAGGTGGCTGCTACGCAAAAACCATCAAGTTATCAAAAGAAGCGGAACCTGATATCTATAACGCTATCCGCCGTGATGCCCTATTGGAAAACGTTACCGTTCGCAATGATGGCTCTGTGGATTTTGATGACGGTTCTAAAACAGAGAACACTCGCGTTTCTTACCCAATTTACCATATCGATAACATCGTTAAACCGGTATCTAAGGGTGGCCACGCAACGAAAGTGATCTTCTTGTCAGCGGATGCATTTGGGGTATTGCCACCAGTGTCTAAGTTGACCCCAGAACAGACTAAGTACCATTTCCTCTCTGGTTTTACTGCAAAACTAGCAGGGACTGAACGTGGTATTACCGAACCAACACCAACCTTCTCTGCTTGTTTTGGTGCTGCATTCTTAACGCTTCACCCAACTCAATATGCTGAAGTGTTGGTAAAACGAATGGAAGCCGCTGGAGCACAAGCTTACTTGGTGAATACTGGCTGGAACGGTTCGGGTAAACGTATTTCTATCAAAGATACTCGTGCGATTATCGATGCGATTTTGGACGGTTCAATTGAAGATGCAGAAACCCAGCAAATTCCGATTTTCAATTTGGAAGTGCCTAAAGCTCTACACGATGTGAACCCAGAGATCCTCGACCCTCGTGAAACTTATGTTGACCCACTACAATGGGAAAGCAAAGCGATAGATTTGGCGCAGCGTTTTATCAATAACTTTGCTAAATACACTGATAACCAGGAAGGTAAGTCTTTGGTTGCCGCAGGGCCACAACTAGACTAACGAAATTCGTCTAACAAAAGCCCCGAAATTCGGGGCTTTTTTCATCCATTTTAGTTGAACAAAATACCAATTTGCTCCACTCTGTTATCTCGTTTATTTAGGGCATCAATTGGATCATGAAAAAGCTGTTCTTCGTTTTTTTTTCATTTTTAATCATAGCGTTGGCAGTTTGCGCCACTCTATTTGGTTTGATGAATACTCGCCTCGCCACTCCAATTGCTAGCTGGCTTATCTCTCAATGGTCCCCTAACGAAATTGAATTTAGCCAAGTAGAGTATGACTTTCCGTATCATATAAAGCTGCAGCAACCTAAATGGCAAACAGGTTCAGAGATTCTGGGCTTTCACCAAGTCGATATTTGGTTAAACAGCCAAATATACCAAGATGGTAAATGGCTCATTGACAGCGTGCTCTTTGATGGTGGCGAACTCAATCAGCTTCCGGAATTGAATCAACTCACATCCCATATTCAGCTCCACCAGCTGGCACTACATAACATTACGATTAACCAAGATGATTACCAGATTGCCGGGCTGAGCCTGCAAGTAAAAAATCCTACATGGACACATGATGGACAAGAGCTTCCTTATGGTGAAATTCAACTTGCCGCACAGGAATGGCATTGGCAGGGAGAAGAAGCGACCAATTTGCTCATTGATGCCAATTACCAACCCCAGGATTCAACGATTTATGGTATGACACTGAACTGGCGTGGCGGCCAAATTTCCGGACAAGCCGAGCAATATCCGCAAGGTTGGTCACTCGTCAATGTCACGGTAAACCATCTAACATTGCCCGAGAGTATTACGCAGCAATTAGACTATAAATGGCAGTCTTTACCGTTTGTTATCCACCATATTAACAGTCTAGATTTGCTTAATAGCAACATTACTTGGCAAGGCATTCAGTTAATCAATGCTGACTTATCTCTGGAAAATACCGATTTAGATGGGCTGATCCCATCGCAAGGTACGCTCTCTCTGCACGCGGATACAGCACAATGGTTGGGGGTTCAGTGGGTTGACCCAAACACAACACTCGCCTTTGCTAACCATCATCTTATCATTCAAGATTTCACATCCAGTGTACTGCAAGGCAATATCCAATTGGCTGGTCAATGGACTGACGAAGGACTCCATTTAACCTCGTTAACTGCACAAGGGCTAAAATGGTTCGGTGACAAAGCAAGCGACCTAGAACAAATTCCAGTCATCCCAGATTGGGATAATTTGCAAATCGACTCGCTTTCTCTCGATAACATTCAACTGATCCAAACTGCCCAAAAACCTTTCTGGCAGCTTTCTGGTTTAAATATTGAAGGTCAGAACACACAACTACTTAAATCTGGGCATATTGGGCTCTGGAGTGGCTCTCTGAGGCTTTCAGCCAATAGTGCAAGCCTAGGAGACACAATTACCAGCCAAAGCTTGCTGGAGATGCACAGTGAACAAGGCGTTTGGCAGCTAAGTCGTGCATTTTTGCCTTTCCAACAGGGCTACCTGGATGCGACCGCGCAATGGGATTTTGGTCAGGGAAGTGGCCCATGGCAACTGAAAGCCCATGGAGACGGTGTTCCTGTCGATTTAATCAATCAGTACCTAAACATACCTTTTCAAGTCAGTGCACTGGCAGAAGCCGATATTGATTTATCCGGCTTGGGAGGTAATGCTTTGGTGCTCATGCACACATTAACTGGCAAAGCTGCTGTTAGTCTGCGCCAAGGTATTGCAACATTGAAGTACGATAACACCACAGTAATACAACCCTTCGGTGTGGATAATATCCAAATGCGGGCCGATCGAGGCAGAATCACCATTCCTGAAATCAGCTTAACGGGAGCAGGACTAAAAGCCTCGTTATTCGGCGACGTTGATCTGGTTGCACCAGATGCAGGACAGCTCCTACTCAAAACCGAGCAAGGCTGCCAAAACGTCAATTTTGATTTATTGCGCGATAAAACGCTGGTCAGTGAATGCCCAGCAACTAAATAAAAAAATGCCTCACTCAGTGAGGCATTTTTTCTAATGTTTCTTTGTAGTTAGGCATCAACATATAAGTGCCGATAAACTCTACAGAGTCTTCTCCATCACTCGATATTGTCACTTTCACTACGATTCGAGCTCTTCGTCCAGAAGCTAATCTATCTAAATCGCCACTAATACTGTCCATCGATGTAGAAGCGACAGGACTAGAAAAAATAGGCTTACGGTAACGAATATGGCTATCGACTAAAACAATGTCGCCTTTTAAACCACGCTCACGCATCAAAAGCCAAGCCATACCCCAACCTGTTAATGTCGCCATGGTGAATGCCGAGCCAGCAAACATTGTATTGTGTGGATTCAAATTGGGATTTAATGGTGCACTGCACTGGAATTGATACCCAGTGTATTCAAGGATTTTTATCCCCATCTTTTCACTGATTGGAATATTCTCTTCCCAGCGCTGTTGTAACTCTGCACACCACTCAGGCTTACGCATGACGTTCGCCATAGCATCAAGCGGTTTCACCATTTGTAGATGTCGAACTGGACCACGTTCATCAGTTAGCTCGCCGCGACGCTCAAATCCATTTTTTTCATAAAAGTTTATGGCATCTTCGCGGGCGTTACACACCAAGCGTTTAGCCCCTTCTTGACGAGCTAACGACTCTAACGCCACCAGCAACAAAGACCCCATTCCTTTACCTCGACGGCTAGCCTTTACCGCCATATAACGCAATTGACCTTCGCAATCCGGAGTGATGTAAAGACGACCGATAGCAATAGGTCGACCGCGACCATCCACAATCATGCGATGATGGCTCATCGAATCATATTCGTCTTTTTCCGAACCCAAAGGCATACGCCAAGGCTCTCTAAGCATCTGCCAACGAAAGTAAAAGTACTTGCTTAATTGGTTATCATTATTAGGGGTAATGAGTTTAAACATAGCAATCTCGATTAACTATCCTTTGAATGAATTCCTTGTTGAGAAGAAATTACCACAACTCTATTTCTATACCTGCAGCCAAAAGGTTACTGGACCATCGTTAATCAGTGAGACTTTCATATCTGCCGCAAACTGACCTCGCTGCGTAGGAAGTTCATCTTCGCAGAGATCGGCAAAATAATCATAAAGTCGACGAGCATCGTCAGGATGAGCGCCACGCGAGAATCCTGCTCGCGTCCCTTTTTTCGTGTCAGCTGGGAGAGTAAATTGAGAAACCACCAACACGCTGCCACCCACATCTTTGACGCTCAGGTTCATCTTACCCTGTTCGTCTTCAAAAACTCGATAAGTCGTAACACGTTCCATCAAACGCTTAGCTTTCGCTTCATCGTCTTCTTTTTCAACCCCAAGTAATACTAGAAGTCCTTTATCAATCGCACCGACAATATTTCCGTCAACACGTACTGCCGCTTCACTCACTCGTTGAATCAATGCTATCACTTATTTTTCCTTTCTCTATTACAGCCGTCATATCCTCATGAGCCATCAAGTCCTCTCCCCAAAATTCTTTTTCTCCTAGAGCCGCTGTGATTTCTGCACCAACTAAGACGATTAGCCAACACAAATAAACCCAGACGAAAAGAATCGGAATTGCCGCTAGAGCGCCATAAATCAATTGGTAAGACGGGAACTGGGTAATGTACACAGCAAACCCTTTCTTGCTTAATTCAAACAAGATAGCTGCTGAAATTGCCCCAACGATAGCATGATGAAACCGGACTTTCTTATTCGGTACAAGTAGATACAGTACCATGAATGCCAAGAAAGAAAGAATAATAGGAAGCCAGCGAAGAAAAAAGTTAAATGCACCGGTTAACGTCTCATTTTCTATAATCTTCAGCGACATGATGTAAGAGCTAAGCGCAATGCTTGCACCAATAAGGATCGGCCCTAGCGTTAAAAACATCCAATACATCGAAAAAGAGAACACCATGCGGCGTTTTTTTCTAACCCGCCAAATAAAATTTAAATTTTTATCAACGTTAGAAATCAGCATGATTGCAGCAACAAACAAAAATAAGCTGCCAACAATGGTCATCTTGCCTGTATTGCTGACAAACTGTTTTAAAGCGTGGCTAACCGCATCTCCAGCCGCAGGGACAAAGTGCGTAATGACAAAGTCTTGAATGACTTCACCCACATCAGAAAAAACAGTAAATGAAGAGAGGATTGAGAGCAAAACGGTGAGCATTGGTACAATCGAAATGAGCGTGATATACGCCAAATAGCCAGCACTCACATTAATGCGGTCATGTCCCATTCGCGCCATAAGGTATCGAAGATAGCGCAAAGAGTAAGTAAAGAAAGGATGTGCGGTTATCATAACAAGTGCAAATTGGTCAGTTTTCTATGTTGTTCATTCTAATCGAATATGCCAAATAATGCAGAGTCTGAGCAAAGTGAATGATATTTCCCTACCAATAATCAAAAAAAAACCTCCGACAATGCGGAGGTTTTCACTAGCGATACAGGATTATTGACCGCTACGGTATGCACGTTTACGATCGTTTTCAGTTAAGAAACGTTTACGTAGACGGATGCTTTCAGGAGTTACTTCTACCAATTCATCATCATCGATAAACTCAAGAGCTTGCTCTAGAGTGAATTTGATTGCTGGAGTAAGAACCTGTGCTTCATCAGTACCAGATGCGCGAACGTTAGTTAGCTGTTTACCTTTCAAACAGTTAACTGTTAGGTCGTTCGAACGGCTGTGGATACCCACTAGCTGACCTTCATACACTTCGTCACCGTGCTCAGTAAATAGACGACCACGATCTTGAAGGTTGAACAGTGCGTAAGTCAGAGCTTTACCAGTTGCGTTAGAGATCAATACACCATTTTGACGTTGACCAATGTTACCGCCTTTGTGTGCAGCATAGTGATCAAATGTATGGTATAGAAGACCTGAACCAGAAGTCAGTGTCATGAACTCTGTTTGGAAGCCGATCAAACCACGAGAAGGCATAACGAAGTCTAGACGTACACGACCTTTACCATCTGGAGACATGTTTTTCAGTTCACCTTTACGTAAACCAATTTTCTCCATCACACCGCCTTGGTGTTCTTCAAGAACGTCGATAGTTACCGTTTCAAACGGTTCCATTAATTGGCCATCAACCGTTTTCAGAATAACTTCAGGACGAGATACAGCAAGCTCGAAGCCTTCACGACGCATGTTTTCAATCAGGATAGAAAGGTGAAGTTCACCACGGCCTGATACGCGGAAACGGTCTGGGTCGTCAGTTTGTTGCACACGTAGTGCTACGTTATGAACCAATTCTTTTTCTAGACGTTCTAGGATGTTACGTGAAGTAACAAACTTACCTTCTTTACCAGCAAACGGAGAAGTGTTTACTTGGAAAGTCATGGTTACAGTTGGTTCGTCAACAGATAGTGGTGGCAATGCTTCAACATTGTTCACATCACAAATGGTGTCAGAGATTTTTAGCTCGCCAAGACCAGTGATTGCAACGATGTCACCAGCAGTTGCTAGTTCGTCTTCAAAACGTTGTAGACCTAGGTAACCTAGAACTGTACCAACTTTACCGTTACGTTTTTTGCCATCAGCAGAGATAACAGTTACTTGTTGGTTTGGGCGTACTGTACCGCGAGTTACACGGCCAACACCGATAACGCCAACGTATGAACTGTAGTCTAGCTGAGAAATTTGCATTTGTAGGCCACCGTTAGGGTCTACATCTGGTGCGTTAACTACGTCAACGATAGTTTGGAACAATGGTTCCATGTTTTCGCCAGTAACGCCTTCTTCAGTGCTTGCCCAACCGTTCAATGCAGATGCATAAACTACTTTGAAGTCTAGCTGTTCGTCAGTTGCACCTAGGTTATCAAATAGGTCAAATACTTGGTCCATAACCCAGTCAGGACGAGCACCAGGACGGTCAATTTTGTTGATAACAACAATAGGTTTCAAACCGTGAGCGAACGCTTTTTGCGTTACGAAACGAGTTTGTGGCATTGGACCGTCAACAGCGTCAACAATCAGCAGAACTGAGTCAACCATAGACATGATACGTTCAACTTCGCCGCCGAAGTCTGCGTGTCCAGGGGTGTCAACGATGTTAATACGGTAATCGTGCCAGTTAATCGCTGTGTTTTTAGCGAGAATAGTAATGCCACGCTCTTTTTCGATGTCATTCGAGTCCATGACACGCTCTTCAACTTCACCGCGAGACTCTAATGTGCCGGACTGTTGTAGTAGCTTGTCAACAAGGGTGGTTTTACCGTGGTCAACGTGGGCGATGATCGCGATGTTTCTTAGTTTTTCAATTTGTGGAGTAGCCATGGATTTTGCTTCACTTGATTTCACAAATGACCTATTGCGACACAATGGCGCAATCGAGGTCAGAGCTTGGTTAAAAAAACGGCCATAATGTACCAGATTTTAGCGAAAAACCCAGAAATATGTGATCTAATACGACCATTTTTCTTATTTAAGCCTCTATTCTCCTCTTCTTCAATTTGATTTAAAACAAAAACCGTATTCTTCGAGAAAATTCTCGATTGACACGGATAGAAGAAATAGGCTGAATATTAATCCAATTGGTTAAATTTGGTGCACACATTAAACCCTGAGCACTAATTTGGTGCAATTGGTGATCATTTTAGTGCAACTTGTAGCACCAAAACGAGTCAATGCAATAGCAAACCATTGAAATACAAGGACTTAACTTTCTGGCACGAATCTCGCTATTGTTTAAGCAACATCATTATGAAATGGGTACAGCAATTCTCTCATGCTGCTTTCATATAGATTCGTGCCCCAATCGCTATCTTAACACTGGAGGTTATCCAAGATGTCAGTAGAAAATGTTCTATCGCTGATCCAAGAAAACGAAGTAAAGTTTGTTGACTTACGCTTCACCGATACAAAAGGTAAAGAGCAACACGTATCAATCCCAGCTCACCAAGTCGACGCAGACTTCTTCGAAGACGGTAAGATGTTCGATGGTTCTTCAGTTGCTGGCTGGAAAGGTATTAACGAATCAGACATGGTTATGATGCCTGATGCATCTACAGCTGTGCTTGACCCATTCACAGAAGACGCAACTCTTAACATTCGTTGTGACATTCTAGAACCTGCAACTATGCAAGGTTATGACCGCGACCCTCGTTCTATCGCTAAACGCGCTGAAGAGTACATGCGTTCAACTGGTATCGCTGATACAGTTCTAGTTGGTCCAGAACCAGAATTCTTCCTATTCGATGACGTTCGTTTCTCTTCTGATATTTCAGGTTCTTTCTACAAAATTGATGATATCGAAGCTTCATGGAACACTGGCACTGAATACGAAGATGGCAACAAAGGCCACCGTCCAGGTGTTAAAGGCGGTTACTTCCCAGTAGCTCCTGTTGACTCATCACAAGACATTCGTTCTGCTATGTGTCTAATCATGGAAGAAATGGGTCTAGTTGTTGAAGCTCACCACCACGAAGTAGCAACTGCAGGTCAAAACGAAATCGCAACTCGTTTTAACACTATGACTGCAAAAGCTGATGAAATCCAAATCTACAAATACGTTGTTCACAACGTTGCTCACGCATTTGGCAAAACAGCGACTTTCATGCCTAAACCACTCGTTGGCGATAACGGTTCAGGTATGCACGTTCACCAATCTCTAGCTAAAGATGGCGTGAACCTATTTGCTGGTGACAAATACGGCGGTCTTTCTGAAACTGCGCTGTTCTACATCGGTGGTGTTATCAAACACGCTCGTGCAATCAACGCATTTGCAAACCCAGCAACTAACTCATACAAACGTCTAGTTCCTGGATTCGAAGCTCCAGTTATGCTTGCATACTCTGCACGTAACCGTTCTGCTTCTATCCGTATTCCAGTGGTTCCAAGCCCTAAAGCTCGTCGTATCGAAGTTCGCTTCCCAGACCCAGCAGCTAACCCATACTTGGCATTCGCAGCTCTTCTAATGGCTGGTCTTGACGGTATCAAGAACAAGATCCACCCAGGGGATGCAATGGATAAAGACTTGTATGATCTACCAGCTGAAGAAGCAGCAGAGATTCCAAAAGTTGCAGAAACTCTAGACGTTGCTCTGAAAGCACTAGATGAAGACCGTGAGTTCCTAACAGCTGGCGGCGTATTCTCTGATGACTTCATCAACTCTTACATCTCATTGAAATCTCATGATGTAACTCGTCTAGCAATGACAACTTCACCTGTAGAATTCGAACTATACTACTCAGTATAATTTGACTGTCATTTAGACATACAGAGACAAAAGGCCTGCGCAAGCAGGTCTTTTTTATTATCGTGGTGCAATAAAATAGGTAAAGCACCAAAAGTGAACAAATCCCATTCTCTAGTACTGATCATTCTCTTTACATAAAAGCGCAATAGACTAATTAACGGCAAGGTTATTGCATTATTAGTTATCGTTGTGGTGCATCTGCTCATTAAGCAGAGAGAAAAAGCCCATTTAGTGCGCAACGACTCACAAAACCGAGTCATTATGCGATTCGCTAGACATTTTTCAGAACCACGACAGATGCTACAATGCACAATATTAGTGCATTGCATCATTTGGGAACATAGGTAAAGGAAAACACCGTGGACGCTGAACTAAGTCAAACCATTATAAATAATATTGTGACAGCCACTTTGATGCTCGATGAGTCTCTATGTGTTCGCTATGCCAACCCATCTGCTGAACAACTTTTTTCACAGAGTGCAAAACGCATTATTAACCAACCTATATCAAAGCTCATCCAACATGCCTCGATGGATCTGGCACTGTTGTCACAACCGCTGCAAAGTGGCCAAAGTATTACTGATAGCGATGTTACCTTTGTCGTCGATGGCAAGCCATTGATGTTAGAGGTAACTGTTAGCCCCCTTTCGTGGAAAAAGGAGCTAATGTTATTAGTGGAAATGAGAAAAATCGGCCAACAACGCCGCCTGACTCAAGAGCTTAATCAACACGCTCAACAGCAAGCAGCCAAGTTATTGGTGCGTGGTCTAGCTCATGAGATTAAGAATCCTCTCGGAGGCCTACGTGGAGCCGCTCAATTGCTTGAGAGAATGCTTCCCGACCAAAGTCTGACTGAGTATACCCAAATCATTATCGAGCAAGCTGATAGGCTTAGAGCGCTGGTCGATCGCCTGTTGGGCCCTCAGAAACCAGGGAAAAAGAAATCAGGTAACCTGCATCAAATATTGGAGAAGGTTCGCCAATTAGTTGAGCTTGAAGCAAATGCTGATTTAGTTATCGAACGAGATTACGACCCAAGCTTACCTGACATCTTGATGGATACTGATCAAATTGAACAAGCATTACTCAATATTGTTAGCAATGCTGCGCAGATCCTAGCGCATCAATCTCATGGCATCATTACTCTGCGCACAAGAACTGTGCATCAAGCGAATATCCACGGTCAACGACATAAACTCGTCGCTAGGATTGAAATTACCGATAACGGCCCAGGAATTCCCACTGAGTTGCAAGACACACTGTTTTATCCAATGGTCAGCGGTAGAGATGGCGGTTCGGGATTAGGGCTGTCGATCTCACAAAATCTTATTGATCAGCACAATGGGAAAATTGATGTTGAAAGCTGGCCTGGAAGAACCACATTTACCATTTATCTGCCCATCCAGTGAACGCTCGATGATCAAATTGATATTAAGGAATAAATTATGAGTAAAGGATACGTATGGGTTGTTGATGACGATAGCTCGATTCGTTGGGTTATGGAAAAAACTCTCTCTTCTGCGAATATCAAATGTGAAACGTTCTCTGATGCTGAAAGTGTTCTAATGGCCTTAGAGCGCGAAACTCCTGACGTTTTAGTATCCGACATCCGTATGCCAGGGATTGACGGTTTAGAATTATTAAATCAAGTACATGCAAGATCCCCAGAGTTACCGATCATTATCATGACGGCACACTCCGATCTCGATGCCGCTGTAAATGCCTATCAACAGGGTGCGTTTGAGTATTTGCCTAAACCATTTGATGTCGACGAAACATTAACATTAGTCGAACGCGCTATTGCCCATGGTCAAGAACAGCGTAAAGAGCACTCTCACCATTTAGCTCATACCGATGATGCCCCGGAAATCATCGGTGAAGCACCAGCAATGCAAGAAGTGTTTCGTGCAATAGGTCGTCTTTCTCGCTCTTCAATTTCAGTACTCATCAATGGTGAATCAGGTACTGGTAAAGAGTTAGTCGCACATGCTCTGCATCGTCATAGTCCTCGAGCACAAAAGCCATTTATCGCTTTAAACATGGCTGCTATTCCTAAGGATTTGATTGAATCCGAGCTCTTTGGCCATGAAAAAGGAGCATTTACTGGAGCGAGTAATGTTCGCCAAGGTCGTTTTGAACAAGCTAACGGCGGTACTCTATTTCTCGATGAAATTGGTGACATGCCATTAGACATCCAAACGCGCTTGCTACGTGTATTAGCCGATGGGCAGTTTTACCGTGTGGGTGGTCATTCGGCGATAAAAGTAGATGTTCGTATCGTTGCTGCGACACACCAAAATTTGGAAAAACTAGTTCATCAAGGTAAATTCCGTGAAGACTTATTTCACCGTTTGAACGTCATTCGAATTCAGATTCCAGCATTACGTGAACGTCGTCAGGATATAGAGAAGTTGACCAAACACTTCCTTGCCATGGCCGCAGATGAGCTGGGTGTTGAAATGAAGACTCTTCATCCTAAAACGCTTGAGATCTTAACTCGCTTAGATTGGCCAGGTAACGTTCGCCAGTTGGAGAACATGTGCCGTTGGCTGACTGTGATGGCAACAGGTTCTGAAGTATTACCTAACGATCTACCTTCAGAGCTTCTGGCTGAGAAGAAAAACGTAGACTTTGATGGCGATAATTCTTGGCAAAAACAACTTGAAGCTTGGGCAAAAAATGCATTGGCTTCAGGCGAAACTGATATCCTGTCTTATGCTCTACCAGAGTTTGAACGCATTCTACTGGAAGCAGCCTTAAACCATACTAATGGGCATAAACAAGATGCCGCGAAAGTCTTGGGCTGGGGTCGCAACACATTAACCAGAAAGCTCAAAGAACTCTACTAACCAATATGCCGGCGAGATCAAGTGAGAACGTCGGCAATTTTCCTATCTCCAGCCTAACTCTATTTGTGATGTGCTCATTAACATGGGCTTTTCATGAATAACCCCCACTCAAAACACCCCAAACAATCTCAGCAAGCACAAGACGATTTTAAAAAATTCAAATTCCGAAACGATCCTTAAGATCCCAGGACATATACCTCTAGAGTGTGTCGATGCCTGGTTTCAGGACGAAGCAAGATCTGGACAACAAAACACGACAACCCTCTTATGGACTGAACGAGGAACACGCCCAAGGGCGGTGAAGCAACAGCAATTTGAGTATGTTTACCTGTTTGGCTCGGTCTGCCCTACTAAAGGCATAGGTGAAGCAATGCTCGTCCCTTGGGTCAATAAAGACATCATGATAGAGCATTTAGAACAAATATCGGCAATCACAGAAAAAGGACGTCACGCCATCGTGGTGATGGATGGGGCTGGGTGGCATACAGACGGTATTGCGGAGGAATTTAATAACATCAGCGTCACCAAACTACCACCCTATTCACCAGAGCTGAATCCAATAGAACAAGTATGGAGTTGGTTGAGACAACATTATTCAGCCAAACAATCGTTTATTGATTACGAAGATATTGTCACCAAAGTCTGCGATGCATGGAATAGTTTTTTAGATTGCTCCCAAAGAGTCACAAAGATGTGCGAGAGAAGATGGATAAACCTGACCAGTTAATTTTCCAGATTGGTATTAGTTTTCCAGATTGGTATCAGGAAACAAAGTCTGGAGTTGTGAATATTGGAAACACTCTATCAAAGAAACGCTAGCTAGAAGCAATTCAAAGCTACAAGCTACAACGATGAAAAGAAGAAGAGAAATCTGTGGATATTGCTAAAACCGAAAGCAAAAAAGCCTCAGTCTTTCGACTGAGGCTTTTTCTAATTAGTGGCGGAACGGACGGGACTCGAACCCGCGACCCTCGGCGTGACAGGCCGATATTCTAACCAACTGAACTACCGCTCCGCTGTATTCTTATTAACAAGATTGCTATCTCGCTAATGCAATTTAAAGCCTGGCGATGTCCTACTCTCACATGGGGAAACCCCACACTACCATCGGCGCTAATTCGTTTCACTTCTGAGTTCGGCATGGAATCAGGTGGGTCCAAATCGCTATGGTCGCCAAGCAAATTCTTTAATTTAGAAAGCTGTTTCAAGTCTCAACACAATTCAAGTGTCTTAATCGAGTCCTACAAAACCCTTTTGGTGTTGTATGGTTAAGTCTCACGGGCAATTAGTACAGGTTAGCTCAACGCCTCACAACGCTTACACACCCTGCCTATCAACGTTCTAGTCTCGAACAACCCTTTAGGACGCTTATAGCGCCAGGGAGAACTCATCTCAAGGCTCGCTTCCCGCTTAGATGCTTTCAGCGGTTATCGATTCCGAACTTAGCTACCGGGCAATGCGTCTGGCGACACAACCCGAACACCAGAGGTTCGTCCACTCCGGTCCTCTCGTACTAGGAGCAGCCCCTTTCAATTCTCCAACGCCCACGGCAGATAGGGACCGAACTGTCTCACGACGTTCTAAACCCAGCTCGCGTACCACTTTAAATGGCGAACAGCCATACCCTTGGGACCGACTTCAGCCCCAGGATGTGATGAGCCGACATCGAGGTGCCAAACACCGCCGTCGATATGAACTCTTGGGCGGTATCAGCCTGTTATCCCCGGAGTACCTTTTATCCGTTGAGCGATGGCCCTTCCATTCAGAACCACCGGATCACTATGACCTGCTTTCGCACCTGCTCGAACCGTCATTCTCGCAGTTAAGCGGGCTTATGCCATTGCACTAACCTCACGATGTCCAACCGTGATTAGCCCACCTTCGTGCTCCTCCGTTACTCTTTGGGAGGAGACCGCCCCAGTCAAACTACCCACCAGGCACTGTCCTTGTCCCAGATAATGGGACTAAGTTAGAACATCAAACATACAAGGGTGGTATTTCAAGGTCGACTCCACGAAAACTGGCGTCTTCGCTTCATAGCCTCCCACCTATCCTACACATGTAGGCTCAATGTTCAGTGCCAAGCTGTAGTAAAGGTTCACGGGGTCTTTCCGTCTAGCCGCGGGTACACTGCATCTTCACAGCGATTTCAATTTCACTGAGTCTCGGGTGGAGACAGCGTGGCCATCATTACGCCATTCGTGCAGGTCGGAACTTACCCGACAAGGAATTTCGCTACCTTAGGACCGTTATAGTTACGGCCGCCGTTTACCGGGGCTTCGATCAAGAGCTTCGCTTGCGCTAACCCCATCAATTAACCTTCCGGCACCGGGCAGGCGTCACACCGTATACGTCATCTTACGATTTTGCACAGTGCTGTGTTTTTAATAAACAGTTGCAGCCACCTGGTATCTGCGACTCTCAATAGCTCCATCCGCAAGGGACTTCACCGTCGAGAGCGTACCTTCTCCCGAAGTTACGGTACCATTTTGCCTAGTTCCTTCACCCGAGTTCTCTCAAGCGCCTTGGTATTCTCTACCCGACCACCTGTGTCGGTTTGGGGTACGATTCCTTACAATCTGAAGCTTAGAGGCTTTTCCTGGAAGCATGGCATCAATGACTTCACACCCTTGGGTGCTCGACATCGTGTCTCAGTCTTAGGTGTCCGGATTTGCCTAAACACCCAACCTACGCACTTGAACTTGGACGACCGTCGCCAAGCCCACCTAGCCTTCTCCGTCCCCCCATCGCAATTGTAAGAAGTACGGGAATATTAACCCGTTTCCCATCGACTACGCATTTCTGCCTCGCCTTAGGGGTCGACTTACCCTGCCCCGATTAACGTTGGACAGGAACCCTTGGTCTTCCGGCGTGGAGGTTTTTCACCCCCATTATCGTTACTCATGTCAGCATTCGCACTTCTGATACCTCCAGCAAGCTTTACAACTCACCTTCAACGGCTTACAGAACGCTCCCCTACCCAATACAATAAATTGCATTGCCGCAGCTTCGGTTTATAGCTTAGCCCCGTTACATCTTCCGCGCAGGCCGACTCGACTAGTGAGCTATTACGCTTTCTTTAAATGATGGCTGCTTCTAAGCCAACATCCTAGCTGTCTAAGCCTTCCCACATCGTTTCCCACTTAGCTATAATTTGGGACCTTAGCTGGCGGTCTGGGTTGTTTCCCTCTTCACGACGGACGTTAGCACCCGCCGTGTGTCTCCCGGATAGTACTTACTGGTATTCGGAGTTTGCAAAGGGTTGGTAAGTCGGGATGACCCCCTAGCCTTAACAGTGCTCTACCCCCAGTAGTATTCGTCCGAGGCGCTACCTAAATAGCTTTCGGGGAGAACCAGCTATCTCCGAGTTTGATTGGCCTTTCACCCCTAGCCACAAGTCATCCGCTAATTTTTCAACATTAGTCGGTTCGGTCCTCCAGTTGATGTTACTCAACCTTCAACCTGCCCATGGCTAGATCACTCGGTTTCGGGTCTATATCCAGAGACTGTGCGCCCAGTTAAGACTCGGTTTCCCTACGGCTCCCCTAAACGGTTAACCTTGCCACTGAATATAAGTCGCTGACCCATTATACAAAAGGTACGCAGTCACCCCACAAAGGAGGCTCCTACTGCTTGTACGTACACGGTTTCAGGTTCTATTTCACTCCCCTCACAGGGGTTCTTTTCGCCTTTCCCTCACGGTACTGGTTCACTATCGGTCAGTCAGGAGTATTTAGCCTTGGAGGATGGTCCCCCCATGTTCAGACAGGATAACACGTGTCCCGCCTTACTCGTTTTCACTTACTGTGCGTTATCAGCTACGGGGCTATCACCCTGTATCGCGGCCCTTTCCAGAGCCTTCGCCTGACGCATAATAAGCTTAAGGGCTAATCCAATTTCGCTCGCCGCTACTTTCGGAATCTCGGTTGATTTCTTTTCCTCGGGGTACTTAGATGTTTCAGTTCTCCCGGTTCGCTTCTTTAACCTATGTATTCAGTTAAAGATAACTGCTTATGCAGTTGGGTTTCCCCATTCGGAAATCGTAGACTCAAGTGGCTCTTACTGCCTCATCTACGCTTATCGCAAGTTAGTACGTCCTTCATCGCCTCTGACTGCCAAGGCATCCACCGTGTACGCTTAGTCACTTAACCATACAACCCAAAAAAGTTTCGAGTTGATGAACAAGTCACCAAGGTTTGTCTGCATTTTTATACATGTTGCAGACTCGATATTGCCGGACTCAATTTTGAATATTTACTTAAAAAGTAAATCCAAGAACACTTGAATGTGTTTTTGTTTGTCTTCTTAACGAAGACAATTGAGAACTTTACAAACAATCTTCTATTTCAATGAAATAAAACATTGTTTTGTCAGCTTTCCAAATTGTTAAAGAGCAATAATAGCTCGAAGCTTACGCTTCAAAACCATCAATCTGTGTGAACACTCATCGCAATAATCTTCGTATTAAGGAGGTGATCCAGCGCCAGGTTCCCCTAGCGCTACCTTGTTACGACTTCACCCCAGTCATGAACCACAAAGTGGCAAGCGTCCTCCCGAAGGTTAAACTACCTGCTTCTTTTGCAGCCCACTCCCATGGTGTGACGGGCGGTGTGTACAAGGCCCGGGAACGTATTCACCGTGGCATTCTGATCCACGATTACTAGCGATTCCGACTTCATGGAGTCGAGTTGCAGACTCCAATCCGGACTACGACATACTTTTTGGGATTCGCACACTTTCGCAAGTTAGCCGCCCTCTGTATATGCCATTGTAGCACGTGTGTAGCCCTACTCGTAAGGGCCATGATGACTTGACGTCGTCCCCACCTTCCTCCGGTTTATCACCGGCAGTCTCCCTGGAGTTCCCGACATTACTCGCTGGCAAACAAGGATAAGGGTTGCGCTCGTTGCGGGACTTAACCCAACATTTCACAACACGAGCTGACGACAGCCATGCAGCACCTGTCTCAGAGTTCCCGAAGGCACTAAAGCATCTCTGCTAAATTCTCTGGATGTCAAGAGTAGGTAAGGTTCTTCGCGTTGCATCGAATTAAACCACATGCTCCACCGCTTGTGCGGGCCCCCGTCAATTCATTTGAGTTTTAATCTTGCGACCGTACTCCCCAGGCGGTCTACTTAACGCGTTAGCTCCGAAAGCCACGGCTCAAGGCCACAACCTCCAAGTAGACATCGTTTACGGCGTGGACTACCAGGGTATCTAATCCTGTTTGCTCCCCACGCTTTCGCATCTGAGTGTCAGTGTCTGTCCAGGGGGCCGCCTTCGCCACCGGTATTCCTCCAGATCTCTACGCATTTCACCGCTACACCTGGAATTCTACCCCCCTCTACAGCACTCTAGCCTGCCAGTTTCAAATGCGATTCCGAGGTTAAGCCCCGGGCTTTCACATCTGACTTAACAGACCACCTGCATGCGCTTTACGCCCAGTAATTCCGATTAACGCTCGCACCCTCCGTATTACCGCGGCTGCTGGCACGGAGTTAGCCGGTGCTTCTTCTGCAGCTAACGTCAAATGATGAGAGTATTAATCTCACCATCTTCCTCACTGCTGAAAGTACTTTACAACCCGAAGGCCTTCTTCATACACGCGGCATGGCTGCATCAGGCTTGCGCCCATTGTGCAATATTCCCCACTGCTGCCTCCCGTAGGAGTCTGGACCGTGTCTCAGTTCCAGTGTGGCTGATCATCCTCTCAGACCAGCTAGGGATCGTCGCCTTGGTGAGCCCTTACCTCACCAACTAGCTAATCCCATCTGGGCGTATCCGATAGCGAAAGGTCCGAAGATCCCCTTCTTTGCTCTTGCGAGGTTATGCGGTATTAGCCATCGTTTCCAATGGTTATCCCCCTCTATCGGGCAACTTCCCAGACATTACTCACCCGTCCGCCGCTCGCCACCCAAGGAACAAGTTCCTCTGTGCTGCCGCTCGACTTGCATGTGTTAGGCCTGCCGCCAGCGTTCAATCTGAGCCATGATCAAACTCTTCAATTAAAAGTTTTTTCGGCTCAATGAATACTGAATAAATTGACTGTGCTAAGTCCGAAGACTTAATTGGTCACTCAGTTCATTGAAACCATTGTGCTTCCTAAGAAGCTATGATTATCATCAACGAGTGCCCACACAGATTGATAGGTTTAAATTGTTAAAGAGCTTTGCTTTCAGTGCCTTAGCACTTAGGCAGGACGCGTATCTTACGCTACCCACTTTGAAAGTCAACATAAAATTCTAATTAACTTAAAACTTTATGGTGACTTGCTTGATGTTTCATCAAGCAAGCGAGATTAAAGCCTGGCGATGTCCTACTCTCACATGGGGAAACCCCACACTACCATCGGCGCTAATTCGTTTCACTTCTGAGTTCGGCATGGAATCAGGTGGGTCCAAATCGCTATGGTCGCCAAGCAAATTCTTTAATTTAGAAAGCTGTTTCAAGTCTCAACACAATTCAAGTGTCTTAATCGAGTCCTACAAAACCCTTTTGGTGTTGTATGGTTAAGTCTCACGGGCAATTAGTACAGGTTAGCTCAACGCCTCACAACGCTTACACACCCTGCCTATCAACGTTCTAGTCTCGAACAACCCTTTAGGACGCTTATAGCGCCAGGGAGAACTCATCTCAAGGCTCGCTTCCCGCTTAGATGCTTTCAGCGGTTATCGATTCCGAACTTAGCTACCGGGCAATGCGTCTGGCGACACAACCCGAACACCAGAGGTTCGTCCACTCCGGTCCTCTCGTACTAGGAGCAGCCCCTTTCAATTCTCCAACGCCCACGGCAGATAGGGACCGAACTGTCTCACGACGTTCTAAACCCAGCTCGCGTACCACTTTAAATGGCGAACAGCCATACCCTTGGGACCGACTTCAGCCCCAGGATGTGATGAGCCGACATCGAGGTGCCAAACACCGCCGTCGATATGAACTCTTGGGCGGTATCAGCCTGTTATCCCCGGAGTACCTTTTATCCGTTGAGCGATGGCCCTTCCATTCAGAACCACCGGATCACTATGACCTGCTTTCGCACCTGCTCGAACCGTCATTCTCGCAGTTAAGCGGGCTTATGCCATTGCACTAACCTCACGATGTCCAACCGTGATTAGCCCACCTTCGTGCTCCTCCGTTACTCTTTGGGAGGAGACCGCCCCAGTCAAACTACCCACCAGGCACTGTCCTTGTCCCAGATAATGGGACTAAGTTAGAACATCAAACATACAAGGGTGGTATTTCAAGGTCGACTCCACGAAAACTGGCGTCTTCGCTTCATAGCCTCCCACCTATCCTACACATGTAGGCTCAATGTTCAGTGCCAAGCTGTAGTAAAGGTTCACGGGGTCTTTCCGTCTAGCCGCGGGTACACTGCATCTTCACAGCGATTTCAATTTCACTGAGTCTCGGGTGGAGACAGCGTGGCCATCATTACGCCATTCGTGCAGGTCGGAACTTACCCGACAAGGAATTTCGCTACCTTAGGACCGTTATAGTTACGGCCGCCGTTTACCGGGGCTTCGATCAAGAGCTTCGCTTGCGCTAACCCCATCAATTAACCTTCCGGCACCGGGCAGGCGTCACACCGTATACGTCATCTTACGATTTTGCACAGTGCTGTGTTTTTAATAAACAGTTGCAGCCACCTGGTATCTGCGACTCTCAATAGCTCCATCCGCAAGGGACTTCACCGTCGAGAGCGTACCTTCTCCCGAAGTTACGGTACCATTTTGCCTAGTTCCTTCACCCGAGTTCTCTCAAGCGCCTTGGTATTCTCTACCCGACCACCTGTGTCGGTTTGGGGTACGATTCCTTACAATCTGAAGCTTAGAGGCTTTTCCTGGAAGCATGGCATCAATGACTTCACACCCTTGGGTGCTCGACATCGTGTCTCAGTCTTAGGTGTCCGGATTTGCCTAAACACCCAACCTACGCACTTGAACTTGGACGACCGTCGCCAAGCCCACCTAGCCTTCTCCGTCCCCCCATCGCAATTGTAAGAAGTACGGGAATATTAACCCGTTTCCCATCGACTACGCATTTCTGCCTCGCCTTAGGGGTCGACTTACCCTGCCCCGATTAACGTTGGACAGGAACCCTTGGTCTTCCGGCGTGGAGGTTTTTCACCCCCATTATCGTTACTCATGTCAGCATTCGCACTTCTGATACCTCCAGCAAGCTTTACAACTCACCTTCAACGGCTTACAGAACGCTCCCCTACCCAATACAATAAATTGCATTGCCGCAGCTTCGGTTTATAGCTTAGCCCCGTTACATCTTCCGCGCAGGCCGACTCGACTAGTGAGCTATTACGCTTTCTTTAAATGATGGCTGCTTCTAAGCCAACATCCTAGCTGTCTAAGCCTTCCCACATCGTTTCCCACTTAGCTATAATTTGGGACCTTAGCTGGCGGTCTGGGTTGTTTCCCTCTTCACGACGGACGTTAGCACCCGCCGTGTGTCTCCCGGATAGTACTTACTGGTATTCGGAGTTTGCAAAGGGTTGGTAAGTCGGGATGACCCCCTAGCCTTAACAGTGCTCTACCCCCAGTAGTATTCGTCCGAGGCGCTACCTAAATAGCTTTCGGGGAGAACCAGCTATCTCCGAGTTTGATTGGCCTTTCACCCCTAGCCACAAGTCATCCGCTAATTTTTCAACATTAGTCGGTTCGGTCCTCCAGTTGATGTTACTCAACCTTCAACCTGCCCATGGCTAGATCACTCGGTTTCGGGTCTATATCCAGAGACTGTGCGCCCAGTTAAGACTCGGTTTCCCTACGGCTCCCCTAAACGGTTAACCTTGCCACTGAATATAAGTCGCTGACCCATTATACAAAAGGTACGCAGTCACCCCACAAAGGAGGCTCCTACTGCTTGTACGTACACGGTTTCAGGTTCTATTTCACTCCCCTCACAGGGGTTCTTTTCGCCTTTCCCTCACGGTACTGGTTCACTATCGGTCAGTCAGGAGTATTTAGCCTTGGAGGATGGTCCCCCCATGTTCAGACAGGATAACACGTGTCCCGCCTTACTCGTTTTCACTTACTGTGCGTTATCAGCTACGGGGCTATCACCCTGTATCGCGGCCCTTTCCAGAGCCTTCGCCTGACGCATAATAAGCTTAAGGGCTAATCCAATTTCGCTCGCCGCTACTTTCGGAATCTCGGTTGATTTCTTTTCCTCGGGGTACTTAGATGTTTCAGTTCTCCCGGTTCGCTTCTTTAACCTATGTATTCAGTTAAAGATAACTGCTTATGCAGTTGGGTTTCCCCATTCGGAAATCGTAGACTCAAGTGGCTCTTACTGCCTCATCTACGCTTATCGCAAGTTAGTACGTCCTTCATCGCCTCTGACTGCCAAGGCATCCACCGTGTACGCTTAGTCACTTAACCATACAACCCAAAAAAGTTTCGAGTTGATGAACAAGTCACCAAGGTTTGTCTGCATTTTTATACATGTTGCAGACTCGATATTGCCGGACTCAATTTTGAATATTCACTGTAAAAGTGAATCCAAGAACACTTGAATGTGTTTTTGTTTGTCTTCTTTAAGAAGACAATTGAGAACTTTACAAACAATCTTCTATTTCAATGAAATAAAACATTGTTTTGTCAGCTTTCCAAATTGTTAAAGAGCAAAGTACATTTTCAGCACTTTCTAAAGATTTTCGGCGGTCAAAAATCCGAACCAGGCTCTTTTTACCGAACTGGTTTGGAATTGATTTCCAAAAATATTTAGAGAGTGGTGGGCGATACCGGGTTCGAACCAGTGACCCCCTGCTTGTAAGGCAGGTGCTCTCCCAACTGAGCTAATCGCCCACATTATTTGATTTCCTGTGGAAGGAAATGGTGGGTCGTACAGGATTTGAACCTGTGACCAATTGATTAAAAGTCAACTGCTCTACCAACTGAGCTAACGACCCACGTGGTATCCCGTAGGGGAGTCGAACCCCTGTTACCGCCGTGAAAGGGCGGTGTCCTAGGCCTCTAGACGAACGGGACACTAAGATACTCTTTGCTTTCTAAACCGTATCAATCTGTGTGAACACTCATCGCAATAATCTTCGTATTAAGGAGGTGATCCAGCGCCAGGTTCCCCTAGCGCTACCTTGTTACGACTTCACCCCAGTCATGAACCACAAAGTGGCAAGCGTCCTCCCGAAGGTTAAACTACCTGCTTCTTTTGCAGCCCACTCCCATGGTGTGACGGGCGGTGTGTACAAGGCCCGGGAACGTATTCACCGTGGCATTCTGATCCACGATTACTAGCGATTCCGACTTCATGGAGTCGAGTTGCAGACTCCAATCCGGACTACGACATACTTTTTGGGATTCGCACACTTTCGCAAGTTAGCCGCCCTCTGTATATGCCATTGTAGCACGTGTGTAGCCCTACTCGTAAGGGCCATGATGACTTGACGTCGTCCCCACCTTCCTCCGGTTTATCACCGGCAGTCTCCCTGGAGTTCCCGACATTACTCGCTGGCAAACAAGGATAAGGGTTGCGCTCGTTGCGGGACTTAACCCAACATTTCACAACACGAGCTGACGACAGCCATGCAGCACCTGTCTCAGAGTTCCCGAAGGCACCAAAGCATCTCTGCTAAGTTCTCTGGATGTCAAGAGTAGGTAAGGTTCTTCGCGTTGCATCGAATTAAACCACATGCTCCACCGCTTGTGCGGGCCCCCGTCAATTCATTTGAGTTTTAATCTTGCGACCGTACTCCCCAGGCGGTCTACTTAACGCGTTAGCTCCGAAAGCCACGGCTCAAGGCCACAACCTCCAAGTAGACATCGTTTACGGCGTGGACTACCAGGGTATCTAATCCTGTTTGCTCCCCACGCTTTCGCATCTGAGTGTCAGTGTCTGTCCAGGGGGCCGCCTTCGCCACCGGTATTCCTCCAGATCTCTACGCATTTCACCGCTACACCTGGAATTCTACCCCCCTCTACAGCACTCTAGCCTGCCAGTTTCAAATGCGATTCCGAGGTTAAGCCCCGGGCTTTCACATCTGACTTAACAGACCACCTGCATGCGCTTTACGCCCAGTAATTCCGATTAACGCTCGCACCCTCCGTATTACCGCGGCTGCTGGCACGGAGTTAGCCGGTGCTTCTTCTGCAGCTAACGTCAAATGATGAGAGTATTAATCTCACCATCTTCCTCACTGCTGAAAGTACTTTACAACCCGAAGGCCTTCTTCATACACGCGGCATGGCTGCATCAGGCTTGCGCCCATTGTGCAATATTCCCCACTGCTGCCTCCCGTAGGAGTCTGGACCGTGTCTCAGTTCCAGTGTGGCTGATCATCCTCTCAGACCAGCTAGGGATCGTCGCCTTGGTGAGCCCTTACCTCACCAACTAGCTAATCCCATCTGGGCGTATCCGATAGCGAAAGGTCCGAAGATCCCCTTCTTTGCTCTTGCGAGGTTATGCGGTATTAGCCATCGTTTCCAATGGTTATCCCCCTCTATCGGGCAACTTCCCAGACATTACTCACCCGTCCGCCGCTCGCCACCCAAGGAACAAGTTCCTTTGTGCTGCCGCTCGACTTGCATGTGTTAGGCCTGCCGCCAGCGTTCAATCTGAGCCATGATCAAACTCTTCAATTAAAAGTTTTTTCGGCTCAATGAATACTGAATAAATTGACTGTGCTAAGACCGAAGTCTTAATTGGTCACTCAGTTCATTGAAACCATGTTGCTTCCTAAGAAGCTATGATTATCATCAACGAGTGCCCACACAGATTGATAGGTTTAAATTGTTAAAGAGCTTCTAGCTTTTCAGACTCACATTCGTCGTAGCTAGGGGTGCGTATGATACGCTTTAATTTTTATGAGTCAAGAACTTTTTTCAAACTTCTTTTCTCATCACCTTTCTTACTTTCGTAAGTCACGTCGTTAATTGCTTACTCCGTGTCGGTGAGGCGGCATTATAGGGAGCTAAAGATTTATGACAAGTGTTTTTTTTAAAATAAATTTCGTTCGCCTAAAAAGGCATCAAATCACGTTTTATCGAATAAAATATCAACATTTGAGGGGGGTCACAGCAATTGGTTGGAAAAAAACCAAGCATATACGTAAGATTCATGTGTCTATTTTGTTAATGATGTACACGCCTCTTACATTTATCAGATAAGTAGCATTCGATATGAACTCTAAAAAATCTCTTTTAGTAACTGTTGTATTTGCTTTGTTAGGTGCGGTTCTGTTTAGTCAGATGGAAACGCATGCTGCAGTGAGCTTCTTGATTGGTGTTATCGTTACCTTTTTTATTTGCAATTTTTTATCCAGCAGCAACGATGATGTTCAAGCAAACACAACTCTCGGCACAACGACTCTTTATGTGGGGAACTTACCTTATAAAGCGAACGAATCAAACGTACGTGATCTGTTCGCTGAGCATGGCGAAGTTTTCGCCGTACGGTTAATGAAGGACAAGCGCACTGGCAAACGCCGAGGGTTTGGCTTCGTTGTGATGTCATCTTTAACTGCAGAACAAGCAATTGAAGAATTAAATGAAGCGGATTATATGCAGCGGACTTTAAAAGTACGTGTAGCTAATGATCCTAAACATCCAAATGAAGAGGATATGTCTGAATAGGTGAGAAACCTAATAAAGACAATCTTTCATTAAGCGCACCTTCCTTCCAAGGTGGTGCGCTACTCAGTATTTTGTTTAGTGGTTGGTAAAGGCTGCTTGTATGGGGAATGCCTTCATTCTGAAACAGTAGTGATTCGACTCTTCTTGCGATAGCCTCTCCAGAGTCCACCAGCGTAACATTGCTTCCCAATACAGTTTGTATTTCATCTTTAATCAAAGGGAAGTGTGTACAGCCAAGTACAGCCACATCAATTAAACCAATCAAGGGTTGCAATATTTCACTCAGTTCTTGTAGGTCTATTGCCTGCCCACGCAGTTTTTCTTCAGCCATATCGACTAGGCGAGTTGAACCTAACAATTCCACTTTTTTATCTTGAGAAAAGTGTTGGATTAAATCATGAGTATATTGTCTAGTGACTGTCGCTGGGGTAGCGATCAAACCCACTGCAACATTAGCAAGTAACGATGCTGGTTTTATTGCTGGTACAACACCAACGACAGGAATAGTCAATTGCGCTCGCAATCTAGGTAGCACGATGGTACTTGCGGTATTACATGCAATCACAACCAAATCGATCTGTTCTTTTTTCACCAAATCCGTAACGAACAACTCCACCCTATCGATTAATACATCTTGGGATAACTCCCCATAGGGATAAGCTTCATTGTCAAAGAAATAGATAACATCCAGTTGGGGTAAGCGTTTTTGGATCTGCTGGTAAACAGATAGCCCACCTACTCCAGAGTCAAAAATAAGAATCTTGTGTCGATTGGTATTAGTCACAGGTTATTGGCTCAATCATTAAATCCGCGTTGATCATACTCTCTCTTTCCCTCATCGCAATGGTCAAGCAGAGATAAAAAAACCGCCAAAAGGCGGTTTTCTCATTAAGCATTTTAGAACTGGTAGCTAACCGTTGCGTAATACTTACGATCGGGAGTTTCATACCCTTTAGCTGTTTGGTATTCCTTATCAAACAAATTACCAATTTTGCCAGAAAGGGTTACGCCATTAATAAAATGGTATGCAGTAGAAATGTCGACAAGTGAATAAGCACCCAATTTATCGTCATTGCTTGAATCATCATAGCGTTTACCTTGGAATAGGTAATCCACGTTGAATGACCATTGCTCCAACTGGTAAATTACGTTCCACTTAGCACCGTGTTTCGCACGACGAGCTAATTCTTTACCCGTGTCTTTATCTTCCGCATCGGTAAAATCGTAAGAAACCTTATGCTCTAGTGGTCCAGTAGCAAAAGAGCTCCCTACTTCAACGCCATTGATGGTGACTTCACCATAGTTCTGTAATGGAGATGAGCCAATCATGTCAGTCAGCTCATTACGATAAACATTCAGACTGACATCGGCGATATCGTAGTTTGCCGTCATACCAACTTCATAGTTAGTTGATTTCTCGGGTTTGATATCTGGATTGCCGTAATTTGGATAATAGAGCTGGTTAAAGGTTGGGGCTTTAAATGCAGTACCAACGTTAGCCGTGACACGATAAATACTATTAACCTTATACCCTGCCCCCAACTGCCACGTCGTATTTTGACCGTAACGTTGGTTATCATCGCTGCGAACCGCTGCTTCGACATCGTACTTTTCTAGCTGATAAAGTGAATTTAAGTACACACCTAGGTTAGAGCGAGAACCTTCATCATAAGCAACAGACGATTGAGAAACGTCATCTTTATACCAGTTAATACCGCCACCGAGGGATAGAGCCTCCGTTAGAGCATATTGGTTATCAAAGGAAAATTCATGACGATTAGTCTGATAGCGCCCCTTTGACGATGATGAGAAACTATCGGACTTGTCTTGGTTAGTGCTTGCTGTTAAGCGAGATTGCCAATCTGAATCACGATAATTTAGGCGAGTAACAATGTTATATAAGGTTTCGTCACCACGGTTATAATAACCATCGTATTCCACGTTACCTTTTTCCGTCATTACCAATAAACCAGCATCCCAGTTATCATTCACTTGATAATGCACATTGGTCGTCGCACTTTTAGCACGATAGCCATCTCTATCTGGTTCAGAAGTTTTTACTGAATATCCATCAGTATCAACCCCTGACAACCCAAGAGACATATGAAGCTTCTTACTCACATTACCTGATGTGAGTAATTGACCAGAGTAGTAGTTATCACTACCAGCAGTTGCTGTCACTTTATGCTCTGAACCAGTAGTTGCGGTGATAATGTTAATCACACCACCAATGGCATCAGAACCATACAATGCTGCTCGACTACCACGTAAAAACTCTATCCGTTCCACACCAACTAACGGGATAGCAGAAATAGCTGCCGTGCCAGATGTCGCACTACCAAAACGTACTCCATCAATTAGAACGAGAACATGATTCGAATTGGTACCACGCACAAATAAACTCTGGCTTTGTCCATAACCGCCATTAGTGGCAACTTGCACGCCAGGTAGGGTTCTTAGGACTTCCAGTAGATTATTAGCTTGGATACGTTCGATGTCTTGTCGAGTAACCACTTCGACAGGAACCGTTGTTGATTTTACTGTTTGAGCAAATCGGTTCGCAGTGACGACCACTGTTTCATCCGATTGAGTTTGTTGAGCAAGAGAGACAGGTGCATACGACACAGATGACACCACTGCCATTGCGAGAAGAGACTTTTTCATTACTTTTTCCTAGATCGCGTTAAAGTCACTGAGTCTGGGCTATATGCCTCTTTTATCTCAGCTGTTGGCAGGTATTCGGACTTAAGAGCTGTTATCCTACTTACTCGACTTCCCACAAAAAGCAGTGTCATCAAATGAGCTTTCGTTCTCTATTACCGCTGCGCGTCAGTTCCGGAGTTACACCAGATTCCCTTTTAAGTAATAAATAGCCGTCTAGGCATCTAAATTACACCAACTTATCTGCGATACTATGGAGCTATTCTAATATTGTCTAGAAAAGATTTATTAGATTATTCTTTTTTACATAATTGGATGAATAAGAGTGGGACAAAACTGGACATGAGCCTGGTATTGAATAAAATCTGCGCTCTGAAATAACGCACACCATAAAAAGGTAATGTAATGGCGACTCTTGATGTCAACCCTAACCGCTACTCTGAACAGTTAGCAGAAAAAGTCTCTCGTCTGAATGAGATGTTTGCTCCGTATAACGTACCCGAGTTAGAAGTATTCGAGTCTCCAAGTCAGTTTTATCGTATGCGTGCTGAGTTTCGTGTATGGCATGAAGGTGAAGACCTTTACTACATCATGTTCAACCAAGAAACTCGTGAAAAGTACCGCGTTGATCAATTTCCTGCAGCAAGCGAACTGATCAATCAACTGATGCCACGCCTGGTCGAAGAGTTGAAGAAAGAAGATGTATTGCGTCGTAAGCTCTTCCAAGTCGACTTTCTATCTACTTTAAGCGGTGAAATTCTTGTTTCTCTGCTGTATCACCGTCAATTGGAACAAGATTGGATTGATTTGGCGAAAGCACTAAAGCAAACACTCACTGACGAGGGTTACAACGTTAACCTGATCGGTCGTGCGCGTAAGATGAAGATTGTTTTGGATCGCGATTACGTAGTAGAAAAATTGCACGTAAATGGTCAGCCATACATCTATCAACAAGTAGAAAATAGCTTTACTCAGCCTAATGGCTCAGTGGCACAGAAAATGTTGGAATGGGCCGTTGATTGTACTCAGGGTAGCCAAGGTGACTTACTTGAACTGTACTGCGGTAATGGTAACTTCTCATTAGCACTTGCACAAAACTTTGACCGAGTATTAGCGACAGAGTTGGCCAAACCTTCTGTTGATTCAGCCCAGTACAATATTGCTGCGAACAAGATTGATAATGTGCAGATCATCCGAATGTCCGCAGAAGAGTTTACCCAAGCAATGGAAGGAAAACGCGAATTTCGTCGTCTAGCAGATAATGGTATTGATCTAAAAAGCTACAACTGCAATACCATTTTTGTCGATCCTCCACGCTCTGGCATGGATATCGACACGTGCAAAATGGTCCAAGGTTACGAACGCATTATGTATATTTCATGTAACCCAGAAACACTTAAAGAAAACCTAGAAGTACTGAGTGAGACACATAAAGTCACTCGCTTCGCTCTATTTGATCAGTTCCCATATACCCACCATATGGAAGCCGGTGTCTTCTTGGAAAGAAAGTAGTTTCTTCCATTTCATAAAAAAACGAGCCAGCGGCTCGTTTTTTTATTTGTTCTCTTTGCGTGACAGAAACCCGAGCTTCTTACCAATCCATAACACCAACACCAGCAGAATAATCAGAGAAAAGAAGTTAGACCCTGCCTCTGGATACTGAGCCTTCAGAAATGCCGAATGGCCGAATGCACCGACAAAAAAACATGCCAGTCCGACTAGAGGGACATCCTCTGCGATAGGATGACGTAAATATTCTTGATAAAGAGCTTGTAGCGTTAATACTAGAGCAATCAACGGAAAGATAGAGAACGAAACCTCGCTCATTGTAAGCCAAGATAAAATGGCATCCCCACACATCCCCGCAATAAGCGCTAGGACCAGCGTTTTTCTTTCCGAACCTGGATTGGATTTGTCATTTTGCGCCGACATTTTATTCATCCTTTACTAAATTGTGTTCACGTTCTTTGCGATACCAATGTGCCCCTTTGGCAATCATTCGTAACTGCTTAATTAAGCGAATAGCCAATTCTTCTCGCTCTTGGCGATTGAGATCTAACGCCTCAGCTCCGGAAGAAAACACCAAAGTAACCGATGCTTCTGCCTGTGTTTCAGCCTCAGAACGATGCATCCCCATAGCAACAAGATATTCAGCCAACTCAGCAGAGAAATGCTGAATTTCTCTGGCAACTGCTGCACGAAACTCAGAAGAGGTGCCAGAGCGTTCACGAAGTAATAAACGAAATACGTTAGGGCTATTAGAGATAAACTCCATGAAAGTTTCAACCGATGTTCGAATGACACTGCCCTCTTTCACAATCCGTTGACGAGCTTGGCGCATAAGTTGACGCAATAGCAAGCCGCCTTCGTCCACCATGGTCAGGCCCAATTCGTCCATATCTTTAAAGTGACGATAAAATGAGGTAGGTGCTATACCAGCTTCCCGAGCAACTTCTCGAAGACTTAGGTTCGAGAAACTTCTTTCGGCGCTCAATTGACTAAATGCCGCGTCAATAAGCGAACGACGAGTCTTTTCTTTTTGCTGGGCGCGGATTCCTGTGGATTTCATAGGGAATCATTTCTCGATTAAGGAAACTATGAACCATACTATAACCTGATTACGCGCATTGTCTAAGTAACAAAATAAGTTGCCTGATTCGGTAAACGCTTGATCTACCCATTGAGACAACTCGCTGTTATTTAACATCAAATTTTGATGATGGCAGATAAATCACCTGCAGAGTGACTATTAGCAACTTAGATGAAAGTAAACTAAACACATTCCCGTTTAAAAAAATAACAGCGTGATCCTGACCACTGTGTTACGTCCGTTCAGTTTTCATACGTTTCAAGTGGGTTAATATAAAGAAACAACAATGTAAACAAAAAGAAAGGATTTCCAATGACACCCAACAACCATTTTGACGTGATCGTTATCGGCAGTGGTCCCGGTGGCGAAGGTGCTGCCATGGGCCTAGCTAAGGCAGGTAAAAACGTTGCAATAATAGAAAAAGAAAACAGCGTTGGCGGCGGGTGTACTCACTGGGGAACCATTCCATCAAAAGCACTGCGTCATGCCGTCAGCCGTTTTATCGAATTCAATAACAACCCTCTTTTTTGTAAAAACCGAACCAGCCTTCACGCTTCCTTTTCCGATATTCTGGGTCACGCTAAAAGTGTCATAGATAAGCAAACTCGCTTAAGACAAGGCTTTTATGATCGTAACGATTGCACCCTACTCTTTGGTGCTGCCAAGTTTGTCGATGCACATACCGTAGCCGTGCAAGACAAAGAAGGGGGGATTGAACACTATTCTGCTGATAAATTCGTTATCGCGACAGGCTCTCGTCCTTATCGACCGAAAGATGTCGACTTCAATCACCCACGAGTATATGACAGTGACTCCATTCTCAGCCTCAATCACGATCCTAAACATATCATTATTTATGGTGCAGGGGTCATTGGTTGTGAGTACGCATCGATATTTAGGGGCTTAGGCGTTAAAACCGACTTAATTAATACTCGCGACCGTTTACTTTCTTTTCTGGACAACGAGATTTCAGATGCGCTGTCTTACCACTTCTGGAATAGCGGCATCATCATCCGTAACGATGAAACTTACCAGTCGGTTGAGGCCAAAGACGATGGGGTTATCTTGCACCTGAAATCAGGCAAGAAAATGAAAGCCGACTGTCTTTTGTTCGCTAACGGCCGAACAGGTAATACTGAACAGTTAAATTTGACTGCGGTAGGACTAGAAGCAGACCCTCGAGGGCAGTTACAGGTTAATCAGAATTACCAAACGGAAGCTGAACACATTTATGCCGTGGGAGACGTGATCGGTTATCCAAGTCTTGCTAGTGCAGCCTACGACCAAGGACGATTTGTTGCTCAAGCAATTGCCTTCGGCCAAGCTTCTAGCCAACTGATTGAAGACATTCCAACAGGAATTTACACCATTCCAGAAATCAGCTCTGTTGGACGTACTGAACAAGAACTGACAGCGGCAAAAATACCGTATGAAGTAGGACGCTCATCTTTTAAACATCTTGCTCGAGCACAAATTTCTGGTAAGGATGTCGGCAGTCTAAAAATCCTGTTTCATCGAGATACCAAGCAAATACTTGGCATCCACTGTTTCGGTGAACGCGCTGCAGAAATTATCCATATCGGCCAAGCCATCATGGAGCAAAAAGGCGAAGCTAATACCATCGAATATTTTGTTAACACGACCTTCAACTATCCAACCATGGCTGAAGCTTATCGTGTTGCTGCATTAAATGGTCTGAACCGACTTTTCTAATGCTATCAACGAAAGAACCCGCCACTTTGTTAGGCGGGTTCTCTATTTACCAAAGTTGAAAGTTACAAGAAAAATCGTTGCTGACGCCATTGCACAGTCATCACCACCGCGAGAGTTAACCCCCTCATGGCTAAAAAGCTAAGCATTGCTAACCACAATCCATGATTTCCCCAATCTCGAGTAAAAAATAAGGTCATAAAGAAAGTTAGCGCTGCGACAAACATACTGTTGCGCATCTCTTTTCCCTTCGTCGCACCAATAAAGATTCCATCTAGTAGAAAACACCACATACTGATGAGAGGCATAGCCACCAGCCAAGGCAAATAATTCATGGCACGCTGATGTACTGCGGGAATGTCGGTAATCAAACCAACCAAGTAATCCCCTGTGAAGCCAAATACCAGGGTTAAGCACAAGCAAATCACCAAGCTCCAAAATGCCGTTCCAATCATCGCTTCTTTCAATTTTTCAGAGCTTTTAGCCCCGACCGCTTTGCCAACCATCGCTTCCATTGCATAAGCAAATCCATCCATACCGTAGGAGATGAACATCAGGAAACTCATTAACACGGCATTGGCGGCAACAGTTTGGTCACCCATCGCCGCTCCCCTAAATGTCATGAAACTAAAGACCAGCTGCAAACAAAGAGTACGAAGAAAAATGTCGCGATTTAACTTGATAAAACGTCCCAGCCCATGACTGACCTGCTGCCACAAAGCGTTAGGTATTGGTAAGTGGTTTTTTCGCCAATAACGAACCACACACCATAATGCAAACACCGTCCCTACATAGTCAGAAATCACGGAGGCAAGTGCAGCCCCTTCTACTTTCCAATCCCAAACGACAACAAACAAAAGATCCAGCAGAATATTGACGACATTGGTGATGATCACCATCCACATCGGAGCTTTGGCATTTTGGGTTCCCAATAACCAGCCCAATAACACGTAGTTAGCTAGCGCTGCTGGAGCACTCCAAGCCCGAATTGTGAAATATTCAAAGCCGTACTGCTTTACTTCAATACTCGCTTGGCTCCAATGAAATACGGCTTGAGCAACCAAACGATGTACCAGCAAAAAGCCTGCCGCCAATACTAAAGACATTACCAGCCCTTGAATTAGGACTCTTACGAGTTGCTCTGAATCTTTACTACCGACAGCTTGAGCAGTTAATCCGGTCGTCGACATCCGCAGAAAGCCTAATAACCATAAGGTAACACTGATCATGGTGCTGCCCAGAGCTACACCACCTAAATACCAAGCATGCTCTAAGTGACCGATCACAGCAGCATCGATTAATCCTAATAAAGGGACGGTAATGTTGGATAACACCATCGGGATGGCAAGCCAGAAAACTTGCTTATGAATGGTTCGATTAGTCAGAGTTTGGAGAATAAATTGCACACTTTGCCCTCTTTGTTGTTAAGCAAAGTGTATCTAAGTAAACAGGATTAGACTATTACGTTATCACCAACGTAATGTCGTAACGACAGGAGTTAAACGATACTTGTAATTAGAAAGCTTGCTAAGCCATCGCTGCCATAACTTCCATCTTGGACAATAGCGATCAAACGGAGAAAGCACAGACACACTGGTAAGCCAAGGCAAACAATTAAACATGGCATCTTTGGCACTTGAAAAACCATGTTGATATTCTCCAGAACCCATTTTTTGCCCAAGCTGAGTGGCACTCTTATCGCCAGCGAGCACGATACAAGCAACCGCACTCGAAAAATGCAGCCCTAAAGCATGAACAAAGTCCGCTACTTCATTGGCGTTGCAATCTAGGAGCGCATGCTCACATACGATCATGACAGGGGCATATTCAGGGACAGGAAGAGATTCAAACCAATTAAGCTGAGTCACGCTTCCACAGACATTATGGTAACGTTCACTGCGGTGGAAAAGCTTTTGCCGCCACAGTAGTGTTTCACTGACATCTAACTCAATCCAGTGACAGCGGCCATTATCAATACGATAAAAACGGGTATCAAGACCAGCCCCCACATTGACGATCCATCCATCAGGATGAGCATCAAGGAAACAACGAACTTGTTGATCACACAATTGAGTTAATGTGGCATGAAGTAACTGCTTCTGGTTAATATCACCAATTAAGCATTCGGGAGCAAGCTGACAACGCAAACATGCAGTAGCGGCAATCGGATCATAGATTAAACCGTTATCAGCCAAGCTTTCTCTACTACGTAACCACAGAGGTTGAACGAGATTGGTTGGGATCTGATAACGTTTTTTGGATGAATTGGAATCAGCAGACATTATCATCTTCCTTATGAAGTCACATGAAGATGATAATGAATATCAATTAGATTGGCAAGTTAATGAGAATAGATCTCAGATGAAAGTCACATCCAATCGGTATTGCGGATAATACCAACGGCAATACCTTCAATGGTAAGTTGCTGACAGGTAAGATCAACTTCAATCGGTGCAAAGTCATCATTTTCAGCATGCAGCAACACTTTTGAACCTTGACGCTCTAAGCGTTTAACCGTGACATCATCTTCGACACGAGCAACCACAACCTGACCATTACGCACATCTTGAGTTTTATGCACCGCCAACAAATCGCCATCCATGATCCCAATATTCTTCATACTTTCGCCATGGACACGAAGTAGGAAATCAGCATTAGGTCTAAACATATTCGGATCAACTTGGTAATGAGCTTCAACATGCTCTTGTGCCAAGATAGGTTCGCCGGCAGCCACTCGACCAATCAACGGCAACCCAATGTCATCAGGTGCATCATTAGCTGCAGATTCCAAAAGAATACGGATGCCGCGAGACGCTCCGGGAACAATTTCAATGGCTTGCTTTCTTGCTAAAGCTTTCAAATGTTCTTCAGCAGCATTCGCAGAACGGAAGCCCAATTCACGAGCAATTTCAGCACGTGTCGGTGGCATTCCTGTTTCATCGATTTTGCTTTTGATCAGATCAAAAACTTCTTGTTGGCGTGGCGTTAACGGCTTCATAATTCACCTGTCTGTTTATACAGTTGCCTGTGAGTATATCCAGTATTTGGCGAAATGAAAAGCCAATTGGTTACTTTTTAATTGATCGGCTTAAAAGAACACAATATCAATCCAAATGTATCCGGCGATCAGCATGGCAATAAACACCGCTGCAGATCCCATATCCTTCGCTCTTCCTGCCAGTTCGCTGTATTCACTGCTGATTCGATCGACCACCGCTTCAATCGCGCTATTCAGTAGCTCAACTAACATCACAAGGAAAATTGAACAGATCAGCAGAATACGTTCAATCTGAGTCACATCCAACCAACAAGCTAATGGAATCAAAATACACGCGAGAATAACCTCTTCACGAAATGCCGCCTCATTTTTAAATGCGGCCACCACTCCTTGATAGGAATACTTACCTGCTTTAATAATACGCTTGAATCCTTGGGGATTTTTCTTGTACACAAATGACTCCATAAAACGCAAAACAATAACAACATTTCACTGCATATTGACGTTGATAATTGCCAATTAAGTTAACAGGTTTGACCAGTTCTGCTATTCTTGCTACCACAAAAACCGTCAAATTCGCGCATATTATGATGTTCGCAGCTATATAAGCAAGACTCTGATATGCATAAAGAATAATAGCATTTTCTTGAGGCTCAGAACTTTTATGTCTTCTGGACACACCTTAACTCGTTCACTATTGGCATTTCCGTTAAAAGCATTGGTGAAAGGCACAGTTATACCATCGAAACCTATCGATGACTTGGGTATCAATATTACCAAACCCATCGTCTATGCCCTACCATTTCGTTCTAACGTTGATCTGCTAACCCTGCAACGATATGCGTTGTCGCTCGGTTTACCTGATCCGCTAGAACCTCTTGAAATCAATGGTCATACTTTCAGACGTTATGTCTATATTTCCTCTCGACCAGGTGTATTCAAAAAACATAGTCATATTCCAAGTAATTCGATCCAACAGTTCTCTGCGCTGCTAAAAGAGCATCAAAACGACAGTGAGTTGGATGTCCAAGTGTTACCGACCACGGTACTTTGGGGACGTAAACCTGGCAAGGAAGGACAACATAAGCCGTATCTGCAAGCCTATAACGTGATGCAAAAAGGCTATGTTGTCATGAGCGCTGGTCGTGACTGTCTAGTCAGATTTAGCCCTGTTGTATCCATGCGAGCTATGGCCGACACTCATGGCACAGACACAGCGATCGCCCATAAATTGGCTCGAGTCGCTAGAATCCATTTCTCCCGCCAAAAACTGGCGGCATCAGGTCCTAACCTTCCAGAACGATATCGCCTATTTGAACGCTTGATGAACTCACCTGCGATCGTCAAAGCGATTGATGATGAAGCGAAAAGTAAAAACATCTCCTTAGACAAAGCTCGTGCGGAAGCTCTGAAAATTCTCGATGAGATAGCAGCTGATTTCTCCTATTCGCTTGTGAAAAAAGGCGACAAACTCTTAGGGTGGCTTTGGAATCGTATTTACCAGGGTCTCAACATTAATAATGCAGCCACCGTACGACGACTTGCACAAGATGGGCATGAAATTGTTTATGTCCCTTGCCATCGTAGCCACATGGACTATTTGCTGCTTTCCTATGTTCTTTTCCATGAAGGCATGGTTCCACCACATATTGCTGCTGGTATTAATCTTAACTTTTTCCCTGCAGGCCCACTGTTTCGTCGTGGCGGTGCGTTCTTTATTCGTCGCAGCTTTAAAGGTAATAAACTCTACTCGTCGATTTTCCGTGAATACTTGGCCGAGCTTTTTGCTAAAGGCTATTCAGTAGAATACTTTAGTGAGGGAGGCCGCTCCCGCACAGGTCGTCTACTTCCAGCGAAAACAGGTATGTTGGCGATGACGATACAAGCTATGTTACGTGGTTTAAATCGCCCAGTTACCTTGGTTCCCGTCTATATCGGATACGAACACGTGATGGAAGTGGGTAGTTATGCCAAAGAGTTGAAAGGCAGTCGTAAGGAAAAAGAGAATGCGGGCTTAGTCATTCGTACTATTCGCAAATTACGTAATTTCGGCCAAGGCTATGTCAACTTTGGTGAACCAATTACGCTCAATCACTTCTTGAATGAGACATGTCCAGATTGGGCACAATCTATCGACCCACTTGGAGCAAGTAAGCCACAATGGATGACTCCGGTTGTCAACGAGCTTGCCGATAAAATGATGACGCATATTAATAGTGCCGCCGCCGCGAATGCGATGACTCTGTGTGCAACTGCCCTACTTGCATCTCGCCAACGAGCGTTATCTCGGGATAATTTGATCAAGCAGATTGAGTGTTACCTTGAGCTATTACGCCAAGTGCCTTACTCCTCAACCTGCACTATCGCTCAAGGTAGTGCAACAGAGTTAGTCGATCACGCCTTGTCACTTAACAAGTTTGTCGTCGAAACAGACAACATCGGAGACATCATCTCTTTGGATCGCAAACAATCGATCCTGATGACCTACTACCGTAATAACATTATCCATTTACTGGTACTACCTTCGCTGATTGCTCAAGTGGTTATTCGTTATCAATCTCTACCAAAACAAGCCGTGATTGACGCAGTACAACGTATTTACCCGTTCTTAAAACAGGAACTGTTTATTGCCCACGACAGCACAGCAATTCCAGGTTTGGTTGAAAAATATCTTCTGGAGCTTGAGCGACAAAACCTGATCACGATTGAAGCAGAAAGCGTCAATCTCAATCAAAGTCATACTCAAGTCTTGATGCTGCTTGGTCGTACGATTTCAGAAACTCTGCAACGTTATGCGATTACATTAAACTTGCTCGCAACCTATCCAGAATTGAGCAAAGCCAATTTGGAGAGTCATAGCCAAGAGGTTGCTCAGCGATTAGGTCGATTGCATGGAATTAACGCCCCTGAATTCTTTGATAAAGGCGTATTTGCTTCGTTGTTTGTGACGTTAAAACAGCAAGGTTATATCGATAGCGATGGTAATTGTCAGCTCGAACAGAGCCAACAATTTGCTAAAGAGCTCTATCAACTGCTTTACCCAGAGGTGCAGTTAACCATTCAAGAAAGCATTTACCAAGTTGAACTTAACTGATTCATTCAAAAGCAAAAGGCATCTCAATCGAGATGCCTTTTTAGTGGCCAAATACATTACAGGAACGAGATCAATAAACCTACTGCTATCGCCATGCCCACGTAATTGTTATTGAGAAAAGCGGTGAAACAGAGCTCTCTGTTACGATGGCGAATCAAGTGTTGCTGATAAACAAACAAGCCTCCAGCCACCAATAAAATCCAGTAGTAGATAACCCCCAACTGCAACTCCCAACCGAGCATAATCAGCATCACTAAGGTTACCAGTTGCAACACACCGATAATCAGTTTGTCGAATCGACCAAACAAAATAGCGGTTGATTTGATACCAATTTTTAAATCATCGTCTCGGTCGACCATCGCATATTGAGTGTCATAAGCGATAGTCCACAATACGTTGATAACAAAAACAAACCACGCTAATGCAGGCAGCTCGCCCGATTGAGCCGCGAATGCCATTGGAATTGACCAACTAAACGCTAAGCCTAAAAATAACTGTGGCAGATTGGTATAACGTTTCATGAAAGGATAGATAAACGCCAGAATGATGCCAAAAAACGACAGCTGAATCGTCAGAGAATTCATGGTCAAAACCAGAATAAACGAGAGCAAAGAGAGACCCAAAAATAGAGCGACAGCTTCTTTCGAAGTGACTATCCCAGATGGTAAAGGACGATTACGGGTACGTTTTACGAATCCATCCACTTTTCGATCAGCGAAATCGTTAATCACACACCCAGCAGAGCGCATCGAAAATACACCGATGATAAATACCACCAACACCTTCCAATCTGGAATACCCTTTGCTGCTAGAATCAATGCCCAGATTGTTGGCCACAATAACAACAAAGAACCTATTGGACGATCCATGCGCATCAACTGCCAATACGCGCGAGCCTTAACCAAGGACATCAGATTCTCTCCTTTGAATACACTGGGGACTGAGGCAAAAATATTTCTGCCACCAACATAGGTTTATGATTCATCCATAACCGCGAACGCCTTGCCAACAAGCGCCCATGAGCTGTGATTACCCACCCAACTTGTAGCGCGTCACGATGCACATTATCAGCACTGAAGACAGTAAGTCCAAGTGGCCTGTCTCCCTGCTTAGAGAGATCATGCTGTGGATCACGAATTGTGCTCTCTGGAATCAAAGTTCGGCCAATTACCCAAGGGGTATCATCTCCTTGAAGAACCACTTCTCTTAACCAACACGTCTCAGGTAGCAGCAACGATTGTTCATCCTCGGATAAACATTCTTGTGCAATAGGTTGATTATTTAACACATTCACTTTAAGTTGTTGACAATACTGAGCTAACAGGCGAGACAAAGAGCCTTGTTCCAGAACAGTTTGCACGTGAATACCCTCCGGGAAAGAAAAACTTTCAGGTTCCTCCCAGAGTGTTGAGCGTATTGCAGATAGATAGAGCGAAGTTGACTGATTCATACTAATATTTCTATATGACGGGTTTTCCGCCATATGGCAAAGTTAGATAATGCCAAAGCATTACAATACGTTGCCTATTTTAACGGATTGATAGTAACGCTTATTGTAACAAGACTCGAGCCTTTCGAATATCGCCAACCGACTAAAGAAAAGACGCCCATTATGTTAAAACGTTTGCTAACCGGAAGTTTATTAGCCATCACTCTGGTTGTTCCTTTTTCCTCGATGGCAGAGCCAGAACCGACAGCACCTAAGTTAGCCTACTTTACTTTAGAGCCAGATCTCACGACCAACTTTTACACCAAGGGTAAAAAGCTTGGCTATATCCAAGTGAGAATTGACATCATGGTCGCTAGCGATGCTGACCTACCTATCGTAGAGAGACATCAACCACTCATTAGAGATGCCGTTGTGGAATTGCTCGGGGAACAGAGCGAAGACACGATTAAATCACTCGCTGGTCGAGAAGACTTGCGTAAAACATTGGTTGAGAAGTTAAACAACATTCTCCTGCCAGAAACCGGTCGAAAAATTATCGCCGATCTACTATTTACTAAGTACATGTACCAGTAAATCCGCTTTCCCTCTCTCATGTTGTTAAACATCAGAGGGGGATTTCAAACGCCACGCATCACCTAGCCCAAGTACCACGCCTGCAGCTAACCCTGCTAAATGGGCCGTATTCGCAATCGCCATAAACGGCTGAACAAAACCTAAAACCAACCAAATCAACATAAAACCGATAACGGAATTAGGTAAACTTAAACCTCTATGGGGCGCTTTCCAGTTCATCATCCAGATGTAACCTAATAGCGCATACACCACGCCAGATAAACCACCAAAGTTGGCGCCATCAACCCAATATTGCGCAGCACCAGAAACCGCAGCCGACACAACAAACAGTTTCGCAAGCGTCACACTGCCGATACGTTTCTCAATATTCCCACCAAGGTCCCACCACCATAATAAGTTAAAAGCGATATGCATAACTGAAAAATGCAACAACGCATGACTCACCCAACGCCATAATTGCCATTGTTGATCGGCATAAGCTGGGAAATGGAGCTCCTGAAAAATAGCACGACCCAAGCCAAACTGTTGCAGTAGAAAAATAGCAATAGCAACAACCATGACAAGTAGAGTCAACGGCCCAGCACGGCTTTTGATCATGCCAAGCAAGCTTGGTGAACGATAAGAAAATTTAGGCGTGTGATCGTGAGTGATCGTCCAAGATGCTTCCTGATATTTAGGATCATTTGGATGATGGAGAAAGTGCTCAAGTTCTAACAGCACTTCCTCTTGAACTGATGGTTCCGTTAACCATAACGAAAACTGACCTTCCCCTTCAGAAAAGAGCTGAATCTGAATGTGGCGCGTCGCCATATAGTCAATAAATGCTTGGGCCATACGCGGATTATTTAGAGTGATCAGTTTTATCATGGATTACTACATGCTCTGTTCAACGGGTAAATTTGCTCGGTGCCACGCTTCAAAACCACCATCAACACTATAGACCTGCTCAAACCCTTGATTCACCAGATATTGAGCTGCACCTTGGCTACTGTTGCCATGATAACACATGACCAAAACGGGTTGATCAAACTCCGTGCTTTCCATAAAAGCATGCAGTGTTTCATTGGTTAAGTGAAATGCTGTTTTCGCGTGTGCCACTTGATATGACTGAGGATCGCGGATATCCACTAACACGGCTTCTTTCGTCTCAATTAAGCTTTGCGCATTCGCAACATCAATATGTATAAACTGGTCCATGAGCTGACTCTCAATATTAGAATTTTTTGATGGAACACATTGTAACCTATCCAGTCATCAACAAGTACACTGGCATAGTAAGGTTATCCCCTCATTAAGACTTTAGTCGAGATTGTGGATAAATCTGTGGATTGCGTTGATAAAGTGTCTATTTGATTTTCGATCCACAACATCTTGTAATGATCCTTATTTTGTTGTGTGTAAAACAAAACATATCCCCAAATCCAAAATGCCGTTAATCCCTTTATTTACCCTGTTTGATGACAGCTCGTAAATAAATTTATCACAGACTTATCCACAGATTTGACACGATATTTTGATCACATTTTGTGATCGGAAATAAAAAAAGGCTGAGATCAATGATCTCAGCCTTTTTCGTTTTTGGTCTGCTTGGCGGCATTAAAATTCGCCTACAGCTTCCTTCAATTTCTTCATGGCGTTCTTTTCAAGCTGGCGAATACGCTCAGCAGAAACACCATAGGCATCAGCCAAATCTTGCAATGTTGCTTTTTGGTCATCCAACCAACGTGAACGCACAATATGCTGACTACGTTCATCTAGCGTTGCGAGTGCTGCCGTTAGACGTTGTGTGGTGTGATCTTCCCAGTTCTGGGCTTCAAGATTATCCGCAAGATCGGAGTTCTTATCTTCTAGATACAACACAGGTGCTGTGTAAGACGAATTTTCGTCATCATCAGCAGACATCTCAAAAGTGGCATCTTGAGCAGCGAGTCGAGATTCCATCTCACGCACTTCTGATGGTTCTACACCGAGCTCTTTCGCTACTGTTTCTACTTCACCGTTATTGAACCAACCCAAACGTTTTTTCGATTTACGTAGGTTGAAGAACAATTTACGTTGAGCTTTGGTTGTCGCAATTTTCACAATACGCCAGTTACGTAGTACGTATTCGTGAATTTCAGCTTTGATCCAGTGCACAGCAAATGAAACCAGTCTCACCCCAATCTCTGGGTTAAAACGTTTTACTGCTTTCATTAGGCCGATGTTACCTTCCTGAACCAAATCTGCCATAGGCAAACCATAACCAGAGTAACCTCGAGCCACATGAACAACGAATCGAAGATGAGAAAGGATCAACCCTTTCGCTGCCTCAATATCACCTTTGTAATGTAACCGCTCTGCAAGCGACCGCTCTTCCTCTGCAGTTAGCATTGGGTAGCTATTCACTGAACGAATATAGCTATCTAAGCTATCTTGCGTTACTAGAGCCATTGGATACGTTTGGTTAGTCATTCAATCCCTCATCAATTTCTGATCTGGAGCCACTATAACCCGATTATGCTGAACCCAAAATGAATAGAGTTCAAGCGCAATCGGTTATTATGCATAAACAATTATAATAAACAAGTCAAGACTTGTTAACATATTGTCTGAACATCAATTACTAAGACTCAAAATGATTAAACAGGTTCAATCTCTTTTAGATGACGATTTGCCGAAACTTTCGCTGCCACACAACCGATAAACGTACCGAGCATCAAAAGTAATAGCGACTCATCCCAACCTAAACCGAGCAAGCGGAAGTGACTATCGTACAGACGAGCCAAATCCTCGACTGCGCTATTAAGTAGTAATGTAATGATCGCCGTCATCAACCAAGCGACAATCGAACCCAAGAAACCGAACCACATCCCTGAGTAAACGTAAGGACGCAGGATAAAGCCATCTGTGGCACCAATCAGCTTCATGGTTTGAATTTCATTTTTGTTTGATTGGACATTGAACCTCAATGTATTTCCTACAATCAGAAATACCGATGCCAACATCAATACAGACAAGCTGATCACCAAAATGCTCGCCAAATTGCGAATCGCATCTAAGCGAGATAACCAATCTTCATCCAGTCTAACGTCAGTAACGTTCTCCTGTTTTTGAATATCTGTCGCGATCGCTTTAATTTGCTGTTTTTGTTCAACACTCGGCGTAATCATCAGCACCGCTGGTAATGAATTAGCATCCAATAAACTGATGGCTTGCTCAAAGCCCGCGTTCGAACTGAGATCCTTAAGTCCCTGCTCTGAAGAAATGTACTCAACTTTCGCCACATCATTACGACGCTCCAAATCATCCTTTAACAGCATGATGCGAGCTTCGGGCGTACCTTCCGCTAAGTACACACTGATTTGTGAAGAGCTAGCAACTTGATGGGAGACAGAAGCGATATTTTTACTGATAAGGTAAAAACAACTTGGCAAAGTGAGTGCCATTGATATCACGGCCAAAGTTAATAAATTCCCCAGTGGGCGTTTCCACAACTGGTGAAATGACTCTTTAGCTTGTTTGATCTGAACTTTAAAGTAACCATCTGTCTTCATCCTTTTTCCAGGATTCGACTTAGGCTCCTTTCTTGGTTTCAGCTTATTGGCCATAATCTTGTACCTCACTCAAAAAGCCTTGGTTTAACTCAAGGTGTCGATATTGAGGACGAGTGTTAACCAAATTGATGTTATGCGTAGCGAGGAGAATCGTTACTCCTGCACGATTGAACTCTTCAAACAATCGCAAAATACGATTCGACAGTTCAGGATCAAGGTTACCGGTAGGCTCATCAGCCAACAGCAAGGTAGGTCGATTTACGACGGCACGAGCAATACCGACTCGCTGCTGCTCACCACCCGATAGTTGGCTAGGTAAGCAGCGAGCCTTATCCAATAACCCTGTCTTATCCAGGGCAGCAGAAACACGTCGTTTAATTTCTGCTTCACTTGCCGATTCAATTCGCATTGGCAAAGCCACGTTTTCGAAAACGGTGCGATCCATCAAAAGACGATGATCTTGAAAAACGATACCAATATTACGCCGTAAAAAAGGAATATCCCGATTTGGAATACGAGTGATGTCATGATTATTGAAGCTTATTTTACCGTCAGTTGGGCGCTCAATAGCACAAATCAATTTGAGTAGCGTACTTTTACCAGCCCCAGAATGGCCACCTAAAAAGGCCATTTCACCACGGCGTAAATGGAAATCTACTTTTTGTAATGCTTGCCGCCCACCCCTATAGGCTTTACTCACTTGTTGAAATCTAATCACACATTATTCCTCATAGGCCTGCGTCAGGAATTCCTATTCAATTATTCGTCTCGGCTAAATAGCGCATCGATAAACTGTTGGGTTTCAAAAGGTCGAAGATCATCAATCCCTTCACCGACACCAATGTAACGGATTGGAATCTGGAACTGATCGGCTAACGCAAAAATAACGCCGCCTTTAGCCGTACCATCCAATTTGGTTAACGTAATTCCCGTTAGTGGCGCAGCTTCGGTAAACAACTTGGCTTGGCTAATCGCATTTTGACCAGTACCGGCATCTAACGTCAGCATGATCTCATGCGGAGCGCTATCGTCGATTTTCTTCATTACGCGCACAATCTTACGCAGCTCTTCCATAAGGTTGCTCTTGTTTTGCAAGCGACCTGCGGTATCGGCAATCACCACGTCGTAACCGCGTGCTTTTGCCGCTTCGATAGCATCGTAAATGACAGAAGCGCTGTCTGCGCCAGTATGTTGAGCAATAACAGGAACGTTGTTACGTTGCCCCCAAACTTGCAGCTGTTCTACCGCAGCAGCGCGGAAAGTATCGCCTGCCGCTAACATCACTTTCTTACCATCCGCTTGGAACTGCTTAGCAAGCTTACCAATGGTGGTCGTTTTACCTACGCCATTTACACCTACCATCAAAATGACATAAGGAGTTTTGGCTTGGTCGATTACCAGCGGCTGTTCAACCTTAGCAAGAATTTCAGCCATCTCTTCTTTAAGCAGGCCATATAAAGCTTCACCGTCACGCAACTCTTGACGCGATGCTTTCTCTGTCAGGCTATTAATGATTTTTGTGGTGGTATCCATACCCACATCAGCAATCAATAACTGCTCTTCTAGTTCTTCGAAGAGATCATCATCAATTTTTTTGCCTTTAAATAGGCCAAAGAAGCCAGCACCAATATTGGCTTTAGTACGACTCAAACTGCGCTTTAGGCGTGCAAAAAAGCTTTCCGTCGGCTTTTCTTGCTCTTTGAGTTGAACTTGAGGCTCTTCTATTTCTTCAATAGTTTCAACGGATTCGGCATTCAACTCTTCAGTTGACTCTAATACCTCTTGGGAAACCTCAGTTAATGGCTCCTCGACAAGAGACTCCTCAATAGCTTCTGGTGCGTTTTGTTCTACTTCGGTCGACTGCGGTTGTTTAGATTCATCATCGCCAAAGCCGAGCCACGACAGTAAGCCACGCTTCTTTTTTTCGGTCATCAGGGAATATCCTAGATTTGCTTAACTAACTATGACTCTTTTCCTAGAGAATTATCCCCCTAAAGAAAAGAAATAATGACAAAGCAGTGAAAACTTTTACGTTCACTTGGTACACTTTGCCATAATTTTTAATTCATTTGCCCATTACCAGCCAAATTACTGGCAGGGTGGCTATAGTAACACTTAATTAGCGGTCAAAAAATCTATGGCAAGACGTCCTCAACAAAAACCAGTAGCGAAAGCGGCAACCCCAGGCCAAGTTAGAATAATCAGTGGGTTATGGCGAGGTAGAAAACTTCCTGTGCACGACGCACAAGGCCTACGTCCAACAACCGATCGAGTTAAAGAAACTTTATTTAACTGGTTAGCAATGGAAATCCCAGCGGCACGTTGCCTTGATGTTTTTGCAGGTTCTGGTGGTTTGGGATTTGAATCTGCTTCTCGCCAAGCAAAACATGTCACTATGTTGGAGATGAACCCTCAAGCTTACCAACAGTTAAAGAAAAATGTGGCAGCACTGAAAGCAGAGAATATTGAAGTTCATAATACCGATGCATTGCAGTTTTTAGCGAAAGCTGGCGAACCTTACGATATCGTTTTTATCGATCCACCATTTCGCCAAGGATTATTAGATGCCACCATTGAGCGTTTAGAACAAAATGGCTGGCTAAGTAGCAACGCATTCATCTATATCGAATGCGAGAAAGAGTTAGCGATGCCTACTTTACCAAACCACTGGGAATTACATCGTGAAAAAGTGGCAGGACAAGTCTGTTATCGCCTTTTTGCAAGGAATCAGGAATGAAAGCACTCATCATAGCTGCAAAAATTTGCATCGGATTAGTTTGGTTAGTTCTATTATTGAATATCGTTATGCCGTTTCCTGGCAAGGCAGCGATTGCGCTATACATCATGGCCGTTTTTCTATTTATGATGCATGGCCTACAAATGCTTATTTTTATCGGTGCCTTTGGTGATAAGGTCAAAACCTCTGGCTGGGAAAAATGGTCGATCTTATTATTTGGCATCTTTGCTTTACTCGATATTCGTCGTAAGCACATGATGTAAAAAAACCGCCGAAAGGCGGTTTTTTCATAGTGAATCGACTTACATCCCCATATAACTTTTCACACCATCGAGGAACATTTGGGTTGAGATCATCACTAAGAGCAATCCCATTAAACGTTCAACCGCTTTAAGTCCTCGCTCACCCAATATTTTATGGAAGAAGCGATAAAACATTAAAACACCCGAAGTGCCAATCCAAGCTAATAACACCGACATCGACAGTTCAAACATTCGTGTTGGATACTGACTTGATAACAGCAACAGCGCAGCGATCACCGAAGGCCCAGCAATCATAGGAATCGCCATTGGAACAATAAAGGGTTCTTCACCGGCCGCTAATCCGGTAATACTGCCCGCACTAGGAAAGATCATTTTTATCGCAATGATAAAGAGGATAACCCCTCCAGAAATACTTAACGTTTCTGGTTGAACATGCAAAAAGCCCAAAATGGATTTTCCGGCGAAAAGAAACAACATCAAAATAACTAAAGCCGCCAAAAGCTCTCTTATCAGAATTGTTCGTTGTCGTTTTTTATCAAAGTGCTTAAGAATTGATAGAACCACTGGCAAATTACCCAATGGGTCCATAATGAGAAACAGCATAGTTGCCGCTGATATAATTTCCATAATGCCTCAATACTGCGTACAGTTTGACGCAGTATAGCAATGGAAAATGAAGAATTCGATTAAGTAGATAAACCGAATTAATGCTGACAAATTTTCTCTTTGTTCAAAGACCAAATACCGTCATTAACTAACACCTTGTGATGCTCTTGGAGAAAAGTGAATAGCGCATCGACGGACAGATCTTGTAATTTACAGGTATGAAATACCACATCATCACCAAACTCTTGTGCAATCCAGTCGCGAAGCCCTGCTTCATCCATCGGATTAACATCAAGTTGATTAAGCACTTTGTGAGCATGTACGTTGCGGGTCATAGTTTATCCTCATCTGAGAGACTCTGCATTTGAGTCTCTCTAACTTAGTTATGTAAGGATAAATTATGCAAAAATGACAGGCGTTGCTTTGATGTAACTCAGTTAAGCGTCAGAACGGCTTGAACAACTAAACATTGCGCTAGGAAGTAAAAGCCTGAAATAAAGTACTCCCCACCTTTAATCTCCTGACGACGTTCATGAATGGCCAACATCAGCCATGAAACAATAAAGCAAATTGCCCCAAGAAAGCCACATAGTGAAGCTGACGTCCCCATTTTTAACCATGCCTCTCCTGCTGCCCATGCCATTTGCAACAGTACAAGCCCCATAATCATGACAGGGAAAATGAGCTTATCGAGTTGAGGTAGTAACAGAAAAAAAGCCACGATACCGGTCGCGATCAGCAAAGCTGGCATCCACCAGACAATCGTTCCAGATAATTGCAACCAAAAGGCTTTACTAACGAGGAGTTGAGCGACTAAAAATGAGCAGAAGCTGACTTTGGAGTAAGGTCGAAAAAAATGCAGTCCATCAGCAGCGATTGACACCAATAAACTAGCCAAAATCCACTGACCAGATGCAGACAAACCAGAGGAGTGAGTGAGCAATAATACGCACAGCAACCCCAACGCTATCGTTTTAAAAATAAGACTTTGTTTTTTATCGTTATTCTTGAATGAATAGATACTCACGTATCCAGATAATGCAACAGAAATCCAGCTCCACATGCCTATTGCCTCTTCACTTCGATGTCGCCAGTGTAGAGATGCAAACGCGTAAGTCCAGCAAAGAAGAAAAAAACTTCGATCTAGGTTACTAACCTGCCTAATTCGCATTTTTTTAAAAGCAATCGAACATCTCACTATTAGTGCGCCAACACTCCACAAAACAGAACATTAGCAATAAAACCTCATACAGATAAACAAAATCACTATAAAAACAAAGAAATAAACGCAAATTGAGACCTAAAAAACCAAACAAATCATAATCAAATAAAAACAAAAATACCTTAACAAACAAAAACTTAATAATATTAAAAATATAGAAACCGTTTGCTTTACCTTTTAAACAAAAAATCCATCTTAAACAAACAAAATAACAAGATAAATTTGAAAAATAATTATACAAATGCGAATCGATATCATCTAAACAAGATAAAGTACGTAAAAGTCGAATTTTAACTTCACACTGGCACAACCTTAGCACTAAGGTCTAAAAGCATAAGAAACAGAATAGTGACAATAAACAACCAAACAAATTAATACCTATAAATCATAAAGTTATATTAATTTTTCCTTGAAAAACTCACACAAACTCACTTTATGTACAGGGCAAAACTACCAGTAAACTTGCCGCATAAGTCGCATTTTTGGCATGTTACTGTAGTAATTCTTACGTAATCTTTACCTGACCGCTTGATCGGATGGATAAAGTGATGCTATTCTTCTATTCATATTATGAACAGTAAATAAGGAGCGGTGTTATGATTTCTTCATCTCAAAAACAGGGATTAGTCATGATTGCAGTGATCATTGGCCTGATGACACTGCCTATGATGTACTGACCATCTGTTTTACAAATAAAAAAGGACGCTTTGCGTCCTTTTTTATTGCCAAATTTTTAATAATTCCCAGCCATATCTGTTACCAGCGCACATGCTGATTCAACAAATCCCAGTGGGCGTAATAAAAAGCCAAAGCGATTAACGTCATGATCGTCATCAAGGACAGAGCAATACGCCAAACAAAACGTCCACTTCGAGGTGTTAACTCTTTTTCACATTCTTTACAGGCTAAAAAAAAGTTATCGGATTTATCCAAGTGTGCATTCGGCGTCTGATTCAACTCTTGACTCACCTGAGCAATAAAATGCAATTGGTCAGTTATCCGGTTGGGTAAGCGTTCCTGACAACTATCTACTAGCTGTTCTAACCCTTCACCTTGAGCGTGATACTGCTTACGCAACAAGGCCTCAAGCTTATGTATTCGTCGAACGATGTGTTCAATATCAGACATATTTCCTCCTCGCGACCTCGCCCATATACGCTCTCACTAGCGCACAAGTATGAGAAAGAGATTTCCGTTCTCTCTATTCGAAGTGTAGATAAAGTTTCTCACTTTGGGGTGTGACCTGATGCTCAAAGATGAAGTGTATTAAGATTATGAACGGAGAGGCACTGGAAATTTGATGCCTCTCCTACTCTTTTAAGGTAACAACTAGTTTAAGGTAACAACCAGCGCGTTTTGCTTGAGCGAGAGAAAAACCAACTTACCGCTAACGCGCAAGAACCACTCACGATTATCCACAATGGAATCACCCATGCTGGATGTCCTTGATGCCAACCGTAAGCTTTCATAGGCCATAAAAAGATAGGATGTAATAGATAAATACCCAAGCTGTGTTTGCTAATAAAACAGACCCATTGCTTGGCACGTCCTGACAACTTAGGTGCGAACGCTCGTCCTAAAATAAAGATCATACTGGCCGCAAGCACAACATTAAGCGTTTTATAGGATAACCATCGCCCGACAGAATAGTGACCTTTCACTGCGCTCAAATCGACGACGCTGTGAATCGTGAGATAAATTGAACTGCAACCTAGTAAAACGGCAATAGCCACAGTAAAACGGTTAATAGAGACCTTTTTGAACAACAGGTATCCCAAAGGTAGATAACCAGTGTAGAGCCAGATTTCCGAACTCCATGGACCATCAACGTGCAATAAGAACAGTGTTGTCGTGAGTAACCACAAACCAACAAAGAGCGACCATACCTTGAGCTCCTGATGATCTTCTATGTTGTTGTTAAGCCATTGCAAGAACGGGATAACGAAATAGAGTGGGATAAAGTAATAGAAGAAACCTAGATGATAATAGGTAGCATGATGAGGGCTATTACTTAGGGTTTCCATAGCGATATCTTGATGAAAACCTTGGGCATCTAAGCCAGATAACCCAGCGTAGAACAGCGACCACACGATAAATGGCACCACCACTTTACCCAAGCGGCGCTGAACATAATGACCAAATTCAAACGGTCGACGATCACTTAATAATAATGCCCCCGAGATTAGAATAAAAACCGGCACCGCCCAACGAGTTGCACCATTAACCGAAACGGCAGTCAGCCAATGGCCATCAGGGATGACTCCCATTTGATCTCGATAAGGTGCGAGGACATGAATCGCAATCACTGCCACAGCGGCGACACAGCGCAATAAATCAAAAAACAGAACGCGGTTTTCTTTTTCCATTCCTTATCTCTCTAAAACATATCATGCCACTACTATAGTGTCCGTCTGGGTTTTCTGTGTAAGACGGTAGTCAGTGGCAAGTTAACAATCCTTGTTCATAGTTACAGCCTATCAGAATAATAAATAAACTCCATTTTTCTTTAACAGCACAAATCCTTATTCTTACCTCAACAAAGAAATCAACAGTAATACTATTTAAAGAGGTGAGCGTATGAACATGAATTTAATTGGATTAGATAAAGAACAGAGTCAACAATTAGCGCAATCACTGAACCATTTGTTGGCTAATTACCAAGTGTTTTACATGAATACCCGTGGTTATCACTGGAATATCAAGGGTAAAAAATTCTTCGAACTGCATGCTAAATTTGAAGAGATATACACCGATCTGCAAACCAAAATTGATGAGATAGCAGAACGTATCTTGACCCTAGGCGCACAACCGCTGCATAGCTTTAGTAGCTACATAGAGAATGCAGAAATCCAAGAGCACACCAACGTCACCGATGGTCAAAACACCATGCAAGGCTTAGTGAATGGATTTGGCCATTTGATCAGTCATCAACGTAAAGTGCTAGAACTAGCAACTCAAGCAGACGATGAAGGTACTTCATCACAAATGAGTGATTACATCCGTGAACAAGAAAAGCTGGTTTGGATGTTAAATGCTTGGTTGCAGTAATCGGCCCATAGAAACAACAAAAGCCCAGTACTGGGCTTTTATTTTTATATCATCAGATAAGCGTTAGATAAGGCGATGGATATCTTGGCTCCAACGCAATGCTTCTGTCAGTTCATAAGTCACGGTATCTACCTTCACGCCCATGCGCATGCAGATGGACGAGAGCTGTTGCCAATCACCTTGCTCATAACACTCTTCAATATCAAGTAATGCTCCCACTTTCCCCGAGCGATTAATCAACGCATCTTTAATGTCGTCGGTCAGTGGTAATTCTTCTATCAGCTCAGCCAAAGGGGCATCAAGTAACGCATCAAGTACAGAGAACAAACCAATCAGGAATGCGTGGTCTTGATGCTGTTGAAAAGGACGATAGCGTGACATCAAATGACAGAACTGCGCGCGCTGTAACGCTAAGCTATACAACTCTTTCGGCTTGTGTATTGAAACATAGGAAGCAACAGCCAAGGAGACGAAGATACGCAACCTATCTTGACCAAGATAGACCAGAGCTTGTCTAAAAGAGGAAATCGGCACCGCTAAACGGTCCGACATCGAATTCACAAAACGTAGTAGCTTATAAGATAACGCGACATCTTGAGATACGATCTCTTCAATACGTTTGAAATTGACTTCGTCACGACACACCTCTTTAAAAAGGCGCATAGTAATTACCTGCTCAGGGCTGATATAGCGCTGAGAGACCATCTCTGGTTTGCTAAAAAAGTACCCTTGGAAAAATTTGAATCCCGCACTTCTTGCTTGTTCAAACTCTTCTTTGGTTTCCACTCTTTCAGCTAAGAATTTACGCTTACTTCCGTTAGCAAGACGCTTGCGCACAAATTCGCACGCTTTATCCATTCCCATCAAGCGCACGTCCAATTTCACAATATGGACGAAAGGAAGAAAACGCTCCCAATCTGCCGAATAGATAAAGTCATCTAGAGCTAGCAAGTAGCCTTTGAGGTACAACTCTCGCATGGCTTCCCACAGTTCATCGGTCGGCTTACAGGTTTCCAACACTTCAATGACGATTTGATCTTTAGGTAACGTAAGAGGAAGACGACGAATTAAGCTGTTGTAAGGGAAATTAATAAAGCAACGTGAACGAGCGATGGCAGGATTACGCCCTATTGACAGGAAATTTTCAGCGATCAGGCGATAAGTCGCTCGATCTGAGTCTACGTGTTCAGGAAATGCATTTGTTTCGCCATCCCGAAAGAGCAATTCATACCCGAGAGTATGCCTTTTCGCATTCAATATGGGCTGGCGTGCAACATACGTTGTGTACATGTAACCTCAGATAACTTGGATGAATGATCGCGGAAAACAAAAGCAGAGACAACCCAGATAGGTCGAACAACTATTGACTAGACTCTATAGTAACGGTTGCGACTCATACCTCCAAGGGGGTAAAAGGAAACTTTTACATAATTTGAGACAGATTATTATTTATCCAAGTTAAAATGTGATGATGAATTGACATGTCAATTGCAATTATCCCCCAGTTGCTTATGCTTGAAGCCTCAGCGGTATTTATTTAGGTTCATCTATGTCCACCTCTCAAACACCATACTTATTGACTCAAGAAAACCAATTCTTAACTCGTATGCAAAACGAAGTGGCCGAACTTTGGCAGAAGCGAAATGATGGCTTCTATCGAGCATTTGATAAAACCAAAATCTACTGGTGCAGCCTAACTCACCCTGATCATACGAAAGCCATTATTATGGTGAATGGTCGGATTGAGTCGACATGGAAATACCAAGAGTTGTTCTTCGACCTCTATCAAAATGGTTACGACATCTATTCTTTTGACCATAGAGGACAAGGCCGTTCTCAGCGGCTGATCGATAACCCAGAAATGGGCTATGTGGGAGAGTTCAATGATTACATCTCCGATTTAGCAGCCTTAATTGAACTGTTTGATTTAGAGAAATATCAGCATCGATTTCTACTGGGTCACTCAATGGGTGGGGCAATCGCTACGCGCTATGTACAAATGAACCCACAGCATCCATTCCATGCTTTAGCGCTTACCGCTCCAATGTTTGGAGTGAATATTCCTTGGCAGTTACGTCCGATAGCCATACCACTAACCCAGATTTTGACGGCTACGTCAGTAATCCCCAAATACGCCCCAGGTTTTACAGGTTATTACCCAAAACCATTCGAGATTAACCCACTCACCCATAGCCAAGTTCGCTATCAATGGTTTAGAGATCTCTATGAACTGCATCCTGAGTTAAAACTCGGAGGGCCAAGTACTCGCTGGGTATGGCAAGGATTGATGGCCGCGAAGCAATGTCTCCAGTTGACTAGACAAATCAAGCTACCGACATTGGTTGTACAAGCTGAAGCCGACACCATTGTTGATAATAAAGCTCAAACACGATTTATTACTAAGTTAGCTAAAACCAATCCTAATTGTCGTATCCAATTGATAAATGGCGCTAAACATGAATTAATGTTTGAAAGCGATGAATACCGTAATCCTGTACTGACCAGTATCCTTGACCATTTTCAGCAAGTCGGAACAAAGTAATAGAGGAAAGCACTTCCAATTGATTTTGCCCTCTTTTCTTACTGCTTTTTGCAGTACACTGTTGCGTGTCTTTATCTGCCGTTAGCAATGACATGAGCCAAGAGGGTTATATGACCACTGATAGTAAACCGACACCGTACAAAATTGTTGCCTCCGACCTAGACGGAACCTTACTCGCACCAAACCACCAACTTAGCAGCCAAACCAAAAGCACACTGAAAACCCTCCACGATAAAGGCTTCACTTTTGTTTTTGCTACTGGCCGTCACCATGTAGACGTTGCTGGTATTCGTGAAATCGCTGGCATTCCTGCCTATATGATTACGGCTAATGGTGCTCGTGTTCACAATCAGCAAGATGAACTCATGCTGAGCAAAAATGTTCCCGAAGAACTGGTACAAGAGATCGTCGATGTGCTAAAGGACGACCCAACCATTTTTGTGCACATCTACCGTCATAACGAATGGTACTTAAGTCATGAAGATCGTGAATTAGCTGAGTATCACAACGAATCGGGTTTCACTTTTATTCCTTTCGATACCAATCACGCTCCTAAAGATGGCGTGGCAAAAGTGTTCTTTACCAGTCGTTTAAAAGACCACGAACACTTAGCAGAATACGAAGCCAAATTACGCGATCTTTTCCAAGACAAATTGAGCATTGCCTTCTCTTCACCATGGTGTTTAGAAGTGATGGGACCTAATGTGTCAAAAGGCGATGCACTAAAAGCTGTAGCAGAATCAATGGGACTAGGTTTAGAACACTGTATCGCATTTGGTGATGGCATGAATGACCTAGAAATGTTGACCATGGCGGGTAAAGGCTTAGTTATGGGCACCGCCCATCCGAAAGTTTTACAAGCTCTACCAACCATTGAACGGATTGGTAGCAGTGCCGACGACGCAGTCGCTCATTATCTAGAAGAACACCTACTATAAACCTTATTGCAGGGAGCAAGCTTTTTGTTCCCTGTGTTTTCCCCTCTTTTTCTCCTCTACTTGCATCGTAATTGCGAAGTAGTTTCCAACAAACCCTCTTTTCTGTCCGGTGTTTGTCAATAGCATCGTTAGCCCGTTGTCGCCCAAATAAGCTATGCCATAATAGTTCCACTAGCTTGCTGTGATGAGGAAAGAGATAACATGAAATTGTTAAGACCCACTGTCTTTGGTTTAGGCAGTATGATGCTGGCCGCTTGTACCTCTTTATCCCAAACTCCCAATCCCTCTTCAACGGCTAGTTTAGATAAACCCGATTCTATCCAACCACAAATGTTTATGTTGCGTGGTGATGTGACCATTGGCGCGCAAACCCAAACGCTAACCCCTTGTGGCAGTCAACAGCAATTCGAATTACAGATTCCTGCTAATCTCAAAACCGATGCAGAACGAGTTGCCATCGCACCTTATGAACCTATGTATGCCGAAGTGCTAGGTTACCTTATTCCACCTAGCCAAACAGGTTACAACGGCGATTACGCGGGTAAGTTTGTCGTGACCCAAATAAATACCTTAAATGGTAAAGAAAAGGATCGTTGTCACCTTTACCCACTGCCAACCCGAGCATTTGGCACTGAACCTACTTCTTGGTCAGCGCAATTTACCGATAAAGGCGTGGTGTTTGCTCCTGCGGTAGGCACACAACAAACCCTACCCATTGATGGTGGGCAACTGTCAGGCCAACAGAGAACCTATCAGCTCAAAGGCGGTTCTGTTCAGCTCAAAGCAGCATCTTGTATTAACAAAACCGCTAGTGCCCTCTATGGATGGCAAGCGCAGCTGACCATTGGTGATCAGCAGTATCAAGGCTGTGCGGTACTAGGGAATACCGATACGAGCCTTAATTGGAGTGGTATCTATTACGCGAGCTCAACCACCAATAGTGGTTTTAGTGTCAGTATGCAGCTTGGTCAGGATCACACGGCGATTACTCGCTACAGTTACACCAACGGCGCTCCTGATGTGGTGGAAAAAGGCTATTGGCAACCACTCAATTCGGATCAAATCCAAGTAGTCATGACACGCCACCAGCAACAATACTTAGTCACTGAACGAATTTTTACTCGGAGTGGCGAACAGCTTAAAGCTACTGAAGAGAAAGTCGGAACGACTGTCTATCCGATTGCCTCTGGCGGATTGGTTTTATTTAAAGACTTTCATGAGTCTGCCAAACAAAACTCGGCAAAACCAACCAATGGTGATCAGTTCAATTCTACTGACGAATATGATGAGAACGTCGATCAAGCCGTGCGTGGTTATCTGGCTCAACATCACCAGCCTTATGAAGGAAGCCACTATCGTTGGCTTACCTACGATTTGAATGGCGATGATAATCCAGAACTGTTAGTGCAAATGGATTGGTGTCATCAAGCCGATTGCACCTTGTTGATCTTCAAAAATGTGCAGCATCAATGGCAATTTAATAGCCGCCTTAAATCAGCAACCCCGCTCTATTTGGATACATTGTCGACAAATGGCTGGCACGATCTCATTATTGCCAAGCAAAACTTAGCCTCTGCAGATAAACTACATCGCTTACACTATGTCGATGGTCACTACTCAGAGCTAGGAGAAAAGATGAACCAACTCTCTACACAACACGCCACTGTACTATTTGCCGATGGTATATCACCACAGCAACAAGGTATCGCGTTGTAATGGCTTGTTCGCGTTGTGGCCTAACTCATCAGTGTATTTGTCAGCAAATTCCCGATCTGAGCAGCAGTCAGTTGTTGCTCTCATTGCTAATGCATCCAGAAGAAATCTCACGGGAAACCAATACAGGACGCTGGCTCATCGAAGCCCTACCTCACTGTCAGGCGTTTACTTGGCAAAGAACGCAACAAAATACGGATCTATTAGCGCGAGTGGCAAAGAAAAATGTCTCTTCGTTTCTGGTATTTCCTGATGAGCACAGCGTGACAGAAACTCAAGCAATCGCCCAATGCGAAGCTCAGGGAACCACGCCACATTTCATTATTCTTGATGGTACTTGGCAGGAAGCACGAAAAATGCGCCGTAAAAGTGCTTGGTTAGAGACATTACCCACCGTTACTTTGTCTACCTCAGGCATGACTTCGCAATATCAACTGCGTCGTAATCAGGAAAGTGGGCATCTATGTACTTTGGAGGTTGCCAACGTATTAATGGCCGCCATTGGCGAAAAACAAGCGGCCGATCAAATGGAGCAGTTTTTCCTCCACTATATGGACGTTTATAAAGCAGACAAAAGTGGACACGCTTGGAAAAATAAGTAGTACCGACGAATTTAACTTATCGTTCAAATCAGTGGTGCTGGCTCTGCGAGATAAAAACCTTGTAAATAATCGACGCCAATCCCTTCACAAACTTGGCATACCTCTTGGTTATGAACAAATTCAGCCACGGTTTTTGCATCAAGTACATGGCACAATTTCACTAACTGCTCGGTAATTTTTCTCTGCTTCGCATCGGTATCTAAATGCTTAATCAAGCTGCCATCCAGTTTGATGATCTGCGGTTCAAGCTTCACAATTTCATCGATATTCGAATAACCAGAGCCGAAATCATCCACAATAATTTTAGCTCCCAGGCGCCGAAAATGGTTACATACTTCCGCCATCCGCCCGTAATCTTTAATTTGTTCCGACTCCAATACTTCTAAACCGATCCGTGAAGGCCGATTCAAACGTTTAATCATCTCTTCAATCAGGATCAATGTACTGTCACTGATTAAGTCTTGCGGCGATAAGTTAATCGAAAACGAATCGTCCCGATCTTGCATATATTCACCAATACGAGTGATCAGCTGGTGACTTAAACGCGTGTAAAGATGGGTTCCGGCAATAACAGGAAGAAAACGTCCTGGCAGAATGATCTTTCCTTTGTCTTCCAATCGGACCAAGCACTCTTGCGAGGTTTTTTGGCGAGAATGGGCGGCAAAGATGGGTTGGCTATACACCAACACATTGTTGTCCATCACCGCTCGACTAACACAAGAGAGCCATTTCAACTGTTCACGACGAACTTTGTCTTGTCCAAGTAGCGTCTTAGCGTTACAGAAGTGCTCATTATTTTTATAGGCATAACGGCGCGCTTCAATCGAACGCAATAACAATTCATCGCCATCTTGAACGGGGAAATCACGTCGACTGACTAACCCGGCACACATAGAGACCGAAAGATAATCCAGCTCCGGAAGTCCATAAGGTTCAAAGTTGACATGCTCAAGCTCATCAACAAACTCACCAAACAGCTTATGGATTTTGCGTTCTTTAAAATCTGAAGCAAAAATGGCTGCCCACTCACCCACACCGATCGCATAGAGATGACATTTCGCACTGATGTGTTGATTAATATGCAGTTGAAAGTGAACACTTAAATCGACCAACAGTTTGTCACCGACCTTATAACCATACTTTTCATTAATCTGGCTAAAGTTAGTCACTTTTATCGTCAATAGATGTTCATCTAACTGAATATTGTGCAAATGCTCTTGCAAGACAGCGCGGTTAGGTAATCCCGTACGTGCATCAATTCGATAACTTGCGGTCAGTAAAGACGCCTGACGTTGCACCTTCTGTTCCAAATTGCGATTCAGTACATCGACATCATCAAAGGCGTTACGAATCAAACTAAACAATGGCGCTGTCACCCCCTTGGAGGAAGCATAGCGAGTTGGTGTTTCCTGCACTGAGTGCTCACCTTCGCGTAAAGCCACATACGTCATACTGTGGTGCATGACTCGTTGCTTACTGCCATCGTGCCAAAACTCGCCCATGCAGTAACAGCCACAAATATCAGAGACTTCCTGTAATGGCAGTAACTCATGGTTATGCTCAATAAACTGCAAGCGAGTAATACAGTTATAGACAAAAATTTTATCCGGCTTTTGCTCTCGCAAATAATGAGCGCCACTACGTACTTGATCTAACGTCAATGAAGGATGATCGAAACAAAAACGCACCTCATCGCCAATCATTAAAGGAGAATTAAACTCTATCGCGCCATCCGCAAATCGCTGTGGAATATAAACTTGCTGATCTTCTTTGCCCTCTTTTACCAGCGGAAAGCTTTTCAGCAACTGGCAATCGAGCAATTCGCCATGACTTAAATAATGGCGATAAACCTCTTCAATCGGCCGATTATCCAAACCATAGACTGACGATTTATCTGCTTTAGTAACTCGGAACGCGCGACCAATGGGGTTCCATTGCTTATATCCTCCCACACGACATAGCAATTGATCCGCATGCACAGCAACAGCGACCATGGCATTTTGATAGCATTGAGTGCCATAAATTACCCACTGGCCCTGCTCTGTTGCTACAGAGGTTCCACCTGTGATGGGCACTGGATGTGGATATTGGTTGAACACTGAAAAACGCTCACTTCCACCAACATTCATACGATCTGCGAAACAGAAAATCACCTGTGACGCTGGGGATAAATTCAAGCGGTTCATCATTTGATAACCATCTTGGACCTCATCTTGTCCATATTCGACCACCGCACTGGTGAGCTTAGCCTTATCAAACTGACTAATAGCGACCAGGGTTTGATTATCGAATATGTCCCCATGACGAATCACTTGGGTAGTACTCATACCAATCAAATGAGCTTGTGGAATCGCTTTTAGCAGCAACTCCGCCATTTCTTGCACGAGTGAACATGACTGGTTGGAGAAAAGTTGAATAAGCACCTGCTCTGAATGGATATCAGGGTGCGAATCTAAGAATTTCTTCAACTCTTTATGGGAAGAGTCTGGCTGTAAAACAAATGAGGTGGTGTACATCCTGTTCAAAGACCCCCAGCAATGCAGTTGATCAAAGCGACATTGCTCATAAGTATAGTTAATTCGTCAGATTTTTATGTTACCAAATCGCATAGCTGCTCAAGACGATCTATTTCAACATGAGGCAGCAAATGTAATCGATTGCTTTGCATGATAGTCATCTCGCGATCATTATACCAACATGCTTGAAAGCCACTATTTATTGCACCTAACACATCCGTAATAGGATGGTCTCCAATGTGCAAAATGGAACTGCGCGGTAAATCTAAATAACGTGACGCTTTATCAAATAAATCCGCATCGGGTTTGGATAAACCATCCGGTCCCGCCCGGAAGACTTGTTGAAAATAGGATTCAATGCCAATTTTCTTGGCACTAACATTACCATTAGTAATGGCAACTAACGGGATCTTCTGGGACAACAGAGAAAGGACACGGTGAGTTTCTTGCGGTACATCGATCAAATTACGTAAATGATCGACTTCAACCATCGCATCGCTCGCTGCCGAATCAGCCGCAGATACACTATATCCCAAATCAATAAGCCCTTGTTTGATCTGAGTAAAACGCCACAAAGAAACATCATGACGTAAATAATCATTTTGGTACAGCAGCTTCATCTTTAATTCATACCACTGCCGTGCATCATACTTTGCAGTGACCGGATGATTCTGATGTAACCAGAGCGTAATTTGTTCATCCAAATGCCGAATAACCGGTCGGTTATCGTAAAGCGTGTCATCTAAATCAAATGTCATCGCTTTAATCGGTAACAGGTTGCGGTAAATTAGCATCAGGACTCCTTCGGTTTTTTATGGGCGCGCGGATGCGCCTGATCATACGCTTGTGCTAAGTGTTGAAAATCAAGGTGGGTATAGATCTGGGTAGTCGAGATATTCTCGTGCCCCAATAACTCTTGAACGGCACGTAAGTTATTCGTTGATTCCAGCATATGGGTTGCAAATGAGTGCCGTAATTTGTGCGGGCTGATATGACTAGCTACTGCCTGTTTTTGCCCCCATTCAGACATCCGTTTTTGTACGTTGCGATGCGAAATACGAACGCCCAATTTGGACACAAACAATGCTGGTTCATCATTTTTAGCAAAGTCAGAACGCAGCTTTAACCACTTAGCTACCCACTCTTTGGCTTGCCCAGAAAAAGGGGCGACGCGTTCTTTGTCACCTTTACCGATAACACGAATTTCACCAGCGCCAAAATTCACATCTCGAACATTAATGGCCACCAATTCAGCTAATCGCAGCCCTGCGCCATACATCAACTCCATCATAGCGCGATCGCGAATAGACAGTGGGTCGTCAGCATTAACTTCTAATAACTGTGAAACTTCATCAACATCGAGGTTTTTTGGCAGTGGACGCTTCTTGCGCGGCGCAGAAACGCCCTTAGCAGGATTCGCTGACAACTCTCCACGCAAAATGAGGAAATCAAAGAAACTACGTAAAGAAGAGAGACGTGTTGCCAAACTGCTGGCTTTCATCCCATCACGCATGCCTTTACTGGCTAATTGACGAACCCAAGCCGCATCGACCTGCTGCCACTGGCGCAATCCCATTTGGCATAGGTGTTCGCCCATCGTTTCCAACTGCTGCTTATAGTTACGCTGGGTATGCAGACTTAAGCCTTTTTCACTACGTAGAAACTCGTAAAAACGGTCTAGCGGTGACTGTAAACTGCTAGGCAGAGGGTTGACTGATTCGTTCTTCATCGGAATGGTGCCATGGTAATGTATCAATCGTATGCGCTAATACTAGCGCTAGATGACGTAAAAATAGCGTATCCATACAAGGTTGGTAGTGACCGCCATCATCACTGGCGAAAGCTAGAATGCCTAAAGGGTGTTGTTTTACTAACGGTAACACGACATACGAACCAAGCTCAGGGGCACTTTCGTCATCACCGAATAACAGGTGGCGATCGGCTTTTCTTAAACGCCCAAGATAGGCATCCTTTCCATTGAAGTGATTGATAGCAAAACGTTGCCAATGCTCTCGGCTAATCGCGTACTCACTATCCAAAGGATCTAACAAGCGGATAAACGCCGTCAAACCGAGCTGACGAGCCATTTGCTGCACTGCAGCAAATGCCTCGACAAGAGATTCACTGTGCAATAACTTATCTTGCAAGTCCATGAACTCATGGAATGTTTTATCATTGCTCGCCGCCAAAGACATCAAGGTAGTGATCTCTTCTTCTAGCTCTTCAATTCTCTGCCGTTGCCTAGCAAGTTGAATATGAACGAGAGACACAGACCCCATCTGCTGATGAGGTAGTGACAAACGATCGACCAACTCGGGGCGTTCTACAAAAAAGTCAGGATGATCACGTAAATAATCTTCAACAATTTGCGCGGTTAACGCATCTGCTTCAGGGTGTGACAAAACAGTTCCTCATTAACAAGAAAGTTGGCCATCGTATACATGGACAGCAGGTCCTGTCATAAAGAGAGGTTTGCCCGGTCCTTTCCAATTAATGACAAGTGTACCACCTGGCAGATGCACTTGAACTTCTTCGTTTAAAGTACCTTGCATAATACCAGTGGCCACAGCTGCACACGCACCAGTGCCACACGCTTGAGTTTCACCTGCACCACGTTCATAAACGCGCAAGTTAATTTCATCGCGGCTAATCAGCTCCATAAAACCCGCATTCACACGTTCAGGGAAACGTTCATGGGATTCAAGCAAAGGACCAAGATGTTCTACATCTGCCGTTTTAACGCTATCGACCACCGTAACAACATGAGGATTACCCATGCTTACCGCACCACAGAATAGGGTTTGATCGGCTACGCGCATGATATAGGTTTTTTCCATTTGTTTAGCACGAAACGGAATCTTACTCGGCTCAAACTCAGGAACACCCATATTAACGGTAATTTGGTCATCACTTTCCACATCCAGCAGAATCTTACCTTTCTTGGTACTAACGTTAATGCTGAATTTATTGGTTAACCCTTTCATGCGCACGAAGCTCGCAAAACAGCGAGCGCCGTTACCACACTGCTCAACTTCACTGCCATCAGCATTAAAAATGCGATAGTGGAAATCGGTTTCTGGGTCATAGGGAGCTTCAACCATCAACAACTGATCGAAACCCACACCTGTATGTCGATCCGCCAAACGGCGGATCAACTCAGGAGAAAAAAATACGTTTTGAGTGATGCAATCCACCACCATGAAATCATTACCCAAACCGTGCATTTTGGAAAAATGGAAATGCATCTCTTACTCCGGCAAGATACTTTCTAATGCCCACAAACTGGCAAGTTCTTCACGTTGACGAACTACATAGGTTTTATCGCCATCGACCATAATTTCAGCCGCGCGAGTACGTGTATTGTAGTTAGACGACATCACAAATCCATAAGCACCAGCAGAACGCACGGCAAGCAAGTCACCCGCTTCCAAAATCAGCGAACGGTCTTTACCTAGGAAGTCACCGGTTTCACAAATCGGTCCAACCAAATCGTAAGTTTTCGCTTCACCTTCGCGAGGTACAACAGGAATGATGTCTTGCCATGCTTGATAAAGTACTGGACGAATAAGGTCATTCATCGCTGCATCAATAATGGCAAAGTTTTTGTGCTCAGTATGTTTGAGGAACTCAACTTTGGTCAGCAAAATGCCTGCATTCGCAGCAATAGCACGACCAGGTTCAAAAATCAGTTCTAGATCTTGATGTTTAGTCAGACGTGAAAGTAAAGCTTTCGCATATTCAGACGGCTGAGGAGGCAACTCATCACGGTAGATAACCCCAAGGCCACCACCAACATCAAGGTGTTTAATCTGGATACCTTGTTCAACAAGATTATCAATCAGAGCCAGCAAGCGGTCAGTCGCATCAATAAAAGGTTCAATCGCAGTCAGCTGCGAACCGATATGACAGTCGATACCTTTTACTTCTAGATGAGGAAGTGTGCTCGCCAATTTGTACACTTGTGGTGCACGATCAAAGGCGATACCAAATTTATTATCACGCAAACCAGTCGAAATATAAGGGTGCGTTTTGGCATCTACATCTGGGTTGATACGCAGAGACACAGGTGCAATTACATCCATTTCAGATGCAACTTTATTCAATCGCTCTAATTCTGGTTCTGACTCAACGTTAAAGCATTTAATCTTCAGTTCAAGGGCACGTTTGATCTCTGCTTCCGTTTTACCGACGCCAGAAAAAACGATTTTCGCTGGATCACCACCAGCCGCAATAACACGTTCTAGCTCACCACCAGAAACAATATCAAAGCCTGAACCCAAACGAGCTAAGGTATTCAAAACCCCAATATTTGAATTGGCTTTTACTGCATAACAAACCAAGTGCGGATGATCACCAACCGATTTATCAAACGCATGCCAATGGCGCTCTAGCGTTGCTCGTGAGTAGACGTAAAGTGGTGTGCCATATTGCTCAGCCAATTGAACCAGTGGAACATTCTCTGCCCAAAGTTGGCCATCATCCTGATAATTAAAGTAATCCAAGATTTTTTCCTTTTCTATTTGTACTGAATTTACTGTGTTTGCGTCGTTTGTGAATCTTGCTGAGCATCATTGGGCATATACAAAGGGCCCGTTTGGCCGCAACCCACTAGCGTCAGTGCAGATAACAAAAACAGTGTGGTGATGGTCTTTTTCATTTTGCAATTCGTGATTATTTAATCAATGCCCCCTATAATCGCACCACAGTCAGGAAAAGCAATAGGATAGACAAGATGAATGAAACTGAATTTCATCAACTCGTAGACATTCAACTTCAAGCTGTTGAAGAAATGATAGATGACTCAGAAGCAGATATCGATTACGAAACTGTCGGTAATGTAATGACATTGGATTTTGAAGACCGCAGCCAAGTGATTATTAACCGTCAAGAACCAATGAAAGAAATCTGGTTAGCATCAAGATCGGGGGGGTTCCACTTCCGTTACGACGGCTCACAATGGTTGTGCACCAAAACGGGTGTTGAGTTCATCACCATGGTGAAAGAAGAGTGTGAAAAGCACGCCAGTGAAGAAATTAACTGGGCATAAAAAGCAAAAAAGAGCATCTCGATGCTCTTTTTTACTTTTGAATAATGACCATTAGACGTTAGGCGTTCACAGCCTTGATGGGTTTGGAATACACCACCGAATCATTGCGGTAAGGAACCACATAGCTATCGCCCTCTACGGGATGAACGATTTGATAGTACTGTGGCAAATTGAAGTTAATAAACTTAGACGCCAAGTTATTCTCATCTTGAATTGATGTATAGAAACCGTTGACCAAAGCGATCATCTCATCTTTTTCACCGCTGAACTGGTGATACACTTCAACTCGATTGACTTCATCTAACACATAGATGTTGAAGCCCTTATCGGTATCTTCAAAGAAGAACTGCACCAAACCTTCACTCGCAAAACCATCCACTACATCAGGTAACTGGTAGTCATGCTCTTTATCCAGCATCAATAGTGGTGAACCGCTCAGCTTGTTACTGGAAATACTGCGATAGAAATCGACTGAATTTTCTAGTTTCTGCACGGAAACGCCGCGGCGTTCAAAAAACAGACCATACATTTGACGACCAATTCGTAACGCTTTAAAACGACGACGCTTTTCTTGCTCCATCGGTTTCAAACGCAAATCGATGCATTCCGCCAGCAATTGGTACACCATGTTACGCATGACACCACGGAAGTTTTTGCTGTAACAGAAAACGTCAACAGACTCTGGAGGCAGTGCGTCTTGGTGCATTTTACCAAGTACGGTTTTAAGCGCTTCAATCATCGCTGTTTCCCCTTGGAAATGCAGCGTACGAACTTCCTGCCATGAGTTACGGTAAACCAAATCAACACTGCCAATCAGGCTGTACTGTTCTTCACCAAAGCTAAGAATATCCACATTCTTAAGATCAACTTTTAACGTCTTCCCCTGCAATTTTGCAGTAGGGTCTTTTTCAAAGTTGATGAACATCGCCAGCTGGCTTATCTCACAAGGGCTCGCTAGAGCTTGCATGGTTGGACGACGTTTATGCAGCGAAAACGTGTTTCGCAAGTCACTCACCATTTGATAGAACTTGTCGATATCCAAGAAAGCATCACGAATCACCGCATGTAATCGCGTCGATTCCGTAATCAAACCGTTAAAAAAAGCCCATGCCACCAATTTACTCAAGTATTCGTTATGCTCAAGGTAATGCTGGCCAATCATACGTTGGGGTTTTAGCGGTTGTTTATACAGATACCAACCCGGTTTATTGGTTCGTCCGGCAAGGACTTCGATAAATGACAAATCGGGTTCGTGTAAATCAGGGGAGATTTGCGGATTGAGCAAAGTGACTTTGCCCGGTAACACTTCGAAAGCCGCATAAAGCTTACGCGCAAGGATAGAAATATCCTGCGGACTGATAGCAGACGTAATGTCATTGCGGCGCGCAAACTGGATCAAGTTACGATAGCTTTGCATCAACGCATCAAGCAGCGCATGGTGCATAATCTTAACTTGTTCAACTTTCCAGTGACGACGATTATCTAACTCACGAATCAACGCAGGCGACCATTGCCACATCTGCGTCAGCTCTTGCAGAGCTTCTCTACGCCATGGCACAGAACCGACACCAGGCTCACGCGACAATTTTTCGTGCGTTTTTAAATAGAAGCAACGTCTAACGAGTTCTAAACGGGATTCATCACCGATGCGTTCCAGATAACGAGTCACTTTTTCCAGCATTAAGTAATACGCATCCATCCCATAGAGATCAGGCTCATGGGTAAAGAAGCGTCGTTTCGTATCAACACTTAATAGCTGTGTATGCGGGTACTCCCACGAATACGCTTCAAGCAAAATCGCTTTTAATACTGATTTGTATGGCGAGTCGATACTCTTATACAACTGCCACAAATTAGCACCAAAGTACTCTTGTGCTGGAATGCCATTCAACTTACCAAAGTCGATCCATTCATCTCTTTGGATATAGCCGTTTTGACTTAACTCATTAACGTATTGGTCGTAGCACTCTTCCATTTCTGGAGGAACGATTTGCCATAAAAGACGCTTGCCCGCTAAGCGCATTGCCGAACGGTAAAATTCATCTAACAGCAAAAGGTGTTGTGAAGAGCCGCAATTTTCCCCTGTCATCGCATCCGATTGATTATGGCGAAAACGCTCTTCATCCATGATAAAGAAGTTCGCTTCAACACCTTGCCCTTTGGCCCACTCGGTTATGAGTAAACATTTGTTGCCGAGATTTTCTCTGGCTTCACAACGCATAGTAGAGGAAACACAAACCCAAATATCCAAATCACTGGAAGTACTTTGCCCAATAGAAGAGGTACTTCCCATGGTGTACAAAGCAAGGATATCAGGCACTTCTGCGTTAATCAGAGGTTTAGAGGCGGTGAGATGAAGATCAGAGACAAACTGCTCTTGAACGTCATTAAAATGGAAGTTTTGGATACCAAAAGGGACTTGCTCATCATAATACCCGGGAATTTGCGGGTGATTAAAATGCAGCAGCATTGGGATCAGATGAAAAACACGCTGACTTTGCAAATTCATAAGCGCCAGCGCACGCTCGGTGCGTTGCTGGTTTAGCTTGTCTGCTCGTTTAATTAAAGTCGCTGTGTAAGACCGCAAGGTAACATCCTGATTGATACACCAAACAAGGCATCTTTGTTCAGATATTGAACAATTGAGCCAATAAAACGTGATCAATTTAACACTTTAATCAATCACGGTAAAGCTATCTTGAACGAAGTTGGCCCAAAGTTCCATAGTCAAACAGAGACTTGCCGATTCGGTTGACCTAATTGGGCTCACGACGCTTGTGGAATAATCATAGTGCATATTTTAAACGAGATACAAATCACACTATTTTGTTTACTGAAAATAAATGAAGCGCCGCTAGGCAGTCTTGTGCATCTAATAGTAAGAATTTCCCCTCTGAAATGTTAGGATGAACTTAATTTTCACAGTCGGTTTCAATGGACAAGTCATGACTCGAACTACCCCAATACGTATTGCAACGCGTAAAAGCCCTCTTGCTTTGTGGCAAGCAAACTATGTAAAAGAAGCTTTAGAAGAAGCGCATCCAGGTCTTGCTGTTGAGCTGGTTACTATGGTGACTCGTGGTGATGTCATCCTTGATACTCCTCTAGCGAAGGTGGGTGGTAAGGGGCTGTTCGTTAAGGAACTCGAAGTCGCAATGCTTGAAGGTCGTGCCGATCTTGCCGTTCACTCTATGAAAGATGTGCCAGTGGAATTTCCAGAAGGTCTGGGCTTAGTGACCATCTGTGAACGTGAAGACCCTCGCGATGCGTTTGTTTCCAATACTTACCAAAGCATTGATGAACTGCCACAAGGTGCCGTTGTTGGTACTTGCAGCCTCCGTCGCCAATGCCAGATTAAAGAAGCGCGCCCAGATCTTATTATCAAAGAATTGCGTGGTAATGTTGGTACTCGTTTAAGCAAATTAGATGCGGGTGAATATGACGCCATTATCCTTGCCGCAGCCGGTCTAAAGCGTTTAGAGCTTTCTAAACGTATTCGCAGTTACATTGAACCCGAGCAATCCTTACCTGCTGTTGGTCAAGGTGCTGTAGGTATTGAATGTCGTCTCGATGACAGTGAATTATTAGCGCTTCTAGAACCACTTAACCACCGTGACACCGCAGATCGCGTTAAGTGCGAACGAGCAATGAACATTACCTTAGAAGGTGGATGCCAAGTGCCTATCGGCAGTTATTCAGTGTTAGAAAATGACCAGCTTTGGCTCCGCGCTTTAGTAGGCGAACCGGATGGTTCACAAATGATTCGTGGTGATATTCGCGGTTCGCGTGATGATGCTGAGCAATTAGGCATTACCCTTGCTAAACAATTGCTTGAAAACGGTGCGGCGGAGATTTTGACGAAACTCTACTCAGAGCACGAATAATCATGCCAGTGGTGTTGGTAACTCGCCCAGAACAAGCAGGAGTTGAGCTGTGTCAGCAGCTCAACCAGCTTGGAGTGACAACCATTTATCATCCGCTGCTCGACATCATTCCGGGTTCAGAATTAAAGGACCTTGCGACGACCTTACAACAACACGATTTGGTCATCGCTGTGAGTCAGCATGCCGTTGAACAAAGTCACCTCTATTTGCAAGCCCACCAGCAAAGCTGGCCAACAACCTGTCGCTATGTCGCTATTGGTCAAAAAACTGCTCAGAGTCTAAGCAAAGTCACGGGACAAACGGTAAACTACCCCAGCGTTAGTGATAGTGAACACTTTCTTGCTCTCGATGAATTTCGGTCGATTACCCAATCTAAAGTCGTCATTTTGCGTGGTAATGGTGGGCGTGAATTGATTTACGATACCCTGACGCATTTGGGTGCCAAGGTCAGCTATAAAGAGGTCTATCGGCGTGTAGAGCGCCCTTTTGACGCTCAAGCATGTCTCGCACAGTGGCAAAAAGCCCAAGTCGACACCATGATTGTGACCAGTAGCCAACAGTTAACTTATTTTGTAAGCCAATTTGGCTCGCAACTATCAGAATGGATCAAACAGTTACACCTTTTGGTTCCCAGTGATAGAACCGCCCAAGAAGCTCGGCTTATGGGCTTTATTGATGTAATCGCGACTGGCAGCGCGAGTAATTCAGCTTTAGTGGCAGCTCTGCAGCCCTAACCGACAGGACTCTAGCAATGACAACAAACAACAATTCGCAAACTGAATCTGAACACGACAGTCTTACTACCTCTATTCCTGAATCGTCACCGACCGCATCCCGCCAAGATGTGCCTTCTCCATCGAATAAAGATAAAAAGGCTATTCGCCTAGGTGCTGTTGCTATCGCACTCTCTATCGTGCTCAGCGGATCATTGGCGCTTTACAGTCAATATCAGCAACGTCAATACCAAACCGAGTTGACCCAATTGCACACGCAGTTACTTTCTACTCAACAGCGACTGCAGCAGCAAATGGAACAAAATACAGCACAATTGGATAGCACGGCGAAGACACTGACTAGCCAAACAGAAACACAGTTGAACCAGCAACAAAAAAGTATTGAGAGTCTGCAGTTAGCGATCGCCGATGTGAAAGGCCGTCGTCCAAATGACTGGTTACTCGCCGAAGCGGATTACTTAGTTAAAATGGCTGGTCGTAAACTCTATTTGGAACATGACCCAGAAACCGCGACTCAACTGATGGAGAGTGCCGATCAACGTATTGCGGCATTGAACGATCCAAGCCTAACCCCATTGCGTCAGGCGATGTCGAGCGACATCACAACGCTTAAATCAATTCCCTTAATTGATCGCGATGGTTTAGTGCTGCGGTTAATTAGCCTAGAACAACAGATCGATCAATTACCATTAGCTAACGCAATCTTGCCAGAAGCACAGCAAGAAACCCAAGAAGTGGTGTCGCAAGACATTAACGATTGGCAGCATAACTTGATGACATCGCTAAAAGATTTCGCGTCCAACTTTATTACCTTCCGTAGTCGCGATGGTAACGTCATTCCTTTGTTATCACCAAAGCAAGATTTCTATCTGCGTGAAAACCTCAAAGCGAAACTCGAAACCGCCATTCGTGCGGTTTACGATCGCCAAACCGAGATTTACACCAGCTCGCTTACTACAGCAGAGAAATGGTCTGGCTCCTTCTTCAACCCGGATGACAAAGGCGTAAAAAGCTTTCGTAGTACAATAAATGAGTTAGCCAAACAGCAAATCAATGTCACTTACCCAGTGAAGCTTGTCTCTCAAGCGACATTATCAGATCTGATTCGTGAGCGTTTACGCCGCGAAGTCACCTCAATGACTGGGGAGGAAAACTGATGATAAAAGCGATACTGCTCTTTATTATCCTCGGTGCCGGTCTATTCGTTGGTACTGAGTATTCTGGCCAACAAGGATATGTGCTTATTTCTATCGCTAACAAAACGTTAGAGATGAGTGTAACCACATTAGTGATCATGTTCATCGCGCTACTCGCCGTTATCTTTGTGCTTGAATACTTGGTGAAAAAAACCTTAAGTGCCAGCTTTAATACCCTCAACTGGTTTAGCGTACGCAAAATGCGTCGTTCGCGTCGCTTCACCAATGAAGGGATTATTAAACTGCTCGAAGGGGATTTTAAACAGGCTGAGAAAAAGGTTATCCGCTGGGCAAAACACCACGATAAACCCCTACTTTGCTATTTGATTGCCGCTGAAGCCGCAGAAAGCGCTGGCGACAGTGACAAACGCGATCACTATCTGAATTTGGCCAGTGAACAAGATGATGCGACACTCGCGGTTGAATTGACTCGTGCCAGAATGTGGGTGAAAGAGAACGAATGGAAGAAAGCGTTGGCGACCTTACAATCCCTGCAGCCTTCCTATCCTAACAACCCGATTTTGCTCTCACTACTCAAGCAGATCTATCTAGCGTTAGAAGAGTGGCAACCATTGATTGAGCTGCTACCTAAGCTTCTAAAATACAGTCAACTCTCTGCACTAGAAGAGCAGCAACTGACCATTAAGGCTTATCAGGGTATGCTGGCACACACGGCAGGCCGTCAGCGTAGTGATGATTTGCTGGAGTATTGGGATAGCATGCCACGCAAGGCGAAGAAAGAACCTGCTTTAGTGGCAAGTCTTGCTCAGCAACTCATGGCAATCCATCAAGACGCTGCAGCGTATAACTTCATTAGCAAGCAACTAAAAGCCACACCATCTAGTGAGCTGTACGCATTGCTCCCAGAGCTGCCAAGTGACTACCACGCTTCGCTGCAAGCCATGCTGCTAAAAATAGTCGACAAGTCCCCTAATAACGCTGAAGCACATAGCTCTTTAGGACGTTTGTATTTACAACAGCAACACTGGTCGAAAGCTCAACACCACTTTGAACAAGCCCTGTCACTACGTTCAAGTGTGTCGGATTACGCCCTGCTGGCTCAAGCGTTAGATAAGCAAAACATGACACAAGCAGCCCACGACGTTACCCAAAAAGCATTGTCGTTACTGCCCTAAATTTTAATCACAAAAAAACCAGCGTAAGCTGGTTTTTTTTATTTTCAAACAATACGTTAGTTCTAAATAACACGAGAGAATTGTTGCTGACGCGCTCTGACTCGCAAATATTTATCGAAACACATACAGATATTACGGATCAGCAAGCGACCACGCGGTGTAACCTCAATATAACGCTCATCAACAGTGACTAACTGATCATCGATAAAGGTTTGTAATAGTGCTAAATCTTGCTTGAAGTAATCATGGAAACGCAATCCAAAACGAGATTCGATGCTCTGCTTGTCAAGTTTAAAGTTACAAATCAATTGTTTGATTACTTCACGACGCAGCAAATCATCCCCATCCAGAGATACCCCTTTCCAGAGCGCGTGACGCATTTCATCCACTTGCGCATAGTACTTTTTCAACTCTTTCTGGTTCTGGGCGTAAGCATCACCAATCATAGAAATAGCAGAAACCCCAAAGCCCACTAAATCGCAGTTACCTTGCGTTGTGTAACCTTGGAAGTTGCGGTGCAACTTACCTTCACGTTGAGCAACTGCCAATTCGTCATCTGGCAAAGCAAAGTGATCCATACCAATGAACTGATAACCAGCGCCAGTTAGCATCTCGATCGTTTGCTGCAAAATCGCCATTTTCTCTTCGGCTTTCGGCAGGTCTTCATCTTTAATTTTACGTTGAGCCGCAAAAATATTAGGCATGTGTGCGTAGTTAAAGACCGACACGCGTCCCGGACGAATATCCAGAATACGCTGCAATGTTTTAGCGAAGCTTTCCGCGGTCTGTTTAGGTAATCCGTACACCAAATCTAGGTTAGTTGAACGAAATCCTAGCTGTTTTGCACGCTCGACCAAATCAACAATAAACTGCTCATCCTGTTCGCGATTGATTAGCTTCTGCACTTCTTTGTTGAAGTCTTGCACACCAATACTGATGCGATTAAAACCTTCATGTTGCAGATGGTCTAAGATGGTCAACTCAATCTCACGAGGATCGATTTCGATACTGATTTCAGCATCAGCATCAAAGTCAAACTCCTCATGCAGTAGCGCCATAACTCGTGTAATTTGCACTGGTGTTAAGAAAGTCGGAGTGCCGCCACCAAAATGCAACTGAGTGACACGACGACCTTGCAACAAAGAAGCGCGTTGGCGAATCTCTAGTTCAAGAATATCAAGATACTCATCCGCTTTATCAACATGGCGCGTAACGATTTTGTTGCAACCGCAGTAATAGCAAAGTTTATGGCAAAACGGGATGTGCACATACAGCGACAACGGTCGCTCAGGATATTCGGTGCACGCCATGTCGTATTCAGCAATAGTGAACGCTTCATGAAACTCTAGCGCCGTCGGATAAGAGGTGTAACGGGGGCCAGAATAGTTGTACTTGTCTAAAATGGCTTGATCCCAAACGATCTGTTGACTCGACACGACTGACAACGACATGATAATTCTTTCCGCTAAATAACCAGTGAAAAAATATTTTGCCACACGACGCGGATACGTCGGGTGGCAAATTAGATAAATGATGAGTTAATGTTCGAATTTGTTAGCTTGATCACTAACCAAGGCAGGTCTGTATAACCTAAATCATCTGAATGGCGATTTGGTTATTCAGAGGAGCAATACGCTTTTGTAAACCTTTAAGTTCATCGACGATGGCGTCAGACAAACGGGCTTCCGCTTTCATTCTTGCCAAGTTTTGTTCCATGCGCTCACGTTTAGGCAGCGCATTACGAGCATCACCACGAGCCATATCTTTTACAATATGGTACAGCTCTGAAAGGGCTGGAAACTCCTGCTCAAAGTGCTCAACACGCTGCTCACCTTGGACATAGTCCATGATGTTGTAAATGCGAATGCTCGCTTCAGAAACATCACATTGCCCCTGAATCACCGCCAAGCAGAGAATATTCACGCTATCAAAGATGTTGGCATTACGCTTTTCAATGGCTAACGCCCGATGCTGAGCTTGAAGTACTTTCTGCTTTTTCAATTGCAGCAGAAGGTAACCCGCGTAGGTGGCTAGGCCAATAATTACCAAAGCGCCAGCGATAGCTAATAGGGTTACATTCATCTTCTCACCTTAGTCTTTATATTCATCCAAATCAGTGTCTTCAAATTGCGCAAGCAACTCTTCATCACTGTATGAACGACGTGATTTCGCTTTTGAAGTAGGAACAACAACAGGTTCGTCGTCGAACTCTTCCTCTTCATCATCGTCTTCAAGTACTTCATCGTACAAGCCAAGCTGCTTCATCAACACTTCAATACGATCAAGTTTTTCATCAACGTATTTTTGTAGGCCCGCACCCAATTTTTCGCCATTGTCGATACGATCGAGCAATACGTTCAATTGTGCATCGTTCTCTAGCATCTCTAGCTCTTGCTCTGCAGAAACACGGCGCTCTTGTTTGCTTGGTTTTTTCTTCGCTTCAACAACAAGAGGAATCAGCTTCTTACTACCAACACGTGGATCTTTCGCATGTGCTGAGGTTTTTGTTGCGTGTTCTTGAGCAACAGAATGACGGCTACCAGACTTTAAGCCTTTGTGTTTTTTCTGTTTCTTGCGTAGGCGGCCTTCAACATCAGCTTCACTACGGTTACGAACGACGATGACATCAGCAGCACCATTGCTACCAGGTTTTCTGGATTTTTTTGAGCGACTCATTACTGGGGTTTCCTCAGTAAAATTACATCATTGCCTATAAATTCAAGTTCGAGCTTATCCCGCTCGGCTAGGAACTGGAACGTTTCGCGACTAAAGAACACCACATGGGTTAAATCGCTCTTATAGTGCCATCCAGCAAACGCCTCTACGTTTTTGACCATCTTGGTCATCAGACCAATCCAGCCTCCCGGCTTAACTAAATTCAACCATTGCTGCCACACAGTGTGAGGGTCATGCAGATGCTCAATCACTTCTGTCGCAGTCATAAAATCATACGTTACATTCAAAGCGTCTTTATCAGGATGGAAAAAAATGTCGTACAACGCAACCTGATGCCCAGCTTCTTCCAACATTAACGACAATGTTGGCCCAGGACCGCAACCAAAATCCAACCCATTAGATTGAGGGGCTAAACGCTCAACCATCGGATCACATACACGGGAAAGAAATCGGCGATATCCTGCATCGGCAGGATCATTTTCATGTAAATCGTAAAATGCTTTTTCCCGTTCAGAGCTTAATCGCTGCTCGGGAACCACAAAGACCAGCTGGCACTGTGGACACTGAAGATAGGAGCGAACTTTATCTTCAAAGTATGCTTGTGTCTCTTCATGATGACATAAAGGGCAAGTATGCATAGCTGACCTCCTTTCATGGGATGCGCAACATACCAGAAATCCCCTATATAGTGGAGAGCTTACGAACAAATTTCCCCCACTTTTTTCAAAAATCGACAAAAACAGGCCAACTCGCAGTGCCTAAATCTGATTTGTCTTTTATCACTTGTTGATAGTTATCTTTTCTATGGGAGAATTTTCCCCACCTAACCTAATGAAATAACGACCAAAGAACAAAAATTGGCAGGTAAAACTCTTCCCAATGACTATCGGAAGCAAAACTCACTACAACAGATAGGAGTCATCAAACGACTCTCATGTTATAATGCGCGATTCTCTGCTGACGGTCGCTTGTGACCAGTAGCAAACTACACTGAATTAGAAAGACCCAAATCGTCGAGATGGAGTAAACAGAGTGAGCGTTAAAATTCATTATCAAAACACGCATTTCATTACGAGTGCCCCAGACATTCGCCATCTTCCGATGGATGTGGGTATCGAAATTGCGTTTGCTGGACGTTCTAACGCAGGTAAATCAAGCTCTCTTAACCGCTTGACCAATCAAAAGAGCCTAGCAAAAACCAGTAAAACACCGGGTCGTACTCAGCTAATTAACTTATTTAAAGTTGCTGAAGGCTGCCATATCGTCGACTTGCCTGGATACGGTTTCGCCCAAGTACCACTTGAGATGAAGAAAAAGTGGCAAAAATCGCTAGGTGAATACCTGCAAAAACGCGAAAACTTAAAAGGCCTTGTGGTTCTAATGGACATCCGCCATCCAATGAAAGATCTCGATCAGCAATTGGTGGTGTGGGCTGTAGAATGTGGCATTCCAGTTCAAGTACTGCTGACTAAGGCAGACAAACTAAAAAGCGGCGCTCGCAAAGCACAAGTTCTGCAAGTACGTAAAGATGCAGAAGCGTTTGGTGGCGATGTTAAAGTGGATGCGTTCTCATCACTGAGTGGTATCGGTGTGGATATCCTCCGTGCTCGCCTCGATGAATGGTATGCCCCAATGGTTGAACAACTTGCATTGGCCGAGAACAGTGACGATAACCAAGTTGAATTTATTGGCGACGAAGAGTAATTCTTCTCTCTCACTTTCTAGCCCTGCATCTCTGCGGGGCTTTTTATTGTCTTCAGAAAAGAAAAATCCCCACCGAAGTGGGGAAAAAGGGAGAGAATTTAGAGTTATTGAAATAGATACCTTGTAAGCATTCTCTAATACATCACAAAATTCAATATCCCTTCCGCACCAGAACAATGCAACACACCTGCGACAATCCGAACACAACATAATGTTTTTTAATGAATTAATCTCAGTTCGCATCATTTTAATGCAACTTGGTTTGCATTAATAAATAACCAAAGTGTGAATGAAGCTTTATTACAGAATTGAATAATTCAGTCAGATTATTACTCAAGCAAAAGTCGATTAAAAAACAACCAGATAAATCTGTTTTTATGCCTATGTGTAATAAACAAGAAGCGTGAAATAACGAAATGATAAATGGATATTGAAAGGAAGAAATGGGCCTGGAAGCCAGATAAATATTGGAATAGCGTACAATAAAAAACGCCCCAGTCAAAAGTGTGACTGGGGCGGCTGAATCAGCCTAATCCAATAACGTGAAACAAAAGGTCTGAAAGATAGAACATCTTACCTCTGTACCCTACGGAAGTTAATGTACAACATTTGGTCAGAAATGAAAATACTTTTTGTAAGTTTTTTTCATGATAGTTTTGTTAAACAACATGAGTACCTATTTAACGCTTTGTTTTTTAAACGTACAAAAAAGCCAGCGAATGTGCGCTGGCTCATAATATTTAGGGTCTTTGTTTACGATTTAATCTAGTGAGCTTGTTCCCAGTTGTCACCATGGCCAACTTCCGCCACAAGTGGCACGTTGAGATCCGCTGCAGATTCCATCAATTCCTGTACTTTACTTTCAATTTCGGACAAAGCTTCCTCTTTGACTTCGAAAACCAGTTCATCGTGTACTTGCATTAGCAATTTCACACGACCATCACCTTCTTTCTCAATCCACTCATCCACCAAGAGCATCGCCTTTTTAATGATGTCAGCGGCTGTGCCTTGCATTGGAGCGTTGATTGCAGCACGCTCTGCCGCTTTACGACGCATACCATTACGCGATTGGATTTCCGGTAGATGTAGGCGGCGGCCGTAGATGGTTTCAACATACCCTTTTTCCGCGGCGCGGCTGCGGGTGTCTTCCATATACTGCATTACACCTGGGTAACGCTCGAAATAAGTATCCATATAATGCTGAGCTTCACCACGAGGAATACCCAGTTGTTTCGCTAGACCAAACGCACTCATGCCATAAATCAGACCAAAGTTAACCGCTTTAGCGCGACGACGCTGTTCGCTGGTAACATGGTCAATCGTGGTACCCAAGATTTCTGCAGCTGTCGCGGCGTGAATATCTTTACCTTGTTGGAATGCTTCCAATAACGCTTTGTCGCCTGAAAGATGCGCCATAATACGCAACTCAATTTGCGAGTAGTCGACAGCCATGATTTTCCAACCATGTGGAGCCACGAACGCTTGGCGAATACGGCGACCTTCTTCGTTACGAATAGGAATATTCTGTAAGTTAGGATCGGTTGACGATAAACGCCCTGTTGCTGTAACCGCTTGATGATAGGAAGTGTGCACACGTCCAGTCGTTGGGTTAATCATCTTCGGCAGTTTATCGGTGTAAGTCGATTTCAGCTTAGCTAAACCACGATATTCCAAAATCACCGCTGGTAATGGGTAATCTAATGCGAGCTCTTGCAACACTTCTTCATTGGTTGAAGGGGTACCAGAAGGCGTCTTTTTCACTACTGGTAGCTGCATTTTTTCAAACAAAATGGTTTGCAATTGCTTTGGTGAGCTTAAGTTAAACTTCTCACCAGCCACTTCATAAGCTTTAAGTTCTAGCTCGTCTAAGCGTTGCGCCAGCTCTTGTGATTGTGCTCCTAGCAGCATGTCATCGATAAGTACGCCAGTGCGCTCAATTCGCGACAGAACCGGTACCAATGGAACTTCGATCTCACGATACACTTTTTGCAGATCCGGTTCATTTTCCATAAGCGCTTGCAGGTGATGATGTAAACGTAACGTCACATCCGCATCTTCCGCGGCATAAGGCGCTGCTTCATCAAGATCAATTTGATTAAAGGTCACCTGCGATTTGCCTTTACCTGCGATCTGCTCAAACGAAATGCAGCTATGCTGCAAGAAACGTAGTGCCAGGCTATCCATATCATGTTTGCCACCCACGCTGTTGTATACGTAAGAAGCTAACATAGTGTCATGCTTGATACCTTGCATGTGAATGTCATAACGCGCCAACACGCTAGCATCGTACTTCAAGTTTTGCCCAATTTTGCCCTGCTCTGGGTTTTCTAAGAGTGGCTTTAATTGTGCGAGAACCCAATCACGCGACAGTTGTTCTGGAGCGCCAAGATAATCGTGCGCGACAGGAACGTAAGCGGCTTCCCCTTCCTTGATAGCAAAAGAGAGACCGACAAGATTCGCCACCATGTAATCAAGGCTATCGGTTTCAGTATCAAAGGCAAATTCATCTGCGGCTTTTAACTTGTCCAGCCAAACTTGAAAATCCGCTTCAGTTAGTACTGTTTGATATTGGCTACGATCGATTTTGGCTGCCGCAGAAACCGCTGGCGCTGCCTTTTCTGGAGCGTTGTAACGTCCTGCAGCCGATTTATCATCCGCTTCAACGGTACCATCACCACCTTCTAACAACTCAGACAGCCACGATTTAAATGCCATTTTGCCGTACATTTCAATCAGCTCATCTTTCGCTGGAGTCTCTTTTACAAGATTCTCAGGAGTAAACGGCATATCGACGTCCAACTTAATCGTCGCTAGTTTGTAAGACAAATAGGCATTATCTCGGTTTTCTTCCAGCTTATTCGCCATGGTTTTGGAGCCACGGAAACCAAGAGCCGCAATTTTGTCCAAATTCTGATAAAGATCATCCAGACCGCCAATGCCTTGTAAAAGTGCAGTTGCTGTCTTTTCACCCACACCCGGAACACCAGGAATGTTATCGACTTTATCACCCATCAAGGCTAAATAATCGATGATCAACTCAGGTGGGACGCCAAACTTATCAATCACACCTTCACGATCCATCACTACGTTAGTCATGGTATTGATCAGCGTAACGTTCTCGTCGACCAGCTGAGCCATATCTTTATCACCAGTACTGATCAATACCGGTATGCCGGCTTTAGAAGCTTGGCTCGCTAATGTTCCGATCACATCATCCGCTTCCACACCCTCTTCGCAGATCAGTGGCAAACCAAGTGCTCGGATAATTTTATGTAACGGCTCAATCTGACAGCGTAATTCATCAGGCATAGATGGGCGGTTCGCTTTGTATTCTGGATACATATCATCACGAAACGTTTTCCCTTTTGCATCGAAGACAACCGCAATCCGGTCAGATGCAAATTGGCGCATCATACTGCGAACCATGTTTACGACACCGTAAACCGCATTGGTTGGAATCTCACCATTACTCATGGTGCCGGGATAGGCATGAAACGCACGATATAAGTAAGAAGAACCATCGATAAGAATGAGTGGGTTATCAGGAATGCTGGCCATAATCTATTTGCTGTCCAATTGAGATAATCTGTTAGTCGTTAAGGATGCCACGACTGTCGATTCGTTTCTACGTTAGGACATATTAGAGTACGAATATTCCGTTGTTCAATTATTCCACGATCCCGCCATCTCTTGTGGATAACTCTGTTCATATATTTTATCCACCGGTTATCAAACGCCAATAAACAGAGATGTGATAAAAAATAACTATATGAATTATAATAATTTTTTAATTGATCGATCTTTTTATTCCCGATCGATCATCAATTTGCATTTGTGGACAAGATTATGGCGAAACTTTTCTAAGCTCTGGGATCATGATCGGATCTTATTGCAGAAACTTTCAGCAATTCTCTCAAATAAAGAGATGAAAAAGGCACGACGGGATAAATAGGTAGGAAAAATAGGAAGAGCTGAAATAAAAAAAGCGACATCATAAGATGTCGCCTAGCGATACAGGTTGAAGCCAATTTAGAACCAGCCCCACCATAAAGCCTAAATTACACTGGAAGCAATGTGAGCAATGTCGTGTCAAAAAGAACTCTTGCACTTCTTTCTCGCTTACCGCTTAAGACCAATACAGTTCGTAATTGGTAACCGTTTAAGAAAGAGCGTCATTCCCTAAGACATGGTTAATAATAATTATTCTCATTTAATAGTCAATATTTAAATGAGAAAAAATCTCATTTATTTTTTTATCGTGCGACAAAAGAGATCTAGATCTCAATTCAGCAGCCAATAAAAAAGGGTTAACTCAAGTTAACCCTTTCCGAACCATTTACTGCTTATTACTTTATTTTTTACGTAAATACTGTGCTTTTTCAGCATGTTCTTCAGCGAGCCATTCTGCTACATCTTTTGCAAAATAGGTCAAAATCCCATCGGCACCTGCGCGTTTAAAACAAATCAACGATTCCAACACCGTTTCTTTCTCTTTTAACCAACCGTTCATGATGGCCGCTTTGTGCATCGCATACTCACCAGACACTTGGTAAGCAAACGTCGGTACTTGCAACTCAGTTTTCACACGACGAACTACGTCCAAATATGGCATACCTGGTTTCACCATCACCATATCTGCCCCTTCATTGATGTCCATTGCTACTTCATGCAAGGCTTCATCACTGTTAGCCGGATCCATCTGGTAGTTTTTCTTATCTGCCCCTTTTAGGTTGCCTGCCGAACCAACTGCATCACGGAAAGGACCATAGTAGCAAGAAGCGTATTTCGCAGAATAAGCCATGATTTGAGTATAAATATGACCCGCTTCTTCTAGCGCTTCGCGAATTTTACCAATTCGTCCATCCATCATATCGGATGGAGCAACAACATCCGCGCCCGCTGCAGCATGAGACAGCGCTTGTTTGATCAGTACTTCAGTGGTTTCTTCATTAAGTACATAACCCGTCTCATCGATGATGCCATCCTGACCATGAGTCGTGTAAGGGTCAAGAGCAACGTCAGTGATAACCCCCATTTGAGGAACATGTGCTTTAAGCTCACGCACGGCACGTTGTACCAAACCTTCAGGGTTGTAAGCTTCTGCCGCATCCAGTGATTTGCCATCTTGATTCACTACAGGGAACAGCGCCAACGCTGGCACACCTAAGTTTGCCAAATATTGAGCTTCTTCAATGAGTAAATCGATAGAAAGACGTTCAATACCAGGCATAGAATCTACTTTCTCACGGCGACCAGTCCCCATCAGTACAAAGACTGGGTAGATTAAATCGCCTACTGATAATGTGTTTTCAGCGACTAAACGACGACTAAAATCGTGTTTACGAATGCGGCGTAGACGACGACCTGGGAATTGACCTTGAATGGATACGGACACTTTACTCTCCTTATTTTTGGCATCGCCTGTACTTACGAACGCAGGCAATGGTTGAGCTATCTTGGGAAGTGCTGGCGAAATGATATCACTCTCGAATATCAGCGCTAGGTCTAGGGGAAAATAATTCCCTCCATGATTGTCCGGGCTCATTGACGTATACTAGCCACGCCCATAGTAACTTTGAGATGAGACCATGATTGATACTCACGCCCACATTTATGCGACTGAATTTGATGCTGACCGAGATGAGGTCGTCAAGCGCGCTCTAGAGCAAGGAGTAGAACAAATTCTGCTACCGAATATCAATTTGGAATCCATCGAGCCGATGCTCGCAACCGAAGCGGCCTACCCTAACGTCTGTCGTTCGATGATGGGATTACACCCTACCGACGTTAACGCCGATTTTGAAACCACATTAGCCACCATGTACGGCTGGTTTGATCGCCATCCTTTTATTGCCGTGGGTGAAATTGGTATCGATTTATACTGGGACAAAACATTTAAGCACGAACAAGAAATCGCTTTCATTACCCAACTGCGTTGGGCTAAAGAAAAACAGCTGCCAGTGGTCATTCATACTCGTGATTCGATGGAAGAGACCATTACCCTATTGGCCAAAGAGCAAGATGGTACGCTTCAGGGCGTGTTCCACTGTTTTGGTGGATCGGTCGAAGAAGCACAGCGTATCAATGAGCTTGGTTTCCATTTAGGTTTAGGTGGCGTATCAACCTTTAAAAATGGTGGAATGGATAAAGTGATTCCACACCTAGATATGAATTACGTAATTTTGGAGACAGATTGCCCTTACCTGGCACCCGTGCCTCATCGTGGTAAACGCAATGAGCCGGCTTACACCAAATTGGTACTAGAACGAATTGCAGACCTCACCATGTCAAATGTTTGTCAGGTCGACAAAATCACGACGAATAATGCTAAGGAATTGTTTAGGTTATAGTTACAGTTCTATAGATAAATTCCGATAAAAATTACTGTGAACTAGATCATATTATTGACGATATATAACATATACCATTCTCGGTATTATTATCAAAAAAATATATACGTCATGGCTAATCAAACAACTCTAGACAGTGCTCAGCACCGAACCAAGTGTGATCATAAAAATCACCTCCAACGACAACATCGTTCCCTGTGGCAAAAGTTAACAGGTATCAAAGAGGTGTATATCTGCCGCCAATGTGGCGAGAAGGTGATCGTCAAATAGGCTTACCTATTCTCAGTTCTTCTGAGTAAATGACTTAAAAAAGAAGCGACCTATTGGTCGCTTCTTCATTTTTATTCCTGCGTATCCGCATCATCATCTGCTGTTTCAGATCGCTCATAGAATTTCGCGAAGAACATCCCTACTTCAAACAGGATACACATAGGCACCGCAAGTAGGGTCTGAGAAATCATATCGGGTGGCGTTAGCAACATACCTACGACAAACGCGCCAACAATGATGTAAGGGCGTTTTTCTTTAAGGCTCTTAACATCTGTCGCTCCGGTCCAACAAAGCAAGATAATCGCTACGGGTACTTCGAATGCGATACCAAACGCCATAAAGAGCGCCAATACAAAATCAAGATAGCTGGTGATATCGGTCATGTACTCCACACCGCCTAAAGAGATGGCAGTGAAAAACCCAAATACCAGTGGGAATACAACGAAATACGCAAATGACACGCCGATGTAAAACAATACCGAGCTTGAAATAAGCAATGGAAAAATTAAGCGCCGCTCATGCTTATACAGGCCTGGTGCTACGAACGCCCATACTTGATAAAGGATATAGGGTACCGAAAGGAATACCGCTGCGATTAACGTTAATTTAAGCGGTGTGAAGAATGGCGATGCAACATCCGTTGCGATCATGCTCGCGCCATGAGGTAATTTATCGACCAATGGCTTAGAGACAAATTCGTAAATGTTGCTTGAGAAATACACCAAAGCCAAAAAGACAACGATCACCGCAGCAATGCTTCGTAAAATACGATCACGAAGCTCAAGTAGATGAGCAATCAGCGGTTGGCTTTGCTCTTGTTCAGCTGATGACATTAAAACCCCATGGTTAGCGGATCAAAAAGAGTTACCTCCACGGTAACTCTTTATCTAGAAATTAGTCGGCTTTATTGGTCACTTTTTCAGAGGTAGAAGATTGGGATTGCACTTTAATCTCCTCTGATTGAGATGACTTTTCCGGCTGTGCTTCTGTTGCAAAAGGGTGCTGTACTTCTTGAGCGACTTTTTTCAGCTCATCAACACTCTTTTGTACGTCGGGAGAAAGATCTTTCATCCCCATTTTTTCAGCTTTACGTAGGTTCTCTTGTAACTCTTGAATCTTTAACTCTTGAGACAATTCATCCTTAACGTTATTCGCCATACTCTTCGCTGCCGCAATAAATTTTGCGACAGAGCGAATGGCATGAGGTAAACGTTCAGGACCGAGAACAACCAGAGCAACAACGGAGATTAATACCAGTTCCCAAAAACCGATATCAAACACGATTTAGGCCTGCTCTTTGTCTTTTTTAACGTCAGCAGTCGTCTTTTGCGCACTGTTCTGCTGTTCAATGTTTTTGGTTTCAAAATCAGCGTCTTTATTCGCAGCAGAGTTTTCTTCATCTGCCATTGCCTTTTTGAAGCCCTTTACTGCACTACCTAAATCAGTGCCAATTCCACGTAGTTTCTTTGTACCAAAGAGCAAAACGACGATGACAGCAATAATAAGAAGTTGCCAAATACTGATTCCACCCATTTTCAATACCTCGGGTTATTAATGAACTGGTTAACATCGAGTTTAGCGGCGATAAGTGCGCCAGCTTAACAACCAAAATAGGACACCGGCAATACCGCTGCCAAGTGAGACCTGCTCTAAATGACTGGTGAACAATATCGCTGAACAGACGACTAATGTGGCACCAATGCCAAATAAAAACTTACCTGTGGCATGCTGCCGTTTACTGTCACGATACCCTTGATAAAGCTGATCCATTCTCTGGTTCAAGACCTTACCTTGCTTGAGGCTATCATAAAGTAACTCTGGTAGCTCAGGTAATTTTTCCACCCAATACGGAGCCCGCTCTTTAAACGCATGCCAAACCGCGTGCGGTCCAATTTGCTGCTTCATCCACTGTTCAAGGAATGGCTTAGCCGTATCCCACAAATCAAGTTGTGGGTATAACTGACGTCCCAAGCCTTCCACATAGAGCAACGTTTTCTGCAGCAAGACCAACTGCGGCTGCACTTCCATATTGAAGCGACGCGCCGTATTAAATAAGTTTAGCAACACATGCCCAAACGAGATTTCACATAATGGCTTGGCGAAAATCGGTTCACACACAATACGAATCGCGACTTCAAACTCATCGACGTTGGTATCGTAAGGAACCCAGCCAGAATCCACATGCAATTGCGCCACTTTGCGGTAATCACGATTGAAAAACGCCAGGAAGTTTTCTGCTAAATAGCGCTTATCTTCGTTATTGAGTGTGCCCACGATTCCGCAGTCTAAACCAATCCATTGAGGGTTCTCGGGATGGGTTGGATTAACAAAAACGTTCCCCGGATGCATGTCTGCATGGAAGAAACTATCACGAAATACTTGCGTAAAAAAGACACTTACACCGCGCTCTGCAAGGAGCTTCATATCTGTACCATTAGCTACAAGTGCTTCGATATCAGATACTTGAATACCATAGATACGTTCCGATACCATTAAGCTTTCATTACTGAAATCTGACAGTACTTGTGGAACATAGAGTTCTTCGCTGTTTTCGAAATTTCGGCGTAGCTGAATAGCATTAGCGGCCTCTCGGCGCAGGTCCAATTCACCAATTAATGTTTTTTCGTATTCGCGTACTACTTCAACTGGTTTTAAACGACGAGCTTCAGGCACAGACTTAGCCACAATGCGCGCTAAGCGATACATGAGCTTCAAATCCGCATCAATGACAGGGCGAATATCAGGACGAATCACTTTCAGTACCACTTCTTGCTGCGTCTCTTTTACGCGCGCAGTGTGTACTTGGGCAATCGAAGCAGAAGCGAGCGGCTTAATATCGAAATCATCAAACCAGTTTTCGACAGGACCACCGAGTTCTTCTTCAATTCTTTGTTTCGCTAGTTGTCCATCAAACGGCGACACTTTATCTTGCAATAAAGCGAGCTGATCTGCGATATGAGGAGGAAAGAGATCACGACGAGTTGACATCATCTGACCGAACTTGATCCACACCGGACCAAGCTCTTGTAGAGCCAGTCTCAGACGTTCACCAAGCGGTTTCTCTGGGTACTTATTACGAATCCAAAACAGAGTTTTACGCGCCAATAATGGCGCTTTGGTCAATTGATGATGAGGAAGCAGTTCATCAATACCGTATTCGAGTTGCACTTTAATGATGCGGTAAAGACGTTTGATTTCCGAAGGGGTCATACTCTTTCCAATAGTTTCTGTAGCTGTGCATCCAATCGAGCAGCTTGGCTTTTTACTTCATCCACTTGATCGCAAAAATCCGCGATTTCCAAGGGAGCTGGAGCGATTCGCCACTCTTCAGTCAGCACTTGTCCAAAGTGACTTTGATGACGTGACCAACGTTCATGGAGAAAGCCCGTCACCTCTTTAACACCTTGTACAACGGTATGCGCAACTACATCACCAGTCACGCGAGACAGCCATTCTTCCACATTGGGCTTACTGTCTGTCATTAACTGAGCGAATTTTTGAGCCAGTTGGATATCTCCTTCCAGCACTAACTTATCCTGTTTAATCAAACGAGTAATATTCGATTGTTCACGCAGCTCAGATAATACCGCTAAGTGCAATGAAAGATAACAATCCGGCTGACCTTCATAATGAGCCAACACATCCACCTGCTGACTAAAGACAAAGGTTAATGTTTTATTGAGCTCTTTAAGATGCAACTGGATGACTCGTCCTTTTAAACGAGCCAAACGACGCACTAAATCAGGATTATCTTGAATCAGCGTATTTAAAGTTGTCTCGATGACCGCAGTCACCAGAGGTTCAAACGGCATAATACGACCTTAGAATTTATAACCACGGTGAAGCGCAACAATGCCACCGGTCAGGTTGAAATATTGAGCCTGTTCAAAACCAGCCTCTTCCATCATCCCTTTCAGTGTTTCTTGGTCTGGGTGCATACGAATCGATTCTGCTAAGTAGCGGTAACTTTCGGCGTCGCCAGCAATCAATTGGCCCATACGAGGCAAGATATGGAAAGAGTAGGAATCGTAAATTTTTGACAGTGGCTCAATGATCGGTTTTGAAAACTCCAGAATCAACAAACGGCCACCTGGCTTAAGCACGCGAAACATTGAGCGAATCGCTTTGTCTTTGTCGGTTACGTTACGCAGACAGAAACTGATAGTAATACAGTCGAAGTAGTTATCAGGGAATGGCAACTCTTCCGCGTTTGCTTGCACGTAATGCACATTACCCACAATGCCATGATCGCGCAGTTTATCGCGGCCCACATTCAGCATAGAGTTGTTGATATCAGCCAAAACGACATGACCTTCTTCTCCCACAATGCGAGAGAACTTAGCCGTTAAGTCACCAGTACCGCCACCAAGATCGAGGATACGTTGACCAGGGCGCGCACCAGCACAGTCAATAGTGAAACGCTTCCATAAGCGGTGAATACCACCTGACATCAAGTCATTCATAATGTCGTATTTTGTGGCTACTGAGGTGAAAACCTGAGCGACTTTGCCTGCTTTTTCTGATTTTTTAACGGTCTTAAAACCAAAGTGTGTGGTTTCTTGAGCTTCTTCTGTATTCGATTGTACGCTGATATCCGTCATTCTCTATCCTCTTAGGCCACGCCTAACTACCAAACTGCGACTGGGGGATTAGTTTACTTTATCCGCCGCCTCATGTCTTTCCGGCAACGAATTTTCCTCATGAAGTCCTTGTTGAGCTCGTTCAATTAACTCATGACTGATCGAACGTTTAATCTCAACCCCCAGCTGTTTAAAACTTTCTGCCTGACGAATCGCATTACCACGCCCCGTCACTAATTTATTCATGGCACCCTGATAGCTCTGGTTCGCTTTATCCAGCGATGAGCCCAAAGTGTCCATATCTTCTACGAACAAACGCAGCTTATCGTACAACTTACTTGCGCGATCAGCGATAATTTGTGCATTTTGATTTTGCCTATCATTGCGCCATAAGTTATCTATGGTGCGCAGCGCTACCAATAAGGTCGTTGGACTCACGATAATGATGTTTTGCTCCATCGCATCGCGAATCAAACTAGGATCAGCCTGTATCGCAACTTGGAACGCCGGTTCTACCGGAACAAACATCAACACATAATCCAAGGATTGAATCCCTTTCAGTTGTTGATAATCCTTTTGTCCCAGGCCTTTGATATGGTTACGTAACGCTAATAAATGGTCGCGCAGAGCCAGTTCTCGATCGTGGTCATTCTCAGCATGGAAATAACGCTCATATGCAATCAGCGCCATTTTTGAGTCAATCACTACTTGCTTGTCGTTAGGCAAGTAGACAATCACATCCGGCTGATAGCGTTTACCGGCCTCATTTTGCAAGCTCACTTGAGTTTGATACTCGTGCCCTTCACGCAGTCCCGATTCGGCCAGAACTCGAGCCAATACTACCTCACCCCAGTTACCTTGCTGCTTGTTGTCACCTTTCAAAGCTTGAGTCAGGTTAAGCGCTTCCTGGGCCATCTGCTCATTCAGACGCTGTAGATTTTTCAGTTCATGAACCAGCGTATGACGCTCTTTCGCTTCTGAGTTAAAGCTGTCGTTCACTTGCTTTTTAAATCCTTCCAGCTGTTCGCGGAGCGGGTTCAAAATCGCCGATAGGCTTTGCTGGTTTTGCTGATCCACTTTTGCAGTTTTGGCTTCAAAAAGCTGATTGGCCAAATGCTCAAATTGCTGTTTTAGACGCTCTTCTGCACGTTCCAACAACGCCAGCTTTTCTTGACTCGATTCTTGTTGCTGCTGATGACGAGCCTCTTGCTCATGCAATTGCACTTCAAGCTGAGCTTTTTGTTCACGCACGCGGTTAAGTTCATCGGCGTATTGCTGACGCTCTTGCTTCACTGCTTCGAAGTAGCGCAATTTTTCCAAAGCCGCCATCACCTTACCATGGGATTGCTTAAGCTCATATTCGGCTTTGTCTCTTAATCCATCTAATTGTTCTAACTCATCCTGAGTCGAAGCCAGCGAGGCTTTGAGCTGCTCAATTTGCTGCTCATGCCACTGATTTTGATAACTTAATTGTTGCTCTAAAAGCTGCGACTTGGTCTGCAGTTTTTGCTTGACCCACCACCCGGCAGCGCCACCCGCAATCACTGCGCTTGATAAGCCTGTGAACAAGATGCCTTGATTCTCGATTATCCATTGCATAGCTAGCGCGTACTCAGTTGTATTGTTTACTGAAAATGGTATTTCGATACTGGATAAATGTCCAGTTTGTCGCACGATTATTCACCCGTTAGACTAGGCTTTCCCTCCATTTTTGGATTATCACTCAATGAACGAACGCCGTGCGTTAGGCTTAGGACTGTCTGCTGTATTGCTTTGGTCAACGGTTGCAACTGCCTTTAAACTGACATTATCTCAATTCACGCCGATCCAGATGCTGACCATGGCCAGTATTGTCTCGGCAGTCGTACTGCTCATTCTCTGTGTGGTGATGGGGAAATGGCGCAATATTGGTAATACCTTTCTCTCTAATCCGGGATACTACTTGCTACTTGGGTTGATTAACCCGTTGGCGTATTACCTCATTTTGTTCAAAGCCTACTCTTTGCTTCCCGCGTCTCAGGCGCAAGCGATTAACTACAGCTGGGCGATTACCTTAACCTTGATGGCTGCGGTATTCTTGGGGCAGAAGATTCGCAAGCAAGACTGGATTGCCTGTGTGTTGAGTTACTTCGGCGTGGTGGTGATCGCCACCCAAGGCAACTTGCTTAATCTCCATTTTGAAAGTCCGACAGGGGTTATTTTGGCGCTGGTATCGACTTTGCTCTGGGCTGGCTATTGGATTCTCAATACCAAAAACAAAGCCGATCCGATCATCAGCGTGTTACTTGGCTTCTTAGTTGCGATTCCCTTCGCGATTGGGTTGTGCTTTTACGAAGGTTCGGACTGGCAGCACATCACTTGGTCTGGTTGGGCAGCCGTGACCTATGTGGGCTTATTTGAGATGGGGATTACCTTTGTGCTGTGGCTCAGCGCATTGAAAAACACCAATAATACGGCGCGCATCAGTAACTTGATTTTTGCTTCACCGTTTATTTCATTGATTTTGCTTTCCACCATTATTGGCGAGCAAATTCATCCTTCGACTTTAATCGGTCTACTGCTGATTATTAGCGGCTTGGTCGTACAACAGATCAAAACTCGTAAATCCGATAAAACGGTGACACAAAACTAGCGGTTATCGTGGCTAGGTAATTTGCTCACGATACAACTTAGGACTCACGCCCGCTTTACGCTTAAACACGCGAGAGAAGTAAAGCGGGTCTGAGTAACCCACTATCCTACCTATATGATTAACCGAATAGTGAGTAGTTACTAACAACTGCTTTGCTCGGCTGATTCGCTGATCATCTCGCCATTGAGTAATGGTCATTTTCATCTCATCACGGAACAAATGCCCCAAGCGAGACGGAGATAGACAGGCATGATCCGCCACATCTTCCAGAGTGAAATCTTGATTGAGATTTTGCGTCATATAGTTCATCGCTTCGATCACCCGAGGGTCGAGCGGCTTAGTGACGATATCGGGTTGCACGGTTTTACACCGAATGAGCAACTGCTCCAGTAGGTTAATCGCCAAATCATTACGATATGGCAAATCCGACTTTGCAGTATATTCAATATCAATAAAAAGCTCTTCTAGAGGTTGAGTGACCGATGGAGGCAAATCACGCGTCACATACACTCCACGCACTTCTGTCTGCCAAGTTAACCAGTCATTCCAAAATGCCCGCGGGCGAAAATAAACCCAACGATGGAACCATGACGCACAGTCTGGGCTACGTTGATAGAAGTGGGCAGCACTCGGCGGGAAAAGCAGCAAATCCCCTGCTTTGACATGAAAAGCCTGATCACCAGAAAATATGGTTCCCTCACCCTTACTGGTGATATTGATGATGTACCCTTTCATCCCGTTAGGACGATCGATAGTGAAATCGAGTTCGTCCCCTTCGATGATGGGGGTTAAACCAGCGACAAGGTGCGCATCAAAGTTATACCCGGGTTTCAAAGGATCAGAATTCTGCATACTCAAGGCTTCATGAATGTTTCGCAACATTATATTTTAGACATCAATTAATTACGATTTTATAGCTCACATTTTGTCTAACACAATCCACTGAGTAGCAGAAAATGCTTCGCGAAATTGGTCCGTTACAGCAGGTTGAATCAAGCTATGACTGGGTAATCCGTGACGGCGACGATGCCAATGATGAGTTAAATCAGGAACAGTTCGAGTTTGCGGAGGTTCGGTTGCTGCCATTGTTTCAATGACATGATGGATGTCCAACCGAGTGGGAATGCTATTGCGCGCTAGGTATTCGACTACCAGCGCATCATCATGAAAATAGTAATTCATGTTGATCGACAACTTATCAACATGGCTCATCTGACACCACTGCTCTAAGCGATCGGATCGATGGCGAAACTTCCACTGAACATCTTGAAAAGGCAAAGGTACGCCATTGTTTTCAATGACTAATTGGCCTTCGAAAACCAGCTCATCACCATATTGAATCCGAAACCGACCCGGCTCTTGCCGATTAACAAGCAGTTGCCACTGTTGATTTTTCACTATGTAGCAGCGATCAGGAGGAGAAGTTTCACTCACCAATGTGTTACCTCAGAAACGTGATGACCTAAAATTGCTCCCTTTCCCTTTGGGAAAGGGAGCAAGAGACCATTAGATACCAGAAGCTAAACGGTAGTACAGGCTGTTAGCACGCAATTCATTTTTGAAGCGGCGAATTTCAGTCTGTTGATCAATAACGACCATTTCCATTCCAAGGATATCTGCATAATCACCCAGCGTATCCAAAGAGAGCGCTTGTGTATAAACCGTGTGGTGCGCACCACCAGCATGAATCCAAGCAGCAGCTGCGGTTTGCAAATTAGGTTCTGGTTCCCACAACGCGTGAGCCACTGGCAATTTTGGTAGATCGGCAGGTGGTTCAACGGCGTTGACTTTGCTCACTATCATACGGAATCTGTTGCCTAAATCGACGACAGAGACCGCATTTGCAGGACCTGTTTGGCCAGAGAACAGTAAACGAGGCACTTCACAGCGAACACCGATGGTGTGAGTATGAATTTCCAAACGTGGTTTCGCAGCTGCAATTGAAGGACAAACTTCCAACATATGCGCACCCAAGATTTGGTCACGAGCACCGAAATGGTAGGTGTAATCTTCCATGAAAGAAGTACCACCAGGTAGACCTTTCGCCATGGTTTTCATAATGTGAGTCATGGCTGAGGTTTTCCAGTCACCTTCACCGCCGTAACCGTAACCTTTAGACATCAAACGCTGAGTCGCTAAACCTGGTAGGCTGTCGATACCGGTTAAGTTTTCAAAGGTATTAGTAAAGGCTTTTGCACCTACCGCAGTCAAAAAGCTTTCCATACCTGCTTCTAGACGCGCTTCTTTTTGCATGATTTTGAGCAGATCGCTGTCGTGCAACAATTTAGGATCCATGACGTAAGTGGAAGCATACTCATCCAATAGACGGGACACATCGGCATCAGAAACGGCATTAACGGCTTCAGTCAGTTCGCCTAGACCGTAAGCATTCACTTCATAACCAAACTGAATCTGCGCAGAAACCTTGTTACCTTCCGTTACCGCTACTTGGCGCATGTTGTCACCAAAGCGTGCCACTTTCAGATCATGACCAGCTTGAATACCAACAGCTGCACGACACCATTGGTCAATTTCGCTATGAACTTGTGGATTTTGCCAGTGACCTACCACCACTTTACGATCCAAACCTAAACGAGTACCGATGAAGCCGAATTCACGGTCACCGTGCGCACTTTGGTTAAGGTTCATAAAGTCCATGTCGATGCTGTCCCAAGGCAGTTCAGCATTGAATTGGGTATGTAGGTGTAAGAAAGGTTTGTTGAGTTGAGACAAACCTGCAATCCACATTTTGGCTGGAGAGAAAGTGTGCATCCACAAAATCAAACCCAAACAGTCTGGGTCATTATTTGCAGCGCGGCATACACCGAGAATTTCGTCAGGGGTTTTTACGATGCCTTTTTCAACGATCGGCACAGAAATGGTTTCAGAGCTGTTCAAGCCATTCACAATCGCAGCACTATCTTGGCCTACCTGGCGAATCACTTCTGGTCCATAAAGGTGTTGAGAGCCAGTAACAAACCAGACTTGTTTATCATTAAATACTTTCATAACTTTCCCTTCACTTCTTATTTCTTATTGGATGAGGACTGTCCGTAATAGGCATTGGCACCGTGTTTACGCAGGTAATGCTTATCGAGCAGGGCTTGATTGATGTGATCAACTTGGGCATTGATTTGCAGGGTCTGGAGCGCCATGTCTGCCACGACTTCCATCACGACCGCATTGTGTACTGCCTGCGCGGCATCTTTACCCCAGCTAAAAGGTCCATGTTCTTTCACTATGATTCCGGGAATCGCTACAGGGTCATTGTCACCAATGGTTTCCACGATCACTTTCCCGGTGTTGTATTCGTAGTTGTTTTGAATTTCTTGGTCGCTTAGAGCGCGAGTACAAGGGATATTTCCGTAAAAATAATCCGCATGAGTCGTGCCCAGCGCAGGAATAGGTTTTCCTGCCTGCGCCCATGAAGTGGCATGATTAGAGTGCGTATGCACCACGCCACCAATTTCAGGATAAGCGCGATACAAGACTAAGTGAGTGGCAGTATCCGATGATGGGTTTAAATTACCTTCCACCACATTGCCTTCCAAATCAACAACCACCATGTTTTCGGCAGATAACTCGCTGTAAGCAACGCCACTAGGTTTAATCACCACCAACCCTGACTCTCTATCGATCGCTGAGACGTTACCCCAGGTAAAAGTCACGAGATGGTGACGTTCAAGATCCATATTGGCTTGCCACACTTTATGGCGAAGCTGGCGGATGCGCTCAAACTGAGCGCTACGGGGATTATTTAGCACTGCATGTTCAGCCATGATGACGCTCCTTGGATAGATGAAACTCTTCAATCTGTTCGATGTGATGACCCAACTCTCGATAGGCAGAGTAACGTTGTGTTCTACGTGGTTGTGTCGCCAAATTCGGTTGGTAAATTTGGCAAATAGGGCTGGCCATCACTTGCTGTGCGGTTTGACTATCGGCATGCACGCCAGCAGCTACAGCGGCAAAAATGGCAGCACCCAAAGCGCAGCATTGTTCAGAACGAACAATCGCAATATCTCGACCAATAACGTCGGCACACATCTGCATCACGAATGGGGATTTTTGTGAAATACCGCCAATTGCAATCACACGTTCAACCGCCATACCTTGGTCAACAAAGCAATCCACAATCGCTTTTGCACCATGAGCCGTTGATTCCACTAGCGCAGAAAACAGAGCAGGTGCACTTGAACCTAAGTTAAGTTCAGTGATGGCACCTTTGAGACGTTGGTTAGCGTAAGGTGTACGGCGACCGTTATGCCAATCCATCGCAAGAGGAGATGTGGCGTGCACATCGTATTGTTGTGCGGCCTCAGAAAGCATAGGAATCAACTGATTTTCCAAGTCTTTCAAAGCTTGTGCATGCTGAGGGTTGTTCTCGCCTAATTGCTGCATAGGCCACAACAACACGTTTTTAAACCAAGCGTAAATATCACCGAAAGCCGATTGACCTGCTTCCAGAGCGGTGAGATTAGGTAACGCACTGCCCTTAACCTGCCCGCAAATACCATGAATGGTTTTATCACCCACTTGGTCGTGTTCCACCATCAAAATATCGCAGGTGGAAGTACCAATCACTTTCACCAAATCGTGAGCGCCTGCGCCTGCGCCAACAGCGCCCATATGGCAGTCAAATTCACCAATAGCGACGGCGATGCCTTCTGGTAAACCAAAGCGCTGTGCCCATTCTGCGGATAAGCGCCCAGCTTCTTGGTCTGCGGTATAGACTCGGTCAAACATACGTTCGCGCATGCCACTTAAGGTTGGCGAAATCGCTGTTAGAAATTGTTCATCCGGTAAGCCGCCCCAGCTGTCATGCCACATCGCCTTATGACCAGCCGCGCAGATACCACGACGGAAATGATCAGGATGCTGGTTGCCACTGATCAGTGCTGGAATCCAGTCACACAATTCAACCCAGCTATAAGCCTGTTTGGCTACATCACTGTCTTGTTCACTTACCCAAGCAGCCTTAGCCCAAAACCATTCCGAAGAATAAATACCGCCGATGTAGCGAGTGTAATCAGGGAACTCACCACCATGAGCCAATTCATTAATTCGCTCAGCTTTTTCCACAGAGGTATGGTCCTTCCACAACACAAACATCGCATTAGGGTTATGTTCAAATTCTGGAAGAAGCGCCAGTACATTCCCCTCTTTGTCTATTGGCGCAGGAGTAGAGCCTGTGGTATCGACGCCGATCCCCACAACGGACTGAGCAATGTCAGCTGGAACTTGTGCGAGCGCCTCTTGGACCGCACTGGTCATTGCCTCAATGTAATCTTTCGGGTGATGGCGAAATTGTGAATATTCAGGATTGCTATATAAGCCTTTCATCCAGCGAGGGTAATAGGTCACACCGGATGATACTTCGTCTCCGTTTGTCGCATTAACAAGCAGGGCACGTACAGAATCTGAACCAAAATCAAGACCGATAACGTGAGCTTGATGTGAAGTGAACTTGTCCATGACAGCTCCATCTATGGTTGGAATTGCTATTTGTTATAACCGTGCGATGACGGATCAACCATGAATCAAGCTGCTACAAGTATGGATAAAAACGCCACAACGTAAATTCCGTGCGTTAGGTTAAAAAATTAGCCCTCTGTAGCATATTGAGCCATATCACAAAAAATTTCGGTTAAATTCTCCAAACATGTTCCATTCGTGCACGAACCGGTATGGATTGAGATCCATGTCATAGTCATGTGAGCTAAATGAATGGACAAATCCGCTACTTTTCTTTGCTGTGATTTTTATCACTTCCGCCGTGCCACAACAGTGCAAATAATAACCAGCGAAAACCCTACAAACATCAGCGGATGAAATAACAATGAAACTAAAAACCCTACTCACAGTTGCAGCATTGTCAGGATTGACTCTGCTCAGCGCCTCTGCCAGTGCCTTTTCCCTATTTGGTTCTGACGATGACACCCTCAAACTCGGCTACTTGGTCAAACAACCTGAAGAACCTTGGTTCCAAACGGAATGGTCATTTGCCGAAAAAGCCGGTAAAGACAAAGGATTTGAAGTCATCAAGATGGCGGTTCCCGATGGCGAAAAAACCCTAAATGCTATCGACACTCTTGCAGCAAGCGGAGCGAAAGGCTTTGTTATCTGCACCCCAGACCCAAAATTGGGACCTGCGATTATGGCGAAAGCAAAAAGCTATGATCTCAAAGTGATTACGGTCGATGACCAATTCCTTAATGCCCAAGGTCAACCGATGACCAATGTGCCGCTAGTCATGATGGCAGCAAGTCAGATTGGTTATCGCCAAGGACAAGAACTGATTAAAGAAATGCAACACCGTGGTTGGGATCAAGCCACTACAGGTGTGATGGCGATTACAGCCGATGAATTGGACACAGCTCGTCGTCGTGTTGATGGCGCAATTAAAGCTATTGAAGAGTCTGGCTTCCCAGTGGCTCAAGTGCATCGAGTTCCTACCAAAACCAACGACATTCCTGGAGCATTGGATGCGGCAAACTCCCTTCTAGTTCAATACCCAACCGTTAAACAATGGTTAGTCGTTGGCATGAATGACAACACTGTTTTAGGTGGTGTACGCGCAACTGAAGGCCAAGGCTTCACTGCTAAAAACGTCATTGGTATCGGTATTAATGGCGTAGATGCCGTGAATGAATTGGCAAAATCAAAAGCAACTGGCTTCTACGGCTCACTGCTTCCTAGCCCAGACGTACACGGATATAAAAGTATCGAATCTCTCTATGAGTGGGTCAAAGACGGCGTTCAACCGAAGAAATTCGTTGAAGTGACTGACGTGGTACTGATCACTCGCGATAACTACAAAGCGGAATTGGCGAAAAAAGGTCTGTAAGCAAAAGGGACACAGGTGACCAAAAGCTTGTGTCCCCTCCGATTAAGCAAAGTGAGCACAAGGAGAGACGGTGATGAACACAGCCCCCTCATACCTCGAATTTAGCCATATTTCTAAACATTTTGCTGGTGTCAAAGCGCTGACTGACATCAGTTTTAGAGCCAACAAAGGCAGTATTCATGCCTTGATGGGTGAAAACGGCGCAGGTAAATCGACCCTATTAAAAACCTTAAGTGGTTTACATCAACCGACGGAAGGTGAACTGATCATTGATGGTCAGCCGCATCAATTTGTGAATGCCCAAGATGCACTTTCCCAAGGCATTGCCATTATTTATCAGGAGCTTAATCTGGTTCCAGAACTGAGCGTGGCAGAAAACATCTTTCTTGGTCAACTGCCTACCAAACAAGGTCGCGTTGATGTTGAAACCCTCAATCGCAACGCCCGAATTCAATTGGAACGCTTAGGGGAGCACTTTGACCCCTCTTTGCCGCTCAAAGAGTTTTCGATTGGTCAGTGGCAAATGGTTGAAATCGCCAAAGCACTGAGTCGTAACGCACAAATCATCGCCTTTGACGAACCCACCAGTAGCCTTTCCCAGCGCGAGATCCAAAACCTCTTCAAAGTGATTCGCGAACTGCGTGATTCCGGCAAGATCATTTTGTACGTGTCGCACCGCATGGAAGAGATTTTTGAACTGTGCGATGCCATCACCATTTTTAAAGATGGCACTTTGGTGCAAACCTTTGATGACCTCTCACTCTTAACTCATGAACGCTTAGTGGAGTTGATGGTGGGACGTGAAATCAATGATATCTACCATTATCGTTCTCGCCCACTCGGCGAAAGTGGTTTACGCCTCGAAAAATTTACCGGCCCAGGAATTAGCGCTCCGATCTCATTTGATATTCGCCAAAGTGAGATTCTCGGCCTATTTGGTCTGGTAGGTGCAGGTCGTACAGAGCTGACAAGACTGATTTTTGGCGCTGAAAAAGCCACCTCTGGTCAGCTCTATCTGCATGATACTCCTCTCCAAATCAACCGTCCGGTTGATGCCATTCGCGCGGGCATTACTTTATGCCCAGAAGACCGTAAAGCAGACGGTATTGTTCCGATTCTTTCTGTCGCTGAAAACACCAATATCAGTGCTCGTCCGTGGCATTTGAAATTGAAAAGCCTGATCGATTTTTCTTGGGAAGGCAAAAATGCAGCGGCGCAAAAAAAGGCGCTCAACATCAAAGCCGCCTCTTTAGAGCAACGTCTTGGCGAACTTTCTGGTGGCAATCAACAGAAAGTGATTTTGGGTCGTTGGTTATCTACCGCAATGAGCGTGATTTTGCTTGATGAACCCACCCGCGGTATCGATGTTGGCGCGAAATCAGAGATTTATGAACTGATTTTCAAGCTAGCTGAAAACGGCGTCACCGTGTTGGTGGTATCGAGTGATTTACCTGAAGTCCTTGGCATTTCCGATCGCATTTTGGTCATGAAAGATGGTGCGGTAACAGGTGAACTACAACGCAATGAATTCAAAGAACAAACTGCTCTTCGACTAGCCATGCTCGGCGAAGAAGCCACTGCGGCTTAACGAAAGGAATTAGATTATGTCTCTATCAAGTTCAACCAAAATGGCTCAGCCGGAGCCAAAAGAACGCCATCTCAATCTGGCCCATATTTGGGATAAATTCGGCATGCTCATTGTGTTTGCTGGCCTATTTATTCTTTGTTGTCTGTTTGTTCCCTACTTTGCCACCTTTGTGAATATGAAAGGTTTAGGACTGGCTATTTCAATGAGTGGCATGGTTGCTTGTGCCATGTTGTTCTGCCTCGCTTGTGGGGATTTGGACCTTTCCGTAGCATCGGTGATCGCTTGCTCTGGCGTCGTGACCGCAGTAGCGATTAACGCCACCAGCAGTGTTGTACTCGGTGTCGGTGCGGGTTTGTTGTCTGGTGTTGCCTTCGGTTTACTTAATGGCTTTGTGATTGCCAAACTGCAAATCAACGCGCTGATCACGACACTGGCGACCATGCAGATTGCTCGTGGTTTGGGTTACATCATCTCTGACGGTAAAGCAGTTGGTATCACTGAAGAAGGCTTCTTCACGCTGGGTAACTCTTCATTCATTGGAATTCCTACACCAATTTGGCTCACCATCGTCACCTTTGCCATTTTCGCGTTTCTGCTTAATCGCACTGTTTATGGACGCAATACTTTGGCCATTGGCGGTAACGAAGAAGCAGCACGTTTAGCTGGGGTCAATGTGGTCAAAACCAAGCTACTGATTTTTACTATTTCCGGATTTATATCAGCTCTGGCTGGTGTCATCTTGGCAGCGCGTATGACCAGTGGCCAACCCATGACATCGGTGGGCTTTGAACTGGTGGTTATCTCTGCTTGTGTCCTTGGCGGGGTTTCACTAAAAGGCGGTATTGGTAAAGTCTCGTATGTGATTGCCGGGGTACTGATTCTAGGTACAGTAGAAAATGCCATGAACCTACTAAACATGTCTCCATTTGCGCAATATGTCGTTCGCGGCGCCATCTTATTGGCAGCAGTAATATTTGACCGTTATAAACAAAAAAATCGCTAAATATTATTTAATTAATTCAAGCCCCTGTTATTAAATAGGGGCTTTTTATTTACTAAGCAAAATAAAATAACCATCGTGCATCTCTATTTTTTAAACTTATTTTTTGTGAACACAATGTTATTTTTGTTGCTATTAAAATGGATAAAATTGCTACAAAAAATATTCTGTGATTAATATCCAAGCCACTATTTCCTATCAAACATACTCTTATCTTCGTAATAAAAATAATACATGTACACCTTTTTATCCGTGAAACAAATAGTCAAATAAGATAGGTACATCAATATGTTAAAGAAACTCTCACTCGCTGTTGCGATCAGCTCTTTATTGATGTCTGGTTCGCTGATGGCCAATACCCTCACTGTCGGATTTTCTCAAATCGGTTCTGAATCTGGTTGGCGCGCTGCTGAAACCTCAGTGGCAAAAACCGAAGCTGCCAAACGAGGAATCGACCTGAAAATTTCCGATGCTCAACAAAAACAAGAAAACCAAATCAAAGCCGTGCGCTCTTTCATTGCTCAAGGCGTTGATGCCATTTTCATTGCTCCAGTGGTACAGACTGGTTGGGAACCCGTGTTAGAAGAAGCGAAAGATTACGGCATTCCGGTCTTCTTGCTTGACCGCACAGTCTCTGTCGATGATGACTCGCTCTACATGACCTCCGTCGCTGCAGATGATGTGTTGGAAGGCGAAGTTGCAGGTAACTGGTTAATCAATGCAGTTAAAGATCGTCAAAACTGTAACGTGGTAGAACTGCAAGGTACGGTCGGTTCTAGTGTGGCTATCGAACGTAAGCAAGGCTTTGACAAGACGATCAAACAAGCGAAAAACATCCAAATTACTCGTACTCAATCTGGCGAATTTACCCGCAGTAAAGGTAAAGAAGTTATGGAAAGTTTTATTAAAGCAGAAAATAACGGCAAAAGTATTTGTGCGGTTTTCTCCCATAATGACGATATGGCAATTGGTGCAATTCAAGCAATTAAAGAAGCCGGATTACAACCAGGTAAAGATATTTTAATTGTCTCTATCGATGCGGTTCCCGATATATTTAGAGCCATGCTAAAAGGTGAAACCAATGCGACCGTTGAATTGACACCGAATATGGCAGGCCCAGCACTTGATGCGTTAATGGCATTTAAAGATAAAGGAGTTGTTCCACCGAAAAAAATCGTGACTAAGTCTACTCTGTTCTTACCTCAAGATGCCGCTAACGAGTTAAAAATTAAACAAAACTTAGGTTATTAATTTATTTCGTTATTCGCTTTTAGTCGTCACCGCCTCATGCTGCTTCTGCCAGCATGAGGCGCAGATGGAGTGTTCGTCATGTCCAATCAAGATTTGGTGCTTGATGCCAAACGAATCTGTAAATATTTCCCTGGCGTCAAAGCCCTGCAGAATGTCGATTTTTCTCTGCGTAAAGGTGAAATCATGGCCTTACTCGGGGAAAATGGCGCAGGTAAATCCACGTTAGTGAAAACTCTCACTGGGGTTTATGAAAAAGACTCGGGAGAAATTCTTCTCGATGGTCATTCAATCTCGCCACAAAATACCGCAGAGGCCCAACGCCTTGGTATCGGTACTGTATATCAAGAAGTTAACTTACTACCGAACATGTCGGTGATGGATAACCTCTTCATCGGTCACGAACCGAAACGCTTTGGTTTTGTCGATCGCAAAACTATGGCAATCAAAGCCAAACAAATCGTGCAAAGTTACGGACTGAACATTGATGTCAGCCTACCGCTCAATCAATTTTCGGTTGCGATTCAGCAGGTCGTCGCAATTGCACGCGCGATCTCTATGTCAGCCAAAATTCTGATTCTTGATGAACCGACCGCAAGCCTTGATGGTAATGAAGTCAACATGCTGTTCGACATCATGCGTCAATTGAAGACGCAGGGAGTCAGCTTAATTTTCATTACGCACTTTCTTGAACAAGTGTATCAAGTGAGCGATCGAATCACCGTCTTACGTAATGGACAGTTAGTAGGCACAAGGGAAACTGCCGAGTTGCCGCAAATTGAATTAGTCAAAATGATGCTAGGGCGCGAACTGGAAGAAGGCGCACTGAAACGCGCCGGAAAAACCACTTGGCATGACAAACCGGTGATTCAACTCTCCAACTTTGGCAAAAAGGGAACCATTGAGCCTTTTACACTGGATGTCCACGCTGGCGAAATCGTTGGGCTAGCGGGCTTACTCGGTTCTGGGCGCACAGAAACGGCTCAAGTTATTTTCGGTATCGAACCTCATGATAGCGGAACATGCCGCTTACAAAACAAAGTGGTTTCCATTCACTCTGCTCGGCAAGCTTCTCATTTAGGGCTGGGTTACTGCCCTGAAGATCGCAAAACCGACGGCATTATTGGAGCAGCATCAGTAAGGGAAAACATCATCTTAGCGCTACAAGCACAACGCGGATGGTTTCGCCCCTTATCTCGTAAAGAGCAAGAGAAGGTATCAGATCGCTTTATTCAACAACTCGCGATTAAAACCCCAAACATCGAGCAACCAGTCGAATTTCTCTCTGGGGGTAATCAACAGAAAGTATTGCTTGCTCGTTGGCTACTAACCAAACCGAAGTTCCTTATTCTTGATGAACCTACTCGTGGTATCGATGTGGGTGCCCATGCGGAAATTATTCGCCTGATTGAAAGCTTATGTGCTGATGGTTTGGCGTTACTGGTTATCTCTTCGGAACTTGAAGAACTGGTGGGTTATGCCGATCGAGTGATCGTATTACGTGACCGTAAACAGGTGGCTGAAATTCCGACAGACCAGTTATCAGTGCCTGCCATTATGCAAGCCATTGCAATGTGAGGTGGATTATGAGTATTTTGACACCCTCAACCCTATCTAAATCAGGTCATAAATCGGTGTTCCATCTACCAAAAGGAACACCACAAATTGCCGCATTACTGTTATTACTGGTGGTAAATAGCCTGATTGCAGATAACTTTTTCTCCATCCATATCCAAGATGGCAGGCTATTTGGCAGCTTGATCGATATTTTAAATCGTGGGGCTCCAGTCGCTTTGCTCACCATTGGTATGACGCTAGTCATCGCCACCGGTGGTATCGACTTATCTGTTGGGGCCGTCATGGCGATCAGCGGTGCGGTTATGGCCAGTATGGCACACCAAGGTTATGACCCATCAGCCATTCTCCTGTGTGGCATCATTGCTGGTGCGCTATGCGGTTTATGGAATGGCTTCCTGGTCGCAATTTTTAAGATTCAGCCTATCGTCGCCACACTAATTTTGATGGTCGCTGGACGAGGAATTGCCCAACTTATCACTCAAGGGCAAATCATCACCTTTACCAACAGCACATTAGCTTGGTTTGGCAGTGGTACCTTATTCTACTTCCCTACACCAGTATGGTTAATGCTGATTGCTGCATTCGCTATCTGGGCACTCACCAAGAAGACGGCTCTCGGGCTCTTTATCGAATCGGTTGGGATTAATATCAAGGCAGCTAAAAACGCGGGCTTAAATACCCCAGCAATCGTGATGTCGGTGTATGTGGTCAGTGGCGTGATGTCGGCGATTGCAGGGATTGTTGTGGCGGCAGATATTCAAGGTGCGGATGCAAACAACGCGGGGCTGTATTTGGAAATGGATGCCATCCTTGCCGTTGTGATTGGCGGCACCTCGTTGATGGGCGGGCGTTTTAACCTCTTCCTTGCCCTGATCGGGGCGTACATCATTCAAAGTATCAACACCGGTATTCTCTTGTCTGGCTATCAACCGCAATGGAACCAAATCGTTAAAGCGGTTGTGGTGCTGATTGTCTTGGTTTTGCAATCCCCTGCCGTGATTCGTGCCATTAAAGGGAGGATGAAACATCATGATTAAACGTCATTTCCCATTATTCATAACCATCTGCGTTTTCTTGCTTGGCTATTTTTTCTGTGCCTTGCAATTTCCCGCATTTACTAGCACTCGAGTGATCTGCAACATCCTGACCGACAATGCTTTCTTGGGTATTCTGGCTGTCGGCATGACCTTCGTGATTTTGTCTGGTGGTATCGACTTGTCCGTCGGGTCAGTGATTGCCTTTACCGGCGTGTTGATGGCGACGTTGATTAGCCATGGCATTCATCCTTATGCAGCCATGCTGTTTGCATTGGTGCTGGGCGCTCTCTTTGGTGCCTTTATGGGATGGATTATCGACACGTTGAAAATTCCGGCTTTCATCGTCACCTTGGCTGGGATGTTTTTCTTACGCGGCACCAGTTTTCTGATTTCAGAACAATCTATCCCAATCAATCACCCAGCCTATCGAGAACTTTCGCGTACCGTTTGGCACATTTGGGGAGGGGGACGCTTGAGTTTATTGGCCGTTATCATGCTAGTGGTTGTGGTTTTAGGGATTGTTTTAGCTCAGAAAACTCGCTTTGGGAATAACGTGTATGCGATTGGTGGCAACGCCACTTCCGCCTCATTAATGGGTGTTCCTGTGCGGATGACAACTATAGGGATTTATACCCTATCGACTCTGCTCGCCACCTTAGCTGGGATTGTTTTTTCCATCTACACCTCGGCCGGTTATCCGCTGGCAACCGTAGGGGTAGAGCTAGATGCAATTGCTGCAGTGGTCATTGGCGGTACATTGCTATCTGGTGGTGTGGGGACGGTGTTTGGCTCGCTATTTGGCGTACTGATTCAAGGTTTGATTCAAACCTACATTACCTTTGATGGCACATTAAGTTCTTGGTGGACCAAGATCATCGTTGGCATTTTGCTGTTCAGCTTTATCGGTATGCAGCGCTTACTGATGATCATCACGGAAAGGCGCAAGGTCGTACATAAAATAGAAACGGTCACCACATAAACTTCCGTTGTTCTAAAATGACAAACCCCAGTACTAAACTGGGGTTTGCTTTATTCCGCCTCTGATGAAGAGACTGAGGATGGTGAAGCGGAAGGACGAATTTCAGGCCGACGCCAAATAATCACCGTTGCAATCAACATACCTGCGGTGGCCACGATCATGACCCACAATGCGACATGATGAACCCATAAGATCAAAAAACAAATCGACATAGAAATCGCGGAAATAATTTTGTTCTTACGCGAGATCACTCGCCCATTTTGCCAATTTTCAATCATGTCGCGAAAATAAGGTCGCGACATAATGAATCGATAAATGGTTGGTGAACCTTTCGCTGCCGCCCAAGCACTGAGAATCACAAACTCAGTTGCCGGCAATCCAGGCAGCAACACACCAGCAAACGCCAGTAATAAACTCAGTACGGCAATACACTTATAAACCCAAAGCTTCATGTAAAGCCTCGTCTAATTTCAATATGCTACCAAGTATAGATGACGTTAACCGCACCTGTGTCAGGCGTCGTGATAGAGAAGCAGCCTGCTTTATTCGGCGTTTTGAATTGCAGCAACGCAGCGTTGCACTACTTCATCAAAAGTACCATCAATGCTAACGCGAATAACGTCGCTTTCTTCTGCCATTGGCATCTCTAAGGTATCAAACTGGCTTTTCAGTAATTCAATTGGCATGAAATGGTCAGCACGATCCAACATGCGTTGTTTCACTAGGTCAAATTCGCCGTGAAGATGAATAAAGGTTAAGCGGCTATTACCCTGACGGATTTGGTCGCGGTATTTCTTTTTCAGTGCAGAGCACACAATCACGCCGGACTCTTTTTTCATTTCGATACTAAATACCGCATCGTTAATGCGTTCCAACCACGGAGCACGATCATCATCATTGAGTGGATGGCCCGATTTCATTTTGAGAATGTTGGCTTTGGGATGTAAGTCATCGCCATCAATGAACTTTGCGTTCAGTTCACGAGCAACGGCGGCGCCAATGGATGACTTGCCACAACTAGAAACGCCCATAAACAGATAGCTGTTACCTTTTTTCTCTATCATCACTTTGTTGACCTCAATCTCATTTCCAAGCTTTGTTGGTTTTCATCCTACCACGTTACCCGTAACATGTTACGGGTAACCTACAAAAATGTGAACAAACTAACACTCCAACAAAAGGTACTTTTATGTCTGATCTTTCATTGATCCTGACGGCAATAGGCTCAATTGCGCTGCTTCTGTTCTTAGTCATGAAGGTGAGACTTCATGCGGTAGTGTCATTGATCCTCGTGTCGATGATCGCAGGTCTTTTTTCTGGAATGAACCCTGCTGATATCGCCAACACCATTCAAAAAGGGATGGGCGGTACTCTTGGTTTCGTTGCCGTCGTCGTTGCTCTTGGCGCCATGTTTGGACGCGTCATGGAAGAGACTGGTGCACTTGACCAAATCGCACATACCCTGCTCAACAAATTCGGCACCAATAAAGCACACTGGGCAATGACCCTAACCGGCTTTATTTGTGCTCTGCCCCTCTTCTTTGACGTTGCTGTTGTACTGTTAATTGGCATCGCCTTCGCCGTAGTGCGTAAAGGCGGCGGTAGCGTGGTTAAAATCGGGATTGCGCTATTAGCAGGTATCGCTACCTGCCAAGCGTTCTTAATCCCAGCACCAGGGCCAATTCTAGTCGCTTCACAATTGAATGCTGACTTTGGCTACATGATTGTGATTGGTCTGCTGGCGTCCATTCCTGCGATGATTCTGGGTGGCCCTATCTTTGGTAGCATGATCGCGAAAAAAGTTCATGTTGAGCTACCAGCGCATGAACAGCATGACAATATGCAACGTGAAGGTTCAGTGATCCCGTCATTTTTACTTTCAATCAGCATCGTGATTTTCCCACTGTTACTGATCGGTCTAAAAACCATCGTATCGCGTTTTATTGACCCACAATCGTCACTACACAACTGGCTAGCACTGATTGGTCACCCATTCACTGCGATTCTGCTTGCATGTCTATTAGCTTTCTATGCATTGGGTATCAAACGCAATATTCCACGCGAACGCATTATGGAAATCTGTGGTAGTGCACTACAGCCAGCGGGCGTGATTATCTTGGTGACAGGTGCGGGCGGCGTATTTAAACAAGTTCTGATCGATTCAGGTGTTGGGGCAGCTCTTGGTAATACCTTGGCTGGTTCAGGATTACCCATCGTGATTCTAGCGTTCATTTTGGCTGCTGCTGTGCGTGTTATTCAAGGTTCAGCGACGGTTGCGATGCTAACTGCCTGTGGCTTAATCACCCCTATGTTGGCACCGTTAAACTTGGATGGGGCTCAAATGGCAGCGATCACTATCGCTATCGGTGGTGGTGCGATTGTGTTCTCGCACGTGAATGATTCAGGATTCTGGTTAGCAAACCGTTATCTGGGTTTAAGTGAGAAGCAGACGTTGCAAACTTGGACCGTCATGGAAACCATCATTGGTACCACTGGTGGTGTCGTTGCGATGTTAGTGTCCATCTTCCTTTAATCGATAGTCGGCTCCACAACGAACCGCACTCTGAATTTTTCGGGTGCGGTTTTTTATTGCAAGCTCTCGCCTACATCGATTTCATAACCCAAATTGATGATAGATTTTTCCACTACTTTGCCTTGGAGACGCTCTAAAAGCTCAGTAGCTGAAATGCGACCAATTTGCTCACGCGGGGTAATCACACTGGCTAGCTTAGGGGTCATGGATTGGCCGATATCATGGCCATGAAAACCTGCTACGCCAATATCTTGCGGAACCCGAATACCTTGGCGCTGACATTCAAAAATGACACCAGCCGCTAAGTCATCGTTAGTACAAAAGAAGCTATCCAAATCAGGGTAACGCTGCATGCTATCTCTTAATAATTTCGCACCAAGAGAAAACGAAGAAGCCTCATCAGTGGTAACGACCGCAGTGGATAAGCCAGCTTGCTCCATCGCTGCCGCGTAGCCTTGCATTTTCAATTTGGTGCGAACGTCCATTCGAGCGCCAAGATAAACAATGCGTCGATGACCACGAGCTATCATGGTTTGCACCATTTCGTATGCCGCTTGAGTGTTATCAAACCCAACACATTGCTGGATTGATGGTGAAGCAATGTCCATCATTTCAATGACAGGGATACCCGCTGTCTCAATCATCCTCACAGTACGAGGCGTGTGATAACTCTCTGAGAGCAAGAGTCCATCAATGTTGTAAGAGAGTAACGAAGCAACCCTCGCTTCTTCAACCTCTGGGCGATAACCATAGTGAGCGAACATGGTTTGATAACCATATTTCCCTGTGACTTTCTCGATGCCACGAATCACTTCAGCAAAAACTTGGTTAGTTAAAGAAGGAACCAATACGCCGATCGCCCGACTTTTGGCTTGTGCCAAAATCTCTGGTGCTCGATTGGGAATGTACCCACAGGTTTCGAGTGCCGAGGCAATTTTCTCGCGGGTTTTATCTGAAACCAGTAACGGATCTTTGAGATAACGACTCACCGTCATCTTGGTTACCCCTACCAGATCAGCAACATCCTGCAACGTAGGCCGGCGTTTTTTTGTCATAAATAGTTATCTTCCAAGTTGATGATGATTTTCCTTTTCGAAAATCTATAACATCATGAATTACAAGATGTTAAGCAGCATCACTGAATCTTATAATAGATTGCCTAATTCAACCAGTCGCAATGGGATTAAACCCATTGGCCAGCCACATAGCCACTCGACCACGCCCACTGGAAGTTGTATCCACCAAGCCAACCCGTCACATCCATTACTTCGCCAACGAAAAAGAGCCCTTTAACTTGACTGCATTCCATCGTTTTAGAGGAAATAACCTGAGTATCCACACCGCCTAATGTTACCTCGGCAGTGCGATAACCTTCTGTTCCGTTAGGTAAGATTGTCCACGCTTGCAATTGCTCCACCACTTGTTCAAGTTGCTTACCTTGATACTGCTTCAGTGGCTTATCAAAAATGACTTTACGCTCAATCAGCACTTCCACTAAGCGTTTAGGCAATACTCGCGCCAGAGTGTTTTTTAGGCTCTGATTTGGATGCTGTTGCAAGGTTTCTGTTAACAGCCCCATTAAATCTGTCTCTGGTACTAGATTGATGGTGATCGCCTCACCAGGAGTCCAGTAAGAAGAGATCTGCAACACGGCAGGACCAGATAGACCACGATGGGTAAACAGCAGCGCTTCTTTGAAGGTTTTACCCGATTTAGATTCGATAATGGTCGGAATAGCAATGCCCGATAGTTCAGCGAAATCTTCTTTATCTTCTTTGTGCAAAGTAAAGGGGACTAAGCCTGCAGTGGTTGTGACTACAGGTAGTCCAAAGCTTTCGGCCACCTTGTAACCAAAAGGTGTGGCACCTAATTTAGGCATGGATAAACCGCCCGTTGCGATCACTAAAGACTCACACGTAATCTCGCCTTTATTGGTTGCTAGGTGAAAGCCGGTCTCAGTTTTCTTGATCTGTTCAATCTCAACTTGATACTGCTGCTCAATCGTCGCTTGCTCACACTCTGCTAATAGCATATTGACGATATCTTTAGCGGAATCTAAACAAAACAGCTGCCCGTGATCGCGCTCTTCAAACTCAATACCATATTTGCTTACCATTGAGATGAAATCCCAGTTGGTATATTGCGATAAGGCGGATTTCACAAAGTGTGGATTGCGGCACAAGTAGTTTTCAGCCGAGACATCGTAGTTGGTGAAGTTACAGCGACCACCACCAGAAATAAGGATCTTACGACCGGGTTTTTTGGCGTTGTCGATGACCAATACTCGGCGACCACGCTTGCCCGCTTGAGCTGCGCACATTAATCCCGCCGCACCGGCACCTACGATGACTACATCGACCTGTTTACTCATGCTTTAAAACTCTTGATTGAAATAAAAAAGGATGTGCTGGGCACATCCTTCGATTACGTGAGGCGGTATTTTAGCGGCAAAGCCAACGCTTGCCAATTAGCTGTTTACAGAATAATCGCCGCAGCGGTTGTGACGACCAACAACGTGATACAGAGAATAAAGAGCTCTCGCACTCGATCGCACTTCATCATAAACAGCTCATCATGGTGATGATGGTATTCTTTGCTCTTAATATAGTGGTAGAGACGCACTTGCTTCGCCCAGTTACCCTGGGTAGAAAAAAATCCCCTACCGTCCACTTGCTGGTACAACAGTGGATGAGCGTCTCTCATGATATACAGCAAAGAACGCAATGCGCTGAAATATCTGGCCAAATTAATTAAGGTTACTATCAGTAACGCAAAAAGAATGGTATCACCATTAATCATCTTTTCCTCCCCACATCTTTGTATCAGACACCGAAAGGAAAAGACGATCGCTAACTATTGTCTTTTACTTCTTACTACTCAGCAGAGGTATCTGATGCAGAAGATGAACTACCCACTTTTGCCAATTCCGCTAAATCTTTGTCGATAAAGAAGAGGGCTTTTCCGTCTTCACCAACAAGCTCCAGCTTGTCTAATATCCCTTTAAACAGTTTCTCTTCCTCATGTTGCTCAGCGACATACCATTGAAGAAAACTGAATGTTGAGTAGTCTTGAGATGTGAACGCCACATGAGCCAACTTATTAATATTTTGTGTAATCATTTGCTCATGTTCATACGTTTCGCGGAACACTTCACCAAGGCTCGCGTACGTATGTTTAGGCGCAGCGATCGCACCAAGGATTGGCAATGCGCCTGTTTCACTTACGTAAGTAAATAAACGGTGCATATGCTGCATTTCTTCTGCTGCATGTTGACGCAAAAATTGCGCCGCGCCTTCAAATCCCTTGTCTTCACACCAAGCACTCATTTGTAAGTATAGATTGGATGAAAAAAATTCTAGGTTAATTTGATCATTCAATTGATCAATCATTGCTTGTGCCAACATAGATAGCTCCTAACTCTCTGTTTCTATTTATAACAATCACTATAACACGATCATTGCGATAAGTGCGTCAGGTATTACGGCGTGCTACGGATATGAGATCATTACTGCAAAAATCCCGAGCTCGCAGTGTTAATCTACAACTAGTCACCTAAAAGGAGATAGCATTATGAGTTATCAACACATCTTAGTTGCCGTCGATCTTTCTGAAGATAGCAAAGTATTAGTCGACAAAGCGGTGGCGTTCGCAAGACCATTAAACGCTCGATTGTCTTTCATACATATTGATGTGAATTATGCAGAGCTTTACACCGGTCTCATCGATATCAATCTGGCAGAGACACAGCATAACTCTATGGAAGCCTCACTAAACCAACTCCAAGAGTTGGCAAAATATGCTGGCTATCCCATTAATCATACGCTGGTAGGCAGTGGTGATTTGAGTAATGAAATCTGCGATACGATTGCAGAGTTTAATATTGACCTTGTTGTCTGTGGTCATCACCAAGACTTTTGGAGCAAGATTCTTTCCTCAACCAAACAGCTCATGAATTGCACACCTGTCGACCTTTTGGTTGTGCCATTTGTTGACTGACGTTCAAAGGAAATTTCGATAAACTTGGTTACTTTCTCTTTTCTACTGAGTAACCATGTTTTATCTATCTGCTGTAACCCTGCTATGGGCATTCTCTTTCAGCCTGATCGGTGTGTATCTCTCTGGTCAGGTTGATTCTTGGTTTGCGGTACTGATGCGTATTGCTCTCGCCAGTCTCGTCTTTCTGCCATTTCTCAAATTCAAAAACATATCAGGCAAGCTGATCATAAAATTAATGGCGATTGGCGGTATCCAACTCGGATTAATGTATTGTTTTTATTACCAATCCTTCCTGCTACTGACGGTTCCCGAAGTCTTACTGTTTACCGTATTTACTCCCATCTATGTCACCTTGATTTATGACTTACTCAAAGGGAGATTCTCGCCTTGGTATTTGGTGACCGCCATTATCGCGGTGGCAGGTGCGACCATTATTAAGTTCTCCGGCATTAACCAAAACTTCGTTTTAGGATTTCTCGTGGTGCAAGGAGCTAACCTTTGCTTCGCCATTGGCCAAGTCGGCTACAAATTCGTTATGGAAAAAGAAGCAACCCACATTCCGCAGAGGACGGTATTTGGGTACTTCTATCTCGGTGCGTTAGTGGTTGCAGCCATTGCGTTTGCTCTCATGGGTAACCTCAACAAACTGCCAACAACCACGACGCAATGGGGTATCTTAATTTATCTCGGCGTTATCGCCTCAGGACTCGGTTACTTTGTGTGGAATAAGGGAGCTTGCTTGGTCAATGCTGGCGCACTGGCGATCATGAATAATGCGTTAGTTCCTGCGGGACTTATCGTTAATATTCTAATTTGGAATCGAGACGTAGATTACCCTCGCCTCATCATTGGTGGCATCGTCATTCTGCTTTCATTGTGGCTAAATGAAACTTGGATAAAACGCCTTGCGCAAAAAAGTTACGCACGTTCAAACTGATAGATATAGAAGTAAAAAGCCGCTTGATAGCGGCTTTTTTAAAATCAAATTAATGCATCGGCAATGGTTCTTGCTGAACAACACCCACACTGCTTTTCGCCGTTAACTGACTGAATTTATGAGTTAGCTGAGTTTGTTTACGTACTAGCTTTTGCTGCTTTTTGTACACTTTGGCCAATTTCTTTTGCAGCTTCTTCTGTTGTTTAAGCGCTTTTTTCGCCTTTTTTAAACCCACCTTCAGTGGCATCTCATCCGTAATAAAATCCAACCCCAATATTGGTGCACTATGGGATTTCTCTTTACTACGTTCAATCTTCTGTGGCTTACATAAATTACCTTTCTCTTTCGAAGACCGGGCACAGGAGCGACAGACATAGTTTGGTGCTTCCACTAAGCGATAGATTTCACCAAGTGAACTTGCAATATCGCGGCGATTCATTTTACAAAAACGGGTTGTCATAGTGACTCGATTTTCCTTGTCGCTTAGTAATTCACATCAATACTAGTCTTCTTTCATAGAAGACAACACATACACATCGAAACGATTCTTCTTCGTCTCAATCGCCATGGTCGGTTTGTGTTGATTCAACCATTCTGCGTAATCTGGACGCTTTACAACCACACGTTTTGTCGCGAGAGCTAGAGCGGGCTCTAACAGACCATCCGCATCATTATCGGCACCAACCAGTGATTGAAAGACTCGCATCTCTTTTTTCACTAAGGCAGATTTCTTTTTGCCTTCTGGATGTGGATACATAGGATCAAGATAGACCACATCTGGACGAGCAAAATTCGGGTCTTGAGCTAGTTGGTGTAATGCATCGTGACTTGATGCATGGATTAAATTTACCCGCTCTTGCACCCAAGCACCGATCTCAGGGTCTTGCTTAGCTCTTTGTAAGCCATCATCCAGCAAAGCGGCAACAACCGGATGACGTTCCACCAGCTGCACTTTACAGCCCAACGAAGCCAGTACGAAAGCATCTCGACCAAGACCAGCTGTACCATCCAATACGGTGGGCATTGCCCCTTTATTTAAGCCAGCAGCTTTAGCAATCGCCTGTCCTTTACCACCACCAAACTTACGACGGTGCGCAACGGCCCCAGTGACCCAATCGACATAGATAGCGCCAAGCTTAGGCTCATCCAATTTGCGTAACTCAAGTCGCTCATCAGTCAGCACTAAAGCAAAAAGACTCTCGCTAGAATGTTCAAGCTTCCAGCGTGTCGCCAAAAGGTCTAATTCACCTTGACGCTCAGGTGCTTCAGCAATCAATTGTATCTGCAAAAAATGGACTCCAAACTCGGGGCTAATAACGGCGCAATTTTAGCGGATTTTGTTAGGAATACCTACACTTCGCAAAGAAAGTTCAAAACCCAGCCTATACTGACACGCAACATCAAGAAAATGAGAATAAAAACGCTAATTGATATTACTCTTTTCTAGGAGATGTTAAGATACTGAAACCGGTTGTTGTTCGAGATGAGAAATGGATATGACGAGCCCTGTAGCTACGATAAAACTTGATGATTTGGACAGAGCTATTCTGAAAATCTTAATGGATGACGCTCGAACACCTTACGCTGAAATGGCCAAACAATTTAACGTCAGCCCTGCCACGATCCACGTACGTATCGAGAAAATGAAATCTTCCGATATTATTCAAGGTACAGAAGTCGTAGTGAACACCAAAAAACTCGGCTATGACGTTTGCTGTTTTATTGGTATCAACCTCAATGCGGCTCGTGATTACCATTCTGCGTTGGCAAAACTCAACGCCTTAGATGAAGTGGTAGAAGCCTACTACACCACCGGTGCCTATAATATCTTCGTAAAATTAATGTGTCGTTCAATTGAAGAACTGCAACATGTACTTATTGATAAGTTGCAAGCAATCGATGAAGTGCAATCAACAGAAACATTAATTTCATTGCAGAATCCAATTAATCGGAATGTGAATCCGTAAAAAAGCCCCAATAAATATTCGGGGCCAATAATTCACATTTAATTAATAATATTATCTATTTAGATATTTTAATAACTCTTCAGCTGATATGCCTTGTTGTGCAAGTTCTTTTGCCAAAATATCAACTTGTTCATTTTTACGTGAATCAATCACTTGTTGAAATTGATAAACCAGATCACGTAACACGCTAATAGGTACTTGTTTTGCCGCACTGCGAATACGTTCACTACTTTGGTTGCCCAATTCACTAAGTAGTTTGCCAAACATAACCTTTTCTGGAGACTCGTCTAGTTGTTCCCAAATTCGAGCCATTTCATAGGTTGTAAGAGACATTGATTATGATTCCAAAGTATTAATTAAGAGGAGTGTTAAAAGCGTTAGGATTAACGCTTTCAACCAATTCAAGAAATAATCAGGAGAGGTAATTTACCTAACCTTGCTTTAAGGCTCAAGCACCCATTGATGCCATTTTCGACCTACATCAGAGAATAGTACTAATAACGCAGGAACGACAAGCCACATTTGTATTGCAATTAGCCAATAAGGTGTCATTTCTAACTTCTGCACTAATGCAACTACCAGCCCAGAACCGCTCATTTGAAATAAGCCCAATAATGCAGCAGCGGTACCCGCTTTATCACCAAATGGTGCTAGCGCCTTCCCTGCAGCTGAACCAAGAATCCAAGCGAATCCAACAGAGGAAATAAAAATAGGCAGCATAAAACGCCATGCAGCTTGTTCTGTGGACAAAACAACCATGACAGTTCCGGCAATACCGAGTAAAAGAATACCTGCAATAATTGATCGATGAGTACCCAATTTATCCATCACTTTGGGGGCACTTAAACATGCGACAATATTAATAACCGCATTAATGCCAAACCAAAAGGTAAATTGATCCATCGACAGTCCGAGACGCTGCATTAGAACCAATGGAGCAGAAGTGACGTACGCCAAAATAACTCCCATCGACAACATACACAAGCCCGCATGAAATAAAAATGACGGATTTTTTACGACATCCCAATAACGACTTAACTGAAACGTTGGCATTTTCTCTTGGCTTGGGTTCGTTTCTTTCATACTAAACCAGAGTAAAGTGCCGCAAATCAGCGCAAATATCACCATAAACGAGAAATTTGCGCGCCAAGAAAAATGTTGTGTCAGCCAACTGCCCAAAATAGGAGCCAAAGCAGGAATAAAACAGATTGCGCCATTAAGGTAGCTGATCATTTTGCCACTTTTCTCTGGACCAAACAGGTCACGTACACAAGCGAAAGCCGCTACCGACGTAGCACATGCACCTAAGCCTTGTAGTAATCGTCCGACGAGCATCCATTCCATTGTCTCTGCTTGCCAACAAAGAAACGCACTTGCGGTGTAAATCGCAATGCCCACCAGCGCAACCGTACGGCGTCCATATTTATCCGCTAATGGCCCAGCAAATAGCTGCCCTAACCCCATCGCAAACAAAAAGCCAGTAATCGTTAGTTTGGCAAGTTCATGTTCCACGTGAAACGTCTTAGCAATCATAGGTAAAGCGGGCAAATAGATATCGATCGCTAGAGGACTAAATAGAACTAACAGCGTCAAAAGAACCATTTGGAAGCGTGACGGAGAAGCAGAGACCATCAATAAAACTCCTTGTTGAACCAGAAAGAAAGGAAATGCTGGCGCATCATAGAGCAATGATGTTATGAATAACAATGGTATGTAATCATTCCTATTATTCCAGTTTGGAAAATCATATGAAGGTAGAAAAGCTCGCCCGTATCGACCTCAATTTATTGGTCTGCCTTAAAGTTCTCACTGAAGAACTCAATGTCACTCGTGCAGCTAACCGACTGTTTCTCAGCCAATCGGCAGTCAGTAAATCACTTGCTAAATTGCGCGAGCAATTTGACGACCCTTTATTTATCCGCACGTCACATGGATTGAAAGCCACACCTAAGACGCTATTTTTGAAACCCAAACTCGATGCACTCACTCATCAATTGGATCTTATTTCTCAACCTATCGAATTCAATCCAACCCACAGTGAATACCATTTCCAAATTGCAGCAGTTGAGAGCATCTATCCCCTATTGCTTCCTCACTTTTTGCCAACGCTGTTTCAATTGGGACCAAAGCTAAATATCAGCACTCATGCTTGGAATAACGACACGCTAAAAAAACTGCAATTAGGTGAATTGGACCTAGGTATCGTCGGCCGTGATGTGGATATCAATGATTCGCGCATCACTATGCCATTACCCTCAGACATCACGAGCGAAGAGATTTGTCGAGATAATCAAATGTGTTTAGTAAGGCAAGATCATCCAGTATTACAAGGTGATTGGAGTTTAGATACCTATCTCTCCTTGCGACATGTGCAAGTGAGATACGATGGTAATGACCGATGGCTGCTTGATTACCGTTTAGCTGATATAGGAAGAGAGCGAGATATCGCTATCACAGTACCCGATCACAATAGTGCTGCAACTCTTTGTACTTATACCGATTTTATTTTTACTGCACCCAGTCACTTTGCCCATGAGATGGTAAAACAACGCAATTTGATTGCGTTACCTCTCCCGTTAGAATTTCCCCCCATGGCATACACACTGTTGTGGAGTAAAGAACGAAATAGCGACCAAGCGTTAACTTGGTTACGCGAACTGATTAAGACCAAAACAGCGCATTTACAGTAGTCGTCCGGTTGCTAATTGCACCCTAAGGGCAAAAAGAGTAGCTTAGGCTTTCACGTCCAAAATTACACAAGCTCAAAGTCAAATAAAAGGACTGTTGTTAAAGGATATTACAGATGCAACCATTTACATCTCAACGTGTCGAAGCTCTCCGTAGCTGGATGGCACAACATCAACTCGATGCCATGATCATCCCTCATGAAGACGAATATCTCGGCGAATATGTTCCAGAACATAACGAACGTCTACACTGGTTAACTGGATTTACAGGTTCAGCAGGTGCGGCGGTCGTAAGCCAAGATAAAGCGGCAATTTTTGTTGATGGCCGTTACACAGTGCAAGTACGCAAACAAGTACCCGCAGAGATATTCGAATACCGTCATCTCGTTGAACAGCCTTATTTAACCTGGCTAACAGAGCAATTGCCTACCGGTAGCAAAGTAGGTTTCGATCCAAGAATGCACCGAGCCAACTGGTTAACCGCTGCACAAGCAAAACTTGCAGGTGACATCGAACTTGTAGCGGTAGAAAGTAACCCTGTTGATGAGTTATGGCATGATCGACCAGCAGCGGTTGTTTCTCCTATGCGCTTGATGGGCAATGAATTAGTTGGTGAAAGTAGCCTAACTAAACGTCAAAAAATTGCGAAAATTCTCCAAAGCAAGAAAGCCGATAGCGTTATCTTGACTGAACTGGACTCTATTTGTTGGTTACTGAATATTCGTGGCCTCGATGTTTCTCGCCTGCCTGTACTACTTTCACACGCTATTTTGCACAATACTGGTGATGTGGACTTTTTCCTCGATCCAGCTCGTTTAGCAGAAGGCTTTTTCGCCCATGTTGGCGAAGGTGTTCGCGTGCATCACCCAGACGAATTAGCACAACAACTTGCCGCACTTACAGGTAAACGCGTTATCGTTGATCCAGCCACCAGCAATGCTTGGTTTACTCTCACTCTACAAAACGTAGGTGCAGAATTGGTTGCAGACTCAGACCCATGCCTAACTCCTAAAGCAGCAAAAAATGCCACTGAAATTTCTGGTATGAAAGCATGTCACGTGCGTGATGGTGCAGCGATGGTGAACTTCCTAGCTTGGTTAGATAGCGAAGTTGCAGCGGGGCACGACCTAAACGAAGCACAAGTGTCTGACCGCCTACAAGCGTTTCGCGAACAAGACCCGACCTTAGCAGACTTAAGCTTTGATACTATTTCTGCAGCGGCAAGCAACGCAGCGATGTGTCACTACAATCACATTAACCAGCCGGAACCAGGCAAACTAGAGATCAACACGCTCTACCTAGTCGACTCAGGCGGTCAATACATCGATGGCACAACGGATATCACTCGTACGATCGCTATCGGTGAAGTCAGCCAAGAGATGAAGCAACAATATACCTTAGTACTGAAAGGTCATATTGCACTGGCTAAAGCTCGTTTTCCGAAAGGCACCTGTGGCCATCAACTGGACATCTTAGCTCGTCAATATTTATGGGCTAATGGTTATGATTATGATCACGGAACAGGTCATGGCGTCGGTCACTTCTTAAGTGTTCATGAAGGTCCTCAGCGTATCGGTAAAGCAGTGAATAATTTCCCTCTTCAACCTGGTATGGTGTTATCAAATGAGCCTGGTTACTACCGTGCCGATGGGTTTGGCATTCGTATCGAGAACCTAGAACTTGTGGTTGATATTGAAACCGAAGGCGATTTCGATGTACTTGGCTTTGAAGCGCTTACTCGTTGCCCTATCGACAAGCGTGCTATTGATACGAACCTTTTAACCAAACCAGAGTTGCATTGGTTAAACGAGTACCATGAAAGCGTATGGAATGATGTGAGTCCTCTCGTTTCTGACGATGTAAAACAATGGCTACGTAATGCGACAACCCCTATTCACCACGACTAATTAATAACCCCTCTGAATCCCTTATTGTTACGAACAATAAGGGATTTTTTTTACCTAAGTAAGCCTAAAATCCCACCTCTAATCAAATCCAGACAAAATAAATTTATTTTTATTAATTTTTAACCTTAAAAAACAATTGCTTAATATAAAAATCAGGTACAAACACATACCAGATCGCAAAACTTTAGTTTGAGATCTAAACATTATATGCGTAACATTAAAGTTAATTAATCGTTCAATAAAATTAACTGAGGGGTAACAAATGCCTAAGGTCGGAATGCCAGACATACGCAAACCTCAACTTGTTAATGCAACAATGACCGTGATAGAACGCGTTGGATTGCAATCCGCCAGCATCGCTTTGATCAGTGAAGAAGCTGGTGTATCAACCGGAATCATTAACCATTATTTCGGTGGTAAACATGGATTACTCGAAGAAACAATGCGTTCTATCTTACGAGCCCATGGAAAAACCGTAACTAACGCCCTGAGCTCATTACCCGCTTCAGCTCATAAGCAGCGCATTTTGGCTATCGTTGCAGCTAATTTTGAGGGACAGCAAGCGAACAACAAGGTCGCAAAAACTTGGCTCGCCTTTTGGTCTTACTCTATGCATGACAACCAATTGCAACGTCTGCAACGGGTTAATGAACAACGTCTGTTATCTCACCTATTAATTGAACTCAAAGCATTATTCAGCAACTCACAGGCGCATCATATTGCCCAAGCAATAGCTGCTCTCATTGATGGGTTATGGCTAAGAGCTGCCTTAAACCCTGACGGACTATCTGCGCAGCAAAGCCAGTTGATTATCAAACACTATCTCGAAACCCAACTTCAAGCGCTACATACACAGCATTAAACCAAAAGGCTTTTTATGGAAATCGCATCTCTTTACATTCATGGTAAGGCGCGCAGAGCCTCATCCAATGAAACCTTTACGACGTATAACCCAGCCAACGGCAAACCTTTAGCGGTGTTAGGTCAAGCCAATGAGCAAGATGTTCAAGACGCTATTGATTCGGCCAAGCAAGGCTTCCAAGTTTGGTCAAAAATGACAGCAACAGAGCGTAGCCGCATTTTGTTAAAAGCGGTCGCCTTACTGCGAGAACGTAATGACGAATTGGCCGCTCTAGAAGTGCAAGACACTGGGAAACCCATACAAGAAGCGATCTGTGTTGATATCGCAACCGGAGCTGATGTCATTGAATACTTTGCCGGGCTTGCACCTGCACAAGAAGGCAGCCAACAACCATTATCAGAGAACCAGTTTTTTTATACTCGCAAAGAACCGCTAGGGATTTGTGCAGGTATTGGCGCCTGGAACTACCCAATTCAGATTGCGATGTGGAAGTCAGCGCCCGCTCTGGCCGCTGGCAACGCAATGATCTTTAAACCCTCTGAAGAAACACCTCTCACGGCCTTAAAACTCGCCGAAATATTCACAGAAGCTGGTGTTCCAAACGGTGTGTTTAACGTTGTTCAGGGTGATGGACGAGTTGGTCAAATGCTGACTGCTCACCCAGAGATTGCCAAAGTATCCTTCACTGGAGAAGTCGGCACAGGTAAGAAAGTGATGAGCGCCAGCGCTCAAACGCTGAAATCTGTGACTATGGAACTCGGTGGCAAATCTCCGTTGATCATCTTTGACGATGCCAATGTGACTCAAGCTGTATCAGCCGCAATGATGGCCAACTTCTATACCCAAGGTGAAGTGTGTACCAACGGCACGCGAGTCTTTGTGCATGAGAAGATCTATGACCAATTTGTCGATCAACTTAAATCCCGCACAGAGAAACTGATCATTGGTGATCCGATGAATATGGACACTCAAGTTGGTGCCTTGATTTCAACATCTCACATGAAAAAGGTGCTCGAATTCATCGAGAACGGTAAAAAAAGTGGCGCGACACTTTTAACTGGGGGTTATCAAGTGACCCAAGATGGTTTGGATAAAGGTAACTTTGTCGCTCCTACCATTTTTACTGACTGCGATGATCAGATGGATTTCGTGAAGCATGAAATCTTTGGCCCTGTTATGGCTGTGCTGAAATTTTCTGATGAAGACGAAGCTATCTCACGCGCTAACAATACACAGTATGGCCTTGCGGCCGGTGTTTTTACCCAAAATCTATCGCGCGCTCACCGTGTGATCCACCAGCTACAAGCTGGCATTTGCTGGATTAACACTTGGGGAGACTCTCCAGCCCAAATGCCTGTCGGCGGCTACAAGCTTTCTGGTATTGGCCGAGAGAACGGCGTGGAAACTCTTGATCACTATACCCAAACCAAAAGCGTTCTTGTTGAGCTCAATGAGTTTGTCGGACCGTACGCATAAGGAGTCACTATGAAGCAGCATTACGATTACATAATTATTGGTGCCGGCTCCGCAGGCTGCGTATTGGCCGAACGGTTAACCGAATCTGGTGAACACTCCGTACTACTGCTTGAAGCAGGTGGCAGTGACAAAAGCATTTTCATTCAGATGCCTACCGCACTTTCCTATCCAATGAATACCCCTAAATATGCTTGGCAATTTGAGTCTCTTGCGGAAGAAGGTCTTGATGGTCGCCAGCTACACTGTCCTCGCGGCAAAGTGCTAGGCGGCAGTTCATCCATTAATGGCATGGTCTATGTTCGAGGTCATGCGTGTGACTTTGACGAATGGCATGAACAAGGCGCAACAAATTGGGATTATGCCCATTGCCTACCCTACTTTAAACGTGCTGAAAGCTGGATGGATGGCGAAGATGAATACCGTGGAGGCAATGGACCAGTAGCCACTTGCAATGGTAATGACATGCATCTTAACCCGCTTTATCAGGCGTTTATTGAAGCAGGGAAAGACGCAGGCTATCCAAAGACGCAAGACTATAACGGCTATCAGCAGGAAGGCTTTGGCCCTATGCATATGACGGTTGATAACGGAGTTCGCGCGTCAACCTCAAACGCTTATCTGCGTCGAGCCATGAAACGCCCTAACCTCACTTTAATGAGTCATGTGCTTACTCGCAAAATATTACTCAAAGATAAACAAGCTATTGGCGTTGAGTTTGAACAAAATGGCGCAATTCTCAATGCCTTTGCCAACCAAGAAGTGATCTCTAGCGCCGGTTCTGTCGGCTCGGTACAGCTGCTACAACTTTCAGGAATTGGACCGAAAGACGTACTCAGTAAAGCCGGTGTTGAACTGCTGCATGAACTTCCTGGCGTAGGTGAGAACTTACAAGATCACCTTGAGGTCTATTTTCAATATCGCTGTAAGCAACCGATTACTCTTAACAGTAAGTTAGGGCTTATCAGCAAAGGGGTTATTGGCACGAAATGGCTACTTACTCGCAAAGGATTGGGTGCAACCAATCACTTTGAGTCTTGTGCATTTATTCGCTCTCGCGCTGGATTGAAATGGCCAAACATTCAGTATCACTTCTTACCAGCAGCAATGAGATACGACGGACAAGCCGCATTCGATGGACACGGTTTTCAAGTGCACGTGGGTCCTAACAAACCGTTTAGCCGAGGTAAAATAGCGATTACCTCTGCTGACCCTAAAGCAAAACCAGCGATCAAATTTAATTATCTGCAACATGAGCAAGATATCCAAGATTGGCGCGACTGCATTCGCCTTACTCGCGAAATTCTCGCGCAGCCAGCATTAGATAATTACCGTGGCGACGAAATCCAACCAGGATTTAATATCACCACAGACGAAGACATTGATCACTGGGTTAAAGCGAATGTTGAGAGCGCTTATCACCCATCCTGTTCATGCAAGATGGGGAGCGATAACGACCCGATGGCAGTACTTGATGCTGAGTGCCGTGTGCGCGGAATTGAGGGCTTAAGAGTGGTCGACTCCTCCATCTTCCCAACCATTCCCAACGGTAACCTCAATGCTCCTACCATCATGGTGGCTGAGCGAGCGGCAGACTTAATACTCGGTCGACAACTGTTACCTAAAAGCGAAGCCCCCGTTTGGATTGCGCCAAACTGGCAAGAACAACAGCGCTCAACGGCTCCCGAACGAGATCAAATAAATACAACGAAATCGTCAGTAATTCATTCAAAAGAAAAGGAACTTCAACATGCGTAAAGTCATTACTTTCACCACAGCAGCATTACTTTCACTGAATGCATACGCCAATAGCTGTAGCTCGGTAAGCTTTGCCGATGTAGGTTGGACGGATATTACGTCCACAACCTCTGTTACTTCACAGATCTTAAAAGGCTTAGGTTATCAAACACGAACCGAGTTGCTTTCGGTCCCTGTAACCTACTCATCGATGGCAAGTGGTGACATCGACGTCTTCTTAGGTAACTGGATGCCAACGATGGAAGGTGATATTGCTAAGTATCGTGACTCGGGCAAAGTCGATGTATTACAAGCCAACTTGGTTGGCGCAAAATACACCTTAGCGGTTCCTAAATATGTTTACGATGCTGGCGTACATTCCTTTGCGGACCTCGCCAAATACGCGGACAAGTTCCATAACCGCATCTACGGCATTGAACCAGGAAACGACGGCAACCGTCTGATTCAATCAATGATTGATAAGAATGCGTTCGATCTCAAAGATTTCTCATTGGTGGAATCAAGTGAAGCAGGCATGGTGTCTCAAGTTGATCGTGCGGTTCGTCGCCATCAATGGATCGCCTTCTTGGGTTGGGCACCTCACCCTATGAACAGCAAATTTGATATGAAATATCTCAGCGGTGGTGATGATTACTTTGGCCCTAATTTCGGAGGTGCCAAGGTCTTTACCAACGTTCGTGATGGATTCGTTAAACAGTGCCCAAATGTTGGCAAGCTCGTCTCCAATCTCAAATTTAATCTGAATATGGAAAATCACTTGATGGACCGTATTCTCAATCAAAATCAGAAACCTGAAGTTGCAGCTAAGCAATGGCTAAAAGCTAACGAACAATACCTGGATAAGTGGTTGGCGGGAGTCAAAACCATTGATGGCAAACCGGGTAAATCTGCAGTTATTGCTTATCTAAACAAGTAACTTTTTCTTCATAAGGTGGCGTGTTTTCACTCCACCTTAAGCAACAAAAAAGGAATTATTGTGAATATGTTTACCGATTACAAACTTCCTCTTGGTCATTGGATGGAGAGCTTTGTCGATTGGCTGACTATCCATGCATCAGGCTTCTTCGACACCATCTCTATCACACTAGAAACAGCGATCATGTTTATGGTGGATATCTTTAAAGCACTGCCACCAGCAGCACCTATCTTGCTGACAGCAGCCATTGCTTGGTGGCTACATCGTCGAATTTCTCTGGTGATCTTTGTTATTGCTGCTCTGCTCCTCATTTTAAATTTGGGCTATTGGCAGGAAATGCTCGAGACCTTCGTCATGGTGTTCTCAGCGACCTTCATTTGTATCGTTGTTGGTGTCCCTCTGGGAATTATGGCTGCTCATCGCCCTTGGCTGTATACCTTGATGCGCCCGATTCTCGATTTAATGCAAACCGTACCCACCTTCGTTTACCTCATCCCTACTTTGGTTTTGTTTGGTTTAGGTGTGGTTCCTGGGCTTATATCCACCATCATTTTTGCTATTGCTGCGCCAATCCGTTTAACGTATCTCGGCGTGAATAAAGTACCAGAAGAGCTTGTTGAGGCGGGTAAAGCGTTCGGTGCAAGCAAAATGAAATTACTCTTTAAAGTAGAGCTTCCAGCTGCGATGCCAAGCATTATGACCGGTGTAAGCCAGTGTATTATGTTATCTCTATCCATGGTTGTGGTTGCTGCGTTAGTCGGTGCTGATGGCTTAGGAAAACCCGTAGTTCGGGCACTCAATACCGTGAATATTTCTCAAGGTTTTGAAGCAGGCTTAGCCATTGTACTTGTCGCCATCATTCTCGACCGCTTGTGTAAAGCGCCAAACAACAAGGAGGTACAGTAATGAATGCCATCAGTATTGAAAATTTGGATGTGGTATTTGGTACTCATAACGAATCAGCGTTAGCGCTTTTGGATCAAGGAAAAAGTCGCCAAGAGATCATTGATGAAACAGGCCTTGTTGTTGGCGTCAATAACGTATCTCTTGATGTAAAACAGGGAGAGATTTGTGTTCTGATGGGACTGTCGGGCTCTGGCAAATCAAGTTTGCTTAGAGCGATTAACGGGCTCAATTCTATTAGCCGTGGCTCTCTGAAAGTACAAGATGGCGATCAAGTTGTCGACTTAGCTCAATGTAATGAAACAACGCTACGTCACCTGCGCACCGAGCGCATTTCCATGGTATTTCAGAAGTTCGCTCTTATGCCTTGGTTATCCGTATTAGATAACGTGGCGTTTGGTTTGGAAATGCAGGGGGTTGCCAAAAAAGAACGTCGACGTAGAGCTCAAGAAAAATTGGATATGGTTGGACTTGGTGAATGGGGAGAACAGTTCCCTCATGAGCTTTCCGGAGGCATGCAGCAACGCGTTGGATTAGCGAGAGCTTTCGCTATGGACAGCGACATCTTACTTATGGATGAGCCATTCTCAGCTCTTGATCCTCTCATTAGAACCCAACTTCAAGATGAATTATTAGATTTGCAGAAGAAGCTGAACAAAACCATCGTGTTTGTTAGCCACGACCTCGACGAGGCATTAAAGATTGGATCGCGCATAGCAATTATGGAATCGGGTAAGTTAATTCAATACAGTAAGCCTGAGCGTATAGTTCTCAATCCCAAAACCCAATATGTCCGAGACTTTGTTGCTCATACGAATCCTCTTAATGTGCTGCGTGGGCGCTCCTTGCTTAATTCAGATAATGAGTTAATTCAAAAAAATCAGCGTTGGCAAATTGCTGAAGATGACAATCTCTGGTTAGAAAAACATGACGAAGAATGGTTGATTGCTGGGCGTAGTGATTACCAAATCGTTGAGTGGGACGCAAAACAAGATCATAACGAACTCGACTCACATTCTATCGTGCTCGCCCCTTCAGAAATTGACATGCGTGATGCGATAGAAATTCGTTACCACACTAGCAATCCTATCGTATTGATGGAAGCTGGTGAGCCGATTGGTGTTCTCAACGATCATGATTTTTACCATGCACTATTAGGCAAATACAATGAGCCACAAGAAGCAGACATCACAGGTCAAGATACACAGCGAAGTGTTGAAGCTGCGTAAACTCCCCGGCGCCAATTACTCTACTACGAGTAACATTGAGGTATTCGTTAGGCGGTAATAAAACAGGGCGAAGAAGTGGTTCGCCCTGTTTATTCTTCTTACTCATTTATTCTAGCTAATCCATTTATCAGGAAATCTTTATCCCTTTCAAAATGGGCTTTGCGATAGCTAGCTTTCGCACAACACTGCCAAATTATGTTCCACGTGAAACACTATTTTGAGAAAACGCAATCGACCAGTCATGCCATACTGCTTCAATACCCTGCGCCTTGAGCATCTCATGAACCTCAGTCGTCGAACGTTCATCACTGATTTCAAATTGAACCAACTCTGTATCAGGGTGCAAATATCCTCCCGGTTGAGTACTCGACTCTGCAGACAATGAAGTAATCCCAAACTTTACTAATTGATTGCGTAATTCAGCTGGCTCTCTAGTCGACAATGATAACTCAACCTCTGGGAAACATAGTCGATAAGCACAAACAAGTTGAATCAATTGATTATCGCTAATTAGGCTTTTAGGTTGGACTCCTCCAGCACAAGGACGCAAACGTGGGAAAGATACAGAGTATCTAGAACGCCAGTAACGCTTTTGCAAATACGTGAGGTGATGCGCAGTAAAAAGCGAGTCAATTCTCCACTCATTTAAACCAAGCAACGCCCCAATACCAATCTTGTCCATACCAGCTCGCCCCAACCTATCTGGGGTATCGAGCCGATAGTGAAAATCAGTCTTTTTACCTCTTAAATGATGTTCGCCATAGACACCAGGATGATACGTTTCTTGGTATACCAAAACAGAATCCACACCAAGAGACTTAAGCTCTACATATTGCTCTGCATCGAGTGGTTGAACTTCCATTGCAACATATGAGAAATAGCGTTTAGCTAAAGGAATCATTTGCCTAAAATAGGTCATCCCCACCTTGGTTTCTTGCTCTCCTGTCACCAATAAAATGCTGTCATACCCTTTTGCTTTGATCGCCTGCAGTTCCGATTCCACTTCCGCTGCATTCAATGTCTTTCTCTTAATGCGATTACTCATCGAGAAGCCGCAATAGGTACAATCATTTGAACATAGATTCGATAGATAAAGTGGTATATACATTCCTATCGTTCGACCAAAGCGCTGTTGGGTCAGCTGGGTCGACATTTTCTTCATGACTGAGATAGACGCCTCTGCTGCAGGAGAGATCAAAGTCATAAAATCCTCAAGCTGGAGTCGCTTGCCCATTACACTTTTTTCTAACGCTCGTTGTACTTCTATAGGCGTTTTTGAGTAGAGTTTGAGGCGGATACTCTCCCAGTCGAGCTCCTCAAATTGTTCCAAATAGTTATTGTCCAGATAGTGATAAGCCACGATTAAACCTCCGGAACAAATAAGACATCATCAAGAAATCCTATTAGAGGACTTGTCGCTGATGCATGTAAAGCAACACTACCTAGACCGCTCTCAAATGCCAACCGACCAGCCATAACCGCTAAACGAAAAGCCTCTGCCATAGCGATAGGATTACTTGCCGAAGCTATCGCAGTATTCACCAAAACAGCATCAGCTCCCATCTCCAATAGATAACTCGCATCGGAAGGTCTGCCAATTCCAGCATCAACAACCACCGGAACATTGGCCTGCTCGATAATGATGCGTAGAAATTCCTTAGCGACAACACCTTGATTACTTCCAATAGGCGAAGCCAGTGGCATAACTGCGGAACATCCAACTTCTTCAAGTCGCTTACACAAAACAGGGTCACAGTGGCAATATGGCAAAACGATAAAGCCTTGCTTTACTAACTCATCTGCGGCAGCTAATGTCTCCACCCCATCGGGCATCAAATAGCGACTATCAGGATGAATCTCTAACTTCACCCAATCAGTTCCAAATAGCTCACGAGCCAGTTGAGCAGCGAAAATGGCTTCTTTGGCATTTCTAGCACCTGAGGTATTGGGTAGTAGTTTTATCCCTGAATTAGTTAACGCGGAATAAAGCGTTTGTCCCGAGTCATGTTGATTTGCATCCACTCGCTTAAGCGCTACAGTAACCAGTTCAGAACCACTAGCTTTTAACGAATCCAGCATTATGTCACTACTCGAAAATTTGCCGGTACCAGTAAAAAGTCTTGATGAGAAATTTGTATCTGCAATTTTGAACATGATGATTATCCTCCTGCTACTGCATTAAAAGTAACAACAACATCGCCATCTTTTAGCTGCATTTTGTTCCACTGAGATTTGGGAATTACGCACTGGTTAAGTGCTAGCGCAATACCAGCTCCCTTGATATCAAGTTGGATTAATACGTCACTTAGCGATGTTTCACATGAAACATCCAATGCAAATCCGTTAAAGATTATTTGACTCATAAGTAACGTGCCCCGCTCTCATTTTTATCTTTATCAATGAAAAGCGAGACTGGACACTCTTCTTCAATTTCTCTGTCTTTGCATAATGGACAATCAGGATCTCGATTAACGGAGTAAATTGACCACTCACCACTCCTGCCATCGAAGCGATAAAGTACGGAAGATTGGAAACCAAAATTCTCCTCAGCCAAATAATTGATGCAAGCGAGAGATTGATAGCAGCTAACAACCCCAGCCACAGGCCCCAAGATGCCCATTGAGGTACATCTATTTTCAAAAATTTGGGTATCGGTAGGATACAGACAGGAATAACATGGACATCCTACATGATAGTTCCAAATAGAAAACTGCCCATCCCAACCGGCAGCTGCACCAGAAATAAGAGGGACTTTACTTCGACCGCAGCAGTAGTTTACTTGCTGACGTGTCGTCATATTGTCACTGCAATCGAGTACAACATCGGCAAGAGTGACTTCCAACATCAATTGTTCATCGGTCATTCGCCTTCTTACCACCCTGACCCGACAATCACTATTTCTCTGATCAATTGCTTTTTTAAGAGCATCAACTTTGCTGACACCTAAATCATCGAAACGGTAAGCGACCTGTCTGGGTAAATTACTCAGCTCGACTATGTCATCATCGACAAGAACTAAATGCCCCACACCAGAAGCAGACAAATAAAGAGCAGCAGCGTTACCTAACCCACCACAGCCAATAATGAGAACTGAGCGATCCAATAGTTTGGTTTGAACTTCTTCACTCCAGGTATCAAGGCAAATCTGCTTTTGATAACGTAAAAATTGTTGATCACTAAGATTAGGCATGTTCTCCCTCCCGGTTCTTTAGCGACTCAAACTCACGAACAACGAATGGAAGGTTGGGTTGATCTGAACTAACCGCACGAACTACTGCGATGCTATCAACACCAGTGAGGTAAACCTCTCTTGCATTACTAAGTTGAATACCGCCAATCGCGACAGTCGGAATCCTATCCAGACCTAAGGACTGAGATAGTTCCTCAATAAACTTCTGGTAAAGCGCTAATTTATATAATCCTTGAGGGCGCGAAGGCATACTTTTAGTCGTGGTAGCAAATACATGACCTAAAGCGATATAGCTAGGATAACTACGGTAGACCCGTAGTATTTCAAAATAACCGTGGGTTGATAGACCTAATCGAATATTTGCCCGCTGTAATAATGCAATACTCTCTTGTGAAATATCATCCTGACCAAGATGGACGCCATAAGCTTTATGCTTTAAAGCTAACTGCCAATAGTCATTGATGTACACAGCTGCCTGATAGCTTTTGCCAAGTTGAACAGCATGCTCTATTTCCTTTTCACGCAAATGCTCTTCTGCATTCTTCATCCGTAGTTGAACGGTTTTCACCCCCAACTTCAGTAACTGTTCTAACCATAGGTTATTATCGACAACCGGATATAAACCAATTGCAGATGAAGTAGTTGAAGGGAATGGTACGGAGCTAGAGAATTGCTCCTTGCAAAAAGGAGCACCGGATTCGTCGAACGTCCAATCTACAGGACATGCGAAATCTTGTGATTTTTGAGGCCACAGTGTTTCACGTGAAACAGATCCAAGTGAACGAGCTAAAAGCAGACTGTCTTCGATTGTGAACTCGAGTGCGAGCAAAACAACAAACCAACTAAAGTGAGTGGTTACATCAATTGGCAAACGCTCGAACTGAATTGCCTTGCCAGCCGATATCAGATAATCCATTCCATCAGGATTCGTTGTTATCAACAGTTCATTTTTTGGATGAGTAGACGTGTTAATTCTGTTGCTTTGTCTTTGCAGAGCGGAACGTTGCAACGATGAATCATAAACATAATTGAGATAAACAACCGATTCAAATTCGTGAACGAAGGGAAACTCATTTGGTGATTTGGTGATAAAACTTGTATCGATGTAGATAACACTCAAATCGGGAAAATGAAGGGAGAGAAACGGCTGTTTAACCGTTTCAAATGTCATGGCTAGTTTGTCAGAGCAAACACCATTTTGCTTCGCACAGGAAAGATGCTGGTCTATCTGTTCACTGAAATCAGCAACCGCGAAATCAGAACATGGCCAATGTTCGGGGATATGAATCTTTATCATCATTCATCCTCCCCGACGACAGGCTCCAGATATAACTCAGAACCAGCATCAACAAAACGTTGAGCCATCAGGTTCATTCCATCGCTAGCATTGAGAACATCTATCGAATTGGTCTCTACTGATTTTTTTTTGGGTAGCCCAGCTGCGTATTCACGCACTTCTTGTGAAATCTTCATTGAGCAAAACTTGGGGCCACACATAGAACAAAAATGAGCAATCTTCCCTGACTCTTGCGGAAGAGTCTCATCATGTAGTGCTCTTGCTGTATCAGGATCAAGTGATAGGTTAAATTGGTCTTCCCAACGGAATTCAAAACGGGCCTTTGATAATGCGTTATCTCGTAGTTGTGCTCCAGGATGCCCCTTAGCTAAATCAGCAGCATGTGCAGCAAGTTTGTAAGTAATTAGTCCCGTTTTCACATCTTCTTTATTCGGCAAGCCGAGATGTTCTTTAGGTGTGACATAACAAAGCATCGCACAACCAAACCAGCCTATCATCGCAGCACCAATCCCAGAGGTAATATGGTCGTAACCAGGAGCAATATCGGTAGTAAGTGGGCCTAATGTATAGAATGGGGCTTCATAGCAGTGCTCGAGCTGCTCTTCCATGTTCTTCTTAATCATGTGCATAGGCACATGTCCTGGGCCTTCAATCATCACTTGAACATCATATTTCCAAGCTATTTGAGTGAGCTCTCCTAACGTGTGTAGCTCAGCAAATTGAGCTTCATCGTTGGCATCCGCTATAGAACCAGGACGTAATCCGTCACCTAAAGAGAGAGCAACATCATATTGAGCACAGATCTCGCATATCTCCTTGAAATGGGTATACAAGAAGTTTTCTTGATGATGAGCAAGGCACCATTTAGCGATAATAGAGCCGCCTCGTGAAACGATACCGGTGACTCGTTTTGCCGTCATGGGAATGTATCGAAGCAACAAGCCGCAATGGATAGTAAAGTAATCTACTCCTTGCTCAGCTTGTTCGATTAACGTATCTCGCATGACTTCCCACGATAGATTTTCCGCTATTCCATTAACCTTTTCTAAAGCCTGATACATTGGAACTGTGCCAATTGGAACGGGGCTATTACGCAGTATCCACTCTCGAGTCTCATGAATATTACGGCCAGTAGAAAGATCCATCACGGTATCAGCCCCCCAACGCGTTGCCCAAACTAGCTTCTCAACTTCTTCCTCAATAGATGAAGAAACCGATGAATTGCCAATATTGGCATTCACTTTCACCATGAAATTTCGACCAATAATCATCGGTTCTGACTCTGGGTGGTTAATATTGGCAGGTATAATTGCTCGCCCTTCTGCTACTTCACGACGAACAAATTCTCCAGAGATCAATTCTGGGATTTGAGCACCAAAACGCTCACCTGAATGCTGTTGCTCCAATTCCGGCTCTGAAACTTGTAAACGACGCTGATTTTCTCGAATAGCAATGAATTCCATTTCAGGCGTAATTAGCCCTTGTCGAGCATAGTGTAACTGTGTGACTACTTTGCCTTGTTTTGCCTTACGAATTGTCGGTAAGTGAGGGAAACGAACCGAATCCAACGTGGTGTCTTCCAATCTTTCCGCGGTATAACAAGAAGCCGTTTGATCCAATTCATAAGTATCTTGCCGTTCAGCAATCCACGTGGAACGTATCGTTTCGATACCAGAAAAAATATCTATAAGAGCATTTACGTCAGTATATGGACCGGATGTATCGTAAACATAGAGAGGTTCATTAGCACGAAACTTCGGGTTTTCTTTAGTACCGCCGATAAGAGAATCTGAAAGAAAAATTTTACGAAATGGGACCTGTAAATCTGGACGAGAACCAGAAACGTAGGCCTTAGATGAGTTGGGTAATGGGGATGTCGTTAAGGATTCAATAAACGATTTGGCGCTTAATCTAGCATTTTTTCTATTCGACATAGCATTTTCCTTGGATAGTAATTTAGGGATAAATGCTTGACGGGTGTGTACAACAAGAGTGATTAACAGATGCTAATCGAGAGATAGGACAAAGCGAACAAACCCCAAACATGGGTATGTAGATGGTAAGAGCTTTGAGAAATGTCTTCTCTTGTTCCCTTCGCAGGTTCTAACCTGATCAGGTTCAACGGATCCCGAATAAACGGTCTCAGCCTTATGGCACTCCGACAAGTGAGAAAGATTATAAGTAACGCTTAAAAATTAACAAACATCTTTATTTATTTAACATGAAAAATGAGAGAAAGCTTTCAATTTGACACTTAGAGCTCTGCTTCTTTTAAGAGCGTAGTAGCCACTGATATCCAACATAAGCAGCCGATATACTAAACAATACGTTCAATACAACGTTGAATCCCATCTTAACGAATGCCCCCTGCTCCATCATCAAAACGTTATCCATAGAAAACGTTGAAAAGGTAGTCAACGCACCTAGAAAACCTAAACCAATAATTTGGCGCCATGGGTATGGTGCAAGCCACTCATTTTGAAAACAAGCCATCAGTACACCCATGATAAAGGAACCTATGATGTTAACGGATAATGTTCCATACGGAAAAGCTCGGCCGAAGACCATGACAGTCCACTCAGAAACCAAGTAGCGAGAGCAAGCACCAAATGCCCCACCGATAGCGATAAACAGTAAAGTAGATAATTGACTCATGATAAAACCTCGAAACATTTGCTTACCATTGTAAGCAAAAAACCACCAAGTCTAAGCATTTTCTATTCGACCACGGCTTTTATTTTCAGCCACTTCGCCTTTAGCACTCTGAAACAAATAAAACGTTACAGGAGTCACTTAGATCTCTATAAAATGAAAGGAATGACAAGATAAGATGATCAAATCTCTAAGAGATACATAGAGCTGAAGTAAACTAAAAGATGCTTAGTCCTAGTCTTCAAAACTAACTTCAGGCAACTTAAACCGTCAACTCTTTGATGATAACTCATGTAATGACCACTAGTCTGATGTAAATAAGATAGAACGACTAGCACACCTATCTCGTCCAAGAGTATTCAAACTAAATAGATAGGATTTGAATCAGTAAACATTTATTTGTTCATCTCTCTTGGATAAATTGCTTTTAATCTAAATCAACTGCTAGAAGTTAACATCAAGACGAAAAATGAATAGTCCCACCAGAAAGTAAATACAGAGCATATTTTCGCAAGCAATCAACATGGATCACGTAATCGGCTATCGATGAGAAAGCTGTTTGTTGTCAATATTCATCCTAACTATACTCAGCGCTTTTTGTGGTTGTATAGCTCATCACAACATAAAAGATGAAATATATAATATATAGGAAGGGAACGGGGAAAGCTGTACAGAGGAGTTCTGATAGGTATTTCGGGGGTGGCAAATATCGGGAAGTATCTACTTTCATAACGCTAGATAGCAAAAAGCCTCAACCGAAGTTGAGGCTTTTCATATCCCGTAAGGGAAATATGGCAGGGGTGGACTGGGCCGGCACTCCGGAGATTCGACGGTTCTGGCACTCCAGCTCACAACGCTGATTTTTCTAAACCAAAAAATAAAAAGCCTTAGCATTACTGCTAAGGCTTTAGATTATGGCAGGGGTGGAGAGATTCGAACTCCCAACACGCGGATTTGGAATAAATAATTTCGCTGCATTAAAGACATAACCAATCGCACTAGTCAGTTATGTTGGCATCAACCATATGGGAAATTTCGCAAGCTAATAGCTACAACCTATCACCACCAAAAATCACTTCACATTTTCAGCCAACCAATTCCATTCATCATCAGTCAACCAACCAGAATACTCATCAACACGAGAAACTATAAGCTTGTCAGTATTGTCAAGATGAGGGGATAGCTTATCACGTATTTGAATAGCGTTATTCGTCGTAGATATCAGCCAAGTAGAATCCATAATATGGTACCACTTAGAAAAACTTTTAAGTATTTCATGTACCTTAGAATACTTCTGACCAGGTTGGTTAAGGTCATAACTCACACAATATACTGACATATTAGTAGCCTCCATTTGTAAATTGAAATCCGTTTAATACAAATTAATAGCTTAAGCTTCAATCCAACCTGAGATATCTCGAATATATCGCTCATCGCTAGCACTTTTAACAATAGTATGAGAGATAAATCTCACAAATTGGCTAAGAGATTCTGCACTACCATCAAACAAAAAACTTCCTTCGGAATCAAACTTCATTTTCCATTTTAGGTCATCAGGCATACTCTTATTAGCTATATCTTGTTGATCTTTAAGTGATGTCCACTGCTTGTACTGACCAGCACTTATAGATTTTATCAAGTGGCTTTTCTCTCGAACACCCATATTATGCACATGTTGGCTGAGCTTATCCTTTTCTCTTTCCGTAATAACATTATCAGCAACCAACGTTTCTAGGCCCTTTTTAACATTTCTATTTTGAGCTTCATTAAAATTAGCTGTATTTTCAAAGCTTCTAAAATCACGAATAAATACAGAAAGCGCACCATCATCATCAACTATAAAGAAGTCATATTCTGGGTTTATTCGATATCTTGTTTCTGCAACAATATACGCTTCATTATTTACTCTGCGCCAACTTTTGACTTTCTCATCAATGGCTGTTTTTCCAACTTCTGTCGTGCGCTGAACAGAATAGAGATGACATTTGCTATCATTAAACGACATTTTCACTACACCTAAATTTGAAATAGACGTATCTATTTTTCTTTTAGGGTTGTTTTCAGCTATCTGTAATTCTTTTAGGAGTTTATTTATCTGTATTTTAAGTGAAACATTTACATCTTCCTCTAGGTCAATGAATCCCCAAACATCATCATGAACTCGTACTTTACCATCATCCTCAAGAGCATTAACTAAACTCTTCATGCTTCTTATATTAGTTGTCACAAGACTTTTAAGATACTCTGCTGAATCAATCTTGTCATTCTTTAGTATAAAATTGATAGCATCTCCAAATTTTGTGCCACGAGATGTATGATGTAATATATATTGGCGCATCGTATCCTTATCATAATCAGCATAAAAGATGGCATCGTATAATACTTTAGCACGCTCAAGTAGTGACGGAGTGGATTCAATTCCTTTATTTAAAACATTCATACATCACCTGATAATAGAGATCTTGTTGTACAGTATAATATTCATCTTGCTTGGTTCATCTGTTTTATAAACAAATGAATCAACGACTTTTCTTGTAGTCAGAACTAAACATTCTTCCACGCTATCACAATCGCTATCAAGTTGAATAAAAGCCTTAGTAAATATAATACCTTTAATCTGAATCAAAGAATTATAAGACCAAATAGGAGAATAAAAAGATAATAGAATAGTGGATAACATGGCGAACCCACTGGAGGCAGTGTAAAGAACAGTAATTATAGTAATTAAGCCACTACATTTTAATATAAATTCATTATCATGATATCTAAACTTAAAAACATTAACTTTTCTTGCCTCGCCAACATTAACATTTCTTGATATTTTATATTTAATTAAATAAACCAAAATAAAAGTAGCAAAGACAGATAGTAAAAGCATCACTATTACAACTAAAAAGTAGGTATTATTTAAAAGCAAAGAATAGAATTTTTTATCAAAGCTTACACTCCATGTATTAATATCAATTAATGAGTTAAATTGAAAATTTATGATCGACCAAAAATCAAAATCCGGTTTCTCGTTTTGACGAAAGTCATATGCAGATTTTATTTCCAATCCAGACAAGCAACTCCAAAGAACAAAACTTGCACTTAATGATGATAACATTTTTGCAATTATTGGAATTTCGTTGAAGTTCAAAGTCTTCCATCCCTCACTAATGTGACACTGTTTCCATTCTCTATCATACTAACCTCAACTATCCTCATCAATGTTTAATAGCATTTAGTTTCTTATAGTTTGCTTGCTATGTGATTTTAATTTCAAACCCTGATAGTAGCAGTCGTAGAGTGCGTGATTACTTCAGCAAGATTGCTACTCTACTACCTTCGGCTAATCCACCAGCACACTGCAGATAAACAACAGCAATCGTTCCACTACATTGCTACCACTGGTTCTGAAATAGAAAGCCAGATCCCTTTCGGAATCTGGCTTAGAGAGTGTTTCGTGATACTACGCAGCGAGTTTTTCAGTATGGTCAAGGTTGTATTCTTCAAGCATCAATACCGCTTCATCAACCTCGTCAGGGTGAAACACCAAGGTCAAATCCGCAGTCGGATACTCACGAACAAACCAAGACAACAGTGGTAGCATACGGGTCGTAATCGGTAACGAGGCTTCCAGTAGCTTACGTCCCTTCGAGTTCGCCAAGTCTTGCTTGGTGATACCTTTGATACCATTTGCTTCAAACATAGCAACCATTTGATCGTAATGACCACGAGGAGCACGCATAGGAGCCTCTGGTAGCCCCCATTTACCCTGAGTGATAGCGCGTAACATCTGAACCTTAAAAATGCCCTCTGAGCCATCCTCAAGGTATTTCACACCGGTACCCTTTAGGAAACGACGAACCTTGTAGAAGTCCATCCAATTGTCCCAATCTTCCATCGTTTTTAAGCAGTTGTTTACGCGCCACTCGTCGAAGTACGTACGAGCATCTAAACCTTCATCAACGGTATTCCATGGAACAGTATCGAACGATAGATGCTCTACCATTTCACCGCTAGCGGGATGACGAACTTTCACCATACGGGGGTTTACGGGACGACGTTTAAAATCCCAGTCGAGATTTAAACGTTGCTCGGTATGGATATCGACTAAGTCCATCTCTTTAAGCCACATATCACGCGCTGATGCCAAGTGTTTACGCGCAACTTTCTCACCCGGATAGCGATCTAAAAACTTTTTAACCATCCATGTGTTCTCGTCTTCACCTTTAGGTGGCTTTACGCCAGCTTTCGCACATACGGGCTTTGTATCACCTAGTTCTGCTGTTAATTGCCCGCGAGTTTTCATCGAAATAACCTGCTTCGCATGGTGCTTTAACTGCATCATTCCTTCGCCACTTACTTCGGTACAGATTTGCTGGAATCGTTGAGCTAATGGACCATCTAAGCATTGCTCTAATTGCTCTTCTGTGGCTTTGCAAAGCCAGCCGTCTGTTGTGGCTGAAATTATCTTAATGTCATCACCGTAACGTTCATTGAGCTTACGTATAACTTCTAACATGGTTGCGCGAACAAAACCCGTCGCATGTGCCGCATAGTGTGCATTAGTCACTGGTGAATAAGGTATTTTGCTACTTAGACCTGTAGCTAAATCGAAACCTGATTTATCTCGCAACCCTTGCCCAACTTTACCGTAAAGAGTGTTACCAATGAGCTTCCAAAGCTTCTCGTACAGCTCATTACCCTCTTCTTTATACTTAGCTCGTTGCTTACGAATCGTCTTGGTAAATTCTTTAAACTTAGATGTAGAGCCTTTCTTCCACGGTATTACCTGACCATGAAGAATTTCAATTTCTACACCAGCATCATGAGCTAATTGAAGTTCCGGCGCTGTTACGTATGTTTCACCTTCAAGTGGATAGTAGATCCCTCGAAGTGAAGTGCGGCAAGGCAAAAGTCCAAAATTTTCCTTGTCATCATGCTTGAAGCGAACATAAGCAAAGCCCATCTTATGACCGAGATAATCTTCAATATCCTTTGACTCAAACGAATTCAAATAGTCGGCTTCGAGAATATCGACGAGAGCCGTAGTGTAAGCTCCGGAAAGGTCGAAATCGTTGTAATCACCGACCTCTGTGGGGCCAAAGTACGCGCCAAAATTAGCTCCACCATAAAAACTTTTCACAGCTAGTGCGTCGGTATACTCACGGCTCACCGTCTTAGCCAGTTCAACGGAATTGCGAATAGAATTACTTTTAGCATGGTAGTACTGACTCTTGCGTTTTTCGTATCCTAAGAACTGATGCATCTCAGTCGCACCACCGCATGAATCACGAAACAACGACACACCGAGATTGCCTAATGTCGAAGGCAGGCTATTCAGCTCCAGACCGATATCTTTACGAAGATCAACCAACGCAAACTTCTGCATTCGCAACCCATATTCCAAGGCAATATCAGCATCACGAATAGCATATCGATTGAACAAGCTAGTATCCTTACAGTACAGGTCGTCCATTCGCTCTATCATGTTGTCTGGTAGCGTCATCTTAGGAAAACCACACTGCAATCCGAGCTCCTCAAGTGATGCCTTACTACTCAGCAAAAAGGTATCTACGAAGCGCACTTTGGTTTCGAAAGCATTGTTCGATGCAGAGTAGAACTTGGTGTTTTCTATTTTGTATTTACTGCGACCAATGGAGTCCAGATCGATACCATAAGCACCACGACCCGATGTGACAGTACCTTGCACCGTTGTCAGTGAATTCTTATGGTTCTTGTTGTTTGTACCAATGTTCCAAAACTCCTCGAATGAAGCGATGTCGGCACGAAGGAAATGCGCATAGATAAAGGTATGCTCAGGCCATTCATCGATGAAACCGCGCGCTTTAGTTTTTATCAGCAACTCTTGGATGAACTTGTCGAAGCTGCTCTTATAACCTTTCTTGGTAAGCTGTTTACGCTTATCCATTTCATCGTCCTTCGACAGCCCTTGATCACGACACTGTTTGATCAGTTTCGCCATGTCAGTATGTTTCACGCCACTAAACGACTTATCACCAATGCGGACACTGTAGGAGTAACAAAGAATATCGTTCTTCTCTGTCTCATTGTTAAAGACCCACTCAGAGTCTATCGATATGTGGATGGCTTTACCCTTGCCACGCATTGCAGCCCACGGAGCAGATTTAACCCCCTCTAAGTATTGATTAATACGTTCATCGACTTCCTTTTTAGCTTCCTCACGCCCTCGCAGCTCGGCTTCGAATTTGCTAACTTGATCATCCAAAAGCAATGACTTTGTATCGAAGAATGTAGATTGAAAGAAGTCTTCTAACTCACGCTCGGTTTCCCGCATCAATTGATAAGTTGTTTTTGGGGCTGTTTCTAATGTTTTCATCTTTATTTACCCATTCGTTAAGAATAAAAAAGACGAAGTACATCCATTACCGGGCATACTTCGTCGGTTATCGGATATAGAAAGATTGGTAATAAAGAGGTGCTCTAGGGAGACTAGTTTAGAAAAGACTGGTATAGAATGGTGCGCACGTAGGCTTGGCTTGCTAGACCGTATTGCAGCGAAGTAGAACTTACTTATTGACGTAGGTAAAGGCAGCTCGAATCACTGGAAGGATGTCTTTCTGGTATCCGAATCCGGTTTTCTTCTCGCCATTCTTATCGTAGATCTTACCTAGACGATGCTTAATACTGTTTTTCAGATATTTTCGGTCGCCTAATTCATAGTCACGGGTATCGATTACACGCTCCGTTAGTTGAATAAAATAGTCAGCATTACCGTTGTAGCGAACAGGTTCATTTGTCTTCACTGCATCGATAAAATCAGCTTCAAGTCGAGTTAAGTTTTTCATTACTTCAGTATTCATAGCTTACACCTTGGTTGTGTTTAGTTAGTTGATAGAATTTTATTTAGATCTGGTTGTACAAACTTACCAGCTTCAAAGGACACCAGCGCATCATGCAATGCATCAGCAACCTTCTCACGGGCTTCTAATTGGGAGATAGGCAGGAAGCTCAATATCGCATCACCCTCACCACGAATCAGAATGCCTTTATGATCTCGACCATTACAGATCTCGACCGCCTCGATAGTAGAACAGCGAACGTGATTACCTTTGCCTAAATTAATAAAACTGTCCGACTCAATCACCTCATCAATGCAAGCGTCAGCATCGGAGACCGTCTTACCCTCTTGATCTGAAAGCTTTGCGTAGGAAATTTGTCGTCCTTTACCGTCTAGAAGGATGCATAAGTCTTCAAGTCGAATAATCGAAGCAATTAACTTCATTGCTAAGGTATTGCCATCAAGGGTTTGGATGAACCCTTTATCGGTCTTCTTGCGTGTCATTTTGTTCGCCTTTTATGTAGTTACTTTTAAAGACGGCACAAAGTCGAAATATCGAAAATGTACCGTTAATATAGTGTTCTAAAGTTCAAGGCAAACTTGATAATAGGTAAAGGCTTTCGATATAGGTGTCTAAGCGTATGACATCGATTGAAAGGCTTACTCAAGCCGAAAAGACAATATCGAAAAAGGCCAAATTAAGATGCCAGTGAATCATCACTACAAAGATAGATATACGAACCTCAGCAACGCTTGTCGCATTGCACAACGAGTTCTGATATTTAGTAGGAGATCCCCACCACAACAGGTCTCCCGTGGTGCTCTAAAGACCAAATAACCGATGTATTCGTTTAAAAAAAGAGAGTCCCCCCTCCTTTTGCAAGGCTTAATCAGCCTTTCCCAAAACCCCACCTAGGATCCCACCGACTAACGCTCCAATCGGTATTGATGCGGGGTGCGGAATTCGAGAAGCAACAATTATCCCGATAGCACATCCTTTCTTTGCTCCGCTCACACTGAGTTCTATATCGATTTTTGTATCTTGGTCTCGGTTCGGGTAGTGAACATGAATTGCCTTACTCTGCATTGGATTCCCTTAATAAATGATAAAGGGCGACAACGTGATTAACGCTGCCGCCCTTGTTGATGTTGCATTGCTCTGTTCTAACCGAGAGTCCCCACTTTCAAATCAGAAGCTAGAGCAATACAACAAACCTGTTTTTCGAAATGATTACTTAGCGGTCTTGGGCTGGCATTTCGCAGCATCCATGACTTTGCCATTCATGGTTCCACAGGCATCGGCATACCACTCAATACGAGGGCCAGACTGAGAGTAAACTTGTTTACCTGCTTTCCCATTCCAGGATTTTTCTATCTTCGAAATGTCAGCCGGATTACCGCCAAATGTGCCGCCAGCGAATGATGATGTGGTAGCGAATAGACACGATAGACCTAGTAGGATGATTGATTTTTTCATTGTGTTGTTTCCTTGAGAATACGTCATGACGCCATCGGTAAAGGCACCGAAAGCGAGAATGGTTAATAGTTTAAAGAGGGTGTTCGACAGGTTGTGTCGAGACGAGTGAATCAATTTCACTCAGGTTATACATGCCTTGTCAGACATACGCTGTGGCGACCAATAAAAGCGATAGCAATATCAGTAACCTTATGAAGTTTCGCTAGAAATAATCAGTGTTTCTGAAAGCCCGACACACCCTGACGAGGGGTCTATCTACAATGCGTAGCATGAAAGAACACGACACCCTAGCGAAAAGACTTGGTATTATTTTGACCCGTTTGAATACGGGAGAACGGCTATATCTGGAAGAATTGAGGCGAGAGTTCGGTGTGAGTGAAAGAACCCTGCAGCGTGATTTCAATGAGCGTTTAAATTACCTCCCTATTCAACGCGAAGGTGCGTGTTACTTTCTTGACCCAAAGGTTCTGGGTAGGCAGACCAACCACGAAATATCAACGTTACTCGCCAACATGGGACTCGATACACTGTTTTCGGGTAAGCACTACCTAAGTAACGGTGTGCTCAACAACAAATCGACGCCGCCGTTTCTATTCAAGAACCCGCACATCGAAGACATTAGTGATTACTCCAACATGTTCGAGAAACTTATCGAATCGGTCCAGAGGCGAAATGTAATCAGCTTTACCTGCGAAGGCAAAACTTACGATAGGTTTTACCCCTACCGCTTGTTGAATGAGCGTGGGTTGTGGCACGTGGCTGGAACTCAGAGAAACCGCCTAGAGTCACTCAGAATCGTGAAAATTCGTGATTTAATCCGCTACGAAGATAAATATTCTCCCGACCCTAGCGTTGAACAGAGGCTTACTGACCGAGGATATGAGGGGGAGTTACTCAATCCCGTTGAGGTTCTTATGCAGATGAGCAGTAAAGTGACCGACGCATTCTTGAATGAAAGTAATACCGGCGACTTCCAAGTATTGAAAGAACTGGATTCGGGCAGCCTGCTTATCAGCCACCAAACCAAGAACATTCCTCGTTTATTACGCCAGCTCAAAGCGTGGCTTCCTCATGCCGAAGTACTCTCACCTGACTGGGTACGTTACTTGTTAAAGCAAGAGTTACAAACCTATCTGGACTCAACCAAGTAGAAAGCTAGAGCACTGATTGACGGTAAACAGGGCCTTCTTGATGGTGGCACTCTGTGCTGTCCAATTACCGCGACATAATGTTGTTTCACTGGGCCACTACAGCCCTCCCTCACCAAGAACTTACCACTATGTGTTGATTTTTGAGTAACCGATGTAGGGTATGAAGAGTGACTGATTTAGCAGAATCACAAACCGATACCAAGCAAGGTAAAACTCAAAACGATGCTATTTTTAAGCTAACGCTAATAAACTAATAAATAACTCCGGCAGGAGGTTGCTATTAAAGGGGTTACAGGTTTATCAGACCACACACCCTCTAGTGTCAACCGATCCAATTAAGCGACCAACCAATTGACTTTACTTTCAGACTGTCCAACCCAATTTACTCCCATTGCAACTGAAGCAATGGGAGTTTTCTATCAGTCCATAAACGTTCCAACATGGTGCAACGGATGTACAATCCTTGAGTTAGGTTTATCAATTAAGCGCCAATACCCCATTACTCATCCACCCACTTAAACTGATGAACAGGACAAAACCGTAGAGCACTTTTCCCTTACGCGCTCCGGTCAAGTTCCTGTTCATCACAACACTAATAAGCGCTATGCATCTTCTGTCATTACCTTAATTTCATCGAAGCAGTCCATCGATAGATACGACAGAAAATTACTCTCCCCACATCAAGTAGAACTCAGTGACACTCGGCTATATATGAGAGATTAATCAGGGTTAGAGGCTAATGCTCGAAGCTCAGTTTTCACCACTTCATAGCGCTCAGACACCTGATGTAAGAACACATTATCGGGTACAGGATCAAGGATAGAGATAGTTCGCAGGATAGAAGCTAAGAACCCGCACGAATTGCTGCTTCCACCTGTTATTACTGGTTTCAATGCTGCTGACTTGAGTGTTTTACCTATTTGATCATCGAGCAGTGTAAAGATAGCTTCAAGACGGACCCAACTGTTCGAAAACAATCCTGACGACGAGTTTTTAGAAACACGTATATAGAACTCCTGATCATCCTCTTTATAGGCAATCTGGTACTCAAGGAAGCTCTCAGATTTAGGACTAAGCTTTGGACTCTGCCCTTCTTTAACAATGGTGAATAGATCAACTTCGTTCTCAGTTACAGGTTCTTGGCTCATACAAATCCCCCCTTATTCAGCCAGTTCAATTAACGTTTTAATCGCTTGAGTAGCGTTACTCGTAGAACCCACCACAAAACTTCCACTGCCATCGTCAGCATGGACACAGCACGCAAAGACATAGGGTTCAGTCTCGTCTGGTAGCAAAATGACAAACTCAGGGTTTTCTAACGCATATGACAGAATGACTTCCGTATCTTCATCAACGTCAACTAAGTCTTGATCGGTATCATTTCGCTCAATCAAAATCAGACACGTAGAAACTTCCTCCCAAAATTTCTCAGCCTCATCACGGTCACCAGACCAAGGAAGCAATAGTTGTTGCATCAATTGCTCTTTAATCGGTAAGGGCAACTCCAACCGTTCAGCATCAGTAAGGCTTTTCACAACTTTCATTGAATTTCTCCATCTAAATTCCAGATACGAAAAAGCCCCTGAATAGTGCTAACTATTCGGGGGCTATCTATTTCATTTAATATTAGTTTTCAGATGACTTAGGTTCGGGTAGCGCTATATTATCACTGGCTCTCTCAACCATATCAGACAAAGCATTCGCTCCACGTTCTAGTGCTGTCTTATCAAAATGCCGGTAAAGTAAGGTACTCGACATAGCAGCGTGGTTTAAAACACGCTGAACCGACGTAACATCCATCCCAGAGTTCAGTAGATTACTCGCTACCGAATGCCTCGCAGTATGGAAAACAACCCCCTCAGGGTCGATACCAGCACGATCAAGTATCAACCTCAAAGCTTTACGTGGCGGTGATATATGTGTCCCATCTCGACTACCGGGAAACACATGTGGATTCCCCGGTTTCTTTATGTCCTGAAGCTCAGAAAGTAACTCCAACATCAGTGGCGATAAATAGACTAAATGGGGTTTCTTATTTTTGGTCGTTTTGATGAAAAGTGTACGATTATCAAAATCAACGTCACTCCATTGCCTCTCCATTAACTCAGATATTCTACAACCTGTTAACCACAATAGCGCAATCAGATTCCCTTTCACTTTACAGTAATAAGTTCGAGCAACCTTTATCAGTAAAGCAGTTTCCTCAACATTTAAGAATCGCTCACGGGCACCATTCTCAGGCAGTAAGCTAACCTTAGTTGCATGATTAGGCAGATCAAAAACCTTAGATGATAGTGAGCAAAATCCCTTAACAAGTGCAATAACCCTGTTATTCGTGGCTACAGAATACGGTTTACCATTATAGGTTTCAGTGGCGAGGTGGGATTGAAGCTTCATGATGGCATGAGCAGAAAGTCTATCCATGGGAATTTTGTAGATGGGCTTACATCGCAAGAACCGTGTTTCATCATCACGCCATGACCTCTTACGATTTTTCGCCCAAGGTAGATATGTTTCGTGGAAGAAAGTGTACACATCTGGCATCACAATAGCAGAGCGGGAATCACGTTCTAGCTTCGGATCAATACCATCAGCAATTTGTACTTTTAGCTTTCGTGCTTTGGTTCTGGCATCGTTTACATCCAAATCTGGCCAGCGTCCTAAAGCGATACTCGTTTTCTTTCTAGTTACCGGGCTGACATAACGTAGAAGGTACCGTTTGTTTCCCGTCCTGCCGACAAGTACCTTTAGACCAATGATCTGTTCATCAGACCATTCAATATCATTAGCTTTATTTGTCGATGGGGGAATCGGGAGCGCTTTAATAGCAGACGGGGTAAAGTTAATAGTTCGGTTGGTCACATGAAGACTCCTATGTGGTTAACATTAGAATCTTCATATATGTCAGTAAGATAGATTGTTACTGGTCAAAAGTATCTTCACTATCTTCACTCGAAAAGTGTTCAATAAGAAACTGCACTGGCTTACTCAGGACCTTATGTACTTTCATAGCCTTAGCTGTAAAAGCGTCGATTTTGTCAATCAACACACCTAATTTTTGAAGAACCTCAGCATTACTATGTTCCTCATTTTTCAGCTCAGACTGGTTAGCGAAGACCATTCCTATAGTTGATTGGAGAGATTGTTTTAAACCTTTAGCACCTTTAATCCTATACATAGCGAGAGCAGTACGTAAACGCTCAATTTCTTCTAAGAGCGTCAATCGCAAAATATCGTTTACAGAACTACTGATCGTTGCTTCAAACAAATCGTCAATCATCTTTTTAATCAGTTCAAGCTCCTCACTATCAATACTTTCCTCTTGATAAGAGTTCTTTAATAGCTCTGAGCAAAACTGCAACCTAGTCATTGCACCATCATTAAGATGCTTTTTAGGTCCTTGCCACGAGACGTCTAAATTTAATGGAAATATTGCTTTTTCAATCTGCGGAAATGAAGATAAATACAGGGGTGCATTCACATCAGAAATCATATTTACAAGCGATTTAACTTCCTCCCCAAGACTGTACAAAGCTACGACATGACTTATAACTAGTGAATCATTTTTTTCATCGACGTCAAATACCTTCGCCCAAACACTCCTAACCTTAGAGTTATCACCTTGCCCCTTAGCCTTCATCAAAAGGGCGTAATATCTACCCGCTGGATTATTTTCATCTACCAAAGCTAAATCTCCATTCAATATGCCGGCAACAACTAATAAAGTTTATCTCGTCATTCAATCTTATCGTATTGGGAAAGGTCACAACTCACTGAAATATCTGGAATCAAATTCTAAATCTCAGATACTGTCTTTAGCAATGTATATTGCCGTCATTCTTGTGTCGGTTAGTGTTGTAATCCCATCCTTAACCATCACCACAGCAATAATAAACGAAAACTGGCAACGCTATAGCATTGCTACAACAAGGACTGAAATTTATCTCAGAGAACGCTATAGCATTGAGTTAAGGTACATTAACGATTACGACGGTTAACATGTCAAAGTTGATACTACTAGAAAATGTTATTGAACTAAGGAGAAAGATATGGGGATTTCAGATTTAGAAAAACTAAAGAAACTGAGTTGGTATATCACCGTTCCTTTGTTGGTATTTGCATGGGTAATGCAGGATAAAGCTTACTTAGATCCTACATTTTTCACTTTCTTTGGGGGGTTAAACGTCATCGGGACGTATTTCACAAAGATAGTTGTAGCTTTGTTTGTTGTTTTTATAGTTTGGATAGAGTTGGTATCCCGAATGGGAAATGCAGACAAAGTATTTACCCTTCTGTTCGCGACGTTCATCCTAACGATTGCTGGTGTAGGTGTGGGGTTAAACTTGCTCAATCCAACTGGAACACAGCCCCCTTTCAATATCTATTGGTTCATTGCACTTGGATCAATTGCTTTCAATCTATACGAAATGCTAGAAGCTAACATCAAAGCCGAAGAAAAACTTAGAAACGCCCCTGAAACGTCTGTGCAGTAATTGCGGAGTATCTTTTACGAAAGTACCGGATATGGACCATACCGTTGTCGAATTTCTATGAAAGGTGTTTGTTGGCAATATTCACCCTAGGTACACGCAAGCGCTATTTGTGGCTGTATAGCTCACCACGAGGTTGAAGCTGAAAAGACAGGATATGAACCGGAAGGAAACTTGGAAAGCTGTATGGAGCGATTCTGATGAGGATTTTCGGGTGGGTATGGGGTAGAGATCCGAAAGCCTTTATTTTTCATAAGGCCAGAAACAAAAAAGTCTCAGCCAAAGCTGAGACTTTTCATATCCCGTAAGGGAAATATGGCAGGGGTGGAGAGATTCGAACTCCCAACACGCGGATTTGGAATCCGCTGCTCTGCCAATTGGAGCTACACCCCTAAAACTTTCAGATACTAAAAAACCCCAGTCTGGGACTAAGGTTCTAAAGTAAGTGGCGGAACGGACGGGACTCGAACCCGCGACCCTCGGCGTGACAGGCCGATATTCTAACCAACTGAACTACCGCTCCGCTGTATTCTTATTAACAAGATATCCATCTCGCTAATGCAATTTAAAGCCTGGCGATGTCCTACTCTCACATGGGGAAACCCCACACTACCATCGGCGCTAATTCGTTTCACTTCTGAGTTCGGCATGGAATCAGGTGGGTCCAAATCGCTATGGTCGCCAAGCAAATTCTGTTTTATTTTCACTTTTTTAAAAGTGAAGACAAAAAATCTGGAAAGCTGTTTTTAATAAAGTTCAAACACAATCAAATGTCTTTATTGAGTCCTACAAAACCCTTTTGGTGTTGTATGGTTAAGTCTCACGGGCAATTAGTACAGGTTAGCTCAACGCCTCACAACGCTTACACACCCTGCCTATCAACGTTCTAGTCTCGAACAACCCTTTAGGACGCTTATAGCGCCAGGGAGAACTCATCTCAAGGCTCGCTTCCCGCTTAGATGCTTTCAGCGGTTATCGATTCCGAACTTAGCTACCGGGCAATGCGTCTGGCGACACAACCCGAACACCAGAGGTTCGTCCACTCCGGTCCTCTCGTACTAGGAGCAGCCCCTTTCAATTCTCCAACGCCCACGGCAGATAGGGACCGAACTGTCTCACGACGTTCTAAACCCAGCTCGCGTACCACTTTAAATGGCGAACAGCCATACCCTTGGGACCGACTTCAGCCCCAGGATGTGATGAGCCGACATCGAGGTGCCAAACACCGCCGTCGATATGAACTCTTGGGCGGTATCAGCCTGTTATCCCCGGAGTACCTTTTATCCGTTGAGCGATGGCCCTTCCATTCAGAACCACCGGATCACTATGACCTGCTTTCGCACCTGCTCGAACCGTCATTCTCGCAGTTAAGCGGGCTTATGCCATTGCACTAACCTCACGATGTCCAACCGTGATTAGCCCACCTTCGTGCTCCTCCGTTACTCTTTGGGAGGAGACCGCCCCAGTCAAACTACCCACCAGGCACTGTCCTTGTCCCAGATAATGGGACTAAGTTAGAACATCAAACATACAAGGGTGGTATTTCAAGGTCGACTCCACGAAAACTGGCGTCTTCGCTTCATAGCCTCCCACCTATCCTACACATGTAGGCTCAATGTTCAGTGCCAAGCTGTAGTAAAGGTTCACGGGGTCTTTCCGTCTAGCCGCGGGTACACTGCATCTTCACAGCGATTTCAATTTCACTGAGTCTCGGGTGGAGACAGCGTGGCCATCATTACGCCATTCGTGCAGGTCGGAACTTACCCGACAAGGAATTTCGCTACCTTAGGACCGTTATAGTTACGGCCGCCGTTTACCGGGGCTTCGATCAAGAGCTTCGCTTGCGCTAACCCCATCAATTAACCTTCCGGCACCGGGCAGGCGTCACACCGTATACGTCATCTTACGATTTTGCACAGTGCTGTGTTTTTAATAAACAGTTGCAGCCACCTGGTATCTGCGACTCTCAATAGCTCCATCCGCAAGGGACTTCACCGTCGAGAGCGTACCTTCTCCCGAAGTTACGGTACCATTTTGCCTAGTTCCTTCACCCGAGTTCTCTCAAGCGCCTTGGTATTCTCTACCCGACCACCTGTGTCGGTTTGGGGTACGATTCCTTACAATCTGAAGCTTAGAGGCTTTTCCTGGAAGCATGGCATCAATGACTTCACACCCTTAGGTGCTCGACATCGTGTCTCAGTCTTAGGTGTCCGGATTTGCCTAAACACCCAACCTACGCACTTGAACTTGGACGACCGTCGCCAAGCCCACCTAGCCTTCTCCGTCCCCCCATCGCAATTGTAAGAAGTACGGGAATATTAACCCGTTTCCCATCGACTACGCATTTCTGCCTCGCCTTAGGGGTCGACTTACCCTGCCCCGATTAACGTTGGACAGGAACCCTTGGTCTTCCGGCGTGGAGGTTTTTCACCCCCATTATCGTTACTCATGTCAGCATTCGCACTTCTGATACCTCCAGCAAGCTTTACAACTCACCTTCAACGGCTTACAGAACGCTCCCCTACCCAATACAATAAATTGCATTGCCGCAGCTTCGGTTTATAGCTTAGCCCCGTTACATCTTCCGCGCAGGCCGACTCGACTAGTGAGCTATTACGCTTTCTTTAAATGATGGCTGCTTCTAAGCCAACATCCTAGCTGTCTAAGCCTTCCCACATCGTTTCCCACTTAGCTATAATTTGGGACCTTAGCTGGCGGTCTGGGTTGTTTCCCTCTTCACGACGGACGTTAGCACCCGCCGTGTGTCTCCCGGATAGTACTTACTGGTATTCGGAGTTTGCAAAGGGTTGGTAAGTCGGGATGACCCCCTAGCCTTAACAGTGCTCTACCCCCAGTAGTATTCGTCCGAGGCGCTACCTAAATAGCTTTCGGGGAGAACCAGCTATCTCCGAGTTTGATTGGCCTTTCACCCCTAGCCACAAGTCATCCGCTAATTTTTCAACATTAGTCGGTTCGGTCCTCCAGTTGATGTTACTCAACCTTCAACCTGCCCATGGCTAGATCACTCGGTTTCGGGTCTATATCCAGAGACTGTGCGCCCAGTTAAGACTCGGTTTCCCTACGGCTCCCCTAAACGGTTAACCTTGCCACTGAATATAAGTCGCTGACCCATTATACAAAAGGTACGCAGTCACCCCACAAAGGAGGCTCCTACTGCTTGTACGTACACGGTTTCAGGTTCTATTTCACTCCCCTCACAGGGGTTCTTTTCGCCTTTCCCTCACGGTACTGGTTCACTATCGGTCAGTCAGGAGTATTTAGCCTTGGAGGATGGTCCCCCCATGTTCAGACAGGATAACACGTGTCCCGCCTTACTCGTTTTCACTTACTGTGCGTTATCAGCTACGGGGCTATCACCCTGTATCGCGGCCCTTTCCAGAGCCTTCGCCTGACGCATAATAAGCTTAAGGGCTAATCCAATTTCGCTCGCCGCTACTTTCGGAATCTCGGTTGATTTCTTTTCCTCGGGGTACTTAGATGTTTCAGTTCTCCCGGTTCGCTTCTTTAACCTATGTATTCAGTTAAAGATAACTGCTTATGCAGTTGGGTTTCCCCATTCGGAAATCGTAGACTCAAGTGGCTCTTACTGCCTCATCTACGCTTATCGCAAGTTAGTACGTCCTTCATCGCCTCTGACTGCCAAGGCATCCACCGTGTACGCTTAGTCACTTAACCATACAACCCAAAAAAGTTTCGAGTTGATGAACAAGTCACCAAGGTTTGTCTGCATTTTTATACATGTTGCAGACTCGATATTGCCGGACTCAATTTTGAATATTTACTTAAAAAGTAAATCCAAGAACACTTGAATGTGTTTTTGTTTGTCTTCTTAACGAAGACAATTGAGAACTTTACAAACAATCTTCTATTTCAATGAAATAAAACATTGTTTTGTCAGCTTTCCAAATTGTTAAAGAGCAAAGATTTCTTTCGAAACCATTTTTAAGAACACTATCGCTAATGCGCTTAAAGATGGTGGAGCTATGCGGGATCGAACCGCAGACCTCCTGCGTGCAAGGCAGGCGCTCTCCCAGCTGAGCTATAGCCCCATCTAGTTGTTTCTTCCAAAGAAGAATTGGTGGGTCTGAGTGGACTCGAACCACCGACCTCTCGCTTATCAGGCGAACGCTCTAACCACCTGAGCTACAGACCCACTAGGTGCTCTATAAACCGTATCAATCTGTGTGAACACTCATCGCAATAATCTTCGTATTAAGGAGGTGATCCAGCGCCAGGTTCCCCTAGCGCTACCTTGTTACGACTTCACCCCAGTCATGAACCACAAAGTGGCAAGCGTCCCCCCGAAGGTTAAACTACCTGCTTCTTTTGCAGCCCACTCCCATGGTGTGACGGGCGGTGTGTACAAGGCCCGGGAACGTATTCACCGTGGCATTCTGATCCACGATTACTAGCGATTCCGACTTCATGGAGTCGAGTTGCAGACTCCAATCCGGACTACGACGCACTTTTTGGGATTCGCTCACTTTCGCAAGTTGGCTGCCCTCTGTATGCGCCATTGTAGCACGTGTGTAGCCCTACTCGTAAGGGCCATGATGACTTGACGTCGTCCCCACCTTCCTCCGGTTTATCACCGGCAGTCTCCCTGGAGTTCCCACCATTACGTGCTGGCAAACAAGGATAAGGGTTGCGCTCGTTGCGGGACTTAACCCAACATTTCACAACACGAGCTGACGACAGCCATGCAGCACCTGTCTCAGAGTTCCCGAAGGCACTAAAGCATCTCTGCTAAATTCTCTGGATGTCAAGAGTAGGTAAGGTTCTTCGCGTTGCATCGAATTAAACCACATGCTCCACCGCTTGTGCGGGCCCCCGTCAATTCATTTGAGTTTTAATCTTGCGACCGTACTCCCCAGGCGGTCTACTTAACGCGTTAGCTCCGAAAGCCACGGCTCAAGGCCACAACCTCCAAGTAGACATCGTTTACGGCGTGGACTACCAGGGTATCTAATCCTGTTTGCTCCCCACGCTTTCGCATCTGAGTGTCAGTGTCTGTCCAGGGGGCCGCCTTCGCCACCGGTATTCCTCCAGATCTCTACGCATTTCACCGCTACACCTGGAATTCTACCCCCCTCTACAGCACTCTAGCCTGCCAGTTTCAAATGCGATTCCGAGGTTAAGCCCCGGGCTTTCACATCTGACTTAACAGACCACCTGCATGCGCTTTACGCCCAGTAATTCCGATTAACGCTCGCACCCTCCGTATTACCGCGGCTGCTGGCACGGAGTTAGCCGGTGCTTCTTCTGCAGCTAACGTCAAATGATGAGAGTATTAATCTCACCATCTTCCTCACTGCTGAAAGTACTTTACAACCCGAAGGCCTTCTTCATACACGCGGCATGGCTGCATCAGGCTTGCGCCCATTGTGCAATATTCCCCACTGCTGCCTCCCGTAGGAGTCTGGACCGTGTCTCAGTTCCAGTGTGGCTGATCATCCTCTCAGACCAGCTAGGGATCGTCGCCTTGGTGAGCCCTTACCTCACCAACTAGCTAATCCCATCTGGGCGTATCCGATAGCGAAAGGTCCGAAGATCCCCTTCTTTGCTCTTGCGAGGTTATGCGGTATTAGCCATCGTTTCCAATGGTTATCCCCCTCTATCGGGCAACTTCCCAGACATTACTCACCCGTCCGCCGCTCGCCACCCAAGGAACAAGTTCCTCTGTGCTGCCGCTCGACTTGCATGTGTTAGGCCTGCCGCCAGCGTTCAATCTGAGCCATGATCAAACTCTTCAATTAAAAGTTTTTTCGGCTCAATGAATACTGAATAAATTGACTGTGCTAAGACCGAAGTCTTAATTGGTCACTCAGTTCATTGAAACCATTGTGCTTCCTAAGAAGCTATGATTATCATCAACGAGTGCCCACACAGATTGATAGGTTTAAATTGTTAAAGAGCTTGCTTTTCAAGAACTTTTCTTTCGAAGCGGAGGTGCATTCTAGCGATTTCGTTGTCAGTGTCAAACACTTTTTTCAACTTTCTCATTCGAGCGTCTTATCCTCTTACTGATACCGCTGAAGCCTTGTGGCGTCTGCCGTGTCAGTGGGGCGCATTATAGGGAGTTATAAAATGTTGGCAAGCAGAATCATGCGTTTTTTTACTAAAAATGACGCGTTCGCACAAACAAACACCAAAGAGCGCATAATAGCAACAATAGTATCGGTAATTGACTATCAAACAATCTGATAAATGTTAGTAGATAAAGTACCTATAAAAGCGTATTAGTCTGTATATCCGAAAATTCTTGTCAAAAAGTAGAACTATAAGGGTATAAATTTTTCCCTTCGATAAAAATTAAATCACGCTTCTATTTTAATAACTTCATAGAAAACTAAACTAATGATTACATTGCAGATGACTAGGTCTGATGATTAGATAGGTTTTGGCACATATTATCATTCGATATCGTATCCAACGTCTCTTATCTTTCTCGTGAAGAGAAACTCTTGTTTATCCCCTAACAATTGCACCAAGCCAAAACAACTTAAAGAAATTCCAGATAAAGCGATTATAAATGTTCCTTGGCATATCAGATTTGCTGTGTAGTCCTAAAAATCAACTCAACACGATGATTTGGGATTTAAGCACCAGGGGAACTTGGAGCGACTATCTCGCCAGTCAGTAAAAATCCATTCAAATGAAAATGAGATTACTGCCCTTGCTCATTTCAAATGACGGACATTATCTTACCCAAATTGCCAAGTTTCTTAAGGTAAGTCGTACCAACGTGAATAAATGGGTTCATACCTTTCTCGAAGAAGGTCTAGAAGGACTGCAAGCACAAGACGATTTTAAAAAATTCAATTCGAAACAATCCTTAAGCTCCCAGGACATCTGTCTCTAGAGTGTGTCAATGTCTGGTTTCAGGACGAAGCAATATTTGGACAACAAAATACGACAACCCGCTTATGGGCTGAAAAAGGAACTCGCCCAAGAGCGGTGAAGCGATGGTCGTCCCTTGGGTCAATAAAGACATCATGATAGAGCATTTAAAACAAATATCGGCAGTCACAGAGAAAGGAGGTCACGCCATTGTGGTGATGGACGGGGCTGGGTGGCATACAGAAGGTATTCGGAGGAATTTAATAACGTCAGCGTCATCAAACTACCACCCTATTCACCAGAGCTGAATCCAATAGAACAAGTATGGAGTTGGTTAAGACAACATTATCTAGCCAACCAATCGTTTATTGATTACGAGGATATTGTCACCAAAGTCTGCGATGCATTGAATAGTTTTTTAGATTGTTCCCAAAGAGTCAAAAAGATGTGCTTGAGAAGATGGATAGACCTGACCAGTTAGTTTTCCAGATTGGTATGATCTTCGCGAATTTTTGAAAAATATGAAGTGTCTAGAAAGCAAAAAACCCAGCCGAAGCTGGGTTTCTTAAAATTAAAGCCTGGCGATGTCCTACTCTCACATGGGGAAACCCCACACTACCATCGGCGCTAATTCGTTTCACTTCTGAGTTCGGCATGGAATCAGGTGGGTCCAAATCGCTATGGTCGCCAAGCAAATTCTTTAATTTAGAAAGCTGTTTTCAAAGTCTCAACACAATTCAAGTGTCTTAATCGAGTCCTACAAAACCCTTTTGGTGTTGTATGGTTAAGTCTCACGGGCAATTAGTACAGGTTAGCTCAACGCCTCACAACGCTTACACACCCTGCCTATCAACGTTCTAGTCTCGAACAACCCTTTAGGACGCTTATAGCGCCAGGGAGAACTCATCTCAAGGCTCGCTTCCCGCTTAGATGCTTTCAGCGGTTATCGATTCCGAACTTAGCTACCGGGCAATGCGTCTGGCGACACAACCCGAACACCAGAGGTTCGTCCACTCCGGTCCTCTCGTACTAGGAGCAGCCCCTTTCAATTCTCCAACGCCCACGGCAGATAGGGACCGAACTGTCTCACGACGTTCTAAACCCAGCTCGCGTACCACTTTAAATGGCGAACAGCCATACCCTTGGGACCGACTTCAGCCCCAGGATGTGATGAGCCGACATCGAGGTGCCAAACACCGCCGTCGATATGAACTCTTGGGCGGTATCAGCCTGTTATCCCCGGAGTACCTTTTATCCGTTGAGCGATGGCCCTTCCATTCAGAACCACCGGATCACTATGACCTGCTTTCGCACCTGCTCGAACCGTCATTCTCGCAGTTAAGCGGGCTTATGCCATTGCACTAACCTCACGATGTCCAACCGTGATTAGCCCACCTTCGTGCTCCTCCGTTACTCTTTGGGAGGAGACCGCCCCAGTCAAACTACCCACCAGGCACTGTCCTTGTCCCAGATAATGGGACTAAGTTAGAACATCAAACATACAAGGGTGGTATTTCAAGGTCGACTCCACGAAAACTGGCGTCTTCGCTTCATAGCCTCCCACCTATCCTACACATGTAGGCTCAATGTTCAGTGCCAAGCTGTAGTAAAGGTTCACGGGGTCTTTCCGTCTAGCCGCGGGTACACTGCATCTTCACAGCGATTTCAATTTCACTGAGTCTCGGGTGGAGACAGCGTGGCCATCATTACGCCATTCGTGCAGGTCGGAACTTACCCGACAAGGAATTTCGCTACCTTAGGACCGTTATAGTTACGGCCGCCGTTTACCGGGGCTTCGATCAAGAGCTTCGCTTGCGCTAACCCCATCAATTAACCTTCCGGCACCGGGCAGGCGTCACACCGTATACGTCATCTTACGATTTTGCACAGTGCTGTGTTTTTAATAAACAGTTGCAGCCACCTGGTATCTGCGACTCTCAATAGCTCCATCCGCAAGGGACTTCACCGTCGAGAGCGTACCTTCTCCCGAAGTTACGGTACCATTTTGCCTAGTTCCTTCACCCGAGTTCTCTCAAGCGCCTTGGTATTCTCTACCCGACCACCTGTGTCGGTTTGGGGTACGATTCCTTACAATCTGAAGCTTAGAGGCTTTTCCTGGAAGCATGGCATCAATGACTTCACACCCTTAGGTGCTCGACATCGTGTCTCAGTCTTAGGTGTCCGGATTTGCCTAAACACCCAACCTACGCACTTGAACTTGGACGACCGTCGCCAAGCCCACCTAGCCTTCTCCGTCCCCCCATCGCAATTGTAAGAAGTACGGGAATATTAACCCGTTTCCCATCGACTACGCATTTCTGCCTCGCCTTAGGGGTCGACTTACCCTGCCCCGATTAACGTTGGACAGGAACCCTTGGTCTTCCGGCGTGGAGGTTTTTCACCCCCATTATCGTTACTCATGTCAGCATTCGCACTTCTGATACCTCCAGCAAGCTTTACAACTCACCTTCAACGGCTTACAGAACGCTCCCCTACCCAATACAATAAATTGCATTGCCGCAGCTTCGGTTTATAGCTTAGCCCCGTTACATCTTCCGCGCAGGCCGACTCGACTAGTGAGCTATTACGCTTTCTTTAAATGATGGCTGCTTCTAAGCCAACATCCTAGCTGTCTAAGCCTTCCCACATCGTTTCCCACTTAGCTATAATTTGGGACCTTAGCTGGCGGTCTGGGTTGTTTCCCTCTTCACGACGGACGTTAGCACCCGCCGTGTGTCTCCCGGATAGTACTTACTGGTATTCGGAGTTTGCAAAGGGTTGGTAAGTCGGGATGACCCCCTAGCCTTAACAGTGCTCTACCCCCAGTAGTATTCGTCCGAGGCGCTACCTAAATAGCTTTCGGGGAGAACCAGCTATCTCCGAGTTTGATTGGCCTTTCACCCCTAGCCACAAGTCATCCGCTAATTTTTCAACATTAGTCGGTTCGGTCCTCCAGTTGATGTTACTCAACCTTCAACCTGCCCATGGCTAGATCACTCGGTTTCGGGTCTATATCCAGAGACTGTGCGCCCAGTTAAGACTCGGTTTCCCTACGGCTCCCCTAAACGGTTAACCTTGCCACTGAATATAAGTCGCTGACCCATTATACAAAAGGTACGCAGTCACCCCACAAAGGAGGCTCCTACTGCTTGTACGTACACGGTTTCAGGTTCTATTTCACTCCCCTCACAGGGGTTCTTTTCGCCTTTCCCTCACGGTACTGGTTCACTATCGGTCAGTCAGGAGTATTTAGCCTTGGAGGATGGTCCCCCCATGTTCAGACAGGATAACACGTGTCCCGCCTTACTCGTTTTCACTTACTGTGCGTTATCAGCTACGGGGCTATCACCCTGTATCGCGGCCCTTTCCAGAGCCTTCGCCTGACGCATAATAAGCTTAAGGGCTAATCCAATTTCGCTCGCCGCTACTTTCGGAATCTCGGTTGATTTCTTTTCCTCGGGGTACTTAGATGTTTCAGTTCTCCCGGTTCGCTTCTTTAACCTATGTATTCAGTTAAAGATAACTGCTTATGCAGTTGGGTTTCCCCATTCGGAAATCGTAGACTCAAGTGGCTCTTACTGCCTCATCTACGCTTATCGCAAGTTAGTACGTCCTTCATCGCCTCTGACTGCCAAGGCATCCACCGTGTACGCTTAGTCACTTAACCATACAACCCAAAAAAGTTTCGAGTTGATGAACAAGTCACCAAGGTTTGTCTGCATTTTTATACATGTTGCAGACTCGATATTGCCGGACTCAATTTTGAATATTTACTTAAAAAGTAAATCCAAGAACACTTGAATGTGTTTTTGTTTGTCTTCTTAACGAAGACAATTGAGAACTTTACAAACAATCTTCTATTTCAATGAAATAAAACATTGTTTTGTCAGCTTTCCAAATTGTTAAAGAGCAAAGATTTCTTTCGAAACCATTTTTAAGAACACTATCGCTAATGCGCTTAAAGATGGTGGAGCTATGCGGGATCGAACCGCAGACCTCCTGCGTGCAAGGCAGGCGCTCTCCCAGCTGAGCTATAACCCCAAAAGTGGTGGGCGATACCGGGTTCGAACCAGTGACCCCCTGCTTGTAAGGCAGGTGCTCTCCCAACTGAGCTAATCGCCCACATTATTTGATTTCCTGTGGAAGGAAATGGTGGGTCGTACAGGATTTGAACCTGTGACCAATTGATTAAAAGTCAACTGCTCTACCAACTGAGCTAACGACCCACGTGGTATCCCGTAGGGGAGTCGAACCCCTGTTACCGCCGTGAAAGGGCGGTGTCCTAGGCCTCTAGACGAACGGGACACTAAGATACTCTTTGCTTTCTAAACCGTATCAATCTGTGTGAACACTCATCGCAATAATCTTCGTATTAAGGAGGTGATCCAGCGCCAGGTTCCCCTAGCGCTACCTTGTTACGACTTCACCCCAGTCATGAACCACAAAGTGGCAAGCGTCCCCCCGAAGGTTAAACTACCTGCTTCTTTTGCAGCCCACTCCCATGGTGTGACGGGCGGTGTGTACAAGGCCCGGGAACGTATTCACCGTGGCATTCTGATCCACGATTACTAGCGATTCCGACTTCATGGAGTCGAGTTGCAGACTCCAATCCGGACTACGACGCACTTTTTGGGATTCGCTCACTTTCGCAAGTTGGCTGCCCTCTGTATGCGCCATTGTAGCACGTGTGTAGCCCTACTCGTAAGGGCCATGATGACTTGACGTCGTCCCCACCTTCCTCCGGTTTATCACCGGCAGTCTCCCTGGAGTTCCCACCATTACGTGCTGGCAAACAAGGATAAGGGTTGCGCTCGTTGCGGGACTTAACCCAACATTTCACAACACGAGCTGACGACAGCCATGCAGCACCTGTCTCAGAGTTCCCGAAGGCACTAAAGCATCTCTGCTAAATTCTCTGGATGTCAAGAGTAGGTAAGGTTCTTCGCGTTGCATCGAATTAAACCACATGCTCCACCGCTTGTGCGGGCCCCCGTCAATTCATTTGAGTTTTAATCTTGCGACCGTACTCCCCAGGCGGTCTACTTAACGCGTTAGCTCCGAAAGCCACGGCTCAAGGCCACAACCTCCAAGTAGACATCGTTTACGGCGTGGACTACCAGGGTATCTAATCCTGTTTGCTCCCCACGCTTTCGCATCTGAGTGTCAGTGTCTGTCCAGGGGGCCGCCTTCGCCACCGGTATTCCTCCAGATCTCTACGCATTTCACCGCTACACCTGGAATTCTACCCCCCTCTACAGCACTCTAGCCTGCCAGTTTCAAATGCGATTCCGAGGTTAAGCCCCGGGCTTTCACATCTGACTTAACAGACCACCTGCATGCGCTTTACGCCCAGTAATTCCGATTAACGCTCGCACCCTCCGTATTACCGCGGCTGCTGGCACGGAGTTAGCCGGTGCTTCTTCTGCAGCTAACGTCAAATGATGAGAGTATTAATCTCACCATCTTCCTCACTGCTGAAAGTACTTTACAACCCGAAGGCCTTCTTCATACACGCGGCATGGCTGCATCAGGCTTGCGCCCATTGTGCAATATTCCCCACTGCTGCCTCCCGTAGGAGTCTGGACCGTGTCTCAGTTCCAGTGTGGCTGATCATCCTCTCAGACCAGCTAGGGATCGTCGCCTTGGTGAGCCCTTACCTCACCAACTAGCTAATCCCATCTGGGCGTATCCGATAGCGAAAGGTCCGAAGATCCCCTTCTTTGCTCTTGCGAGGTTATGCGGTATTAGCCATCGTTTCCAATGGTTATCCCCCTCTATCGGGCAACTTCCCAGACATTACTCACCCGTCCGCCGCTCGCCACCCAAGGAACAAGTTCCTCTGTGCTGCCGCTCGACTTGCATGTGTTAGGCCTGCCGCCAGCGTTCAATCTGAGCCATGATCAAACTCTTCAATTAAAAGTTTTTTCGGCTCAATGAATACTGAATAAATTGACTGTGCTAAGACCGAAGTCTTAATTGGTCACTCAGTTCATTGAAACCATTGTGCTTCCTAAGAAGCTATGATTATCATCAACGAGTGCCCACACAGATTGATAGGTTTAAATTGTTAAAGAGCTTGCTTTTCAAGAACTTTTCTTTCGAAGCGGAGGTGCATTCTAGCGATTTCGTTGTCAGTGTCAAACACTTTTTTCAACTTTCTCATTCGAGCGTCTTATCCTCTTACTGATACCGCTGAAGCCTTGTGGCGTCTGCCGTGTCAGTGGGGCGCATTATAGGAGCGTCATAAAAAATGGCAACTCTTTTTTTCGCATTTTTTTATTTTTTTTCGTGAATGAGTGAAAAGCCATCGGATCGGTTAAAAAGCCACTAAATTAGCTACTAATTTTTAAACTTCTGAGCAAATTGACTGACTTTTTTCCAATTTGTATATTCCACTTCTTTACTCGTATCCGTTTCACCACCAGTCATCTTCATGATCAGCTGAATCATCTTTTTATCAAACCAACTATAACGAGGATAAAGTAGAGCTCCAGCAAAGACACCAATCAAACTTGGTTGCCACTTTGACTTTTTCAAGAAGGTTCGTATATAGGCACTACCCTCTGGCGTATCTTTTCCTTGTTCTTCTTTGCGAGCTGTTAGATTTACACAGAAAAATGCGGCATTTTTCTGTGTGAGTAAGTCAGCATGGCGATCGATAAACTGATAGAGCTTTTTGTTTAGATGCCCATAACGAATCGAAGCTCCAACAAGTATCTTTTCATATTGTCTAAGCTCAATTTGAGGATCTGTGTGTAAATCGATGAAATCAGCATTAGTGCTATCCAGCTCTGATGCGATTTTATGAATGATTTTTTCTGTTTGCCCTTCTCGGGTTGAATATAAATAGAGTGTTTTCAACGTAAAACCCTTAGCTACGCCAGAACGTCGGCGTAAACAAAATCAACAAAGTAAAAATCTCTAAGCGGCCGAATATCATTGAGATAATAAGAATCCATTTAGCCGTGTCATTAACGTTTGCAAAATGTACAGACACTTCCCCCAGCCCAGGACCGAGATTGTTTAGAGTAGCAGCAACCGCCGAAAAGGCGCTTAACTCTTCCATTCCTGTAGCAATTAAAGCCAGCATACAAATAACAAACACAAGTGCGTAGGTCGCAAAGAATCCCCAAACTGCATCAACTACGCGCTGCGGAAGTGCTACTCCACCGAGTTTAATTGGATATAGCGCTCTTGGATGTATGAGCCGTTTGATTTCCCGAGAGCCCTGTAAAGTAAGCAGCAATATTCGAATCACCTTCATCCCGCCGCCAGTTGATCCAGCACACCCCCCAATAAAAGAAGAGAACAATAACAGCACCGGAAGAAAGAGTGGCCAATCTGCAAATCCTGTTGTGGTAAATCCCGCAGTTGTTGATATGGATACAGTTTGAAACAAGGCTTGATTCATCATGTCATAAAAAGAGTCATACGGCTTGTGACCAACCAAAATGGCAAAACACACTACAAACAGAATGAGTTGAATCAACAGAAATGCACGAAACTCTCGGTCACGCCAATAAAACTTCAAATTAACAGATCCATTCGCAAAAGCGGCATAATGCAATGTGAAGTTACAGGCTGAAATCAGCAGAAAGAGCACAGTAATGAGATTAATCACATGGCTGTGAAAATAGCCAATACTGGCATCATGGGTAGAAAAGCCACCAATCGCGATAGTTGAGAAGCTATGGCATATTGCATCGAATAATGTCATTCCAGCTAACCAGTAAGCCCCTGCACAAGCTATCGTTAAGCTTAAATAGATGTACCACAATGCCTTTGCCGTTTCAGCGATTCTTGGAGTTACCTTATTGTCCTTTACCGGACCTGGTATTTCAGCCCGATAAAGCTGCATACCCCCGATACCTAACACGGGCAAAATGGCGACAGCTAAAACGATGATCCCCATACCGCCAAACCATTGCAAAAATTGACGATAAAACAAGATAGCTTTAGGTAAAGAATCGAGTCCCACTATTACGGTAGCTCCCGTAGTAGTCAAAGCGGAGAAAGACTCAAAAAATGCGTTAGTAACGGATATATGAGGATGCTCAGATAACCAAAACGGCATTGCCCCTGCACTACCGATAACGGTCCAGAAAAGAACCACAATCAAAAAACCATCACGGGCCTTTAACTCTTGTCGATAGTGACGATGAGGGAACCAAGCTGCGATACCGATAAATAGCAGAGTAAAAAATGTTGAAACAAAGGGAACCCCGGCCCCGTCTCGATAGATTAGAGCAACCAATGCAGGAGCCAGCATAGAAACGCTGAACAAAGCGAGAAGCAGTCCGACAATTCGGATAATTGAGCGAAATTGCATTGCTAGACAATAACCAAGCTAAGCTTGTGGATTCCTATGTGTTATCAGTGCGAGAGACAATGACCTTTGCACCACTTTTATTGATGATGGTCTGAGTAAAGGCCTCAACCTGTAAGCATTCAAGTTCGATAATAAAAGCTACGTTTTCACTATAGTCAGCTTCTACTTCAATTGCTTGGAACTGAACCATAATCGATTGAGTTAATGGTACTAAAGCGTAGTCTAGCGTTAGGTGTAATGTTGTGGTGATTTTTTTCTCAATTGTTTGAAGCAGCTTTAGAGCTTGTTGCACTCCACCACCATACGCTTTTACCAATCCACCAGTACCTAACTGAATGCCACCATAATATCGCGTAACAACCGCTGTAATTTCACCGACATTTGACCCAGTCAACTGCGCCAAAATGGGTTTGCCGGCCGTTCCTGACGGCTCACCGTCATCACTAAATCCCCATTTCATAGAATCTTGCGGCCTTCCTGCAACAAACCCCCAGCAATTATGGCGGGCATCTGAATGTTTCTGCTTTATCGAATCAACGAAAGCCTTTGCCAACTCAATAGATGGCGTATGCGCAAGATAAGTAATAAAGGTGCTTTTTTTGATCTCTTCTTCAAACTGAACAGCAGCAGAGGGAATGAGGTAAGGCTGAATATTCATAACACTCGCAAATCGTATGTTGAACTCATTAAAGACGAGACAGTTTAGCACGAGCAGTAATCCGAATGACAAATCGCAAATGTTAAAAAAATGTTTAATTTTATATTGATAAAGTACTCACTCACATACAAACTGAATTAACTACTTAGTCCTAATCGCTATCAATTTAACTTCATTTTTATGGTCTGATGCGGAGAGCAACTATGATCTACCAATCCAGTACCCTTTTCTTACAAGAACGAGCACATCGTATTGTTGAACTGTGCTTCTCTACTGCTGGCTCCGTCAATAAGCTTGATCTAGAAACACTACAACATCTCGACCAAGCTCTTGATACACTTTACCAATATGAAGATTTGGCAGGGCTCATTCTCACTACAGACAAAGCATCGTTTATTGTTGGTGCGGACATTACCCAATTTCTAACACTATTTACCCGTCCCAAAGAAGAACTCACACAATGGATAACATTTGCAAATAACCTCTTTAACCGTTTAGAAGATCTTTCGGTACCAACCGTTTCAGCTCTAACCGGACATGTTCTCGGTGGAGGATGTGAGTGTGTGCTTGCTACCGATTTTCGAATTGCAAGCACGACCACCAGCATTGGGTTACCCGAAACCAAACTCGGTATCATTCCTGGATTTGGTGGAACAGTCAGACTTCCAAGGCTAATTGGTGCGGATTCAGCAATGGAAGCCATTACCAAAGGTAAAACCTACACGGCAGAACAAGCATTAAAAATCGGTTTAATTGATGCCATTGTTGAACAAGACGTATTGCTCAATAGCGCTCTAGATACATTACAATCAGCCATCCAAGGTAAGCTTGACTGGAAAACAAGAAGATCAAATAAAACCCAGCCGTTAACGCTTCCGCAAATTGAGCAACAGCTGTGCTTCCAAGTCGCTCAATCCATAGTTAAAAATCTTTCAGGTAAGCATTATCCCGCCCCATTAGCAGCCGTAAACACAATAAGCGAAGCGGCTATGATGGATAGAAAAAAAGCCTTAGATGTCGAAAGAAAGCACTTCATTGAGTTGGCACAATCACAACAAGCCCATGCTTTAATTGGTTTGTTCTTAAATGACCAACAACTTAAATCGTCAGCCAAACACGTCGGCCAACCCTCAATAGATTCTCTCTCATCACTTGGCGTTATCGGGGCTGGAATTATGGGTGGAGGAATCGCCTACCAAGCTGCGGCGAAAAATATCCATGTGGTCGTTAAAGATATTCAACAATCCGCTTTAGACCTCGGCTTATCTGAAGCCGCCAATTTACTGAATAAGCAACTCGAAAAAGGGAAAATAGATCCTCAAGAACAAGCTCGAGTTCTCAATAGAATTAGGCCAACTCTTCACTATGCAGAGCTAGAATCCATCCCCATGGTAATAGAAGCTGTCGTAGAAAACCCTAAAGTGAAAGGCTCGGTACTTACCGAAATAGAACAAGTGGTATCCGAAAACACCATTATCGCTTCGAATACGTCCACCATTCCTATCAATCTATTAGCTCAATCATTAACGAAACCAGAACGGTTTTGTGGCATGCATTTCTTTAATCCAGTTCATCGCATGCCTTTGGTGGAAATTATTCGAGGGGAACAAACATCTGAAGAGACTATTGCTCAAGTTGTATCTCTTTCACTAAAAATGGGCAAATCACCAGTTGTCGTCAATGACTGCCCGGGGTTCTTTGTTAATCGGGTCTTATTCCCCTACCTCACTGCTTTTCGATTATTAGTTCAAGATGGCGCAGACTTCACTCGCATAGATCAAGTGATGGAGCAACAATTTGGGTGGCCAATGGGGCCTGCTTATCTGTTAGATATCGTTGGACTCGATACGGTTCATCATGCACAGCAAGTCATGGATAGCAGCTACCCTGAACGCGCGACATCTGTAACGAATGATATTGTTAATGAGCTATATAACGCGGGAAAATTCGGGCAAAAGAGCCACAGCGGCTTCTACGATTATGCGGAACAAAACAAAAAACAGAGAGTAGTAAGTAAGCAAACACTCACCTTGCTTGAAAGAATGAATCTACCATCAACGCTTGATAGTACCGATGAGGCGTTGATGGACCGAATGATGATACCTATGATCAATGAAGTTTTACTCTGTTTAGAACAAGGCATTATTGCCTCTGCTGCAGAGGCGGATATGGCACTCGTGTATGGATTAGGATTTCCTGCTTTTCGTGGTGGTGTATGCCGCTACCTAGATCAAATGGGTATGCAGACCTATTTCAGTAAACTGGAACGATTTCAACATCTGGGTCCAATATATAAAGCCCCTCCTTTACTGTTTGAAATGATAAACAGCAACAAAACCTTCTATTCTCGTCAGTATCAAAGTGGTCTGCCTGATAGCCCAGTGGACACCCATCACAAAGGAGCAAAATAATGAGACGAGTAGTCGTTATTGATTGCCTTCGAACCCCCATGGCTCGTTCTAAGCACGGATCCTTTCGCCACCAGCGCGCCGAAGATCTTTCTGCACACTTAATGCACAAGATCCTGACAAAATACCCACAGCTTGATCCCAATTTGATCGAAGATATCTACTGGGGGTGTGTGCAACAAACATTAGAACAAGGATTTAATGTTGCGAGAAATTCAGCATTACTCGCAGGATTGCCCACTTCAATTGGAGCTGTCACTGTTAATCGGCTTTGCGGTTCATCGATGCAAGCCGTTCATGATGCAGCGCGCGCCATCATGGTTGGGGACGCTGATATTTGTTTAGCCGGTGGAGTTGAACATATGGGTCATATTCCTATGACTCATGGTATCGATATTCATCCTCAACTCAGCAAATACGCCGCAAAGGCATCAGGAATGATGGGCATTACAGCTGAGGCATTGGCACAAACCTATCAAATTACAAGGGAAGAACAAGACAGCTTTGCTTATCAATCCCATACCAAAGCAAGTCATGCGGCCAAAACAGGTCTGTTTCAACGGGAAATCTGCCCAACAATAGGCCACGCTGACGATGGTTCACTGAGATTAATTGATGAAGATGAAGTGATACGCCATAACCCTTCATTAGAAGCATTGGGGAACCTCACGCCAGCATTTGACCCATTACACGGAACAGTAACCGCTGGAAGTTCCTCCGCAATAGCAGATGGTGCAGCGACATTACTCTTGGCGTACGAAGCAACCGCCTTAGAACTTGGTTTACCAATTCGAGCTTATATACGCTCAATGGCAATCGCGGGATGCGATCCTGCCCAAATGGGATTAGGGCCCGTTCCAGCCACCTATAAAGCATTGAGTAGAGCTCGACTTTCCTTAGACAAGATCCAATGTATCGAACTTAACGAAGCATTTGCGGCTCAATCACTCGCTTGCATAAAAGAGCTCAAACTGACGAAGAGAATGTCAGATGTTAATCCCCATGGTGGAGCCATCGCATTAGGTCATCCCCTCGGATGCTCTGGCGCAAGGATTTGTACCACGCTGATTAATACTATGGAACATCAGTCATTGAGATACGGTCTTGCCACCATGTGCATTGGTTTTGGCCAAGGTATTGCCACCATTTTTGAAAGACCATAAAAAAGAGCCGCAATAGCGGCTCTTTACTCTTAGGAAGACTGGTCGTGTTATTTTTTCTTGGTAGGACGAACCCAACCAGAAATGCGGCGCTCTTTAGCGCGAGTAATCACTAACTCACCTTCATTGTTGATATCTTTAGTGACAGTAGTTCCTGCACCAATGGTCACACCATTAGCAACATTTACAGGAGCCACCAGCTGAGTGTCAGAGCCAACAAAGACATCATCACCTATGATGGTCTTATGTTTATTCGCGCCATCATAGTTACATGTAATGACACCAGCACCAAGGTTAACACGTTGACCAATTTCTGCGTCACCAACATAAGTGAGGTGGTTGGCTTTTGAGCCTTCACCTAAACGAGCATTTTTCACTTCAACAAAGTTACCTACGTGTGAATCATTACGTAGATCAGCTCCTGGACGAAGACGAGAGAATGGACCAACTGAACAGTTTTCACCAACAGTCGCATTTTCAATCACGCTGTATGGGCGAACAACCGTGTTATCATCAATTTCACAGTCAGTTAGTACACAACCAGCACCGATAACCACATTATCACCAAGAGTCACTTTACCTTCGATGATCACGTTGACATCGATCTCGACATCTTTACCGCACTGCAACTCACCGCGCAAATCAAAACGAGATGGGTCGCGTAGCATTACGCCTTGAACTAGCAATTTATTCGATTGATCAAGTTGATATGCACGCTCTAAACGCGCAAGTTGAACGCGATCATTAACGCCTTCAACTTCAATAGGATTAACTGGATGTACCGCTTGAATAATACGACCATCTGCGTGAGCAGCAGCAATGACATCAGTTAAGTAGTACTCACCTTGAGCGTTATTATTTTTTAGCCCAGATAACCAACGTTGCAGATCTCCCCCCGTAGCAACCATCACACCAGTGTTGATCTCACGAATGGCTTTTTGCTCTTCACTCGCATCTTTCTGCTCAACAATAGCAACAACAGAGTCCTTCTCACGAACAATACGTCCATAACCTGTTGGGTTATCCATTACTACTGTAAGTAAAGCAATACCACCTTCAGGTTGAGCTTCAAGCAAGCTTTCTAACGTTTCTTCAGAGATAAGAGGAACGTCTCCATACAGAATCAACACTTTCTCATCTTGTTCAAAATAAGGAGCAGCTTGATTTACCGCATGACCGGTACCCAATTGTTCAGCTTGTAACACCCAGTTTACTGACTCATCAGCCAGTGTTTTCTGCATCAGTTCACCACCATGACCGTAAACCAGATGAATATTGTCTACACCAATACCACCACATGTATCGATCACATGTTTAACCATCGGTTTGCCAGCCAAAGTATGAAGAACTTTCGGTAAGGCAGAGTGCATCCGTGTGCCCTTACCTGCGGCAAGAATTACTGCGCTGAATTTCATGAGTTACCTATGACGTTTTTTAAATAGAGAATGGCAGACATTCTAACGACTGATTGATGAAGAGTTAATTTTTTGTCGTCAATTTTCATTAAAAAATAAAACAAAAAGGCGACTCGAAAGTCGCCTTTTAGATACCAAACGCTATTAATCAAAAATTAACGACGTTTTTTGGTCAGTTCGATTACTCGTAGCTGAGCCATGGCTTTAGCCAGTTCACTGGCCGCTTGAGCGAAGTCCATGTCTCCATGCTGATTTTGGATATGTTCCTCAGCACGTTGTTTGGCTTCTTCCGCCTTCGCTGCATCAAGGTCTTCACCACGAATTGCAGTATCAGCAAGTACAGTAGCTATACCAGGCTGAACTTCTACAATACCACCAGAAACATAAATGATTTCTTCGTGGCCGTGGAGTTTAACAATGCGCACCATACCAGGCTTGATAGCGGTCAGCAGCGGTGTGTGGCCATGGAAAATACCAAGCTCACCCTCGCTACCGGTCACCTGAAATGTTTCAACTAGACCAGAGAAGATTTTCTTCTCTGCACTAACAACATCCAGATGAAAGGTTATTGCTGCCATAACGCCTCCTAATTAGCCTTACATTTTCTTCGCTTTAGCTACAGCATCTTCGATCGTGCCGCAGTACATGAAGGCTTGCTCAGGGATATCATCGTAATCACCATTTAGCAGACCTTTAAAGCCACTTAGAGTGTCTTTAAGTGATACGTAAATACCAGGGTCGCCAGTGAAAACTTCCGCTACGTGATATGGTTGAGTCAAGAAACGTTCAATCTTACGAGCACGTGCTACCACTTGCTTGTCGTCTTCTGACAATTCATCCATACCAAGAATCGCGATGATATCTTTCAGCTCTTTATAACGTTGCAGTGTCTGTTGAACGCCACGAGCGATGTCGTAGTGTTCTTGACCAACAACCAATGGGTCCAACTGACGAGAAGTTGAATCCAATGGGTCGATTGCTGGGTACAGACCCATAGATGCGATGTTACGGTTAAGTACCACTGTTGCATCCAAGTGAGCAAACGTTGTTGCTGGTGATGGGTCAGTCAAGTCATCCGCAGGTACGTATACCGCTTGAACAGATGTGATAGAACCCGTCTTAGTCGATGTAATACGTTCTTGAAGAACACCCATCTCTTCAGCCAGTGTAGGTTGGTAACCTACAGCAGAAGGCATACGACCTAGCAGTGCAGATACTTCTGTCCCTGCCAAGGTGTAACGGTAGATGTTATCGATGAACAGTAGTACGTCACGACCTTCATCACGGAAACGCTCAGCCATAGTCAAGCCAGTAAGCGCAACACGAAGACGGTTGCCTGGTGGCTCGTTCATCTGACCGTAAACCATCGCAACCTTAGATTCTTCAGGTTTTTCAAGGTTTACAACGCCAGCTTCCTGCATTTCGTGGTAGAAGTCGTTACCCTCACGAGTACGTTCACCAACACCAGCAAATACAGATAGACCTGAGTGTTTCAGTGCGATGTTGTTGATAAGTTCCATCATGTTAACGGTCTTACCTACACCAGCACCACCAAACAGACCGATTTTACCACCCTTAGCGAATGGACAAATCAAGTCGATAACTTTTACACCCGTCTCTAGAAGTTCAGTCGCATTTGACTGCTCTTCATAGCTAGGTGCAGCACGGTGAATTGAGTACTTGTGTTCAGCACTGATTTCACCACGTTCATCAATCGCGTCACCAAGAACGTTCATGATACGACCAAGGGTTTTTGTACCCACTGGCACTGAAATAGGAGCGCCAGTATTTACTACTGTCATTCCGCGACGTAAACCATCCGAGCTACCCATTACGATAGCGCGAATTACGCCACCGCCAAGTTGCTGTTGCACTTCAAGAACAAGACGTCCTGTTGCTTCAACAACGTTAAGAGCATCGTAAACACTAGGTACTTCGCTCTGTGGGAACTCCACGTCGACTACTGCGCCGATGATCTGTACGATCTTACCTGTAGCCATCGTTAATCCTCTAAACTGTTAATTTACCTAAGCTTAAACCGCAGCTGCACCACCAACGATTTCTGAAAGTTCCTGAGTAATAGCCGCTTGACGCGCCTTGTTATACACCAGTTCCAATTCATCAATCAGGTTAGATGCGTTATCTGTTGCAGCTTTCATCGCAACCATTCGGGCAGCTTGTTCACAAGCAAGGTTTTCCACCACACCCTGATAAACTTGAGATTCTACGTAACGCAGTAGTAGCGCATCGAGTAGAGGTTTTGGCTCTGGCTCGTATAGATAATCCCAAGAATGATCGCGCTGCATATCTTCGCTGTCTGATTTAGGCAGAGGCAGCAATTGATCGATCTTTGGTTGTTGCACCATAGTGTTAACGAATTCGTTAAACACTACGTACAGGCGATCCAATTCACCGTTGTCATATTTTTTCAGCATCACACCGACAGAACCGATTAGGCTCTCTAGGCTTGGTGAGTCACCAAGACCAGAAATCTGAGCCGATACTTTAGCGCCTGTGTGATTAAAGAATGCTGTTGCTTTAGTACCAATAATGGCTAAATCAATCTCAGCACCTTTTGCTTTCCACTCTTTCATGTCAAGTAGGGCTTTTTTGAACAAGTTAATGTTCAAACCACCACATAGACCACGATCAGTAGAAACAATAATATAACCAACTCGCTTCGCTTCACGCTCTTCTAGGTACGGATGACGGTACTCTAGATTTGCATTAGCGACATGACCGATCACTTTACGCATCGTTTGCGCATATGGACGGGAAGCCTGCATCGCTTCTTGCGAACGACGCATTTTTGAAGCGGCTACCATTTCCATTGCTTTCGTAATTTTCTGAGTGCTTTTAACACTACCGATTTTACTACGTATCTCTTTTGCGCCGGCCATCGTTACTCTCCATTAGTTGGTGGCATTTACGCCACCGACTGAATTACCAAGATTGGGTTGCTTTGAACTCTTCAACAAGTTTGTTCAACTTGTCTTCGATATCGTTGTTGTAAGCGCCAGTCTTGTCGATTTCTGCTGCTAATTCAGCATATTGAGCACGAGAGAACGATAGTAATGCGGCTTCAAAATCTAGAACTTTGTTCAGTTCAACATCCGCCAAGTAACCACGTTCAGCAGCAAAAATAACAATCCCTTGGTCAAAGATAGACATTGGGGCGTATTGTTTCTGCTTCATCAGTTCAGTTACTTTCTGACCGTGGTTCAACTGTTTCTTAGTCGCTGCATCAAGATCTGATGAGAACTGAGCAAACGCAGCTAATTCACGGTAAGCAGCTAGAGCTGTACGGATACCACCGGACAATTTCTTGATGATCTTAGTCTGAGCAGCACCACCTACACGAGATACAGAAATACCTGGGTCAACAGCTGGGCGAACACCCGCGTTGAACAGTTCTGTTTGTAGGAAGATCTGACCATCAGTGATCGAAATTACGTTCGTAGGTACGAATGCCGATACGTCACCAGCTTGAGTTTCAATAATTGGCAACGCTGTCAAAGAACCTGTTTTGCCTTTCACTTCACCGTTAGTAAAACGTTCAACGTAGTCCGCGTTAACGCGAGCTGCACGTTCTAGAAGACGAGAGTGGAGGTAGAATACGTCACCAGGGAACGCTTCACGGCCTGGTGGGCGACGTAGTAGCAGAGAAATTTGACGGTATGCTACGGCTTGTTTAGATAAGTCATCGTATACAATCAGTGCATCTTCGCCGCGATCACGGAAGTATTCACCCATTGCACAACCAGCATATGGTGCTAGGTATTGCAATGCAGCAGATTCAGATGCAGACGCTACAACCACGATAGTGTTTTGTAGTGCGCCGTGCTCTTCCAATTTACGAACAACGTTTGCAATTGTTGATGCTTTCTGACCGATAGCAACGTAAATAGAATAGATTCCAGAATCTTTTTGGTTGATGATCGCATCGATCGCCATCGCTGTTTTACCAGTTTGACGGTCACCGATGATCAACTCACGTTGACCACGACCGATTGGAATCATCGAGTCTACCGATTTGTAACCAGTTTGAACTGGTTGATCAACCGATTGACGATCGATAACGCCAGGTGCGATCACTTCTACTGGAGAAGTCAATGTTGCATTGATTGGTCCTTTACCATCGATAGGTTCACCCAGAGTGTTAACCACACGACCAAGTAGTTCAGGACCTACTGGTACTTCAAGAATACGACCAGTACCAGTTACTTTTGTGCCTTCCTTAAGGTCAGCATATGGGCCCATTACAACCGCACCAACCGAGTCACGCTCGAGGTTAAGTGCTAGTGCATAACGGCCACCCGGTAATTCAATCATTTCACCCTGCATCACGTCCGCTAGGCCGTGAATACGGATAATACCATCGCTTACCGAAACGATAGTACCTTCGTTGCGAGCTTCACTAACAACGTTGAATTTCTCAATACGTTGTTTAATTAGATCGCTAATTTCCGTGGAATTAAGTTGCATGCTCCAATCCCCATCAAGACTGCAATGCATCGCTCAGGCGGTTCAAACGACCACGCGCTGAGTTATCGATGACTAGGTCTCCGGCTCGAATTACAACCCCAGCAAGTAGGGTCTCATCTATACTGCAATTCAGCAGGACTTTGCGTTCGAGACGCTGCTCTAGTTTGTTGATAATGTCTGTTTTTTGCTGATCAGAAAGTTCGGTTGCAGAAATCACTGCCACATCGACTTTCTTCTCATGCTCTTTTTTCAAAGCATGGAATTCAGCACAAACATCAGGAATAGCGCGTAAGCGACCATTCTCAGCCATAACCCGAACGAGGTTCTGGCCATGTTCATCAAACTGTTCGCCACAAACACCGATAAAAATCTCTGCCAATTTCTCGGCAGACAGAGAACTGGTAATCAGTTCATGAATTTGCTCGTTGTTTGCAACTTCAGCAGCGAATACCAACATTTCGGACCATTGATCCAATTGTTGATTCTCAACCGCAAAATCAAATGCTGCTTTAGCATAGGGGCGTGCAATAGTAGTCAAATCAGACATTAAGCGCCCCCTGCGTTAAAGTTTTGCAGTTATGTTGTCGAGAATATCTTTGTGCGCATCTTTATCGATTGAACGCTCTAGGATTTTCTCTGCACCAGCAATAGCCAGAATTGCAACTTGTTTGCGCAGTTCATCGCGTGCACGGTTGCGTTCAGCTTCAATCTCAGCATCTGCTTGAGTCAGGATCTTCTGGCGTTCAACCAGAGCCTGTTCACGAGCTTCATCCAAAATTTGAGCTTTACGCTTGTTAGCTTGCTCGATGACCTCAGTTGCTGTGCGCTTCGCTTCTTTCAATTGTTCGGAAGCGTTAACTTGTGCTAGATCCAAGTCTTTTTTTGCACGCTCAGCGGCTTGAAGACCATCGGCGATTTTTTGCTGACGTTCTTCAATCGCTTTAATGATTGGTGGCCACACGTATTTCATGCAGAACCAAACAAATAGAGCAAATGCGATAGCTTGACCTAACAGAGTTGCGTTCATATTCACAACAGCTACCCCCTATATGGACAGACTTGTGTTAATTAATCCAAGACAAAACTCCTGCGAGTTTTGTCACTGAAATCGAGAATTAACCTAGTTGACCAACAAATGGGTTAGCGAAAGTGAATAGAAGTGCGATAACGATACCGATCATTGGAACCGCATCGAGCAGACCTGCGATGATGAACATCTTAACTTGCAGCATAGGAGCCATTTCAGGTTGGCGAGCTGCGCCTTCGAGGAATTTACCGCCTAGAAGAGCGAAACCAATCGCTGTACCTAGAGAAGCAAGACCGACGATAATACCCACGGCGATTGCAGAAAAGCTCAGTAAAGTTTCCATTACTATCTCCAATAATAATTGTTGGCTAAAGTGCCCAATAAAAGCTTAAAAATCAGAATAAAAAATCAATGATCTTGGTCTTCGTGAGCCATAGATAGATAGACGATAGTCAACATCATGAACACGAATGCCTGAATCAAAATTACCAGAATATGGAAAATAGCCCACGGTAGTGAACCCATCCATTGTAACCACCAAGGTAGCATTGCCGCGATTAGAATGAATACAACCTCACCCGCGAACATGTTACCGAATAGACGCATACCTAGTGAAAGAGGTTTTGCCAGTAGCGACACCACTTCAATAAGCAGGTTAAACGGAATCATGATTGGGTGATTGAATGGATGTAAAGCCAATTCTTTCACGAACCCACCTAGACCCTTCACTTTGATGCTGTAGAAAATCATCAGAGCGAAAACGCCTAGAGCCATAGCCATGGTGATATTCACATCAGCCGACGGAACTACCTTCAAATAAGGAACTCCAAGCCAATGTTGTGCTGGATAAGGCAAGAAATCGATTGGAACTAAGTCCATGATATTCATTAGCAATACCCAACAAAAGATAGTCAGTGCCAGCGGTGCTATAAGCGGATTGCGGCCATGAAAGGTGTCTTTGACGTTCTGATCGACAAATTCCACCAAAATTTCCACAAAACACTGTAGCTTGCCTGGTACACCTACTGTTGCCTTCTTCGCAACTGAACGGAAAATCCAAAGGAAAACCAATCCAGTAAACAAAGAAAAAAACAGGCTATCGATATGAACGTTCCAGAAACTCGTTTCACTAATATGCCAGCCCAAATCAAAGTGCTCAGAAATACGAGCCAATGATAGGTTTGACAAATGGTGATCGATATAACCGGAAGGTGTAAGCGCTTCACCTGGCGCAGCCATAACTCATCCTATTTTTTTGTTGTTAATAAATAGTACTGGCGCACAGATATTGATACCCAGAGCCAGTAAATAGGCCAGTTTCAGAGGAACAAGTTCCACCTGGACATACATGTAAGCCGCAGAAAAGAGTGCAATGGTAATGAGGATTTTCAATGCTTCGCCTGTGTAGAAGGACGCGGTGATGCGTTTTGCAGCCCGAGCCCCACCAAACATAAAAGCACATAGCGCGAATACAGCATTAGCGATGACAAAAATGCCCCCGCCTATTAGCGCAGAAAGTCCCCATTCAGCATTAACCACAACAGCCATTCCTGTTGCCAAAATAATAACCGCGAAGAACTGGATCAATAACAATTGCTTTGCGAGCTCTCGTCCTGGTCTAGCTATCGCAGCTACCATGTATTCTTACCTCACATAATCGTCGCAGACTCAACAACACAAAGTCTGAGACCATGCTAAAAAAATTTTATACATCCGCCATGAAGTTTGGCAATGCAAATACCACAAAAAGTTACAGTTTTGCTTACAACTCGACAACTTTTTAGCTGGAAAGTTGTTTTTTACAATTGATTTAAATCAATTATCTCATTTAGCGTTCTAGCTTGGCAATCACTTGTTCTAATTTGTGAGGTTCATCAAGACTTATTGTCAATTTAGCCTTTCCACTCGCTGATCGAACAATAGAAACTTTTGCCCCTAACTTTTCGCTAAGATTCTGTGATATTTGTTGAATTTCTAGGTCTTCTACCACGTTTTTCTCGTCAGATACCCCAGATAAGCACTTTTTAACAAGTTGCTCAGTTTGACGCACTGTAAGTTGTTTTTTGGCTACACGCCCTGCAATTTCGACTTGGCGCTCGCCTTCAAGCATCAATAATGCTCGTGCATGACCCATTTCTAACTGTTTTGTTTCAACAAAACGTTTAACTTGATCATCTAATTGATTCAAACGCAGTAAATTACTGACAGTTGTGCGTGATTTACCTATCACATCAGCAACTTGTTGGTGGGTTAACTTAAACTCATCTTGTAGGCGCTCTAGCGCCTGAGCTTCCTCAATAGCGTTGAGGTCTTCTCGTTGAATATTTTCAATCAACGCCATAGCGACAGCTGCTCTATCGTCTACGCGTTTAATAATACAAGGAACCTGTTTTAAGCCAGCATGACGAGCAGCTCGCCAACGGCGCTCACCAGCAATAATCTCATAGCCGCCAGTCGCTAACGGACGAACGACGATAGGCTGAATAATTCCTTGTGATTGGATTGAAGCTGATAACTCTTCAAGAGCTTCAGGAGACATGTCTTTACGTGGTTGATAAACACCTGGTTTTAAGCTTGTGATAGCAAGGTCAGTAAGATCTGCATCAGAGGACATTGCCTGACTATTGGACGCAACTTGTTGCTTTTCACGAGCCATAGAGCTGGTTGCTAACAAGGCATCCAGCCCTTTTCCTAAACCGCGTTTAGACGTGGACATGTAGATGAATTCCTTAAGTTAAATCATTATGCGGGAACTTCTTCGCGACGAAGCATCTCGCCAGCGAGCGCCAAATACGCTTTCGCGCCAGCTGAATACTTGTCATAGTACATGGCTGGTTTGCCATGACTAGGAGCCTCCGCTAAACGTACGTTTCGAGGAATCACTGTACGGTACACTTTATCACCAAAGTGTTTTTTCAGTTGATCGGAAACTTCGTTAGCTAGGCGATTACGAGGATCATACATGGTTCTTAGTAGACCCTCGATCTTTAGATTCTCATTCACAACTGCAGCAAGTTTACTGATGGTATCCATCAATGCGGTTAAGCCCTCAAGAGCAAAATACTCGCATTGCATAGGAACCAAAACCGAATCTGCAGCTGCCATGGCATTGATGGTCAGTAAGTTCAATGCTGGTGGGCAATCGATAAAGATGTAATCGTAGTTATCACGCACTGATGCTAATGCATTCTTCAGGCGCACTTCACGAGCAAACACTTCCATTAGCTTGATTTCTGCGGCAGTCACATCACCGTTCGCCGCAATCAAATCATAATTGCCCGAGGTTTTACGACATACCACATCTTCAAATGGAGCATCTTCAACCAAAAGCTCGTAAGCTGTTGCGTCAACCTGATATTTGTCGACACCGCTGGCCATGGTTGCGTTTCCTTGCGGATCCAAATCTACGACTAAAATTTTACGTTTAGTCGCAGCCATAGATGCAGCCAAGTTAATACACGTTGTTGTTTTACCAACACCACCCTTCTGGTTGGCGATTGCTACGATTTTACCCACGGTGTGCCTCGTTGTTATCCCTTGCGCGATAAGATTACAAGATGACGCTCACCTTCCAACTCAGGAACTTCCAAAGATTTGACACAGTTCACAGAACACCAGTCAGGTAACTGATCGATTTCGTCTTGAGCAACATGACCTTTCAAAGCCAAGAACAGCCCATTTTCCTGTTTTGGTAGATGGTGACACCAAGTCACCATATCTACCATAGAGGCAAACGCTCGGCTCAACACAGCATCAAAACCGTTACCCGCTTCATATTCTTCAACTCGACTTTGAACTGGAGTCACATTGGTGATCTTCAGTTCATGGATAACTTGTTTGATAAACCGAATACGTTTACCCAAGCTATCTAGTAGCACAAATTCTTTGTCTGGATTCATGATGGCAAGTGGAATACCTGGTAAACCAGGGCCAGTGCCGACATCAATGAATCGATTCCCCTCGAGAGAAGGACTCACCACGATACTATCGAGGATATGTTTCACCAACATCTCCATCGGATCTCGTACTGAGGTCAAATTGTACGCTTTATTCCATTTATTGAGGAGCTCAACATAACCAACCAATTGCTCACGTTGACGCTCAGAAACATCCAATGAAGTCTGAGCAATCAAGCTATCTAGTTTGACTCGCAACTGGGTCATTACGCTGCTTCCCCTTTCTTAAGCATACCGTTCTTTTTCAGGTGTACCAGTAAGATAGAGATTGCCGCAGGAGTAATTCCTGAAATACGTGATGCAACACCAATACTTTCTGGTTTTGCCGCATTAAGTTTCAGAACCACTTCGTTAGATAAGCCTTTTACTTGCTTATAATCCAAATCAAGAGGCAACTTAGTATTTTCATGACGCAATGATTTTTCAATTTCATCTTGCTGACGTGAAATGTAGCCTTCGTATTTCACTTGGATCTCTACTTGCTCTGCAGCTTGTACATCTTCCATTGCTGGTGCAAAAGCATCAAAAGATGTCAGCATTTCGTAGTTCATTTCTGGACGACGTAATAAATCTTCACCACTTGCTTCACGAGTCATTGGAGTCTTAAGCAGTGAGTTTAGTGAGTCGATACCTTGTGTATTCGGATTCACCCAAATGGATTTCAAACGTTGGCGTTCGAGTTCCATATTTTCTAATTTTTGGTTGAAACGAACCCAACGCTCTTCACTAATCAAACCAAATTCATGAGCTTGAGCAGTCAAACGAAGATCAGCGTTATCTTCACGAAGTAACAAACGGTATTCCGCACGTGAAGTAAACATACGGTACGGTTCTTTCGTGCCAAGAGTAGAAAGATCGTCGATCAATACGCCCATGTAGGCTTGATCACGACGAGGACTCCAGCCTTCTTTTTCTTGGCTAAATAGGCTTGCGTTCAAACCAGCCATCAAGCCCTGTGCAGCAGCCTCTTCGTAACCCGTTGTACCATTGATTTGACCTGCAAAGAACAGACCTTTGATGTACTTAGTTTCATAGGTATGTTTCAAATCACGAGGATCAAAGAAATCGTATTCAATCGCGTAACCTGGACGAACGATGTGGGCATTCTCAAAACCTTTCATCGAACGAACGATCTGGACTTGAACATCAAACGGTAAGCTGGTGGAGATACCATTTGGATACAATTCAGTGGTATTTAAACCTTCTGGTTCAATGAAAATCTGGTGACTGTTTTTATCAGCAAAACGCATCACTTTATCTTCGATTGAAGGACAGTAACGCGGACCAATACCTTCAATGACCCCAGCGTACATTGGACTGCGATCTAAGTTAGCGCGAATTACATCATGCGTTTTTTCATTAGTATGAGTAATGAAACATGGAATTTGACGTGGATGTTGTTCACGACGTCCCATGAAAGACATGACTGGTGCAGGGTTATCGCCGTGTTGTTGTTCAAGCACAGAAAAATCGACACTGTTGCCATCAATACGTGGTGGTGTGCCTGTTTTCAGACGATCAACACGGAAAGGCAATTCGCGTAGACGATGAGCTAATGCGATCGATGGTGGATCCCCAGCGCGACCACCAGCATAGTTTTCTAAACCAATATGGATCTTACCACCAAGGAAAGTACCTACGGTTAATACCACAGCTTTAGCGTGGAATTTAAGACCCATTTTCGTTACAACGCCGCGTACTTGATCGTTTTCGACAATCAGATCGTCGGCTGGTTGCTGGAACAGAGTTAAATTAGAAGTATTTTCCAACGTATTGCGAACATACGCTTTATACAGAGCACGGTCAGCTTGTGCACGAGTTGCACGAACCGCTGGACCTTTAGACGCGTTAAGCGTTCTAAATTGAATACCTGCGTGATCAATGGCTTCAGCCATTAAACCACCCATAGCATCGACTTCTTTTACCAAATGACCTTTACCAATCCCACCAATTGCAGGGTTGCATGACATTTGTCCTAAAGTATCAATGTTATGTGTAAGCAGAAGAGTTTTTTGGCCAGTACGAGCGGCGGCTAAAGCGGCTTCCGTTCCTGCGTGACCGCCACCAACCACAATGACGTCAAATGTTTCGTGATAAAGCAT